>JBCDIM010000066.1:0-18482 GCA_038749105.1 Planctomycetota bacterium
CCCTCCACACCAACGCCCAGCTCGCCGACCTGGCTAAGGAATGGAAGCTCGACCCGCCCACCGGCAAACGCCAGGCCCAGCTCGACGACCTCCTCGCCCGCGCGCAAGCCGCCAACGCCAAAGCCCCCAAAGCCCTCCAGAAAGCCAAGCCGTGACCACCACTATCCACCATGCCAACCCCTACCCGCAAGAGCCCAACACGGTCCTCGCAGACGGCACGGTTGGCGATGTCCGCATCCTCGTCTTGCGTGGCCCGTTCTCGCCCTGCGCCTACGTTGGCGTGCAAAAGGACAGCCCACGCCTGCAAGGGATTGACCACGAAGAGATCGAACTCGATGTTCATGGCGGCATCACCTACCGCGGCTTGCTTGACGTCATTCTCCCAGCCGAGGCCCACTTCTGGTGGGGCTGGGACTACGCACATCACGGCGACCATACGGTCCACTCAACCGGCCATTTCGCTGGCCGACGCTGGGCGACCAAGACCATCGCTCGAATGGCCGAGAAGGCCGCTGCTCAACTGCACGAACTCCTAGCAACTAGGCACGCCGCGCTCAACAACTAGGCCAGCTATGCCCCGCACCAAGACCATCACGCTCGGCAACCACGCCACTACCGGCAAGCCCTTCAAGCTCCCGCTCGAAGTCCTGACCGAAGCCACGGCCGTCCTCGGTCGCCGCGGCTCCGGCAAGACCAACACCGGCAAGCGGATCGTCGAGGGCGTCGTCCGCGCCGGCTACCAGGCCATCGTCCTTGACCCGCTCGATGTCTGGTGGGGCCTCAAGGCTTCGGCCGATGGCAAAGGCAACGGCCTCCAGGTCCTGCTCATCGGCGACCCCCGCAAGCCCCACACCGACCTCCCCCTCCGCGAAGCCGACGGCCCCCAGCTCGCCGACCTCCTCGTTGATGAACGCCTGCCCTGCGTCATCTCCACCCGCCACCTCTCCAAAGCCGCCCGCCGGCGTTTCTCGGCCAACTTCCTCGAACGGTTCTATCACCGCAAGGGCGACCCGCGCAAAGACACACCCTGCCTCCTCGCCATCGACGAGGCCTCCATGGCGATACCGCAGCAGCAACGCGAGCCCGACCAGGCCCGCCTCATCGGAGCCGTCGAGGCCTGCGTCCGCCAGGGACGAGCCTCCGGCATCGGCGTCGTCCTCATCGACCAGCGTCCCGCGTCCGTCAACAAGGACGTCCTCACCCAGGTCGAACTCCTCATCGTCCACCAACTCACCGGCCCCCAAGACCGCAAGGCGATCCAAGGCTGGATCGACGACAACGCCGCGATCGACTCCGCTGGCGTCAAGTCGTTCCTCCAATCCCTCGCTGCCCTCGCCATCCCCCGCGGCAGCGAGCCCCGCTCCGAAGCGTGGGTCTGGTCCCCAGCCTGGCTCGACGTCTTCGACCGTGTCAACATCGCCAAGGCCGACACCTTCGACAGCTCCAAGACCCCCAAGCCCGGCTCCAAGCCCGTCCAGGCGGCAAGCGTCCACCGCTTCGACCTCTCCGCCATCCGCGAGACCTGGGACCAGGTCATCGAGCAGGCCGAGCAGGACGACCCCAAGAAGCTCCGCGACCAGCTGGCAAAGCTGAAGCGCGAGCACACGGCCGACCAGAAACACATCGGCGATCTCGCCGACCAAATCGAGCAACTGAACGCTCAAGCATCGGAGCCAGCCAACCCCGAAGCGATGAAGGAGCTCGTCCTGACGACAATCCGACGTCGTGACGACCAGTGGCAAGCGAAGATCGGATGTAGCTACGACGCTTGGCAATCGATCCACGAGCAGTTTCACGCCCAGCAGAGCTACCTCCACGACATGACGGACGCCCCGTCATTCGACGGCATCATCGAACAGACCCTCAACGGTCACGCCCCCCAACCTTCCATCCAGAAGCCTACGGCCGATGGCCGTGGGTCCACCTCACCACCAACTCGCCCGAAACCAACGCCCGCGCCACACCGCTCAAAACCTTCCACCACCACCCACCCCGACCTCAAGCCCGCCCACCAGAAACTCCTCGACGCCCTCGCCTGGCTCGCCACGCACGGCCTCCACCAGACCGACCGCTCCGTCGTCGCTGCCGCCGCTGGCGTTTCGCCTAAGTCCAGCTCCTACGCCAACAACATCTCCCGACTCTCCTCGCTCGACCTCGTGACCTATCCCGACCAGGGCAAGCTCCAACTCACCGATCAAGGCCAGCATCAGGCCAACCCGCCCGACGCCCCCCTTACCCTCGCCGACTACCACCGAGCCTGGCTCAGCTCCCCCGCCCTCAAGCCCGCCCACGCCCGGCTCCTCCAGGCCGTCATCGACCGCGGCGAACTCTCCCGCGAAGACCTTGCCGCCGCGGCCGGCGTCTCCCCCAGCTCCTCGAGCTTTGCCAACAATGTGTCCCGCCTGTCCTCCCTCGGCCTCATCCGATATCCGTCTCAGGGCCACGTCGCCCCCACCGACCTCCTCTACCCGGAGGGCCTGGAATGACTTACTCCCCCTCCGCGATCTCCTGCACCACCCGACGCAGCAGCCGCCGGATCGACCGCTCGCTCCACTGTGATCGCATGCTCACGCCCTTCTCGGCCCGACGCACAATCGCCACCGCCCGGCGTCGCTCGACGATCCGGGCCTTCCGCGCCTCCTCCCCCTCACCCGGCGGCGGGTTCCACCACTTCCGCGGGTCGCGCTTGTGCCTGGGCGTCTCGAACTTCATCACGCCCAACCCTACTCGCTTCGGGTTTCAAGTTCAGTTGAAACTCTTACCCGCTCGAAATGTGTCACAACCACGGCACGACGCACTTGCATCACGCCCGGCATGTGACACGCTTCCGGCGGCCTGTTTCCGGGGAGGCTCCACGCCCCCCGTTCGTAAAGCGGCCCCGCGACGGTCTGGACCGACCGACGCAGGGCCTGACCTTCGGACCGGCGACGACAACGCCGGCCTCGGGCTATCCGTGCGTTTCGGATCGTCCGTGGTCAGACCCTCTCCCGAGCTCCGGCCGGGGGAGGGGATTGTCGTCGCTCTGGTCTGTCCAAGCCTGGCAGCTCCGGACCAAAGCGACCCACGACCCCCGGCCGGGGCTCGCGGAGCTTTCAGGCTCCCCGAGCGGAAGGCGATCCTACCGCCATCCCCACGCCGGGTCACACCCCCCACGCACGGAGGCGACACCGGGAGTTCCACCGATGTCCCCAGCTGACCCCTCGCACGTTCCGTCCGTTTCCGACCCGCCGCTCACCCTGCGCACCCTCGTCACCCTGCACCTCCGCCACAAGCGGCAGACGTGCCGGAAGAACGGCAAGCCCACCCGGCACGCCGCCAACATCCAGCCCAAGCTCGAGCGAGTACTCGGCATCGTCATCACCCCCGATGCCCTCTACGACGGCCGCGCCGCCAACTGCGCCGCCGGCCGCGACCTGGCCACGCTCCCGCCGGCCGACCTCACCTGCGCCGACCTCGAGGACGCCCTCCGCATCATCGGCAACCGGCCCGTCGGCCGCGGCGGCAAGCCCCTCAAGCTCGACCAGCTGAACCTGCACCGCCAGTACGTCCTGGGCATGTACCGCTGGGCCTCATCCCGCAAGCTCAACCTGGTCGATCGGAGTGTCTACGACCGGCTCACCGACACCGACCGGGTCACCCCCGGCCAGACCGCGGCCGTCGAGTCCGAAGAGGTCCCGCCCGTGCCCGACGACGTCATCGACCAGCTCGTCACCTTCCTCCGTCGTCGCTCCGCGACGCTCCCCGATAACAGCCGTTATCAGCGACGCATGCGGCGCGGTGCCTTGCTGCGTGCGATCGCCATCGAGCTCATGCGCGGGGCGGGCATGCGTCCGATGGAGCTGGTCATCCTCCGCCCCGTCGATGTCACCCGCGACCCCGACAGCGGGCTCTGGCTCTACCGGCCGCCGCACCACAAGAACGAGCACCGGCGGATCGACCGCGTCGTGGTCCTCTCGGAGCACGCGAAGTCCCTTGTCGACGAAGCCGTCGCGGCCAACACCCACGACGGGGCGCAGGGCGTCTTCACCTTCGACCAGGAGTTCGACCCGAAGACCCGCCTCTTCCCCTGGCGGTCCGAGTCCTACGAGGTCGCCCGCGGCTGCTTCGCGCAGGCCATGCGCCGCGACCTCAAGGCCGCGGGCCTGCCCCACTACACCCCCAACCAGCTCCGCCACACCTTCGCTACCTGGGCCGTAGACCGCGACCCCGAAGCGGCCCGCAACCAGCTCGGGCACCGGCACATGTCCACGACCATGAAGTACGTCCCTGACCGTCGTGTCGCCGCCGCGGCCCGGCTGTTCGACGGCGGCCCCACCCGGCCCCGGCCGACCGATCCCACCCGGCCCACCCCGCCGGCGTCCACCGGCACCGACGACCCCACCCCGTGGCAGCTGCGGCTGACGGCCGATTGATGCCGACACGCGTCACTGCTGCTGAAGTCTGGGATTCAGCCGAACGGTAATGGTGGGTAGACTCTGGTCATGCCGGGATGCCACAACTCGTACCGAACAACCGCGCTCGCCATAGTCCTGCTGCTGACTCAGGGGTGTGAGCCCTCGGCCTCTAACCCAGACACTCGGCCGGCCGGACAGGCGAAAGCGCAAGACCCCACAGCCTCACCCACCATAAGGGTCGAAGCTGTGCCGCTGAGCACTGGCGACGTCAGGTTCACCGTCACGACCAACATGCCGACACCCGTCGAAGTGATGGCCGGCCTCGACCTCAAAGGCCAAGCACCACAAGAGACCCACATCGGGCGAAGCCAGAGGATCACACTCACCGGACCGACCACGTCTTTCGCCGTATCGACCGCAATGAACGAGCGAAAGAGCAACCCCTTACCGGACGGCGACTACATCGCCGAGGTTTCGTTCTATCCACCCTGGGGGGCGAAGAATGGCAACCCGGACGCTCGGCAGATCACCCATGAAGTCCACGGCAGTGATGAAATCGTGCTCAAGATGACTGGGCGTTCGATCGCTTCTGTTAAGCGGCATCACCGGCTCCAGAAATGGGTCATGGAAAACCTCTACGCCGGCGTTGCCTGGAATGCCGGTGAAATGGAGCGCCGCCTCGGGTCGTCAGTCGTTTCTTCGCCCTCTGGCGGATTCGTCAAGGATCACTACTTCGCCAACGCTGATATGACGGTCGTCGTGAACCACTACCTCAAGGAAGTGATGACCTGGCGATTCGGACGCTGAACGTCTATCTCTGGACCATGACGTTCAGCGTAGAAAGCTGAACGTCATGGTCGGCGCTTCCCGATCGGGCCTGCCGCCCGTATCCTCAACGCTCCACCACCTTCCCGGGAGACCCCCATGCAAGCCCTCGCCCGCCACGCCGCCCTCGCCCTGGCCGTCGCCCTCATCGCGTCCACCGCGACCGCCGAGCCCCACCGCGACCACCCACGCCTCAAGTCCACCAAGGCCCTGATGCAGGCCATCCCCAAGGCCGAACGCGACGGCGTCCGTGACGGCGACCCGGCGACCCTTCAGCGCGTGAGCGAGCTACTGACCCACGAGTTCTATAACCACCACTACCGGACCGACGGCACGATCGAGTCGTTCCGCTCCGAGAAACAAGGCGATGCCAAGATCGACTTCGAGCGCAAGGTCGATGCCGTGATGTACTGGATTACCTTCAAGACCGACGAGGTCGTTCAGGGCAAGCTCTACCGCCGCTTGACGATGACCACACCAAACGGGGCCGGTGCACCATTCACCTACGTCGGAGGCGGCCGCAACGCGGGCAAGATCAAGGACATGGTCGAAGAGGGCCGGCACTTCCGGTTTCAGTGCTACGTTCGCTCGGTCAAGCTCACCGCCGAACCCCTGACCCTGCATATCGATGTGAACTGGCGGATGGTCCCCGACAAGGACCACAACGAACAACCGCCCGCCGATCCCGGCGACGGCTAACGCCTCCGCCGCGACCGCACTTCCCGCCACGCCGCCACCAGCATCGGCAAGGCCCCGGCCTGGTCAAGCTCGTGCCCGCGCGTCCGGGCTTCCTCGACGAGCCAACCCGCGATCGTCTGCCGCCGCCGCCAAGAGCCCCACCAGCCCCAGGCGTTCATCTGCCGAGCCCGGCCGTCGCAGCCGCAGCCCGCCGAGGGCTCATCGCCCGTCACGAGCCGGATCGCGACCTTGAGCACGCTCCCCGGCTTGTACCAGGGATCACGCGGCGGAACCGGCTGGGCCGGACGGTCGTCACCCCACGGCTTGCCGAGCGGGCAGACGAAATCGCTGCCGACCTCATGCATCCCGTGGCGGTCCAACGCGCCACGCCGGAACACACGCCCGCCTTCGCGGTCGCGGCACGACCCGCAGAACTGGCCCGCGGGCATCCCGCAGTGCGGCAACAGCTGAGGGAGCGTGTGGTTCATGGGTCCACCGTGACCGTTGGCGACCCACCACAGCAGCCGAACTCATTGGCGGTTGCATTTCCGAAACTGTGTGTGCCTGAGATCTTGCCCGTGGTCCCGTCACACGCGAACCCAGTTGTCTTCTCTTCCCAGATGACGCCCGCGGACCGGCTGGTTTCATCCGGCAGATACAAGCCGACACCCCACTCGCCCTCTTCGAGCGTCAAGAAGCCACCGTAAGGTCCGAACGCATGCGAGCGCTTCGCCAGCCGCACAAAAAAGGTCCGGCTGTCTGGACTATTGCCGACCGACCAACTCCACTGGCAGTAATCCGCCGTCTCGGTGAAGGCGTCGAAGGCGATCGCGCCGTTGCGAGACGCGCAGTCATCATCCGAGCAGAGACCACTCGTCGATGCCTGGGTCAAGCCTGCGATATTCGCCGCGGAGGGGGCATTGGTGTTGCACGCCGTGCACGGTTCAGCCGGCGTGCACTCGCACCCACCAACCAGCTCCACCCGTACGCACGGCGTGCCCACGCCGTCCTCGACCGGGTTGTTCAGCGACAAGACCTCACCGCCCGCCGGCAGCGTCTTCCGTCGCCGGAAGCCCACCGCGACGCACTGCCCATCAACCTCGCCGCCAGCGATCGAATGCAGCGACGGATAAACCACCCACTTGTTCAGCCACTCGCGCGAACAGCAGTCCCACAGCTGATACAGCCAACACCCGTCCTGCGTCTGATCAACACACCCCGGTGTACTCCCCGGGGGCAGGCTCCCGCCCGGCCCGGTCCCGCCCGGCCCGTCGGGATCGTCCGGCGTGTCGGCCGGCCCGTCCTGCGCGTCCAGGCAAGGCGCACACGTCGGGTACCGGCTCACCGGCTGCGCGATCGTCCCGCCCAGCGACGCCCGCACCCGCGGCCGGTTCGGGTCGTGCAGCCAGCACCCTTCCGACCCACGCAGCGTGAACGTGTGGAACTCGGAAAGGTCGTAGCCGTCGAGTTCGTCCAGCGGCACCACCACCGGCTGCGGCAAATCCGGCGTCGACCCGACCTCGCCCCCGCTCGACGACCCGCACCAGGTCAGCAGGTGGCCCACCGGCAACCCGGTCGGCCCGTCGCCACACACGCAGTCACCGCAGCTGAGGAACGCATCAACCGGGAACACGATCACCGCATCGGGCGGCACCTTGGCGATCGCGTCGGCCGAGCTGATCGACCAGCACCGCTGCCGCCACCGCATGTAGAGCGATGTCACCGCCCCCCCGAGCAGCGTGTCGGCGACCTCGGCCCGCACATACGGCGTCGGCCCCGTCCACGGGACCTCGCCGGGACACAGCGTCATCGCGTAGCCGTTCCGACATGTCCCGCACCCATCAATCCGGTTCGCCGACGCCGGCGCCGCGACCTCCGCCCCCGCCGGAAGATCGGCCTGGTCGGTCAGCTCGCCGGCGTCGATCGAGTAGCAGTAGTTCCCGAACTCGAAGCTATACACATCGTCGCCATCCGCCGGCACCGCCCGCGTCTCCACCCAGACATCCGGGGCGTTCGCGGTGTCCTGCTGGCCTGGGCAGAGCGACGCCTGTCGGTATTGCCCCGGCCCCGGCACCCGCGGCGGGTAGATCGTGATGACCCCATTCGGATCGCCACCCCCGCCCGCCCCCGGCTCCTGCTCCGGCACCTCGGCACACGCGGTGCAAGAGGCGAACGTCTCCGAGGGCAGGTTCAGCAACGCCCGAGCCCCCCGCGGCAACGCCACCCGCCGCCCGGCCGCGTCCAGCCGCATGCACCGCGGCTCGAACGAGTCGTCCGGCAGCACCCGCGACCCGTACCGGAACCACACCGACCCCGACGCCGGGAAATCCGCCGCGTCCCCATCGACGAACACCCGCTCCAGGTCCGCCTCGGCCACACACGGGAACGCCTCGACCCACCGACAGCAACCGTCCTGGCACGGCCAACTCACTGGCAGCTCCCCCCCGGGTTGTTCGGCACCTCGAAGTGCCACTCGGGATCGCCGTCGCAGTTGATGACCGGCCAGCCCCGAACCACCGCCCCGATCCCGATCGGCAGGACCTCCATGAACGGCGGCAGGTCGTCGCGGTTGGTCCCGTCGCCCTCAACGCCAACCCCGTCATTCCCCGCCTCGATCCGGTTGTACGCCGTGACCTCGAGCCCGTCGGTCACGTCCTTGTACCGGCCAGCCCGCTCCGGCTGGACCTCGACCAGGTCGTAGGCCCAACGGTTCGTCCCGGTGCCGATCGCGGTGTGGCCGGCGATGCGGAAGTCCCGCGTCCCGTCCCCACCCACACCCCCCAACGCCACCAACGCCCAACGTGCTGTCTCCGGGTCGCCGGCACCACCGCCCGACGGCGGCTCCAGCCACAGCACTCGGCCGACCCCACCCGCCGACTCGGCGAGGTAGGTGGTTTCCGCATCGACGACATCGACCGCGACGGCCGAGTCCTCCGCCTTGACCATCACCCGCGTCACCCCCGACACCACCGCCCGCCCGATCCCGCCACTCACCACCGGCTCCTGCACCACCACGAACCGCCCCGCGTGCTCCGGCAAGACCGGGACCACCCCGCTCAGCACCACCGGCCCGTGCCGGAACGCCTCCGCGTTGCTTGTCGGGTCGATGGCCACGCCACCCACGCCCAGGACTCCGAACTGTGCGATATCAGCCCCCGAATCGTTCCGCACCCGGATCATGCGGCCCCCGCCCGCCTGCGGGCCCCCGCCCAGATCGACCGGCGGCTGGTTGTTCAACGCCTGGGCGATCGCGTTGTAGGTCGAGGCCTTAATCAGGCTAGGCGGCGCGTTGGGCGGGATCTTCGGCAGCACGGTTAGATCCCAAACACCGAAAAATCCCCGCGCTTATGCACGCGCTCGACGTAGGCGAATTTCGGCTTCACGATGAGCAGCCCGTTGGGGTCCACCGTCTCCTCGTTGAACGTCCAGAGGTAGTCCCACCCGTCCTTGGTGATGCCCGTGATGTCGCCGACCTCCAACCCGGTCACGTTCTTCGACCCCGCGAACCGGAACGTCAACGCCCAGTCGCCGTCGTCCCGCGTCGTGCCTGACGTACCCAGGTACCGCACACTCCCGGCCGGGGCGTCGCGGAAGGTGTCGTTGTTGACCGGCGTGTCGTCGACCAGGTTGATGAGCCCGTTGATGTAGCTGTTGGTCACGCTCGCGGCCGAGAAGATGTGCTCCTCCTCCCAGGTGAACACGCCGTGCGGGATGTCCACCCCGCCCGCCGCCAGCTGCTCGCCCTGCTTGGTGACGTTGATCAGCCCGCCGAAGTCCGCCGGCGTCCCGCTGGCCGCGTAGGAGTTCACCGTCTGCCGGCTGTTGTAGACCCGGATGGTTTCCAGGGCGATGTCGAACGACTTCCGAGACAGGTTCCCCGCCTCGGTCTCCTCCGCCACCTCCGGCCGGCTGTAGACCGCCCGGCCCCGCCAGATGCCGGTGTCCGCATCGGCCGTGTCGCCGGCCAGCTCGCGGACCGAGCTCTGTTTCCGGTTGAGCGTTAACACCGTGCCCGTCGTCAGCACCATGCTGGACGGAGCCCCGCCGACCAGCTGGCCATAAGCCGCCGTGTCGCTCGTGGTCCCTCGGATGATGTACGTCCGCACCCCCGAGTCACCGCTCACCGATCGGCTCTGGTACGCCTCGGTCATCGTGATCGCCATCACACCACCCCCAGACGTTCAAGGGCCCGGGCCTGACGTTCGGTGTTCTCGGCCACCTCCTCTACGCCCTTCGCCGTCCGCCGCTCGTAGTTGCTCGCCCCGAACGACCGGGCCGCCGACGCGAAGAAGCTCCCCCGGTTCTGCTGCTGCTGCACCGCCCCCGACAGCCCCGCCGTGATCCGGTCCAGGATCGAGTCGATATCCGGCCCCTCCGGGACGTCCGCCACGTCCGGGAACGACAAACCGCCCGATCCGCCCGCTCCCGCGGCCTGGGCCACGGCCAGCGCTTCCCGGTACCGGGCCTCGGCCTGGGTCAGCTCGTCCTCGGCCCGGCCGATCGCCGCGTCCGCCTCGGCCGTCGCCGCCTGCCGCGCCGCTGCAAGCTCTCGGGCCACCCGCTCCTCGGACGACACCCGGTCCGCTTCAATGCGGCCCAGGTCCTCGCGCTCCTGGCGTTGGCTGGCCTGCACCGCCGCGGCCGTCTCCTCCTCGAGCTTCCGTTGGTCCGCCGACTCGTTCTTCCGGCTGATGGCGATCGCCGCCTCGACGTCCAGCGACTTGTCGACCAAGCCCTGGGCTTGAATGAACAACTCCGTCACCGCTTGCTGGGCCGATCGCAGCCCCGACCGCACGCCCAGCGACAGCCCCGCCCACGCCTCCCGCATGAACCCGACCGACCGGGCCCAGATACTCCGCACGTTGGCCATCGCCTCGGTGACGGCGAGCTGCACCCCGTAGAACGTGTCGATCGTCGCCAGCGTCAGCTGCCGCTGGAGGTCCATCCACGCCGACCGCAGCCCCGATGTTCCCTGCAACCACACCACCCGAATCCCCGCCCACATCACTTCCGCCGCCGCCCGGAATTCGCCGCCGGCGAGCGCGACCCTGATCGCGTCGAACGCTTGTTTCGCGGCCTGCCACAGCTCGCCGAACCCTTCACCCAAGACCGCCAACGCCCGGCGGCCCGTGTTGCTCGTGAACACCAGGTAAGCCGCCAGCCCGCCGACCAGACCGATCAACAGGCCCAGCGGGCTCACCATCGCCAGCACCGCCGCCTTGCCCACCGCCAGCAGCCCCAGCACCCCGCCCAGCACCGCACCCAACCCGCTCACCGCCACCGCCGCCACCTTCAACGCAAGCCCCAGCCCAATCAACGCCCCCCCCAGCCCGATCGTGGCCACCACCCCCAGCGTGACGATCTGCACCGTCCGTGCGTTGGCCTGGACCCACTCATTCATCGCCCGAAGCGAGCCCAGGAACGCCCCACCGACCCGCTCCAGCGGCTCGGCCAGCGACGCCCCCACATTGACCCCCACCACCCGCAGCACACGGCTGAGGATGTTGAGGCGGTCCGTAAACCGGGCCGCGTCCCGAGCCGTCTGGGTCGTGATGGTCAGCCCCAACGCGGCCGCTTCCGCCCGGAGATTGGCGATGCCCTCCGCACCCAGCTGCAGCAAGGGCAGCAGCTGACGCCCCGATCGGCCCAGCAGCTTCTGCGCAATCGCACCCCGCTCCGAAGCATCCTCCACCCCGGCCAGCCCATCGGCGATCAGGTTGAACTGCTCTTCCGGCGACAGCCCCTCCAAACGCTGGTAGGTCAAGCCCAAGCGGTCCAGGGCATCCACCGCCTCGGCCGAGCCCCGCGACGCGTCGAAGATCGAACGCGACAGGCCGAAAAAGCCCTTCTCCAGCGTGGCGATATCCGAGCCGGTCTGCTCGGCCGCGAACCCCAGTTCCGAGAGTGATTCAACCGCGACACCGGTGCGGGCGCTGGTTTTGTCCAGCTCGTCACCGGTCCGGGCGAACTGCCGCACCGACAACGCCAGCGGTGCCGCCGCCACGGTCCCCACCACGGCCAGCTGTCGCCCGATCGTCCCGATCTGATTGCCGAAGGCCTGGAGACGACGCCTGACCCGCCTGAGGCCACGCGCGGTCTGATCCCGCACACTCATCCGAACGTAGGCTTCGCCCGCCTTGATGTCTCGTGCGCTGGGCATGACTCACACGCCCCCCGTCACGCTGCCCGCAAACAGGTCCGGAAAGTTCGGAGCCTCGGCCTCCAGCGCCGGCCGCATAAACGGCCGGGCGGCGTATTTCTCACGCACCGTCCGCGTCTTGCCGGTTCGCCGATCTGTTTTCCGCCGGCGGACCGTGCCGCCGAACTCCAACAGGTTCGGGGCGGTCGGCGACTGGCGGCGGTACAGCCGCGGCCCAATCACCACGCTGTCCTCGTCCTCGATCCCAAAGAAGATCAGCCGCTTGAGCCGACCGATCTGGCTGCTCGGAGCGCTGCCCGGCTTACTCGACGACTTACGCCGGCGTATGGAACTCCTGGCGGTCCGCCAGACATACGACCCCGCCTTCCGCAGGCGTGAGACCTTCGCCCGCCGGAACGCTCGGTTGAGCTTCCGGCTGTCGAAGAACGCTTTGAAGTCCATCGTGGGCAGCATCAGTCTCGGCTTCCGGTGAAGAAGAGCTTCAGGTCGCCGATGCTCTCCTTGGTGAACTTGACCACCTTGCGATCCGGTTGACGCTTGAAGGGGTCGAAGTCGGTGGCGGTCTTGCCCTGCTCTTTCGGCCCGAGCGTGCGGTTGTGGATCAGGGCCATCACGTTCGCGGTGTGTAACCAAGCGTCCTCGCTGCGAGCCCGATCCATCAGCAGCAGCTCACGGAGCGTCAACGGCCCGGGGTCGAGGCCCAAACAGCCCGCGGTCCGGTAGATCAGCTGCCAAGCGCTGCCAGCTCGTCGTCCCAGGCCTTGTCCATCTCCTGGCTCATCCGCTCCTCGATCCGCGGGTCCTGCATCCGTGCATCGATCAGCCCCGTCCCCTTCTCGATCAGCTCCTGGCTCCGCTTCAAGGCCTTCGCCATCAGCCCCCGGCGGGGCTGCGGGAAAAAACCGACCAGCTCCTCGAGGAAGGCATCGACCGCCGCGTCGATCGTCTCGCCGCTCATCGACTCACCGAACTGCTCGTCCGTGACGCCGTCCTCGGCGGCCTGGGGCTGGCACAGCACGAACAGCAGATTCACCAGCTCCAACGGATCGCCCAGGACCCGCGTGAACACGGCCTCGTCGGCCTCGGCCAGGTCGATGCCGACCAGGTCGCGGACCCGCTTGATCGTGTTCACCGTCACCGACATCCGCCACACGCGGCCGGTCGTATCCTCGAACTGCTTCATCGCGTTACCTCCAAAAGTGAAAACCCGCGCCCGCCCGAAACAGCACGGGCACGGGATCGATCCAGGGTCAGATTCAGGACGACGGGACGGTGTACCACTGCGTCTGAGACGAAGGCTTGAGCGTCACGCTGACCTTCACCGCCTCCCGCAGCTGCTGATCGATGCTGAAGTTGGTCACGCTGAAGTTCCCCGCCAGCCCCTGATTGCCTTCGGTGTCCTTGTCGCCATCGACCATGCAGACCGCACCGATCTCGCCGGCGGTGAGCCACGCGTCTTTGACTTGGGTGAAGCGGGGATCGCCCTTGCGCCAGATCGCGTCAAACTCGACCGTCCCGCTCTTCTGGGTGGCGGCGGTGGCCTCCCAGCCGTTGTTGTCCCGCGAGCTCACGTCGCTCTCGGCCGTCTGGAGGTTCATGTTGCAGTCACGGATGTTGCCCATGACGTTCAGGTTGGCCGCACCAACGGCGGCGGCATCGGCAGCGGTAAACACCGCGTCCGCCAGATACAGGTCGGCGTCTTGGCCCAGGGCGTAGGTGGTGGTTGGCATCTCTCTCTCCTCGTGGTTAGAAGCTCAGCAGTTCGTAGACCGGCTCGATACTGGCCGTGTAAAGGCCCCGCTTCCGCAGGTCCATCGGATCGGCGTTCGGCACCGACCCCAGGCCCACGACGGACGCCTCCGGGTCCTCCAGGCGGGTCAACGCCAGGAACTCGGCGATGGCCTCTGTCAAATCGTTCAGCTGCCCGATTGTGTCGGTGTCGGTCGGCGTCACCTTCTGCTGCAAGCCGACCTGGACCAGCAATTCACGATCGACCGAGTCGCGTGTCGCCCGATCCATCACGCAAGGGCCGGCGGTCGTGGTCACCCGCAACTCGGTCAGCTCGTGCAGCTGGGCCTGCGGCAGCGGCGTCTCAAACGCTGTGAACGCCACCGGCCAGGTTTCGGTGTTGAGCAACGCGGCCACCGCCGCGGCGAGTTGTCGGCCCCTCACGCTCACGGCCACACCCCCTCGCCGGCCCGTGGTCGCTTCCGCCGGTCCAGGCCTTCGAGCTGCCGACGCATCGCTTTCCGCTCCCGCTCCGCGTCGTCCAGCCGCCGCTGGATGCGAGACCAGGCCATCGCCGCCGCCCACACCGACGTGACGATCCACACCAGCAGGCCGACCGCGGTCGTCACCGGTAGCACCAGGGACGTCGCGTCACTTCCACCGATAACCGCGGTAATCACGACGCCACCTCCCCCACGAATCGCGTGAAGACGCGGACCCGCAGCTTGTGGTGATCGGCGAACCGCCAGCACGCCGTGGCCCCTTCGGGCTGGAGCACGGCGTAGGTCTTCGTCACCCCGTCAGCCGTGTGCGTGATCTCGTCGCCGAGCTGCGGCTGGAACGCCGCCCCCAAGCCGTTGAGCAGGTCCGCCCGCTGGGCGATGAAGTCTTTGCTCCGCGTGGTCACGCTCCCGCCGTTGAACGTGTCGATTGCGTTGTGCTCGCTGGACCCCGGGACCAGCGTCATCACGACCGCCTCGCCGTCGGCCTGCCCACCGATCCAGTACGTCATCACCTCGCCCGTGAGACCACGGGTGACGGCATGAGCGGCTTGGATGGCGTCACGGACAGCGGACACATCGATCTCCTAAACCCACCCGCCCCGGTCAGGGGCAGGCGGGAGGGTGGGGCTAAAAGCCCCCGGGCCGCGGAGGTGGCAACCCAGGGGCGTCGGGGGGGGCTATCAAGCGGCAACCAGCGCCGTCTCGGCCGCCGACACATGGGGCGAGGGCAACAGCGGGATGCCGTGCGACTCGGTCGGCATCGGGGCCGGAGCCCCGGTCGGATTCGTGGCGGTGCGGCTCTGCTGGAGCGAGGCCTGGCCCTCGAAGCTGGTCAACGCCAGCGTCGGGACGCGGGTCTTGGCCTTGGCCCGGATCCGCGAGAACAGATCGTCGGTCAGGCCGTGGTCAGAGCCTTCGGTGGTATCGACGTTGGCGATCCGCCAGACGCTGTATGCACCGCCAGGCTGCAACGCCATCCAGCCGTTGATCGGCGTGCGGACCACGTCGTAGATGCCGTCGTCGGTCTCGCGGATGGTCTCGATCGGCTCGCCGATCTCCATGTTGACCTGGCCGTCGGGGGCCACGATCGACACGTCGGTCGGCAAGGCCCGCACCAGGAAAACCGAGGTGAGGTGGTCGCCCGAGCCGCCAGCATCGATGACGTTGCTGTCGTCGATGTGATCGATGAGATCGATATTGGCTAGGCCGTTGAAGCCGTCGGACTCAGCACCGGTGCCGTAGATCAGCTGCTGCTCGGCGGTGGCCAGAGCACTCTGGAGGTGGTCCACCGCCTCCTCACGCCAGAGGGCCGGGCCGTTCTGGGTCATGTACAACGCCTTGTCCATCGTGAACCCGGCGTCGAGGAACTTCAGCAGCACCGTGACTTTGGTCCGCGTGGCCTTGGTGTTGTCCAGGCCAGTATCGAGCGCCCGGAAGCCGACGCCGGGGGCCCCGGTCCGCTTCAGGTACTCGTGCTGGGTGTCGAAGCTCGACTCTTTCACCGGCAGCGCAGCCAGGAAGGGGGCGTCGAGCAGAAGATCATCGACGCGGATGTCGTCGATGTTGCCGTCGCCCAGCTGTAGGGCGTCCGAGAGATTCGTAAAACTGGGGGGCATGGTGTGTTCTCCGCCTTCGGGGTGTTCTGTCTCAGGGTCCGTCGCCCGTCCCGCACCGCGCGGGGCCGGCTATCGCATTCAGGCCGCCCGCTTCCGCGTGGCGTAGTCGTGGGCCGACCGGCCCTTGGTCTGCTCGCCGTCCGGCTTGAACGGCACCGCCTCCGACGCCGACGCACCGCCGGCCGGCTGCGCCGCTTTCGCTTTGTCCAGCTCGGCCTTGAGCCGCTTGTTTTCCGCCTGCCGCGCCTCGTCGATTGACAGGCCCTGGGCGAAGTACTTCGCCCCCTGGTCGTCGCCGAACTCTGAGAGGAACGGCTGGGCTTGCTCCTTCACCGAAGGCCGCTCGGCCGGGGTGTCGCCCTTCCCGGCGTCGTCGCTGGCCTCCGGCTTGGAGCCGGATGTTGCGACCTGCTCGGCGTCGGCGCCGGCGGAGGTGTCGGCCGCGGGCTGTTGATCGTCCTGGGCCTGACCGGGGAAAGGCTCGGAGGCCTGGGCCGCGGTCTGTGTGTTGTCCTTCTTGGCGTCGTCTTTGTCCATCGCATCGCTCCTCGTGGTGTTCTCATCAGCAGCCCGGCCACCCCGGCCGGCACCGCCCCCGGAATCTCCCCCGGAACCGCCGCCATCCCGACGCTCACGCACGTCGGCCAGCAGAGCCGCCATCGCCGTGTCGAAGTCCTCGACCGCGTCGACCAGCCCCAGCTCCATCGCTTCGTTCGCCCCCCACACCCCACCCGTCGCCAGCGTCCCGTCTACGCCAGGCGTCACCCGGTCAACGGGCAGGCCGCGGCCCGCCGCCACCGCCGCCGAAAACTCCTGCTGCAACCCGTCCACCCGTTCCTGGAAGTGTTCACGCTGGGCGTCGGTGATCTTCGCCCCGGGGAAGCCCGCGCCCTTCAGCGGCCCCGTGCTGAACAGCACCGCCTCCACGCCCTCCTTCGCCGCCAACCCGCTGAAGTCGTAGAGACCGAGATAGGTCCCGATCGAGCCGATCCACGCCGTCCCGTTGTTCGCACTGATCCGGTCCGCCTGGCTCGCCACCCAGTACCCCGCCGACGCACACAGGTCCTCCACATGCACATGCACCGGCTTGACCGCCGCCGCCGCCGCCACGTCCATCGCCAGGTCCGCCGTCCCCGAACACGTCCCGCCGGGGCTATCGATCACCAGCATGATCCCGTCCACAAACGGGTCCGCCGCCGCACGCCGGATCTCGGTCCGGGCCTGCACCGTCGAGGTCCCGTCGTCCAGACTGTTCACATGCTTCATCAGCACGCCGTCCAGCCGGATCAGCTGAACCCCGCCGCCAACACCCTGCCCGGTACCATCCATCGCCCGCACATGCTGCGTCTGCAACGCCGGGGCCTGCCGCCGCTCCGCGACGTGGGCCTGCAAGTCCATCCCCCGGGTCTTCTCGAACAGACCGACGCCGACGGGCGTGTGGATCGCCCAGGGCCCGAAGTAGTCCGTAAGCCGGGCGAACCGCCGCGCCTCTTCAGGGATCGTCAGCACGTCAGGCATCACCACCCTCCTCGTTCTCTCCCGCTCCGCCCCGTCGCTGCGGCATGTCGTCGTCCTGCTCGTCGTCACGGTCAAGCTCGACGTCAACGGCCGCCGAAACGACTGGTTCCAAGCCCGCCTCTTTCTCTCGCTGCCGCTCCTGGACGATCTCCTCGAAGACCTCGTCGTAGTCTTCCCCGAACAGACGCATCGACGCCCGCTTCTTGCTGGTCATCAGGCCATCCACCGCACCCTTCTCGGTCTTCAGCTCCTTCAGCCGATCGATCCAGCCCGGACGCACCGACCGCCACTCGAACGTGATCCCCTCGACCGTCATGCCCTCCGGCATCTGAAGCGCCCCGGACTCCACCCACTGCGGCACCCAAACCGCCAGCTGCCGCTCGGTGATCCACTCTCGCAGCGACGCCAGCTCCTCCCGACGCACCCGGCTCGTCAGGTCGTAGGTCGTCCCCGCCTGCCGGCTGCCGCTGTAGTTCGTGTGGCTGGAGTCATAGAGGCAGAAGTCGAGGTCCAACGCCTTCAGCGCCGCCATCGTCATCGCCTCCAGAAACGCCTGGAAGTTCGTGTGCGGGCTCACGCCCGTCAGCATCTGAACGTCATCGCCCGGCTCCAGATCGAAGACCGCCGGCCCCTTCGTGAAGTCAAACGCATACCCCTCATCCGCCCCGGAAGCCCCCCCGGAATCACCCCCAGAAACTTCGCCGTCGCCCGACTCCGCCGGCGTCACGCCGTCCAGCGGATCGTCCGCCGACCGCATGATCTTCACCCCCAGCAGCTGCTCCAGCTTCATCAACGCCAGCGCGTAGACCTGGGCCTCCATCATGTCCCGGAACGGGTTCAACGCCGGGGCCAGCGGCGACACGCCGCGGACTTGGCCGTACCGGTCAAAGAACCCGTGTTGCCGGATGCTCTCCGCTCCGATCCACTTCACGAACTCCCGCCGGCCGTCCTTCAGCTCCGTCAGGCAATACCGCTTCGCCGCCCCCAGCGCGTCCAGCTCCACCCCGTGCACCACCCGGTCCTTGTCGTACCCCTTCGGCTTCCGCATCGGCTCCGCAAA
>JBCDIM010000067.1:0-18429 GCA_038749105.1 Planctomycetota bacterium
CCCACCCACCCACCCAACCCGCCAACATCCCGCACCATGCCCGCCGGCAAGCTCACTACTCACGTCCTCGATACCGCCCACGGCTGCCCCGCTGGGGGTATGGACATCACGCTGGCTCGGCTGAACGGCGACACCGCGCAGCAGCTCGCCACTTTCACCACCAACGCCGACGGCCGCCTCGACGGTCCGGCGTTGCAGGGCGAAGCATTTCAAGCCGGCCTTTACCAGCTCACCTTCGGCGTGGCCGATTACTTCACCTCGCGGAAGCACCCCGACGCTGGACGGTTCCTGGCGACCGTGCCGCTGGTCTTCAACATCGAAGACGTCGACGCTCATTACCACGTCCCGCTGCTCGTCTCGCCGTGGTCCTACAGCACCTACCGGGGGAGCTGACCCGTGTCGGTCGATCTGCTCATCCGTGGCGGGATCGTCGTCACCCATGAGGCGGTCACCCAAGCCGACGTGACCATCGAAGACGGCACGATTGTGGCCATCGGGGACCACGGTGACGCAAGCCACCACGAGCTCGACGCGACCGGGCTCCACGTCTTCCCTGGCCTGATCGATTCCCATGTCCACTTCAACGAGCCGGGCCGCACCCACTGGGAAGGCTTCGCTACAGGCAGCGCCGCCCTCGCGGTCGGCGGTGGCACAACCTTCATCGACATGCCGCTCAACAGCACGCCGCCGCTGCTCGATGCCGAGGCATTCGATGCCAAGGCCGACGCGAGTCGCGCGGCCAGCCGCTGCGACTTTGCGCTCTGGGGCGGTCTAACCCCCGCCAACCTGGATCAACTTGAAGCTCTCGCCGACCGCGGCGTTGTCGGCTTCAAGGCGTTCATGTGCAACTCGGGCATCGAAGACTTTCTCGCTGCCGATGATGACACCCTCCACGCTGGCATGACGACAGCCGCGGAACTCGGCCTGCCAGTCGCGGTGCATGCCGAGTCACAAACCATCACCGCCGCTCACACCAAGCTCGCCCACGATCGAGACGACCACAGCTGGGACGCCTGGACCGCCAGCCGATCTGTCATTGCCGAGGTCGAGGCCATCCAGCGGGCTCTCGCCTTCGCGGAAGACACCGGCTGCGCGCTGCACATCGTGCATGTGAGCTCCGCCCGTGCTGCTCAGTTGATACAGCAACTCCGAACCCAGCACGACCTGGATGTGACCTGCGAGACCTGCCCGCATTATCTCACGCTCACCGCCGACGACCTGCCCGATCTCGGCGGCCGCGCCAAGTGTGCCCCGCCCCTCCGCGACGCCGCTAACCAGTCCGCTCTCTGGGAGGAGATGCTTGCTGGCACCTTTGATGTCATCGGCTCCGATCACTCTCCCGCCCCGCCCGAGATGAAATCGGGTGACGACGCCTTTGCTGCGTGGGGTGGTATCGCTGGCGTCCAGTCCACGCTCTCCCTCCTGCTCTCCCACAGCCCGCAGCCCCCGCTCCCCCTGCTCACCAAACTCACCGCCGCCGCCCCCGCCGAACGCTTCCGCCTATCCCGCAAGGGCCAGCTCTCCCCAGGCCACGACGCCGACATCGCCCTGGTTGACCTCAGCGATAACTTCACGCTCACCCGCGAGATGCTCTGCGATCGCCACCGCCTCAGCCCTTACACCGGCCGAACCCTCACGGGTCGCCCCGTCCGCACGCTCCTCCGCGGCAAAACGATCGCCCTCGACGGGCAACCTGTGGGCGACCCGCTCGGTCAGCTGATTACGCCCAAAGCTTGAGGCAAAGATCGGCATCAAACCCCTGTTCTTCGGCGCTTAACACCGCTAGAATCATGGATTACCCGTCACGGGTGCCGCCCGCCTGTCCATGCCTGCCCGGACACCGGCCACCCCGACGCGGACTTTTTTTGCATGCGTGACCACCTGCTGATCTATCTCAACGGGGCCCCTCTCCGCGTTGACGGCGACGACGCCTTCCTCACCCTCACCGAGTTCCTCCGCAAACGCCGAGGCCTCGCCGGGACCAAGGTCGTCTGTGCCGAAGGCGACTGTGGCTCCTGCGCCGCGCTGTTGGGCAAGCCTCAGCCCGACAACTCCATCCGATACACGAATGTCACCGCCTGCATCCAGCTGATGCTCCAGCTCGACGGCGTCCACGTTGTCACCATCGAGGGGTTGCAACCCGCCGGCCCGAACGAGCTCAACCCCGTACAGGACGCGATGGTTCAGTGCCACGGCACCCAGTGCGGCTTCTGCACCCCCGGCTTCGTCGTCACCCTCTACCAGCTCCTGCGCGAGGGCGAGCCTTGCGACACCCACGATCTCCGCCGTGGCCTTACCGGCAACCTCTGCCGATGCACCGGGTATGACTCCATCGTCAAAGCCGCCGAGCAGACCGACCGCGATCAGCTTGCCCCGCTGAACACCCTATACCCCCCGCAGCGGATCGCCGAGGCATTGAACGCTGCCGCTGCCGAGTCCGTCGATCTCCGCACCGCCGACGGCCGACGCCTCTTCAAACCCGCCACCCTCGACGACGCCACGGCTTGGCTCGCCGATCAACACACCCAAGACGTTAGCCCCACCATCATCTCGGGTGGCACCGACCTGGGCGTTCTGAACAACCACCGCAAGCTCCGCCCCGAGACTGTCCTCGCTACCACGGCCGTCCCCGAACTCCAGGGCCTCTCCGTCGCCGACGGCGTGATCGCTGTCGGCGGGGCTACCCCCCTGTCTGAGCTTGAAAACACCGCCAAGACGCATCTCCCCGAGCTCGCCGAATACCTCGGCTGGTTCGGCTCCCCGCTGATCCGAAACGCCGGTACCCTCGCCGGCAACCTCTGCACCGCTTCGCCCATCGGCGACACCGCTCCGACCCTGTATGCCCTGGGTGCGACCGTGGAACTGACCTCGTCCAACGGCAGGCGTTCCATGCCCGTCGAAGACTTCCACACCGGCTACCGGACCACCAGACTCGAGCCCGGCGAGTTGCTCACCCGCGTCGATATCCCGCTGCCCAAGCCAAACGAAGTCGTCCGCTTCTACAAGGTCTCCAAACGCCGCGACATGGACATCTCCACGTTCAGCGCCGCCGCCTGGCTCCGCGTCACCGATCAGCACATCGAAGACGCCCGCATCGCCTTCGGCGGCGTCGGGCCCCGCGTGCTTCGGATCCCCGAGGCCGAGGCCGAACTCATCGATCAGCCCTTCGAGTACGCCACCTTTGAACGCGCCGCTCTCGCCGCCCACGCCGCGGTCAAGCCGCTGTCCGATGTACGTGGGTCCGACAACTACCGCACCACGCTGGCGGGCAACATCCTCCGCAAGCTCTGGCACGACCTGACCGGACCAATCACCGAAGAGTACAGCGACGGCCGTTCGCCTTCCCCCGCAGGCACCACGGGTGACCCCGCCACTGTGTATCACCCTACCCCGGAGGCGTTGTAATGCCTGCCGTCGGTAAGAACCTCGCCCACGACTCCGCCCGGACCCATGTGACCGGGCAGTCTGTCTTCCTCGACGACCTCGCACCCCTCGCCGGGGAGCTCCTCGCGGGCATTGTCCCCAGCCCCTATGCCCACGGCAGACTCCTGTCGCTCAACACGACCAAGGCGGCTCAGCTTCCCGGGGTGGCCGCTGTGCTTACCGCGGCCGACGTCCCCGGGCACAACCGCTTCGGACCCGTCCTGGTCGATGAAGACCTCCTCGTTGAAGAACACGCGATGTTCCTCGGCCAGCCGTTGGCCCTGATTGCCGCCGACTCCCTCGACACGCTCCACGCCGCCATCGCCGCCGTTCAGATCGACATGGAGGAGCTGCCGCCGATCCTGTCTATCGACGAAGCCCTCGAAGCCGAGTCCTTCCTCAACGAGACGATCAAGATCGAGTGTGGCGACATTGACGCGGGTTTCGATGAAGCCGACGAGATCATCGAAGGCACGATCGACATCGGCGGGCAAGAGCAGTTTTACCTCGAGTCTCAGATTGCGATTGCCGCGCCTGGCGAGCAGGGCCAGATGCACATCCAGTCGTCGACCCAGCACACGACCGAGGTGCAGGAGATGGTCGCCGAAGTACTGGGCGTGCCTTTCAATCACGTGATCTGCACCTGCAAACGCATGGGCGGCGCCTTCGGCGGCAAAGAAACCCAGGCCGCCCCCCCCGCGATGATGGCGGCCCTCCTTGCTAACCATACCCGTCGGCCCGTCCGCTTCCTGTACAACAAAGACGACGACATGCGCTTCACCGGGAAGCGCCACCCGTTCAAGTCTTTCTACAAGGCCGGTTTCACCCGCGACGGCCGCGTCACCGCCCTGGACGTCAAGCTCTTTTCCAACGGCGGTTGCAGCACCGACCTCTCCCCCGCCGTCCTCGAACGAGCCTTGCTCCACACCGACAACACCTGCTATTTCGAGAACCTCCGCGTCACCGGACGCATCTGCAAGACCAACCTCCCCAGCAACACCGCCTTCCGCGGCTTCGGCGGGCCGCAGGGCGTTGCCGCCACAGAGAATGTCCTCGAACACGTCGCTCGTCACGCCGGCCTCGACCCGCTCGACGTCCGCCAGCGCAACACCTACGGCATCAACGACCGGAATACGACCCACTACGGCCAGATCGTCCGCAACAACACCCTCCCCGAGCTCTTCGCCGCCGTCCGGGAAGAGGCCGACTACGACAACCGCCGCGGTGAGATCGCGGTCTTTAACAAGACAAACCCCACTCACCTCCGCGGGCTTGCGGTCTCGGGCGTCAAATTCGGGATCTCCTTCACCCGTCGGGCCATGAACCAGGCCAACGCGCTGGTCAACATCTACCACGACGGCTCGGTCATGGTCAGCACCGGCGCGACTGAGATGGGCCAGGGCGTCAACACCCGCATCCGCCAGATCGTCGCCGACGAACTCGGTGTCCCCTACGACCAAGTCCTTGTCGCCATCACCAGCACCGAGAAAAACAACAACACCTCGCCCACCGCCGCATCCTCCGGCACGGACCTCAACGGGGCCGCCGCGGCCGACGCTTGTTCCCGCTTGCGAAACCGTCTCGCACAAGTTGCCGCCGGCATGCTTGGCGACCCTGCGGCCGGCCGAACCCGCGAGCCCGAGGCGATCCGGTTCCAGGACGGCGACGTCTTCGATACCCGTAAGCCGCAAGACCGCATCCCGTTCGAGAAAGTGATCGCTGAGGCTTACGAGCAGCGCGTCTCGCTCGGCGAGCGCGGCTTCTACGCCACCCCCGGCGTCGACTTCAACCGCGCGACCGGCAAGGGCACCCCGTTCCTCTACTACACCAACGGCGTCGCCTGCACCGAAGTCCTCATCGACCGCTTCACCGGGCAGTACGAAACCACCCGTGTCGATCTGATCATGGATGTGGGCGAATCCATCAACCCCGGCATCGACCGCGGCCAGGTCATCGGCGGCTTCGTCCAAGGCATGGGCTGGTGCACCACCGAAGAGCTTGTGTACGGGCCTGCCGGCGAGCTGCTGTCCCCGTCGCCCACGACCTACAAGATCCCCGCCGTCACAGATGTGCCGGCCGACCTGCGGGTCCGCTTCCTCGACAACCCGAATAACGTCGTGAGCATCCGCCGCAGCAAGGCCGTCGGCGAGCCGCCGCTGCTGCTCGGGCTCAGTGCCTGGCTCGCCCTCAAAGACGCGATCGCTCAGCAGGCACCCGATCCCGATACGTCCGCCGATCTCCCGCTGCCCGCGACCGGCGAACAGGTCCTGCTTGCCCTCGACCGCATCGCTTCGGCTACCCCGTCCCTCGCGTCCTAAGCCGCCGCACTGACCCGCGGCGCCCGGTCAACCCGATGTCTTCAAACCGGCCCCACATCATCCTCATGGGCGTGAGCGGCTGTGGCAAGACCACCGTGGGCCAGGCCCTCGCCCAACGCCTTGGCCTGCCCTTTGTCGACGCCGACGATCACCACCCTCCAGCCAACCGCCTCAAGATGGCGGCTGGTCGAGCCCTCACCGACGCCGATCGGCAGCCTTGGCTCGACACCCTTGCCGACCTGCTCGCCGCCTCAACCCCGTTGGTCCTCGCCTGTTCGGCGCTCCGCGAAGCCTACCGCCAGCACCTTGCACGCCCTTGCCCGGTTACGCCGCAATTCGTCTGGCTGGACGTGCCCGAATCCATCGTCCGGCAACGCCTCGAGCAGCGCGAAATCGACAGCCAGCACTTCATGCCCGCCTCGCAGCTCCGCAATCAGTTTGACACACTTGAGCCCCCCCGCCCCAACGAGGCTGTCCTCCACGTTCAGGCCAACCAACCCATCGGTGCGCTCGTCGCCCGGATTACTGAGAACCTTCCCCCCAGTTAGCCGGCGGTCAACAGACTCCGGCCGATTGTCAATCACGGTGGATCAGACGGCTGTCTTTACCGCCGCCCCTCGCAAACCCGACAGCCGCGCCGGGGTCGGCTTCCCCTCTCCCTCAGCGGTGCACAGCACCCAATGCCCGGGCTCCACCTCGTGCAAGAGCGATCCCTCGCCGCCGTATGCCCCCGTCCCCGCCGCAGACGCGTCGTGCTCGGCGACGGTGTAACCGGACGGGAAATCCGCCGGTATCGTCGCGTTGTCATCCACCGTACCGAGCCGATCCACCTTCTGGCCCAGCACGGGCATCGACCCCAGCAGGCCCCGCGTGTACGGGTGCAGCGGCCTTTCGAAGAGCGTGTGCACGTCCGTGAACTCCACCACCCGGCCCGCGAACATCACCGCCACCGTGTCCGCGTTCTCCGCCACCACCCCCAGGTCGTGGGTGATCAGCATCATCGCCATCCCCCGGCTGACCTGCAGCTTACGCAGCAGCTCCAAAATCTGCGCCTGGATCGTCACGTCCAACGCCGTCGTCGGCTCGTCCGCCAGCAACAACTCCGGCTCACACGCCAACGCCATAGCGATCATTACCCGCTGCCGCATCCCGCCCGAGAGCTGGTGCGGGTACTCCTTCAACCGCCCGACCGGCTCCGCGATCCCCACGTCCCGCAGCGCCCGCTCCGCGATCTTCACCGCCTCCGCCCCCGTCACGTCCTGGTGCAGCAGCACCGCCTCCGTGATCTGCTCCCCGATCGTGTACACCGGGTTCAGGCTCGTCATCGGCTCCTGGAAGATCATCGCGATCTCACGCCCCCGCACCCCCCGCATCGCCTTCTCGCTCAGCGTCAACAAGTCCCGTTCAACCGCTTCACGCCCGCCCCGCCACACAATCCGCCCCGCGTCGTAGCTCCCAGGGGGCGTCGGGATCAGCCGCAGCACCGACATCGCCGACACCGACTTGCCCGACCCCGACTCGCCCACCACCGCCAGCGTCTGCCCCGCGTACACCGACATCGACACCCGGTCCGACGCGATCAGCCGACCACCGTCTCCGTCTCCGCTGTTGCCAAAACTCACCGACAGCCCCTGCACATCCAACAACGGGCTGGATTGATCAACGGCCGCTTTGTTCTGCTCATCGCTCATAGCTGATTACTCATCGCTCGATCACTTCACCGACCGCGGGTCTAAGGCCTCGCGTAGTGCGTCACCGACCAGGTTCAATGCGAACACCGTCAGGAAGATCGCTAACCCCGGGAACCACACCAGCCCCCAGTGCGTGCCCGCTTTCCGCGCCTCGTTCAGCAGCCCGCCCCACGATGGCTCGTCCACCAGCCCCAGCCCCAGGAAGCTCAGCGTGGACTCATAAAGGATGGCCGACGCTACCCCGAAAGACGCCAGCACCAACACCGGCGTCACGCCGTTCGGCAGCAGGTGCCGGAACAATATCCCCGGCACCGACACCCCCACCGCCCGCGCCGCCTGTACATAGTCCGCCTGCCGCAGCTTCAAAAACTCCGCCCGGATGTACAACGCGTAACCCACCCAGCTCAGCAGCCCGATCACCGTCATCATCAGGTAGATGTTCCGCTCGTCCCGTGTCGCCACGATGATGATCAGCAGGAACAGCACGGGGATCGCCGAGAACACCTCAACCAGCCGCATCCCCAGCAGATCGACTACCCCCGAGAAGTAGCCCATCATCCCGCCGACGGCGATCCCGATCACCAGCGACAATCCCGTCGCGATCACACCCACCGCCAGGGCCACCCGCGTGGCGTGGATCATGCGGGACATCACGTCCGCCCCAGACAGCGTCGTGCCCATCGGGTGACGTGCCGAGGGCGGCCGAAAGCTCTTGTCGCGTGTGGGCCGCTCCGCCTGACGGTCGGTCGCCGAGAACGGCAGCACCGTGAACACCACGCGTTCCAGCTCTCCTGCGGCTTCCGCCTCGCGGTACTGCGACAGCACCGTCAATGGCGGCGGTGACATGACCAGCGGGCACACCACGATTGCCCCCAGCGTCACCCCCACCCACACCCACGCCCGCGATCCCCCACCAAACGCAGCATTCACTGGCCGCAGCAACCCGACCACCCAAAGCAGCAACGCCGCGAAGAACGCGACCAACAGAACCACGTCGGCCGCTGAGAGGTGCTCCAGCAGCGGGCTCGTCGTCACACCGTCTTTGGTCATGAGCAGCGGGTGGCTGCTGGCGAGGAACGGCGCGAACACCGCGATCACCGACAGCAGCACCACCCACACCAGCCCGATCCGCCCGCCCCACTGCCCCAGCACCCGTTGGCCCACCGCGGCCAGCCACTTCTGCTCCCGCAGCTCGTTCGGCGTTTGTGAGTCGGGCGCAGACCCGTCGGGCCCACCGTCCGCCTGGCCGAGTTGGGTGGCTGTGGTCGTCATCGCGTTAGTCGTAGCTCACCCGCGGGTCGGCGATCGCGTAGCACACGTCCCGGATCAGCTCACTGATCAGCCCCAGGATCCCGCCCAGCAGCGTCACCGCCATCATCAGCTCCCGGTCCTTCGCGAACGCCGCGTCGACCGCGAGCTTCCCCATCCCGTTGATCGAAAAGATTGTCTCCACGATGACCGTCCCCGCGAACAGGGCCGGAAGGATGCTGGCCGCCATCGTGATCAGCGGCAGCAGGCTGTTCCGGAAGACGTGCGACCACAGCACCACCCGCGGGTGCACGCCCTTGGCCCTGGCGGTCCGGACGTAGTCGGCCGACAACGCGTCCAGCACCGAGCCCCGCATGACCCGGCTGGCGACGGCGAACCCGCCATATGTCAGGCACACCACGGGCAGTGCGAGGTGCCACAGGCTGTCCAACAACCAACCCGCCTCGAATCCGTCTTCGCCCCCCCACCGGGGCAGGAACGGTAGCTCCTCCGCCCGCAGGCTGTGTAACCCCCCCGTCGGGAACAGCTGCCCCCAAGGCTGCTGTGCGCTGGCGAGGTATTGCAGCATCAGCTGGCCCACCCAGATCGTCGGCAGGCACCACAGCGTGATCAGCACCACCCCCGACGACAGGTCGAACGCCCCGCCCGCCCGCCGGGCCGCGTACACCCCGGTCACGATCGCCACCAGATAGATCAGCGGGATCGTCAGCAGGTTCAGCAGGATGCTTATCGGGAGCGCCTCGCTGAGCCGGTCCACCACGCTCCGGCCCTTGAGCGTCTCACCCAGGTCAGGCATCTTCACGGCTGGCCGATCGAACCGCACCCGTGATGCCCCCGCCGCCTCGAACGACAGCTCCCGTACCGCCGCGAGCTGCCCGTTCCGCAGCCCATTGGCGTAGCTCTGGGTCAGGCCCGCCAGCAGCCGCTCCCGGTCCCCCGGCGAGAGCGTGGAGTCCACCCAATGCAAGGCCGAGACCGCCGAAGACGCCGAGCCCAAGACGCCCGCCAGCTCACCGGCGGCCTCACCCGGCGTCTGGTCCCGATACGCCGCGAACTCCAGCGCCAGGTCCACCGCCGCCCCCAGGTCGCGATCTCGCTCCGCCAACGCCAGCCCCGACAGCGCCGCCGCGGCCTCAGCCCTATCCGCGTCGCCGTATCCCGCCCGCACCTGGGCCGACATCCGAAACCCCACCGGCGAGACCTGATTCATCCACCGGAAAAACTGCTGGTAGGCCGGCAGGTCCGTCCCATACCGCCTCTGCATCTGACGCTGCACCCTTTTGGCGTCCTCGTCCTGGTTCTGGGCCCCTTCCAGGTCCAGGCCCGACCCGCCGACGCCCCCAGGCGCCGCCGCCATCACAAAGAACACCACCGCCAGCACCCCCAGCAGCGTGGGCACCATCAGCATCAGGCGTCGGAGGATGTAGGTCGTCATAAACCGGTAAGCCCAACCCACACCCGTCAGCAACTCAGCCCGTCAATCCCGCACCCCGTCCATCAGTTCGCGTGGTATTGCAGCCCCAGCGGGATGAACTGTTCGGTCAGCGGGCTCAGCCCGGTTTTGGTTACACGCACGTTCCCGACCCGCTTGTTGATGAACACGTTCGACCGGAAGTTGAACAGGAACGTGTACGGCTGATCGTCATGCAGGTGCTGATGCACCCGGTGCCACAGGGCCGTGCGTGCCTCCTCGTCCACCGTCACCCGTGCCTCCTCGATCAGGGCGTCCAGCTCCGAATTCACATAGTGGATCGAGTTGTGGCCGCCGCCCTCGATCTGGCTCGAGTGGAAGATCTGGTAGGGGTCCGACTCGATCGCCCCGCCCCACCCCAGCGAGATCGCGTCGAAGTCCCGCTCCTTGAGCTTCTGCAGCATCGTGTTCCACTCCGTCGGGTTGGCCTGCACCAGGATCCCCGCCCGGGCGTAGCTGTCCTTGAGCGCCAGCGCCATCCGCAGGTACCCGTCGTTCCCCGACGGGAAGATCAGGTTCACCACGAACGGCTCGCCCGACGCGTTCTCAATGCTCCCATCGCCGTCCCGGTCTTCCCAGCCCGCCTCCGCAAGAAGCGCCCGCGCCGTCTCCGGGTCATACGGCCAGGGCTCGATCTCCGGGTTCGACTGGTTCGTTGATGCATCAAACGGCCCGCTGGTCACAAACGCCTGACCCGCCAGCAGCTCGTCCGCCAGACGCTGCCGATCGGTCAGCATCGTCAACGCCCGACGCACCCGGACATCGGCGTACTTGGTCGGCTCACCGTTACGCCGCTGGTTCCAGCCGATGTACCTGTACCCGCCCCCCGCCGCGCGGTAGCTGTGCAGCTCGCCCTCGGCGTGCAGCCCCTCGTCCTCCGACAAGACCGGGTACTGGTCGGGCTGGATGCCGTAGCGGTCGATCTCCCGGTTCTTGAACTGCTGCAGCGCGGCGGTCTCCTCCGATGTGATCCGCCACACCAGCCGATCCACCGGCGGGCGGTACCCCAAGGCCTGCCCCCAGTAGTTCTCGTTCCGCACCAGCTCCACGCTCTGGGCGCCCGCCTCCCAGTCTTCCGGGTCGTCCTTGAGCCGGTACGGCCCCGACCCGAACAGGAGCCCCGGCATCGTGTTGAACTGCTCGGGCGTGAACCGCTCGTAGTAGTGCTTCGGCATGATCGTCATGCCGCCCGCGAAGGACAGTGCCAGGAAGTAAGGCTCCTTGAACCGGAACATCACCAGGTGCGGTCCGAACGCCTGCACCGACTCGATCCGGCTGTAGTAGCTCTTCAGCGCCGGCGCGTTGATCTGCGGGTTCATGATCTGCTCGTAGGTGAACACCACGTCGGCCGAAGTCAGGGGCACCTCGTCCGCGAACGTCACGTCCCGCCGGAGCTCGAAGACGTATGACAGCCCGTCGTCGGAGATCCACCACGACTTGGCGATGAAGGGTTCCCACTCCAGCGTGTCCGGGTCCCGCTTGATCAGCGGCTCCAGGACGTAGCTCTCGATCGTCCGCTGGTAGATGTCGGCCGGCACCAGCGGCGTGAGCTTCCCGACCGCAGACCGGAACCGATCGATGTACCAGCCCCCTTCCGCGAACCCCTCCGAAGACTGCGCCGCGATCAGCTTCTCGAACGGGTTGCTCACCTGCTCGGCCGAAACGCCGCTCGCCACGCCCCCGCCCACGGTCCCGACCGCCAACACGCCCTCACGCAGCTGCTGACGCACCCGGTTGATCGCGTGCCCCTGCTCCGCCAAGGCCGACTCCACCCCCTCGAGCTTCTCCCACCGGCGATCGCCCTCGATTGTCCCCAGCCAGACACTCACCAGCACCGCCACCAGCAGCACCACCAACACCAAATCACGCAAGCCAAATCGGTTGTTCATTGCAGTCTCACGCAGTCCAGAAAACGCACGGCTCAGCCCCGCCTCGGATCGTAGTGTCTACGCAACGCGTCGCCCAGAAAGTTCATCGCCAAAAGCGTCAACCCCAACAGCAAGCACGGCATCACCAGCAGCCACCACCGCATCGGCAGGCTCGGGACCGCCATCGCCGGCAGCTCCTTCACCCCCTCCGCCGCCAGGTTCCCCCAGCTCGGCAGCGGCGGCTGCACCCCGATCCCCAGGAAGCTCAGGAAGCTCTCTTGCAGGATCGCCAACGGCACCGTCAGCGTCATGTACACCACAATCACCCCCACCAAATTCGGCAGCAGATGCACCCGTAAGACCCGCCCCGGCCCCGCCCCGATCGCCCGGGCACTCTCGACAAACGGCTGGTTCCGCAGGCTCAACACCTGCCCCCGCACCACCCGCGACATCGTCAACCAACTCACCGCCGAGATCGCCACGAACAGCGTCAACAGGTTCGCCAACAAGGTCGCGGTCCCCGCCCAGTCCGCAGGCAACCACTTCGCCAACCGCACTTCCACCGCCGGCTGCAACGCCACCCCAATCAGCACCACCAATAAGATGTACGGCAGCCCATACAGCACGTCCACCGCGCGCATCATCACCGCGTCCGTCCGGCCCCCCGCGTACCCCGACAACGCCCCCCACAACACCCCGATGACCACCGCCACCCCCGCCGCCGCGATCCCGATGCCCAGCGAGATCGCCCCGCCCAGCAGGCACCGCCACAGCAGCGACCGCCCCAACGCATCGGTCCCCAACGGCTCCGACCAGCTCGGCCCCTGAAGCTGGAACGCCGGGTCAAGCCGTTGGTTGTTGTAGAACGCTTCCTGCGCCGACCACGGCAGCGTCAGGAAACACGGCAGCCCGATCGCTAAGAGCAGACTGAGCCCGATCCACCCCGATCGGCCAAGCCCAGGCCCCGGCGCCCCTGTCATGGCATCACCTGCACTTCCCTGCACATCGCCCGATTAGATCACAATCGCAACCGCCCTGCCCCCGTCTGTGGGTAGATTGGCGCCCGATGAATCACCGCCTCCTTCTCGCCGCGTCCTTCCTGCTCACCATCACCCCTCAGCTCATGGCGGAACCCACGCCCAAAGCCCTCGGCTACACGTTCCCCGATCAGTGGGAACCCCGCCGGGGCACCATGATGATCTTCCCCGCCCGGCATCAGTACGGCCGAGACACCACCCCCTACCGCCAGGACTATGTCCGGCTCGCCAAGGCCATCGCACAGAACGAGCCCGTCACCGTGTTCTGCCACAAACCCGATGAAGACGCCGCCCGCCGGATGCTCGGCGGCGTCGACAACCTCACGCTCCGCGTCGGGCACTTCCCGATCGACTGGGCCCGCGACAACGCCCCGATGCTGCTCCGCGGCACCGATGGCGGCCTCGCCGCCGCCGGCTTCCGCTTCAACGGCTGGGGCATGAAGTACCCCGGCTGGCAGAATGACATCGCCACCCGCGACCACATCGCCCGCACCATGGGCTGGCCGGTCTTTCAGTCCGAGCTCGTCCTCGAGGGCGGCGCGATCGAGATCAGCAACGGCGTCGGCATCGTTACCGCCTCCTGCGTCCTCCACCCCAACCGCACCGACTGGCCCAAGCCCCGTGTCGAGGCCGAGCTCAAGGCCATGCTCGGGCTCCATACCGTGATCTGGCTCGAGTCCGGGCTCATGCCCGACCCCGTCACCGACGGCCACGTCGACGGCCTGGTCAAGTTCATCGCCCCCAACACCGTCCTCCTCCACACCACCGACCTCAAGACCGACATCAACTACCCCCTCACCCAGAACGCCAAGCGCACCCTCGAGGCACACGGCCTCACCGTCATCGAACTCCCCCTCGCCGACGACATCGTCCACATCAACTTCTACATCGGCAGCGGCGGCGAGATCGCCTACGTCCCGGTCTGCGGCGACCCCGAGCAAGACGATCCCGCCCTCGCGATCATCGGCCAGCACTTCAAACACGTCGTCCCCATTCTTGCCAACCACATCGGTGAGCAAGGCGGCGGCGTTCATTGCCTGGTCATGCAGATCCCCCGTTGACCCATGGATTAACCGTCGTCGCGAGGCTTCAGGTCCAGCGAAGCCGAGTTGATGCAGTACCGCTGCCCCGTCGGGTTCGGCCCGTCTGGGAACACGTGACCAAGGTGTGCATCACACACCGCACACCGCGCCTCGGTCCGCACCATGCCGTGGCTCACATCTTCCAACAGCCTGATCCGGTCGCTCCGCACCACGTCGTAAAAGCTCGGCCAGCCCGTCCCCGAGTCGAACTTCGTCGCCGAGTCAAACAACGCGACCCCGCAGCACTTGCACGCGTACACCCCGGCCCGCTTCTCGTCCCAGTACGCCCCGGTAAACGCCCGCTCGGTCCCGCCCTCGCGGGTCACGTGGTATTCCAAGTCGCTCAGCTTCTCTCGGTAGGCCGCGGCGTCCTGTTCACTGGTTTCGGGGGTCGTGTTACTCATGCCTTAATGATTGCCGGCTGACCGCCCAAGTCAATCCGCATCCGCTGGTTGCGTGGCGGGCTGTTCGGCCGAGGCCTGCTCGATCTCGTCTGCAGGCACGAAGAACAGGGCGTCGCCGTTGATGCAGTACCGCAGGCCTGTGGGGGCGGGGCCGTCCTCGAAGACGTGCCCGAGGTGCCCGTCGCTGGCCGCGGAACGGACCTCGATCCGCACCATGCCGTACTTCCGGTCGATCACCTTCGTGAGCCGGTCCTCGGAGATCGGCCGGGTGAAGCTCGGCCAGCCCGTGCCTGAATCAAACTTGTCCTTGGCGTCGAACAACGCCACGCCGGAGGCCCGGCAGGCGTACACCCCCGCCCGCTTCTCCTTCAGCAACGGGCTCGTCCAAGGCCGCTCGGTGCCGTCTTGACGCAGGATGAAGTACGCCTCGGGCGACAGCCGCTCCCGCCACGCCGCGTCGTCCAGCTCCATCACCACGATCGCCCCCGACTCATCCCGCGGCGGTTCCATGAGCAACCGTGGGAGCTCACCGTCCCGCCCGTTCGGCTCCCCGCTGGCTGGAGCACACCCCACCAGGCTCAGCCCGCCGGCCCACACCATCACCAGGGCGTACCCCAGACCACGGCGCATTCGTTCTGATTTGTGCATGGATCATCCTACGGCTCGAAAACCGGCCGGTTCATCGGCCGACCCCTTCCCACCTCAGCTCATGACAACACCCACCACGCCAAGACTATTCCCAGCAGAACCCCTACCGCCAACAGCGCAACCGTCCCCGCACTGGACCCCGCTCCCGGCCGATCGGTGCCGTCGCCGTGGTGAGCCCGCTGGATGACCGGCTCCGCGACCGCTGCCGCCAGCTCCCGCCGGGCGATCGCTTCATCCTTTGCCCGCTCGGCCTGCTGCCGGCGCTCCTCTTGCCGCACCCCGTAGTAGCCTTCGATGATCACCCGCGCGAGCTCCTCTTCCCCCGCCGTCACCCACAGCTGCGGGGACGGCGCCTCCCCCCACGTCAGGTCGTTGTCCCAGAACACCGCTGCTTCAACGCCCTGACCCTCCAGCTCCGCCAACACCGCCGGCACATCCGCCGCCGCCACCCCCATCACCGGCACACGCCTCACCACATGATCCGATTCACTAGCGCCAGTATGCTCGTCCATCATTCGATGTTAGCCCTTGCACGCACCACCTATCACAGAGTGAAAGAGACACAGTGAAAGCCATCCCGTCTTCTTCTCTCTGTGTCTCTGTGTCTCCCAATCTCTGTGATACCTCCGCCCGACTCATCCCAAAACCTTCGCCCGGATCATCTCCGTCACCCGCTTCGGGTTCGCCGACCCTTGCGACAGCTTCATGACCTGGCCCATCAACGCACCGATCGCCTTGCCTTTACCCGCCTTGATGTCTTCGATCGCCTTCGCCATCCCCGGGTTTGCCAGGACCTGATCGATCCAGCCTTCCAGGGCCAAGTCGTCCGAGACCTGCATCAGCCCGTTCGCCTCCGCTAACGCCTCGGCCGAGTCATCCGACCCGCAGCACAACCCGAACAGCTTGTCGGCCGCCCCCGAGCTTACCTTGTCCGCCGCGATGAGCTGCAAGATCGCCACGACCTGCCCCGCGGTAATCCCCAGCTCTTCCAGCGTGCACGCCTGCTCATTGCAGCGCTTCACGCCCGAGTTCAGCAGCATCGCCGCCGACTTCTTCGGGTCGCCCCCCGCCCCTGCCGCCTCTAGCACCGCCTCAAAGAACCGGCTCGCCGCGGGCTCGTCCACCAACGCCGTCGCGTCCTCCTCCTTCAGCCCCAGCTCCGCGACATACCGGGCCTTTTTCGCCAACGGCAGCTCGACTAATCGCCCCTTCACCGACTCCAGCCAGTCCGCGTCCACCGTCACGCTCACCAGGTCCGGGTCCGGGAAGTAGCGATAGTCGTGTGCGTCTTCCTTCTCCCGCTGCAGCGTCGTCACGCCCTTCACATCGTCCCAACCCCGCGTCGACTTCGCCCCCGCCCCCATCTCTCGGCCCATCTCCAACCACTCCTCCACCTGCCGCTCCGACTCGTGCACGATCGCGCCGTGTACCGCCCGGAACGAGTTCAGATTCTTGATCTCCACCACTGGCGTCTTGTGCGTCTTGCCCTCCGGCGTCTCGATCACCACATTGATGTTCGGCTCAAACCGCATGTGCCCCTTCTGCATGATCCCCTCGGTCACCCCCAGGTGCCGACAGATGTCCCGCAGCACGTTGCAGAACGTCACCACCTCGTCCGCACTCCCGAAGTCCGGCTCCGTCACGATCTCCAACAACGGCGTCCCCGCCCGATTCAAATCCACGATCGACCCGCTGATCGCCACGCCCCCGGGCGCCTCGTGCAGCAGCTTCCCCGCGTCTTCCTCCAGGTGCGCCCGGATGATCCCGATCCGCTTCGTGTCCGCGTCCGGCAGGTTCCCGCTCCCATCCCCCACCGGGATATCGATCGCGCCGTCAAAACACAGCGGCAGGTCGTACTGGCTGATCTGGTAGTTCTTCGGCAGGTCCGGGTAGTAATAGCTCTTGCGGTCCCACTTCGTGTACTCCGCGATCTGGCACTTCAGCGCCAATCCCACCAGCATCGACATCTCCACCGCCGACTTGTTCATCACCGGCAGCGTTCCCGGCATCCCGATCACCACCGGATCCAGCAGCGTGTTCGGCTCCGCGTCGAAATTCTCCTTGTGCGCGACGTTCGGGGCCGACGTCCACATCTTCGTCCGCGTCGCCAGCTCGACGTGCACCTCCATCCCCACGACCAAACGGCAGTTCAACTCTTCTCGGCGGTAGTTCGGCATCCCCGCATCCTACCCCACCCGCCATCCCTGTTTAGCGGGGGGCTTCAGCCCCCGCTCCCCCCCCACCCAACACCTCTTCCACCCGTTCCCGCATCTGCTCCACCGTCGGCCGACCGATCAGCAGCAGGTCCCCCAGATACAGCTGCGGCAACCGACCCTCCGCGTCCGTCTCATACGAACGCTCCAGCAACGCCGCCCCCAGCGCGAGCCGCTCCTCGATCCAAGGATGCACCACCCACCGCTCCATCACTGACCCTCCGATCCGGGTTTCCACCTCCGCCCGAGCCGCCGCCGCCGTCCGCGACTCCGCCATCAACCATCTGTGGACCCCTGCAAATGACCCCGCCGCCGCCTGCCCCGAACGCTCCGCCATGAACACCGCCAACGCCAGCCGGGCCAGCTCGCACGCCTCCGCGTACCGTTCGGGGGTCGAGCTGAAGTTCGGGTTACACCGGTGCGACAGCGGCGTATGCACCACGATCACCCCGATCTCTACCGGCCGAACCACACCGCCCACGCTCAGCCCCTGCGTCGCCGCCAGACCACGCAATTCCTCCAGCCGCCCCGACACCGCCCGGCACTCCCGGCAGGTGTAGTCCACGACCTTCACGACCAATAGCTCCGCCGACGTACCCCCGATCACGGGCTGTTCGTCCACCACCAACCCAAACCCGCCGCCAACCTCACCACCCACCCCAGCCAACACCCGCACCACCCGCCGCCCCGTCTCGTCTTCCCCTTCGCCGCCCGCCACCGACTCCACCGCCGACGCTTGCCCCCACCCGCTCGGCTCCACCGTTACCTGCACCAGCACCAACACCGCCGCCCCCAACAGCCCCAGCACCACCCCCACCGGACCACCTCGAAGCCCACGCTGTCTCAGCGTGGGCCCGGGCCCCCCCCCCGGGCCCGGCCCCCCCCCCCCCCCCCCACCCCCCCCCCCCCCCACCACCGACCCCCCCGTTTACTCCGGGTGGCCCCGGCCCCCCCCGACGCCCTCACCCCACCCACCCCCATCAACGCCGCCACCCCGAGTGAAAC
>JBCDIM010000068.1:0-18390 GCA_038749105.1 Planctomycetota bacterium
CACATCCGCCAGATGTCACCGGTTTCGACTTCATGCTCGAAGATGGTTTTGCCGTCCGGGTCGATGACCTGCATTTTTCCAGGGGTTGGGGCGTCGAAGGTCTTGTCGTGGGAGCCGTACTCCTCGGCTTTTTTGGCCATGAGGCCGACGTTGGCGACCGAGCCCATGGTGCTGGGGTCGAACGCGCCGTGCTCGCGGCAGAAGTCGACGGTGGTGGCGTAGACGCCGGCGTAGCAGCGATCGGGGATGACGGCTTTGGTGTCTTTCGGGTTGCCGTCGGGGCCCCACATTTGGCCGGAGTTGCGGATCATCGCGGGCATGGAGGCGTCGATGATGATGTCGGAGGGCACATGGAGGTTGGTGATGCCGCGGTCGGAGTCGACCATAGCGAGCGGGGGGTTCTGGTCGTAGACGGCCTGGAGGTCGGCTTCGAAGGCGGCCTTCTGGTCGGCGGGCAAAGACGCGGTCTTGGCAACAGCGTCGCCGAAGCCGTTGCGGGGGTTGACACCGAGCTCGCTAAACAGGTCGGCGTGCTTTTTAAAGAGGTCGGCGAAGAAGACCTCGACGCAGTGGCCGAAGATGATCGGGTCGGAGACCTTCATCATGGTGGCCTTCATGTGCAGCGAGAAGAGCACGCCTTGTTGCTTGGCGTCTTCGACCTGCTCGGCGAGGAACACACGCAGGGCCTTAACCGACATGCGGGAGGCGTCGATGACCTCGCCCTCAAGCAGGGCGAGGTTGTCGTTGAGCGTGGTGACGGTGCCGTCGTCTGCGACGTGCTGGATCTTGACGGTGGTGGGGGCGGAGCAGGTGTGGGCCTGCTCAGAGCCGAAGAAGTCGCCGTCGGTCATGTGGGCGACGTGGGACTTGGAGTCGTTGGACCAGGCGCCCATGGAGTGGGGGTTGTTCTTGGCGTATTGCTTGACGGGGGCGGCGACGCGGCGGTCGGAGTTGCCCTCGCGGAGGACGGGGTTGACGGCGGAGCCGAGGACCTTGGCATACGCAGCCTGTAGTTTCTCCTCGGCTCCATTTCCGGGGGCGGTCGGGTAGTTGGGGATGTCGTAGCCGTGGGCCTGGAGCTCGGCGATGGCGGCGTTGAGCTGAGGGATGGAGGCGGAGATGTTGGGGAGCTTGACGATGTTGGCGTCGGGGGTGGTGGCGAGCTGGCCGAGGTGGGCCAGGGCGTCGGGCTGTTTCTGGTCGTCGGTGAGGCGGTCGGGGTAGAGCTCGGAGATGAGGGCGATGATGCGGCCGGCGAGGGAGATGTCCTGGAGCTCGACGTCGACGCCGGCGGGCTTGGCGAAGGCGCGGAGGATGGGCAGCAGGGAGTGGGTGGCGAGGGCGGGGGCTTCGTCGGTGTAGGTGTAGACGAGGGTGGGCATGGCGAGAGGGGGTGGGGTAGTAGGGTGTTGGGTGTCTGGACAGGGATCGGAGCTCGGCATTATGGCGGGGGGGACGGGGGCTTGCAGGGGGTGCGGGTGTACGGCGGTTTCCCTAACCTTTTGGCATGCCGCACACGAACCCCTACATCGCCGGTGTCGCGCTCCAGCACGTCGCCCTCCGCACACCACACTTTGACCGCTCGGTGAAGTTTTACGTCGACGTCCTGGGCTGCACGCCGAAGTTGGCGTGGGGCCCGGCGGGGAAGCGTTACGCGATGCTTGATGTCGGCGACGGGAACTGCATCGAGCTGGTGGAGCGGGATGAACCCGCGCACGAGCCTACCCCGGCGGCGGAGGCTCGGATGCTGCACCTCTGCCTGCGATGCACCAATCTGGAGGAAGTGGTGGAGCGGGTGCGGGAGGCGGGGATGACGGTTCAGGTTGAGCCGAAGGTGGTCACGGTCCAGAACCGGGCGGATGGTTTGCCTAGTGAGGTCGAGCTGTTTCTGGCGTTCTTTGCGGGGCCGGGGGGTGAGGTGATCGAGTTGATCCAGTGCGGCGTGCTTTGACGTTGGGCAAGAGCGAGCCGAGGCATGGCGACGCCGGGGCTTTAGGGATGCGATGATCAGTGGTCGGCTGCGGGCGGGGTGGGGCTGCTGTCGGACTCGGGTTCGCGGATGGAGTCGACGAGGTCGCGGGTGCGCTGGCTGGGGGGCTTGCAGAAGGGGGTGAGGCTGAGGGTGACGATGAAGTTCAGGGCCATGCCTACGGTGCCGATGCCGGTGGCGGCGATGTCGAAGAACCAGGGCTGGCGGATCGCGCTGTCCTTGGGGCCAAAGATGGCCTCGGCAACCTCGGCGTTGAGGAGGATGACGTCGGCCTTCTGGGTGGTGATGTAGAACGAGGTGAAAGTGATGCCGACGAGCATGCCGGCGACGGCGGGGACGGTGCCGACGCGTTTGGTGAAGATGCCGAGCACGATGGCGGGGAAGAAGGAGGCGGCGGCGAGCCCGAAGGCGAAGGCGACGACCTCACCGACGAAGCCGGGGGGGTTGATGCCGAAGTAGCCGGCGATGAGGACGGCGACGCCGATGGCGATGCGGCCGATGAGGAGGCGTTGTTTTTCGGAGGCTTCCGGGTTGAGGACGCGGTAGTAGAGGTCGTGGGAGACCGACGATGAGATGACCAGCAGCAAACCGGACGCGGTGGAGAGCGCGGCGGCGAGCCCGCCGGCGAGGACGAAGGCGACCATCCAGTCTGCGAGCTGGGCCATCTGGGGGGTGGCGAGGACGATGATGTCGCGGTCGGGGTGGTGGTCGGCACCGAGTTCGAGGAGGGTGGCGCGGGCTTGCTTGCCGAAGTCGGCGGTACCGCCGTTAGCGGCGACCCATGCGTTGGGGTCTTCGATGAGCTGCTCGCGGATGGTGGTGGGGAGGCCGCCGAGGCGCATGAGTTCGTTGGGCGTGACGCGCCCCGGGGCGGACGGTTCGTCGGAAGTGGACAGCGTGGGCTTGTCAGTGAGGTTGTTGGTGAAGGCGAGTCGGCCGTCGCCGTTGAAGTCGACCCAGGCGATCATGCCGGTCCGGCTCCAGTTGTGGTACCACTCGGGGAGCTGCTCGGTGGTCTTGCCGTTGAGGCCGGCGACATTGTCGACCATGTAGTACCGGGCGAAGACGGCCACGGCGGGGGCGGTCATGTAGAGCAGCGCGATGAAGCCGAGCGCCCAGAAGGCGGACCAGCGGGCGGCCTTGACCGACTTGACGGTGTAGAAGCGGACGATGACGTGGGGCAGCCCGGCGGTGCCGGCCATGAGGGCGAGGCAGACGCAGAAGACGTTCAGGCGGGACCAGACGCCGGCGTTCTCGCCGTAGGCTTCCGTGTAGGAGTTGAAGCCGAAGGCCTCGTTGATGCGGCTGAGTTTTTCGAGGAGGTAGGGGCGGTGGGGGTCGATGGTTTCAAGGACGGGGGAGCCGAGCCCGATGGACGGGATGGGCTGCCCGGTGAGCTTGATGGAGATGGCGATGGCGGGGATGAGGAAGGCGGTGATGAGGACCCAGAACTGGGCGACCTGGGTCCAGGTGATGCCCTTCATGCCGCCGAAGACGGCGTAGGCGAAGACGATCGCCATGCCGATGAAGACGCCGACGGCGGGGGTGACGCCGAGGAAGCCGGAGAAGACGACGCCGACGCCTTTCATCTGGCCCACGACGTAGGTGAAGGAGATGAAGATGGCGCAGAGCAGGGCGATGATCCGCGCATAGTTCGCACGCGCATCGGGGCCCGAACTTCCGGTGGGGGCGTAGCGGTCGCCGATGAAGTCGGGGACGGTGAAGTGGCCGAACTTGCGGAGGTAGGGCGCGAGCAGGAGGGCGAGCAGGACGTAGCCGCCAGTCCATCCCATGAGGTAGACCCCACCGGCGAAGCCCATGCCGGAGATGAGGCCGGCCATGGAGATGAAGGAGGCGGCAGACATCCAGTCGGCGGCGGTCGCCATGCCGTTGGCGTGGGCGGGGATGCCGCCGCCGGCGATGAAGAAGCCTTTGGTGTCCTTGACGCGGGAGAGGTAGGCGATGCCGAGATAGATCGAGAAGGTGACGCCGACAAAAGCGATCGTCCAGATTTCGATGCTGGTCAGGGCGAGGGTGGGGGCGAGGGTGAAGGCGGGGGTGGGCAGGGGGGTGAGGAGGCTCACGATGCGTCGCCCTCCGTCGGTTCGGTGTCAGGGGATAGCTGGTCCGCGAGTGCGGCGAGCTCCTTGCGGGTGCGGGTGTCCAGCCGGTTCATGACGATCGCGTAGACCAGGATGATCCCGACGAAGACCAGGATGGAGCCTTGCTGAGCGAACCAGAACCCCAGTGGGATTCCGCCGAGCTGCCACTGGTTCAGCCAGTCGGCCCAGAGGATGCCGCAGCCGAGCCCGACGAACGCCCACAGGCCCAGCAGCAGCACCATGGTCTGGACGTTGGCCCGCCAGTAGCGGCGCTTGATGGTTTCAACGGAAGGGTCGGGCATGCGGAAAACACAGATAAAGCGAACACACAGCAGGATCAGCCCGCGACGCGAGCGTGGCGAACGACATGAGACAACGCCACCTTACCGGCGGGGCGAAACCCGGGCAAAGGCGGCGTGTCGTTTTTGAGTCGGTGTGGACGCGGGTTTAGGCCGGGAACCCGTTCTCGATCACGACCTCGTCCAGCGGCAGCTGACCGGGCTTCGGCCAGGAGTCCTTGGTCTTCTTGCCGAGCACGACCAGGGGCCCGATCGCGTGGTCGGACGGCAGGTTGATCAGAGGGGCGACCGCATCGAAGTCGTAGCCGATCATCGGGCAGGAGTCGTACTCCTCGGCTTGAGCGGCGAGCATCAGTGTCTGCATCGCCATGCCCATCGACCGCATCGCCTCGTCTCGCTGAAGCTCTTCGCGGCCCTCGTGGAACGGGCCCATCCAGCCGACGAGCAGGTCAGACACCTCCTGCGGGGCGTTCGCCCAGTAACGCTCGGGGTCCTTGGTCCAGGCCTTGATGTCGGCGGTCATGACGATCAGGACGGACGCATCGGTGATCTGGGCCTGGTCGTTCCCGAGCTCGCGGATCTTCTGACGCAGGGCGGGGTCTTTGATGACGACGAACCGCCAGTGCTGGATATTGAAGCTGGTCGGCGCTTGGATGGTCGCCTCGAGCAGCTTGGTCAGCACGTCGTCGGGCATCGCGTGCTCCGGGTCGAAGTGCTTAACGGCTCGGCGTGAGTAGATCGCGTCCATGATGTCCATGCGGGGCTCCTGTTGCGGAAGGTGCGTGATGAATCCGTTCAGCGGGAGGATAGCCCACCATTCAGCTCAACGCCGGACCATCGCGATCAGGTCCGCAACCGTGCAGTGGGCCTCGACCGGGTGCCGCAGCGCCCGATCGGCGTGCACGGCGTAGTGGTTCCGCCGACCGACCTTCTCCCGTCTCAGCACGCCGCCCGCGACCAGGTCCGACAGGATCTTCTGCACCGCCCGCTCGGTGATGCCTACCCGGTCCGCCAGGTCTCGAATCCGCAGGTTCCCTTGCTGGGCCAGCAGCAGCAGGACATGCGAGTGGTTGCTCAGGAACGTCCAGCCCGCCTCTTGGGCTGCGGATCTACCTGCTTCGGGAGGCCGGGAAGCGGCTTTCTGGGCTGACGGTGTTTTTTTCTTCAGTGCCATGCTTGACTCATCCGAAGATACCAGATAGAAAATACGCGAACAAAAATTCGTGTAATTGAGTTCAACACAGTCTACCACCCCTACGCCGGTCAGGAGACCTCATGCCCGCCACCACGCTCGCCGCCCCTGCCGCCCCTTCCAGCCCCTCGGCCCGGACCGCCAAGCCCACCCCCGTCCCCTCCCCGGCCAATAATGCCTCCGTGAGCCGGCACACCCCCTCCCGCACCCGCACCCGAACCCCTATCGCGGTCGCCCACGGCGACGGCATCGGCCCCGAGATCATGGACGCCACCCTCCGCGTCCTCGACGCCGCCGGTGCCGACCTCGCCCTCCACCCCGTTGAGATCGGCAAGAAGGTCTACGAGCGCGGCATCACCGCCGGCATCACCCCCGAGGCCTGGGACGCCATCCGCACCACCGGCGTCTTCCTCAAGGCCCCCATCACCACCCCCCAGGGCGGCGGCTACAAGTCGCTCAACGTCACTACCCGCAAGACCCTGGGCCTCTACGCCAACGTTCGCCCCTGCGTCTCTTACACCCCGTTCCTCCGCTCTAAGCACCCCGGCATGGACGTCGTCATCGTCCGCGAGAACGAGGAAGACACCTACGGCGGCATCGAGCACCAGCAGACCGCTGAGGTCACCCAGTGCCTCAAGCTCATCACCCGGCCCGGCTGCGAGAAGATCGTCCGGCACGCCTTCGAATACGCCCGGAAGAACGGCCGGAAGCGCGTCTCCTGCTTCACCAAAGACAACATCATGAAGGCCACCGATGGCCTGTTCCACAAGGTCTTTAACGAGATCGCCCCGGAGTACCCCGACCTCGAGACCGACCACTGGATCATCGACATCGGCGCCGCCCGGCTGGCCGACACGCCCGAGATGTTCGACGTCATCGTTACGCCCAACCTCTACGGCGACATCCTCAGCGACATCGCCGCCCAGGTCGCCGGCAGCGTCGGGCTGGTCGGCACGTCCAACATCGGGCCCACCGTCTCGATGTTCGAAGCCATCCACGGCAGCGCTCCCGACATCGCCGGCATGGACATCGCCAACCCCACCGCGTTGATCCTCGCGTCGGTCCAGATGCTCATCCACATGGGCGAGCCCGAGGTCGCCGAACGCGTCCACAACGCCTGGCTCGCCACCATCGAGGACGGCGTCCACACCCGCGACGTGTTCAACCCCGGCCACACCCGCGAACTCGTCGGCACCCAAGGCTTCGCCGACGCCGTCATCACCCGGCTCGGCCAGCAGCCCGAAAGCCTGCCTGCCGTCAGCTATAGCCATCCTGAGGGACCTGCCGCACGGGCGTCCGAGGGAGCAACTCCAGTCCAGGCAGATCGGCCACGGCCCGCCAAACAGCTGGTCGGTGTCGACCTGTTCATGGACTGGGGTGGGGGGGTTGAGCCCCAAGACCGCGACCCCGAAGAGCTTGCTGACCGGCTGCGTGCCCTCGAGCCCCACTGCGGCCTGAAGCTCCAGATGATCACCAACCGCGGCGTGAAGGTCTGGCCCCAGGGCATGCCCGAGACGTTCTGCACCGACCACTGGCGCTGCCGGTTTGTTGGCGCTGACGACCTGACCCAACCTACCGCGTCCGTGACCCCACTCCAGATCGTGCACCTGCAGCAGGCCGCCGCCGAGCACGGCCTCGACTTCATCAAGACCGAGCACCTCTGCACCTTCGACGGCACCCCCGGCTTCTCGCTCGGCCAGGGTCAGTGAGCCCTCGCCTTTGGGTCAGTCGTCACAGCTCTCATCGCGTCTGCGCCGTAGCGAAAGCACGGCAGCGGCGGTGATGAGCAGTGTGAGCGACGCCGGCTCAGGCACATAAGCGATGGCGAGGGTGTTGATGCTGAAGTCGGGTCCCGTTTCGTTGGGGTCGGGATCGGGTGTAAACCGCTCACTTGATTCAAGCTGACCATCGAGCGTCGCGGCAAAGATGTCGTTGTCAAGAAAAGTGGTCCAGTACAGAAAAAGGCCGTCCGTTGTCAGACCTACCGGGCCATCGGATGGGTCGTCGCCGGTGTCGATCAGTGGGATCGCGTTGCTCCCGTCGCGGTCGGCGCGGTAGATGGTGTCGGTCTCGATGTCCGACCAGTAGATATGCCGGTCGGTCGCGGTGATCGCATTGGGGATATAGCTGCCATCACCGAAGGTGCTGTCGAGACTAATGATCCGGCTGACGTTGTTGCCCTCCAGGTCGCTGCGGTAGATCTCGTCACGGCCTTCAAGGACCCAGTACAGGTCGTTCCCGAAGACCGTGATGGACTGCGGCCTGGGGTCGTCCCCCGGCAGATCGATGAGTTCTTCGGCACCTCGACCACCCAACGCGATGCCGAAATCGGCGCGGTAGATCTTTCTCGTGTTACTGTCGGTCCAGTAGACATGCTCGCTGTTGGCGGTAATGCCGACCGGGCGGTAGTCAATATTCTGGTTGGTATTGAACTCCCTGTCGAGGTTCACGAACAACCCCGAGAGGTTGGGTGTGGTGGTGGTGGTGTAGAAGATCCGGTCGTCGCCGGGTGCGGTGATGAACAGGAGGTTGTCGAAAACGGCGATCTCGTTGATGAAGTAGCTCCTAGAGCCGCGGCCGGTTTCGTCCAGGTCGCGGATCTTGCGCTGGTCCGCCCCATCCACGACACTCGCGCCAAATACGGCGTCGGAGTTCGTTTCTGCCCAATAGATCTCTCTGGCCTGGCTGGGGGGGCAGGCGAGGAACGCGAGGATGCCGACAGTTAATCCGGATTGAATCCGGCCAGTGGAGGGGAACTTCATCTTGGTTTCCATGGTGGGTAAAGCGGGGGGGGGTACATCGGGGGGGCGGTTTGCACGGAGCAGGCGTGCGGCTCGCGTCAAGGTCTCAAACGGGCTTTGACCCTTGGGCGGCAAGCACGGGAACCGCAGGCAGCGGGCTCGAACACACACAACGATTGAGAGGCCAGAACTCTGGCAAACCTTTCCTCTCCGTTGGATCCATTCGTACCCGCAGCTGACAACCTACCGCGGAGCGACCGAGGATGCAATGGTGCATTTCTTCGACGACCATCCAACGAGCCCTGCCTCGGCGAGCCGACTCTTTGGGGCACGAGCGGTCACGCGGACCGCCGCTTCCTGGCTCGCTTAACCGGCAACATGCGGCTGTGTGGGGGTGATCGTGGGGGGCTCAAGCCACGCCGTCCTCGCGTTTAGGCGTCGATCGGCCAAGCCGAGGCTATAGCGGCTGGGGTGGATTCGAGGCCACGGCCGGCCGAGCCGTCGATGATCGCAAGAACCCCCGAACACATGTGCCCGGGCTTGGGCGTATCCGCCGGTCGTTGCTTGCCTCAGGGCACGAACTCCAGCACCACATCCTCTGGCTCAGCGACGAGTGTCAGCCGGTAGGGCTCACCGGCTATCAGGTCCAAACCCCGCCGCGGGGTCTCGCTCTCCGGGTGACGCCGCATGCCCGGCGGCGGTCGGCCGTACGCCACCGCACTGACCCACCAACCCGCGGGAATGGGCTCGATCTCGCCGTTCTCGTCCGGCTCGCGCTCGCGGCGCTGCAGATGCCACACCCGTTCGACCTCGGCCCCTTCAGGTCCATCCAGCCGATCGACACGCAGCTCTTGGATGAGCAGGCTCTCGCTAAAGGCGAAGCTGATCGGGCCGTCGCCGATCCTGACCACCGACGTCTGCAAGCCCGGCCCAGGCCGGAAGTTCAGCCACACCGCTACGCCCGCCAGCACCACCAGCAGGATGACCGTGAAAACGTTGCGTCTGCTCATGTGAGTCGTCCGATGCCTACCATGCTAGCCCGTGGAGGTTCACATGCGCTCTATCGCATCATCTGCCCGAGTCCGTCCGCCGTTTCACCGAGTGGGCTTCACGCTAATCGAACTGCTGGTGGTCATCTCGATCATCGCGCTGCTGATCGGCATCCTGCTGCCGACGCTCGCTGCCGCCCGCGAGGCGGCTAGGGCCTCGCAGTGCAAGGCCAACATGAGACAGCTCGCGCTCGCGGCTGAGATCTACGCCGACGACGAAAAGGGCTTCTATCCGACACGGGGTGTTGATCCGCGTTGGACCGCCCAGTTCCGGCGCAGCTATCAGACGCCCGACGTGTTGATCTGCCCATCCGACCCCGACCCCGCCGGGCCGGACACCAGCGGCCCGCCCTGGGATACGCTGCCCGACGAAGACGCGGTGGACCGCAGCTACATGTTCAACGGCTTCAACGATTTGGACACCGCACAGGCCGATTGGACCGAGAGCGACGACACGACCATGGCCCGGATCGCCTTCGAGATCCCCGCCGACACCATCCTATTGGGCGAGAAGCAGTCGGGGCCGACCTTCAGGGGCTTCTACGTCGACATCTTTGCGGCTATCGGTGACCCGCTAGCGGCCGTCGAGCAGACCCGCCACTACGGTAGGGAGGGACAGAACGGCACCGCATCGAACTACGCCTTCGCGGACACCTCCGTCCGGGCCTTCGGTTTCGAAGAGACCATCGACCCCGAGCTGCTCTGGGCGGTCGATCCCGACGTGCGACGCTGACACGCAAAGCTCAATCGGGTGCTTGACAGGCCGCCCGCAACAGACGAATCTTCGCGATACCGATCGTGAACTCTAAGCCCCTCCTGCTTCTAGACGACTAGGCCGATCTGTCAGCCCCCGCTGACCGACGGCCCTGTCTGCGTAAGAGCGACGGGGCTTTTTTTATTCACCGACTCCACCCGCCCGTGAGCCTGCCATGAACGCCCAGAACCCGAACGAGCCGGTCCCGATCCGCATCTTTGACACCACGCTGCGCGACGGCGAGCAGTCGCCGGGCGCCAGCCTTAACCACGCGGAGAAGCTCAAGATCGCTCACCAGCTGGCGGCGCTCGGGGTCGACGTGATCGAGGCCGGGTTCCCGATCACCAGCCAAGGTGATTTCGACGCGGTCAGCGCGATCGCCAAGGAAGTACACGGGCCGATCATCTGCGGGCTGGCGCGGTGCGTGCCGCGTGACATCGAGCGGGCCGGCGAAGCGGTGCAGCACGCCGAAAGGTCGCGTGTCCATGTGTTCTGTGCGACCTCGAAGATCCACCGGGAGCATAAGCTCCGCAAGGCGTTCGATCAGATCATCGAGCTGTCGGTCAAGAGCATCCAGCAGGCCCGCGGCTACACCGACGACGTCGAGTTTTCGCCCGAGGACGGCAGCCGGACCGAGCTGGACTACCTGGTCCAGATCACCGGGGCCGCCATTGACGCCGGGGCGACCACCATCAACATCCCCGACACCGTCGGCTTCTCCGTCCCCGAGGAGTACGGCCACATCTTCGCCCACCTCCGCGAACAGTTGCCGATCATCGACCAGCAGGGCATCTACCTGTCCAGCCACTGCCACAACGACCTGGGGCTGGCGGTCGCGAACTCGATCGCCGCGGTCCGCAACGGCGCACGCCAGGTCGAATGCACGGTCAACGGCATCGGTGAGCGGGCCGGTAACGCGGCGCTCGAAGAACTCGTCATGGCCCTGCGGACCCGCGGCACCGACGGCGACCATTTCGCCGGCTACACCACCGGCATCGACATCTCCAAGATCTTCCCGACCTCTCGCATGGTCTCGTCGCTGACTGGGCTCTTGGTCCAACGCAACAAGGCAGTGGTTGGCGAGAACGCCTTCGCCCACGAGTCGGGCATCCACCAGGACGGCATGCTCAAGCACCGCGGCACCTACGAGATCATGGACCCGACCAGCATCGGTGTCCCCGCGTCGAAGCTGGTGCTGGGTAAGCATTCTGGACGCGCGGCCCTGCGTGACCGCCTGGTCGAGCTGGGCTACACCGTTGATGACGACACGCTCCAACGCGTCTACGACGACTTCAAAGCCCTGGCCGACAAGAAGAAGGACGTCTACGACGAAGACATCGAGGCGATCCTCGACCTGCAGCTGGAGGCGGAGCGGGAGCTGTGGTCGCTGATGAACTTCCAGGTGACCAGCGGGACGCACGCGATCGCAACCGCCACGGTCGTAGTCAAGGACTCGTCGGGCGTGATCAAGCAGGACGCAGCAACCGGTGACGGCCCGCTCGACGCGATCTTCTCCGCCATCCAACGCATCACAGGCGTCACCGCGACCCTCGAGGACTACACCACCCGCGCGATCACCGGCGGGAAGGAAGCCCAGGGCGAGGCCCAGATCCGGCTGAATCACCACGGCAAAACGGTGCGCGGCCGGGGCGTGTCGACCGACGTGATCGAGGCGGCCGCCCAGGCGTACCTCACCGCGATCAACCGGATCCGCACCGCCGAGGCCCGCGCAGTGGCGGCGACGACGATGGACAACAGCGACGCGATCGAGCAGCCGTGACCGTTTGAGCTTTGCTAACGGCTTGCTGCGTGTTGATCGGTTATCACCTGCAGACATGGCCGAGCTCACCCCGAAGACGATCACGCTTGCCGACGGTGCCGCCGTCGAACTGCGCAGTCCGGTCGAGGCCGATGCCGAGGCGTTGCTCGCGTACATCGACGCGGTGCGTCGCGAGACCGATGGCATCTGCCTCAGCGTCGGGGATGACCTGATGGACTTGGACGGCGAGCGGCAGTGGGTCCGCAAGGTGCGCGAGGACCCGCGTGGGGTGCAGGTTATGGCGTTGGTCGATGGCGAGCCGATCGCGCTGTGCGCGCTTCGCGGGAACACGATGGTCAAGCTTCAGCACCGCGTCGGGCTGGGTATTTCGATCCGTGCGGCCTGGTGCGATCGTGGGCTGGGCAGTCGACTGATGGCGGAGCTGATCGGCTGGGCGGAGGCCCACCCGGAGCTGACCGTGGTGCAGCTGAGCGTGCACAGCAACAACCCTAGGGCGATCCGGGTTTACGAAAAGCTGGGGTTCGTCGAAGAGGGCCGACGACGGCGGAGCATCTGGATACACGGGACTTATGTGGATGAGGTCTTCATGAGCCGATGGGTGGGGGGTTCTGCCGATGGTGGTGGATTGCCCTGAGGGACGGCGTATTCACAAAAAGTTCATCGGCCGGGATTGCATCAACAACGCCCTGCGAACCGATATGCTCTATGGCAAGTAAACCCCTGGGCGGGCCCGCTTCTGATCCGGAGAAAACGTCTTTGACGCAAGCCCCAGCACCGTCGCCTCTTCCCGTATCGCACACCCCGACGACCGAGCCCGTGCCGCCGGCCAAGTCGCCCCCGCAGCCTGAGACCCCCGCTTCCGAGGCCCCGCCGACGGAGCCCACGCCGGGCCAGGTCAAGCACTTTGTCGTCGACACCAACGTGCTGCTGCACAACCCGCGGTCGCTGTATCTGTTCGCGGAGCACGAAGTCGTGATCCCGTTCGCGGTGCTTTCGGAGATCGACAAGTTCAAGAAGGGCAACGACGACGTGGCCCGCAACGCGAGAGAGGTCGCCCGCCAGCTCGACAAGCTGCGTCAGAAGGGCAAGCTGTCGGAGGGCGTGCGGTGGAACGGGCACGGCGGCCGGGTCCGCGTGGCGTTGGCGGATGAAGCCCGCCCGCCGGCGCTGAGCGAAGACATCCCCGACCACCGCATCATCGGCGTCGCCTACACCCTCAAAGAGCAGGGCCACCGCGCGATCCTGGTGAGCAAGGACATCAACGTCCGGATCAAGGCCGACGCACTCGGGATCCAGTCGGAAGACTTCGAAGCGCAGAAGGTCGACATCGACCGGCTGTACACCGGCTACGTCGAGCTCGACGTGGGCGGCGACCTGATCGACCAGCTCTACGAAGAGAAGCAGCTGGAGCTGGCGGCGATCGACGAATACCTCGTCGGTGATGCCGAGCCCGGCGACGGCCCGAGCGAGACCGCAGCGAGCGCCGACCCGCCCGGCAATAAGCTCGAGATTGCGGGGAACCAGTTCATCCAGTTCCGCAACGCGTTGGACGACTCGCACACCGGGCTGGCCCGTCGTCTTGCAGATACGGACTACCTCATCCCGATCCATGGCCCACGCAAGCCCACGTTCGGCATCATGCACCGCAACGTCCAGCAGCTCATGGCCCTGGACCTGCTGCTCGACGACGAGATCAAGCTCGTCACGCTCCTCGGCGGGGCGGGCACGGGCAAGACCCTGCTTGCGCTCGCGTCGGGCATGACCAAGGTCTTCACCGAGCAGCGGTACGAGAAGCTGCTGGTCGCCCGCCCCATCATGCCCATGGGCCGGGACATCGGGTACCTGCCCGGCGATAAAGACGAGAAGCTTTCGGCCTGGATGCAGCCGATCTTCGACAACCTCGAGTACCTCATGTCGACCCGCGGCAACGGCGTCCAGCACGCCGACTCGAAGCCGACCGAAGCCCGGATCAAGGAGATGGTCGGGTCGGGTCAGCTCGTGCTCGAGCCGCTGACGTACATCCGCGGCCGATCGATCCCGCACCAGTTCATCATCATTGACGAGGCGCAGAACCTGACGCCGCACGAGATCAAGACGATCGTGTCACGGGTCGGCGAGAGCACGAAGATCGTGCTGACCGGCGATGTGAACCAGATCGATCATCCGTATCTGGATGGCTCTTCGAACGGGTTGTCGTACGCGGTGGAGCACCTCAAGGGCTCCCCGCAGGTCGGGCACGTCACGCTAGCACGTAGCGAGCGCTCCGAGCTGGCGTCGCTGGCGGCGGACCGGCTTTGATGCGGCAGTAAGCGAGCCGGGCCGCGTCGGGACGGCCGGGGCGATACGCTCCGGCTCGCTGATCGTGCGGGGTGTGCGGGCTATGCGTATTGGGTCGTTTGGTGAAGCGAGGAAGTCGGGGGAACTGTTTGCGGGGCCGGATCGTTTATCGTTAGGTGTAGTGTTGCTGGCCTGTGTGGCTGGTTGATCAGGAGACGTGATGAGCGAGCCAAGCCCGACGGATGGTGCGGTGGTGCGGCGGCCGGACGCGGTGGCGACGGGCCCCACGCCTGATGGAGGCAAGCCCGTCAAGGCCAAGCGGAAGAAGAGCTGGCTCGTTCGGTTAGTTGGGGCGGGGATTGTGCTGGTGTTGCTGCTGGCGGGGTTGGTGTTGGCGCTGCCGTTGGTGGTGTCGAGCGGCTGGGGGACGCAGCGGGTGTTGGCGGTGGTGAACGACGCGGTGCCGGGGACGGTGGAGGTTGATGACCTGAAGGTGGGTTGGCTCTCACCGATCGAGGTCGAGGGGCTGCGGTACCGGGACGAGGACGGGGTGGAGCGGGTGTCGGCCGATCGGCTGCTTGTCGAGTCACGCCCGATCGATGTGCTCGGCGGGTTGGATCTGGGGACGGTGCGGGTCTCGGGTGTGAAGGCCGAAGTGGTGCGGGAGGCGGACGAGGATTCGGCAGACGACAGCGAAGCGGAGGACGAGGACGCCGACGAGGCTTCCGAACCCGTGGCTTGGCCCGAGGGGCTGCGGGCCCGGGTGGTGGTGGAAGACGCGACGGTCCGGCTGGTCTCCCCGGGGCAGCTGGATGTGGTGATCTCGACGCAAGCGCCGGTGGTGGTGGACGCGAGCGACCTCGACGAGGTCACGGCGGAACTGGCGGTGACGGTGGTGAGCGGGCGTCGGTCGGGGGCGATGACGCTGGACGCGTCGGTGCGTGGGCTGGTGGACGCGTCGGGGCTGGTCCGGCCGGAGCGATCTGATCTAACGTTGAAAGTGGGGTTGTCGGCGGTGCCGACGCCGATGATCGTGCGGTTGGGGGAGCTGCCCGAGGTGTTGCCGGCGTTGATCGGGCCGGTCGTAGATGTGTCGCTGGCGGCGGAGGGGTCGGCGTTGTCGCCGGCGGCGACGCTGAGTGTGAAGTCGGAGCGGCTGGAGGTGGACGCGGCGGTGGAGCTGACGGAGACTGGGCTCCGGGTGGACCCTTCGGCGACAAGGGCGTCGTGGCTGGTGCTGCCGGCGGCGTTGGCGCTGCTGACGGGCGAGGGGTTGGAGGGTGACGCCGCGGCGGAGGAAGCTGCTGCGTTGGCGGCGGTGGAGCTGCTGGAGCCGGTGCGGGTCGCGGTGGCGGTGGAGCGGTTGGAGCTGCCGGTGACCGACGGGGTGCCGGCGTTGGCGTCGGCGGAGCTGCGGGGGAGCGTGTCGCTGAGCGAGACGGTGGTGCGGACGCCGGGCGCGGAGGGGTCTGAAGGGTCTGGGGGGTCGGGGGACGGGGAGCGTGTACGGCTGACCGACACGACGGTGCTGGTGGGTGGCGAGCCGTTGGGTGAACGGTTGGCGGTGGTGGCGTCGGGTTCGGCGGGTGTGGTGATGGACGCGGGGCCGGAAGTGCCGGGCGAACCATGGCGGCTGGGGCTGGGGTGGGATGACCCGCTCGGGGAGGGGCCGCCGCGGGTGAGCGGGGGCGGTGAGGTGCCGACGGCCTTGGTGGCGGTGTTGGCGGATCGGCCGGACCTGCCGGCGATGCTGGGGGACCGGGTGAAGGTCGTGGACCTCAAGGCGGGGCGGCTGGCCGACGGAGGGGCGACGGTGAGTGGGCGGGTCGAAGGGGAGCGGGCGTACGCGGCGTTCGGGGCGTCGCTGTCGGGTGAACAGGTGTTGACGCTGACGGAGCCGGGCGAGGCGAAGCTGCCGCTGAACCCGGAGATGGTGGAGGGGTATCTCAAGCTGGTGCTGCCGCTGCTGGTGGGGCTGGACGGTTCGGGGAGTTCGGCGACGCTGACGCTGCAAGACGAGGGGTTCCGGGCGGAGCTGGCGGAGGGGTTCGACACGCAGCGGCTGGCGGGCAGCGGCGAGCTGGTGCTCGATCCGATCCCGGTGACGGAGCGCAGCGCGCTGGGGAAGGTGTGGCGGGCGTTGGAGCGTGGGCGACGGACGCCGACGGGGGAGTTGGAGGTGCGGTTTGAGCCGGTGCAGTTCCGGGTGGCGGACGGGAAGCTGACGTATGCCGACGGGTCGCTGATGATGGGGTCGGTGCGGATGGAGTTTGCCGGGGGGGTGGACCTGGAGACGGAGTCGGCGTTGATTGCGTTGGACGTGCCGGCCGAGTCGCTGCGGAAGCTGCTGGGGCTCAAGCGGGTGGCGGACGACGATGCGCTTCGGGTGCGGATGACGGGGAAGGTGGACGACCTGAAGTTCGATACCGCGGGGCTCGCGCGGGAGGTGGCGCGGCTGGCGGCAAGGGAGGCGATCCAGGGCGACGATCCGGAAGACGAGCTGCTGCGGGGGCTGCTGGACGGGCTGCTGCGCCCGCGGTAACGAAGTGATGGCTGCGGGGCGGCTAGCATACGGGTATGAGTACAGCGACAGGATCGAGCGTGATGCCGCGTCGGCGGTTCGGGCGGACGGGTCTACAGATGCCGGTATTTTCGACGGGGGGGATGCGGTATCAGGACGGGTGGAAGGACAAGCCGCTGAGCGAGGTGGACCCGAAGGTGCAGGCGAACCTGGGGGCGACGATCGAGCGGTCCCTGGAGGTGGGGATCAACCACATCGAGACGGCCAGGGGGTATGGCGTGTCAGAGCGGCAGCTGGGGACGGTGCTGCCGAAGTACCCGCGTGAAGAGCTGATCGTGCAGACGAAGATCGGCCCGGCGGACGACCCGGACGTGTTGGTAAGCCACTTCCGCGAGTCGCTGGACCGGCTCCGGCTGGACTATGTAGATCTGTTCGCTTTGCACGGGCTCAACGACGAAGCCACGGTCGATCAGGCGATCCGTCCGGGCGGATGTCTGGCGGCGGCACGGGAGCTGCAGCGGCAGGGGCTGTGCCGGCATGTCGGGTTCTCGACGCACGCGCCGCTCGACGTGATGCTCCGGGCGGTGACGCACGAAGGCGACGGCGGTTTCGATTATGTGAACCTGCACTGGTACTACATCCTTCAACGGAACTGGCCGGCGGTGCTGGCGGCGCGGGAGCAGGACATGGGGGTGTTCATCATCAGCCCGTCGGACAAGGGCGGGAAGCTGTACGAGCCGCCGCCGGAGCTGGTGGAGCTGTGCGACCCGCTGCACCCGATCGTGTTCAACGACTTGTTCTGTTTGATGCACGAGCAGGTCCACACGCTGAGCGTGGGCGCGGCCCGGCCGAGCGATTACGACCTGCATATGGAGGCGGCGGCGTTCTTGGATCGGGCGGGGGAGCTGGTGCCGCCGATTGTGGAGCGTTTGGAAGGGGCGATGCGTGAGGCGACGGGGCACGGGTCGCCGGAGGCGGGGGTGTGGGAGCTGCCGGACCACCGCAGTGCGCCGGGGGGGCTGAACCTGCCGGTGATGCTGTGGCTGCGGAACCTGGCGGCGGGTTGGGGGATGGAGGCGTACGGGAAGATGCGGTTCAACATGCTCAACGGTGCGGGGCACTGGTTCCCGGGGGCGGACCCGGGTGAGCTGGCGAAGATTGATCCGGCGGAGCTGCGCGGTTTAGCGCAGGGGACGCTGCTGGGGGAGGCGGCGATCGATCGGCTGCACGACGCGGTGACGCGGCTGAGCGGGGAGAAGGTCAAGCGGTTGAGCCAGAGTTGAGGCGGGTCGCTGCGGTTTGAGGGCGTGAGTATCTGGTCTTGGCAGAAGTGGTCGGTGGGGCGACCGCGACCAACGGTCGCGGCTTTATGGAATTCAGGTGGCGATTACTTCATGCCGCTCTTGAGGAAGAACTCCATGAGCTCGTGGCCGTAGGCGACGCGGAGGTCGGCGGTGGCGGCGTCGGCTTCGGTGAATCGGCGGGGGATGGTGGAAGACATCTTGTGGCCGGCGATGAGGAAGGGCGGTGGGGTGGGGAAGTGCTTGCGGGTGTCGACGCGGGTGTAGTGGTCGGGCATGACGAGGATGCGGTAGCCGTCGGGCTCGGCCCGGAGGCGTTGCATGATGGGTGGGAGAACCTGGGCGTCGATCGCTTCGATGGCTTCGACTTTGGTCTTGGCGTCG
>JBCDIM010000069.1:0-17947 GCA_038749105.1 Planctomycetota bacterium
CAGGCGGCGTAGACGATGGGGACGGCGTGGCCCTCGGAGAGGACCAGGCGGTCGGAGCAGGCGTGGCCCGGGTTGGCGGGCTCGTAGCGCATGTGGGTGTAGAGCAGGGCGGTGACGAGGTGGGCGAGGCTGGCGGAGGAGGTGGGGTGGCCGGACCCGGCGGCGGAGGTCATCTCGTAGCCGAGCTTGGCGAGGTCGACGGCCTTGGCGTGGACGGTGGAATCGAAAGACATGAGCGGGGGGTCCTTCCGGAGGGGCGACGCGGGCGTCGCGGCGGGGCGGATCGGGTCAGATTGGTGCGTGCCCGGGCCGGGCGTCGGGGCGGGGCCTGATCGGGACGCCCACGGGCAAGCCGACCATTATGAACACTTTATGGCCGCTGGCAACGCGGGCCACGACGGGAGCGGTGATAACGGGCTTCAGCGGCCAGCAGCCGTGATCCTCCGGCCTCCTGGGCCGCTCACGACATGTGCGGGCCTTCGCTATCCTCACACGCTCCGGACTTAATCCAATCGAAAATCAATCACTATGCCTCCCTCAAACACGCCCCCCAATCTCCTGCTCATCACCTCCGATCAGCAGCACTGGGCCACCCTCGGCATCAACAACCCCGACATCCAGACGCCCGGCCTCGACCGCCTGGTCAAGCTCGGCACCAACTTCACCCGGGCCTACTGCCCCAACCCGACCTGCACGCCGACCCGTGCCTCCATAATCACCGGCATGTACCCCTCGGCCCACGGCGCGTTCACCCTCGGCACCAAGCTCCCCGAACACCAGACCACCCTCGGCCAGCACCTCAAGGCCCTCGGCTACCACAGCTCGCTTATTGGCAAGGCCCACTTCCAGCCGCTGAAGTCCACCGACAACTCTCCCGGCGTCGAGGCCTACCCCACGCTCCGCGACCTCGACTTCTGGCGCACCTTCAACGACACCCACGCCCCCTGGTACGGCTTCGACCACTGCGAACTCACCCGCAACCACTCCGATGAAGGCCACGTCGGCCAGCACTACGCGATCTGGCTCGAAGAGCAGGGCCTCGACAACTGGCGCGACTACTTCCAGCCCCGCACCGACGGCGTCAAAGACACCCCCACCGATGGCGACCTCGCTCCCATAACGACCCCGGGCTACGGCATGCGGGAGGACATGCACTGGAAGCTCCCCGAAGAGCTTCACTACACCCGATGGACCGGGCTCCGCACGATCGCCGCGATCGAACGGGCCCACAACAACCGCCAGCCGTTCTTTATCTGGTCCAGCTATCACGACCCACACCCGCCATACTGTGTGCCCGAACCCTGGGCCTCGATGTACAAGCCCGAAGACATGAAGATCGCTGAGTTCACGCCCGGCGAGTTCGACGACATGCCCCCGCCGCACCGTATGACTCAGGAAGACGGTGCCAACTTCGCCCCGTTCAACATCGATCGTCACGGCAACCACGGCTACGGCCGGCACAATCACCTCAGTCACGCCGACTACCAACGCGCCCAGGCCTGCTACTACGGCATGATCTCGTTCATGGACCACTGGATCGGCCAGACCCTCGACAAGCTCGAAGCCCTGGGCATCCTCGACAACACCCTCATCGTCTTCACCTCCGACCACGGCCACTTCCTCGGGCACCACGGCCTCGACCAGAAAGGCCCGTTCCACTACGAAGACGTCATCCGCGTGCCCTACCTCGCCGCCTGGCCCGGGCACATCCCCGCCGCCGCCGAGTCGGACGCGCTGCAGACCCTGGTCGATATCGCGCCGACATTCTTGGACGCGGCCGGCCGAGAGAGCAAGCCACTGGAAATGCAGGGCGAATCGCAGCTCGAGCGTTGGACCGGGCAAGCCGAGGGGCGACGCTCCGAGGTGTTTGTCGAGAACCACCACAACGCGTCCGACGCGGTGCACCTGCGGACGCTCATCACCGACCGCTACAAGCTCACGGTCTACCGCGGCCGAGACTGGGGCGAGCTCTTCGACCTCGAAGAAGACCCCGGCGAGTTAGTGAACCTGTTCGACAAGCCCGAGGCCCGCGAGACACGCGCAATGCTGATGGAACAGATGATCCAGGCCGACCTCGCCCGTGAGCCGGCGCCCATGCCGCGTGTGTCGGGGGCGTGATCCTGCGGGATGCTCACGCGCTCCCGAACACCGCCTCCAACACCACATCCCGCACCGCCGTGCATGACCGCGTCTCGCCGCCGCCCGAGCCCAACATCACCGGCTGTTCGGCCATGCCTGGCCCGACCCGCCCGTGCGTCCCGCGCACCAGCGACGTGTCCAACGGCACCACGTCCAGCAGCTGCCGCATCCCCAGCTTCCGCTTCAACAGCGTCCACGCGACGGCCGCCGGTGATGCCGAGCTGAACAGCTCCCGCGGGTCGTACCCCGGCTTGCGGTGGATATCGATGGTCCGGGCAAAGTCCGGCGCACGGTGGTTGTCCAGCCAGTAGTCGTATGTGAACCAGTGGCCCGCGTCGGCCATCAAGACCGTGTCCCCCGCCCGCGGGTGATCGAGCTCGATCCTCGTGCAATCTCGAAACTTGGGGAGCTCGACGTCCGGAGCGTGATACACATGCGCCACCTGATGGTCCGCTATGGCGAACGCTCGGCTTGCCCCGGGGTCCAACACGTCTAAGCCGTCCTCGTTCCGCACCGCCAGCAGCCCCGCCTCACGCAGCACCCGATTCACCGCAATCGCGCCATCCCCTGCGGTGACCGGCTCAATCCCGTACTCGCTGATCACGATCGGCCGAACGCCCAACGCTTCCGCCAACGCCAACAGCCGGCCCGCCTCCGCGTCCACCGCCGCCACCTCCGCCGGCACCCGCGCATCGCCTGGGCCCCACTGCTGCAGCCCGTAATCCAGGTGCGGCAGGTACACCAGCGTCAGCGTCGGCCGTTTCTCCCGCACCACCTCACACGCCGCGTCCACGATCCAACGCGTCGACTCGATCCCCGCCAAAGGCCCCCAGAACTTGAACAGCGGGAACCTCCCGAGCTTGCCTTGCAGCTCATCCCGCAAGGCATCCGGCGACGTGTAGCAATCAGGAATCTTCCGCCCGTCGGCCTTGTAGATCGGCCTCGCCTGGACGACGTGGTCGCAGCTGCTGTAGCTGTTGTACCACCAGAACAGGTTCGCACAGGTGAACCCCGCGTCACGCTGCTTCGCCGTCTCCCAGACCTGCTCCGCTTGGACCAGATGATTCGACCGCTCCCAGAACCGGACCTCGCACCTGTCCCGGTCATACCAACCGTTGCCCACAATCCCGTGCTCTTCCGGCCCAACCCCGGTGACCATCGATGCCTGCACCGTCGTCGTCACCGCCGGGAACACCGGGTCCAACCCCACCACACCCGAAGCCTCCGCCAACCGCCGCAGGTTCGGCGCGTGCTCCAACAGCCCCGCGGTCAGCCCCACCACATCGATCAGCATCACCGGCTGCATGCTCATCGCTACAACCTACGTCGCCCGGCCCGCCGCTCGCCACCGCTGCAGCATTAAAGCAAGCCCGAACAACACCAACGCGATCGCGCTCAGGCCTGGCCGACCCAGCAACGCCAGCGTGTACGCATCGACCAACGCGATCCCCGCCAGGTACATCCCCACGGCCGGCCCACGGAACCCCGCTTTGACCCGCCGTGCCGCCCCGATCAGCCACACCAGCAGCATCGCCCCACACCCCGCCGCCATCCCGCCCGCCAACGGGTCCAGCGGCGCGCTCCACAGCACGGCCACCAACCCGGCCGGCACGATCCACCACGCGACCGCGCTCGGCGTACCCCCGGGTGCCTCGGCATCGTCCTCCACCCGGGCGATCACCGACACAAGCGTCACATACACGGCCATGATTACCGCGATCGGCAGTCCGGTTTCGACCAGCGCCCGCCAACCCTCCACCCCGATCATGCACCACGCGACTCCAAAGATCAGCCAACCCCTGATAAGCCCCAGCAACACCACACCGCCGAACCACCGGTGATGCGTCAGGTTGTACGCCACGATCAGGCCGACCAGCCCACAGCCAAAGAGCCCGACCGTCACGTCCGTCCGGAACAACAGGATGAGCCCCAGCCCCAGCCCCATTGCCGCCCAAGCCAACGCGGCCTGCCGACTGATACCTCCTCGCACGATCGGTCGGCTGGGCTTCTCCGAGGCATCCCGTGGCGCGTCACACCAGTCGTGCATCGCCATGCCACCGATGTAGATCAGTGACAGCAACAGCAACGCCCCGCCGAGGACCGGCCAATACGTCAAGAGCAGCCACGCGTCCCCGCGGAGCGCCGCCTCCATCGCCCGGGGATCGAGCCCGCCTTGATGCGGGGGCGCGTTGCTTCCCCAGACCGAGTACCGGATCGCCTCGACACCGAGCACCAGCCCCACCAGCGTGTTGGTCCAGACCGTGGGCAGGTTCGGGAGCCGCACCAGGTCCGCCCAGGCCGACACCCTTGACCCGATGCTGTCGATATCCCTCATCCGGCCCCCGCCCCCATCGCTTGTTTCAGCCCCGCCGCCCGCAGCCGCTCGGCGGTCCACACCAACTCCTTCGCTATCCCCTCCCCCAGCTCTTCGACTCGGTGTTCTTCAGGCAGCACGCCCCACGCATACGTCTCGACCTCGAAGTGCTGCACGCCGTCGTCGGGCTGGATCGCCGAGAAACAGCGGTCGATCTCGCCCCGCGTCGTGCCCAACGCCCCCAGCGACTCGGCGTAGACCGGCACATGGAAGTGCGTCCGCCAGAGCCCGTTTGTCTGCTCATCCCGCAACGCGTCCGGCAGGTCGAGATACCGCACCATGTCGCCGCCCGGCCGCTTGACGCTGGTTTGGTGCAGGTACCGCGGCTCGGCGAACGCATCCAACCCGGCACGCACCGCCTCGGCATCGCTCAAAGCCCAGTCCGCCTCCACCGCCGAGCTGACCTGCACCTTGCCGACCTGGATCCCGGCCGCCCGGTAGTTCGCCAGCGCGAGGTGCTGGTCCTCGAACATCACCGCGGCGTGGCAGACGTCGTGGCAGACCCGGAGGTAGCCGAGGACCGAGACGTCGTCGACGGTGCCGAGCAGCTGGTCTTTGAAGAACTGCACGACGCCGGCCGAGTGTTCGAGGATGCAGCCGGGCTCGGGCTCCAGATCGACGTGGATGCATTTGCCCGTGTCGAGCTCGAGGCGGGCGAGCTGATGGACCAGATCGGTGAGGCGATTACCCGCGGCTTGCAGCCGTTCGTTAAAGGCGGCTTGCGTGTCGCCGAACGCGGCAGGCCAACCCAGGGGCAGCGTTGAGATCGAGCCCTCAGCATCGTCGGGCAGCAGGTGGGCGAGCAGGCGGGCGAGGTCCAGGGTGTAGTCGTAGCGCTCGGCGGTGGACCAGTCGGGCTGGTAGACGGCTTCCTTGACGACGTCTCCGTGGAAGGGGCCGAAGGGGAAGCCGTTGAAGGTGAACACGCGGAGCCCCGCGTCGTCGAGCCAGGCCTTGAAGTCCGCCAGCGCTTCGGGCTGGCTGACGAGTTCCGACGCCGCGTCGGCGGCGAGCCACAGGCCGATGCCCATCGGTTTGTCGGGGCTGAACCGCCGCTTGACCGCCAGGGCGTGCCACTCGAGGTTGGCTCGGACCTCGGCGAGCGTCGTGCCGGGGTGGACATTAGTGCAGTAGCCGAGCATGGTGATCCGCGGAGGGCTGAAGTTGTCCACAGATGGACAGGATGGAGAGGATAAAAGACTGACGTCCTTACCGCCCCGCATTCAACGGCTGGCCCATAGCCGTGTGGCCCTTGTCGGTCTTCAATCCTGGCTATCCCGTCCATCTGTGGACAGAAACTTTGGGTTCTGCGACAGGAACGCCTGCGGGTTGCCGAACGTCAGGCGTTGGACGACCGATTCGCCGTGCCCGCGGCGACGCAGCTCGAGCTGGAACTTCGGGACGGCGAGCGGGTCGGACCTGCTCCAGTCGCCGGCGGAGTTCACCCAGAGGCGTTCCTGGCCGTAGCACTCGACGATGTCGGCGGCACGGGCCGGGGTGCACTTGGTCTGGGGGTAGAGGGTCATGCCGGCCCAGAAGCCTTGGCTGAGGACCTCGCCGACGGTGTGTTCCTCGACGTGGTCGATGAGCACGCGGTCGGGGGACAGCCGGCCGTTGCGTTTGATCGCGTCCATGATCAGCCGGGTGCCCTTGAGCTTGTCCTCGAGGTGGGGCGTGTGGACCAGCACGAGCTGGTCGTGGTCGGCGGCGAGGGCGAGCTGCTGCTCGAGGATGAGCAGCTCGTTCTTGGAGTTCTTGTTGAGCCCGATCTCGCCGATGCCCAAGACGTTTGGGCGGTCGAGCAGGGGGGGGATCAGGTCGATGACCTCGCGGGCAAAGCCGGGGTCTTCCGCCTCCTTGGGGTTGATACACAGCCAGGAGAAGTGCTGGATCCCGAACCCCGCCGCCCGCTTGGGTTCGACGCGGGTGAGCTGGTCGAAGTAGTCGGCGAAGCCCTGTGCTGAGGAGCGGTCGAACCCCGCCCAGAACGCCGGCTCGGTCACGGCGATGCACCCCGCCTGCGCCATGGCCGCGTAGTCGTCGGTCGTCCGGCTGACCATGTGGATGTGCGGGTCGATATAGCTCACGCGGACTCCGGGTCGTACGCCCCCGCGGCGCCCTTGCTGGGAGCACGCTCGATGGGTCCAGCGGTCGGATCGCTGAGGTGTTCGAGGATGCGGCGGGCACGCTCGGTATCGCCGTCGTTTAGCAGGGTCGTCGCGGCACGCAGGGCGGTGACGCGGAAGTCGTCCTCCCCCCCGGCCCGATCCACCCGATCCAGGAACGCAGCCACATCCAGTAGCGCCGCTCGGGCGTCGAGGAAGTCGCGATTGGTGACAGCGGCACGGTCCATACGACCAATGTACCCGCGCAGCGGAATGTCCTACACGTTGAACAGGAAGTGCAGCACGTCGCTGTCCTGTACGACGTAGTCCTTGCCCTCGACGCGGAGCTTGCCCGCCTCGCGGATCGCCTTCTCGCTCTTGAACGCGTCCAAGTCATCGACGCTGAACGCCTCGGCCCGGATGAAGCCGCGCTCGAAGTCGGTGTGGATCACGCCCGCCGCCTGCGGGGCTGTCGCCCCGACCGGGATGGTCCAGGCCTTGATCTCCTTCTCGCCGGCGGTGAAGTAGGACTGCAGTCCGAGCAGGCGGTAGACCGCGCGGGCCAGCTTGTGCAGGGCAGGCTCGTCGAGCCCGACGCTCTCCAGCAGCTCCTGCCGATCGTCTTCATCCAGCTCGGCGAGCTCCGACTCCAGCTTCGCCGACAATGGCACGACCACGCCGCCTTCTTGCTCTGCCCGGGCGCGGACCTTCGCCACCGCGTCACCCTCGCCGGCGGGGTCGTCTTCATCGACATTGGCGATGTACAGCACCCGCTTGGCGGTGATCAGCCCGAAGCTGCGGATCTCGAACAGCTCGTCTTCGTTGAGGTCCAGCGAACGTACGGGGGTGCCGTCGCCGAGTGCCGGGGCGAGTTTTTCGAGCACCGCGAGCCGGGCCTTCGCCTCTTTGTCGCCGGTACGGGCGTTGCGTTTCGCTTTATCCATCGCACCCTCGACGGTCTGCAGGTCAGCGAGGATCAGCTCGGTGTCGATCACCTCGATGTCACGGATCGGATCGACACTGCCGTCGACGTGGGTAACGTCGGGGTCCTCGAAACAGCGGACGACGTGGCAGATCGCATCGACGCTGCGGATATGGCTGAGGAACTTGTTGCCCAGGCCCTCGCCCTCGGACGCACCCTTGACGATGCCGGCGATGTCGACCAGGCGTAGCAGGGCGGGGACGACCTTCTGGGTCGGGATATGCGACTCGATCCGGGCTAGCCGGGGGTCGGGCACGGGCACGACGCCGACGTTGGGCTCGATGGTGCAGAAGGGGTAGTTCTCGCTGGGGATACCCGCCGCGGTCAGGGCGTTGAACAGCGTGGATTTACCGACGTTGGGGAGTCCGACAATGCCTGCTTCCATAGTGCGGCGGATGGTAGCGGATCGCCCCAGGTCCGGAAGTATGCCCGCGCCTGCTATCGACCCGTGATTCGGAACCAGAGTTGCCGCCAGAACCCCCCGGAGACGGCCAGCTTTCGGCCGGGGAATCCGGCTCTGAGCACCACCTTTTCGCGGCCATCCGGCTGCTTTTCAATGACCATCACCCGACGGCGTCCGAGCCAATCCCTCTTGCCGGCCTTCCTTGCCGTTTCCGGGCTCACCCCCAAGATCTTTCCGATCTGCTCGTGCTGACCGGGACCGACACGGAATTGGCCTGGCCCCAATGGTTTTTCATCGGTCATGGTGACGCACATTAGCACGCTTGGGACTGAATTTATGGCTTAACCAAGCCCACCCAGGGGGTTCTGGGTTTCAGCGAAAGCCTCGCAAATCAGCTAAAATTGAGGCTCTTAAGCCCGACGGATACAGCACTCCATCCATGACTGATTCCCCCGAAAACCAGCCGCCTTCCGGCCCCGACATCGTCGGCCGGGTCCAGGACCTCGCCATCGAGCGCGAGCTCGCCGAGTCGTACCTCACCTACGCCATGTCCACCATCGTGGACCGGGCACTGCCCGACGTGCGCGACGGGCTCAAGCCCTCGCAGCGCCGCATCCTCGTGGCGATGAACGACCTCAACCTCACCCCCGGAAGGAAGCACAGCAAGTGTGCCGGCATCGTGGGCGAGACGATGAAGAAGTACCACCCCCACGGCGACGGGGCGATCTACCCCACGCTGGTCAACCTCGCCCAGGAGTGGAAGACCCGCTACCTGATGATCGACAAGCAGGGCAACTTCGGGTCGATCGACCCCGACCCGCCCGCCGCGATGCGCTACACCGAGGCCCGGCTCCACGCCCACGCCACCGAGATGCTCGCCGACCTCAAGCAGGACACCGTCGACTGGCAGCCCAACTTCGACGAGCAGTACGACGAGCCCAAGGTCCTGCCCGCCAAGCTCCCGAACCTCCTGGTCAACGGCAGCACCGGCATCGCGGTTGGCATGGCCTCGTCCATGGCCCCGCACAACCTCGGCGAAATCTGCGACGCCGTCATCGCCCTCATCGACAACCCCGACATCGACCTGCCCACGCTCATCCAGCACGTCCCCGGCCCCGACTTCCCGACCGGCGGGATCATCTGCGGCCGCTCCGGCATCGCCCAGGCCTATGCCACCGGCCGTGGCCGGGTCACCGTCCGCGCCCGCATCGAGCACGAGCAGCGCGGCGGCCGTGACCTCCTGGTCGTCAAAGAGCTGCCGTACCAGGTCTCCAAGAACGACTCGGTGATCGAGAAGATCAAGCAGCACCGCAAGCACGACCGGCTCACCGAGATCTCGGCCGTGACCGACGAGTCGTCCAACCGCGGCGGCATGCGGCTGGTCATCGAGCTGAAGCGCGGGGCCGACCCGACCGTGGTCGAGAACCAGCTCTATTCGCTGACCCCGCTGCAGAGCACGTTCTCGATCATCAATATCGCACTGGTGAAGGGCCAGCCGCAGACGCTGACGCTCAAGCAGCTGCTCCGGCTCTACATCGACCACCGTGTCGAGGTCATCCGCCGCCGCACCGCGTACAAGCTCCGGCAGGCCCAGCAGGAAGCCCACCGCATCGAGGGCCTGATCTACGCCGTCGTCGACATCGACGAGGTCATCAAGCTCATCCGTACCAGCCGGACCCGCGACGAGGCGATCGATCGCCTGATGCAGCGTGGCTTCCGCATCCCTGCTGACCACCCGTCGGCCCCGACGATCCCGCAGCGGTTTCGCGATGCGTCGGCCGAGGGCGATGTGTTCCTCTCGCGGGTGCAGGCCGAGGCGATCGGGCGGCTGCAGTTGATCCAGCTGGTCGGGCTCGAGATCGAGACGCTGATCGCCAACTACACCAAGCTGCTGGAACAGATCGAGGAGTACGAGGACATCTTGGGCAGCGAGCAGCGGGTGCTCGACATCATCAAGGACGACGCGACGGAGATGAAGGCCAAGTACGCCGACCCCCGCCGCACCGAGATCCAGGCCGGCGAGGTCGGCGACTTCGACCTCGCCGAGCTCACGCCCGTCGAGCAGGTCGCCGTCACCATCACGCACAAGGGCTACGTCAAGAGGCTGCCCGTCGATCAGTACAAGCAGCAGGGTCGGGGCGGCAGGGGGGTCATCGGGGCGAAGTCCCGCGACGACGACTTCACCGAGCACGTCTTCGTCGCCTCGACCCATGACGACCTGCTGTGCTTCACCGACACCGGACGAGTCTTCAAGATCAAGGTCTTCAGCATCCCCGAAGGCTCGCGGACCAGCCAGGGCACCAACGTCGTGAACCTGGTCAACCTCGCCAAGGGCGAGCGGGTCTGCGACTGGATGCCCATCGCCGACTTCGAGCGTGGCGAGGACTTCCTGCTGTTCTGCACCGCCAAGGGGCTGGTCAAGCGCACCGCCCTGGCCGACTACCGGAACGTCCACAGCGGCGGTCTCATCGCCGTCAACCTCCGCGACGGCGACGCCCTCATCGGCGTCAAATACCTCGGCGACGAAGACGACGTCCTGCTCGCGACCTCGACCGGCATGGCGATCCGTTTCCACGCCACCGACGCCCGCGCGATGGGTCGGAACGCCTCGGGCGTCAAGGGCATCGATCTCGCCCCCGGCGACCGCGTCATCGGCTCGGTCCGCGTCCCCGCTAACGAAGCCGGCGAGCTGCCCGGCACCGGCTTCGACCTGCTCACCGTCACCGAGAACGGCTACGGCAAGCGGACCCCCATGATCGAGTACCTCGTCCAGTCCGCCGACGGCTCCACCCGCGCCCAGTCCCGCGGCGGCAAGGGTCGGCGCGACATCAAGACGACCGACCGCAACGGCCCCGTCGTCGCCATCAAACGCGTCGGCCCCGACGACGACCTCATGCTCATCACCCAGCTCGGCATGATCGTCCGCATCTCCGCCGAGTCCGTCCGCCAGACCCACCGCGACTCGGCCGGTGTCCGCGTGGTCAACCTCACCAATGGCGACACCCTCGCCGCCGTCGCCCGGGTCGAGGACGACCAGGACGGTGAAGTGTCCACAGAGGATCAGGATGGACAGGATTAATAACCCAGACCTCCTTGCATGACGGGCAGGTGCACAAACCGAACGACTCCGGCTTGGTGTAGTCTGCTCGACACGAAACCCGCAGAACTTTCCCGTCTTCCATCTTGATCATCCTGTCCATCTGTGGACAAGAACCGAGCAGCAGCACCATGCCCATCCAGAAATGGTCCGACACGATCTGGGTCGCCACACCCTCCGACGACCCCGCCTTCGCCGAGGAGATCGAGACGCTCCGCAACTCGGTCGCGGCCAACGATCCGACGCCCCATGTGGTCGTCGATCTCGCCGGCGTCGAGCACCTCAACTCCTCGAACCTCTCGCAGATGCTCCGCCTCCGCAAGGCCTGCGCCGACGGCGACCGGCAGCTCCGCGTCGCCGGGCCCAACAACGCCTGCTGGTCCCTCTTCCTCACCACGGGCCTCGACAAGGTCTTCGCCTTCTCTTCCGACACCACCACCGCCCTGGCCGAGCTCCAGATCGCCGGCTGACCTCACCCGACTCAGCCGAATCAGCCGAGGTAAACCCACCGTGCTCGGTTATATTCTCGGGGTGGACGACCCACGCTACCAACGTCTGCTCGACGCGATCCGCCCCCGGCGTCGCATGCTCACCGCGTACTCCGGCGGGATCGACTCGACCCTAGTGGCAGTGGCTGCACACGAGGCCCTCGGTCCGGACGACGCGATCGCTGCCATCGGTGACTCCCCGTCGCTTCCCCGCTCCGAGATGCGCGACGCGGTCCACCTCGCCGGGCAGCTCGGGTTCATCCTGGAGGTGGTCGAGCCGAACGAGGCCGACGACCCCGGCTACATCGCCAACGCCGGCAACCGCTGCTACTTCTGCAAGACGCACCTCTACGCCACCATGCAAGCCCTCGCCGGGCGTCTGCGTTTCCCCTACATGGCGAACGGCACCAACGCCGACGACACCGGCGATCACCGCCCCGGGCTCCGCGCCGCCGACGAGGCCGAGGTCGTCTCGCCGCTGCTCGAGGCCGGGCTCACCAAGCGGGACGTCCGCGAGCTCGCCCGAGGACTCCACCTGCCCAACGCCGACAAGCCCGCCGCCGCCTGCCTGGCCTCGCGTATCCCCTACGGCACTAAAGTCACGCCCGAGCGCCTCGCCCAGGTCGAACAGGCCGAGGAGGCCCTCAAGGCCCTGGGGTTCACCGGCTTCCGCGTCCGCCATCACGAGACCGTGGCCCGCCTCGAGATCCCTTGGGACCAGATCTCCGACCTCATGGAAGACGCCACCCGCGACCGGGTCATCCGGGCGCTGAAGGCCGCCGGGTTCACCTACATCAGCCTCGACCTCGAGGGCTTCCGCTCGGGCTCGGGCAACGCGGCGCTCACGATCGATCCGCTGCTCATCGGGGCCGGGTCATGAACGCACGCAGCACCCCGCTGTATGGGTGGGTATGGATTGCGCTCCTGGCGGCTTGCGGGGCGTGGGTGATCCCGCATCAAGCCCACGCCCAAGACGCCGAGGCCCACACCGCCGACGTCGAGAAAGACCGCAGCAACCCGCCGCCGTACCGCCCGCCGCTGTCCATCGCCCGGGCCTGGAACATCAACTGGAAGGCCTTCGCCGCCGACGGCATGGTCTTCGACAACCAGTACATCGTTGTGCCACAGTTCGACCGGCGTTATCTCAGCAGCGCCGGGCTGAGCATGACCACCGCCCGCCGGCAGCTCACCGCCGAAGTGGGCGACACCGCCGACTCCGCCGCGCTCCGCCGCGGCTACCGCCCGCCCCCCGAAGAGCTTCAGTACTACATCAGCGCCCTGCCCCGGCTCGACGTCGGGCAGTACGGCAGCATCCACTCCGTCGAGGTCGACGACGTCCTCGGGCCCACCTCTATGGTCGTCAGCGAGCTCTGGCTGATCGATGCCGACGCCGTCCGCGCCGCCAAACGCGAGGAGCGGGAGGTCGCCGAGAAGCGTGGCCGAGAGCTCGACCGCGACGCCCAGGAGCTCGACTTCGCGGTCCGCGACCGCCTGTCCCGCCAGCAGCGTGACCGCAAGTTCCGAGGCCCGTTCCGCCTCGAGGGCTTCCCCACCCGCGGCCTCTCGCCCGGCCAACGCTACCTCGGCCCCGACCTCGACGGCATGCCCGTCATCGTCGCCTACACCGAGCTCGCGACCAGCCGGTTCGGACGGGGTCGGCTGCGCCTGGTCATTATGCCCGTCGAAGCCTTTGTCCGTCGTGGCGGACTCACTGAAGCCCAGTTTGCCGACCTGCTCGACGACCGTGGCCTGACCCCCGAATCTTTCCTCGAGGCGGTCCGGGAGGCCCGAGACGCCGATCGCGCCAGTGCCGAGGATCAGATCCTGGACCGGCTATTGCCCCCACCCCCTGACACCAGCCGAAAACGCTGATCCGCAGCCCTGATGCCGTCGCGGGTGGCCCCGATGCCTGCGCCGGGCGTCTGGTGAAATTCAAACCATTGAACCCGTCCCACCGCACTCCTAGAGTACAGGCGTATGAAAAAGAAGTGCGACAAATGCAACCGCCCCGCGACCCACCACGCCATTGAGATCATCAACGGCAAGAAGGTCGAAACCCACCTCTGCGACTTCCATGCCGCCGAGGAAGGCATGACCGCGTCCGGGCATACCCCGATCAACGAGCTGCTGACCAACTTCGTCAAGATCAACTCCGGCGTCGATGATTCCAAGCCACCGGACCTCGCCTGCGAGACCTGCGGGCTCGCCTTCAGCGAGTTCCGCGAGAAGAGCCTGCTCGGCTGTGCGGACTGCTACCGGAGCTTCGAGAAGCCGTTGTCGCCGATGATCGAACGGGCTCAAGAGGGTGCGACGCATCACGTGGGCAAGGTTCCGGCCCGGGCCGGCGCGAGCCCGCACCGTCAGGTCCAGCTCACGCGGATGCGGAAGCGGCTGGACGACGCGGTGGTCAATGAAGACTACGAGCTGGCGGCCCAGCTCCGCGATGAGATCAGCCAGCTGGAGACGCCCGAGTGAGCGGACTGCGTGCGATTACCGACCGGGCCGGCGAGTGGCTGCGTGGACGCGGTCCCCACGCCGATGTCGTGATCTCTTCACGGATCCGCTACGCCCGCAACCTCGCGGGCTACCCCTTTGTCAACCGCGCCAACGCGCGGCAGCACGAGGATGTCCGCGACCGCTGCCGTGAGCACATCGTCTCCAAGCGGCTGGCGTCGGACGTCATCTGGGTGGACCTTAATCAGTCGCCGACCCTGGACCGCCAGCTCCTGGTCGAACGCCACCTCATCTCGCGTCAGCACGCTAACCCCAAGAACACGATCCCGCGTGCGGTCGCGATCGACGCCGACGAGACCTGGGCCGTCATGGTCAACGAAGAAGACCACATGCGGATCCAGGTCCTGCGGTCGGGCATGCAGCTCGCCGAGGCCTTCGACCAGATCGAACGCTTGGACAACGTGCTCGAGGAGCGGATCGATTTCGCCTACTCCCGCCGGTTCGGCTACCTCACCGGCTGCCCCACCAACGTCGGCACCGGGCTCCGCGTCTCGGTCATGATGCACCTGCCCGCGCTCGTGCTCACCGGCGAGATCGATAAGGTCAAACGCGCCGCCCGCGACATGCACCTCGCCATCCGAGGGCTCTTCGGCGAGGGCTCGGAAAACCTCGGCGACCTCTTCCAGGTCTCTAACCAGACCACCCTTGGTAGATCCGAGTCCGAGATCCTCGACGACTTCCAACGCACTATCGTCCCCCAGATCATCGACTACGAGCACAAGGCCCGCGAAGCCCTCATCGACCAACGCCCCAACCAGCTCGACGACCGCGTCTACCGCGCCTGGGGCACCCTCACCCACGCCCGCACCATCAATACCGAAGAGGTCCTGCAACTCCTCTCCCACGTCCGTCTCGGCGTCAACCTCGGCCGGCTCGATGTGCCGCAGATCAACACCCGCACCCTCAACGAGCTGTTCCTGCTCACCCAGCCCGCCCACCTCCAACGCGTCGTAGGCCAGGAGATGGAGCCCGCCGACCGCCGAATCGCCCGCGCCAACCTCATCCGCAAACGCCTCGGCGCCCACTGACCACTACCCCAAACGCGAATCGCGCCACGCCAATAACCGGGTCGCTACGCGACGCAGCTCGTTCATGCGTCCAACGCTTAAGCCTCCCCCAGCATCCCCACCACCCGCAGCTGCGGCTTCGCCAGCGGCAGATCATCGAGTGCCTTCAACCTCCGCCACACCCCCGCGCCCCGTCGAAGCCGACCCCCCAACACGCGCCCCCGCATCACCTCAAACCGGATCGCCCGGTGCGTCGTCGCGTGTTCAAACGCCCCGATGCGCTCCAGCTTCTCGAGCTCTAACCCAAACCGCTCTGCAAACCAACCGTTGAGCACCGCCTTCTTCACCGACTCATCCTCCAGCGTCGGCACCTGCCACATCCCCGCCCAAAGCCCACCATCACCCCGCTGCTCGAGCAGCCACGCCCCGTCCCGCTCCGCCGCCACCACCCGGTGCACCACCCGCTTCGCCTTCTTCTTCGGCATCATCACGGGCAGCTCCGTCACCCGGTCCGCGCCCCGCTCCGCCAGCGTCTCGCACACCCCCGACACCGGGCAGTACAAACACCTCGGCCCCTTCGGCGTACACACCGTCGCCCCCAACTCCATCACCGCCTGATTGAAATCCCCCGGCACCTCACATTCTTCAACTAGCCGCTCCGCCTCGCCCCACACCCACTTCTTCCCGTCCTTCCCGTCGATCGCCTGGTCATAGCCCGACAGCCGCGCGAACACTCGGCCCACGTTGCCGTCGACGATCGGTGCCTTGATGCCGAACGCGATCGACGCGATCGCCCCCGCCGTGTACGGACCCACCCCCGGAAGTGACAGCAGGCCCGCCACGGTGCCGGGGATCACCCCGCCGTGCTCGTCCATCACCGCCTTCGCCGCCGCGTGCAGGTTGCGTGCCCGCCGGTAGTACCCCAGCCCCTGCCACAGCCGCAAAACCCGCTGCTCGTCCGCCGCCGCCAGGTCCCCCACTGTCGGCAGCTCCGTCATGAACCGCCCGAAATACGGCAGCACCGTCGCCACTTGCGTCTGCTGCAGCATCGCCTCGCTCACCAACGCGTGGTACGGGTCCCCCAGTTCACCCCCCGGTTTCGGCCGCCAGGGCATCTCCCGATGCGCCTCCCGATACCACGCCTCAAGCATGCCCACCAGCTCTGCATTAACCCGCCGTTCAACAACCAGCATGCCATCATGATAGAGCCGTCACTCCGTGGAGCGGGCGGCCCGAAGGGTCTCGTCTCACGCCTAAAAACACCCGCTCATCCTTGACCCAACCCATTCCGGGGGTTACGTTTCCATCGCCCTCCCCAGGACCCTCCCCACATGTGCGGCATCGTCGGCGTCGTCGGTAAAGACGCCATCAACCAACGCCTTTACGACGCCCTCACCGTCCTCCAGCACCGAGGCCAGGACGCCGCGGGCATCGTCACCTGCCACGGCCACAAGCTCGCCCTCCGCAAAGGCAACGGCCTCGTCCGCGACGTCTTCCAGCAACGCCACATGGACCGCCTCACCGGTGACATGGGCCTCGGCCACGTCCGCTACCCCACCGCCGGCACCTGCGACTCCTCCGAGTCCCAGCCGTTCTACGTCAACTCGCCCTACGGCATCACCCTCGCCCACAACGGCAACCTCACCAACGCCGATCAGCTCGCCAACGACCTCTTCCAGACCGACCTCCGCCATATCAACACCCGCTCCGACTCCGAGGTCCTGCTCAACGTCTTCGCCCACGAGCTCCAGACGCTTGGCCGGCTCGAGCCCGCGCCCGACGATATCTTCGCCGCCGTCTCCAAGGTCCACCAACGCGTCCGTGGTGCCTACGCCGTTGTTGCCATGATCGCCGGCCACGGCATCGTCGCCTTCCGTGACCCCCACGGCATCCGCCCCCTGATCTTCGGACAACGCGAGTCCGGCTACTTCACCCCCGACTTCATGATCGCCTCCGAGTCCGTCGCCCTCGACACCGCCGGCTTCGACGTGACCCGCGACGTCAAGCCCGGCGAGGCCGTCTACATCTCACTCGACGGCAAGGTCCACACCCGGCAGCTCGTCCCCGAAGCCCGCTACCGCCCCTGCATCTTCGAGCTCGTCTACCTCGCCCGGCCCGACTCCAAGCTCGACGACATCTCGGTCTACAAGGCCCGCCTCCGCATGGGCGACCGTCTTGCCCTCAAGATGAAACGCGACGGCCTCGCCGAAGACATCGACGTCGTCATCCCCATCCCCGACTCCGGCCGGACCGCCGCCATCGAGGTCGCCCACCACCTCGACGTCAAATACCGCGAAGGCTTCATCAAGAACCGCTACATCGGGCGCACCTTCATCATGCCCGGCCAGGCCGAACGCCGAAACTCCGTCCGCAAAAAGCTCAACCCCATCGACCTCGAGTTCCGTGGCAAGCACGTCTGCCTCGTCGACGACTCCATCGTCCGCGGCACCACCTGCAAACAGATCATCCAGATGGCCCGCGAGGCCGGCGCCCGCAAGGTCACCTTCGCCACCGCCGCCCCCGCCATCCGCCACCCCAACGTCTACGGCATTGACATGCCCGCCGCCGACGAGCTCGTCGCCCACAACCGCACCGAGAAACAGGTCGCCGACGTCATCGGTGCCGACCAGCTCATCTACCAGGACCTCCCCGACCTCATCGCCGCCTGCCAGGAAGGCAACCCCCACATCACCGACTTCGAGACCTCCGTCTTCGACGGCCGCTACGTCACCGGCGACATCGACGACGCCTACTTCGCCCGCCTCCGCCAACAACGCAACGACGCCGCAAAACAAAAAGCCAACGCCACCAACTCCCCCGCCGACGCCCTCTCCCCTC
>JBCDIM010000070.1:0-17844 GCA_038749105.1 Planctomycetota bacterium
CCCCCACCCGCCGAAAATCCTGAGCAGGCCGGGGCTGCCGAAACCCCGCAGCGCGTCGCCATGATCTTCCTCTACGAGCACCCCGAGCAGGGCGCTGTAGGTCTGGACCCCGCCGACGACCGCGTCGAGGTCATCGACTACCCCCCACTCACCGTTGCCTCCTACGCCTACCGCGGCCAAGCCACCCGTCAACAAATGGCCGAGTTCCTCGCACTTATTGACGCCCAGATCGCCGACCGCCCCGACCTCGAGCCCGCAGGCCCGCCCCGACTCCTCGGCTACAACGGCCCGTCGGTCCCCCGAAACCAACGCTTCTTCGAGCTCCAACGCCCGGTCCGCGTCCTCGCTACCCCAGCCACCCAGCCCGACTCGTAACCGCCGGTTTGCCGAATATCACAGAGTTAGTGAGACACAGAGACACAGAGAAGAAAGTCCACAGATCAGCACGATGAGGCAGGATGGAAAAAACACACGGTCCCGAGCCTTGTGTTTTGAATCCTGTTTCATCCTGTCCATCTGTGGACAAAACCTCTGTGTCTCTGTGTCTCTAAATCTCTGTGATTATTCGCTTCCGACACCCATCCACCCGATAACGGGGAAGTGACCGATCACCGCCGCAAACAGCTCCGCACCGCGGTCATCACGATCGCCATCCTCTCCGTCGCCACGGTGTTCCTCTTGGAGCTACGCCAGCAATACACCTGGCCGCCCCCCGAGCTGGCCGAGCTCTACCCCGTCCGTGTGGGCGAGAAGTGGGGCTTCATCGACCCGCAAGGCAACACCGTCATCCCGCCCGTCTACGACTTTGCCGGCGACTTCCGCCATGGGCTCGGCCTGGTCGAGACCGACGGCCGAGCGGGCTACCTCAAACGTGACGGGGCGTTTGGCATCTCCCCCCGCTTCGCCCTCGACGACCCGACCGACACCGCCGCCCGTTCATTCTGGAACGGGCTCGCCGCCGCCCGCAGCCCCGAGGGCAAGTGGGGCTTCATCGACACCGAGGGCCAGTGGGTCATCCCCCCGCGATACACCGCCGACGACGGGCAGCCCGCGGTCGGTGACTTCGCCGAGGGCCTCGCCTGGTTCGTCGACGACTCCGGCAAGCTCGGCTTCCTCAATACGGACGGTAACGTCGCGCTGCCCCCGGTCTACACCCACGCCGGCGACTTCGGCGAAGCCCTCGCACCCGTCCGCGCCACCTTCAAATGGGGCTTCATCAACCGCGACGGCAAACGCGTCATCCCCGCCCGCTGGGACGGCGTCGGGCGGTTCAGCGAGGGCCTCTGTGCCGTTGAACGCGACGGCCTATGGGGCTTCATCGATCGCAAGGGCGACGTGGTGATCGAACCACAATTCCGGGGGGCCCGGGACTTCTTCGAGGGCCTCGCCCCCGCCGCCGACCCCACCACCGGCCGATGGGGCTACATCAACCCCGAGGGCGAGTGGGTCATCGCACCCGCCTACCGCTCCGCCGCCCCCTTCGAGAACGGCATCGCCCGCGTCACCTCCGACCCCCCACCCCCCGCGATCGGCCAGGCGTCACCCCCCGCCCCCATGCGCTACATCGACCCCACCGGCCGGACCGTCTGGCCCCGCGATTGATCGGTCGTGACCCGTCTCGCTAACCCGCTTAGGCCCTACGCCGCCGCACCAGCGTGATCACCGTCAGCCCGCCCAGCAGCGCCGCCGTCCCCGGCTCCGGAATCGCCACGATCAACGGATACAGCGTCTGCCCCGGCGAAAAGGCGACCTGCCCGAGGGGTGTGTCCTGTTGCAGCAGCCCGTTGTCGCTGATCAGCAGCAGACTGAAGGATCCGTCGGACAGCTCCGGCCCCAGCGCGAGGCCTTCGTAGTTCTGCGGGCTGCCGTCGGCATCAAAGTCTTCGGTCCACAACAGCGTGCTCTCGACCGGCGTCTCGCTGCCCAGGGCAGAGAGGCCCGAGGTGTCCGCCGCCGCCGCGAGGTCCTCGGCAGTGATCAGTGAAATGGCGCTGGTCGTCCCGAGCACCGGCGTGAACCCGTCCAGCCGCCGCACACCCAGCGCCCGCTCCAGCACCAGCAGATCGCCATTAGGCAGGTACTCCAGGTCCACCACCCCGTGGGCCGCAACCGCAAGGAAAGACCCCGGATCGCCCAGGTCGTAGCTCACCTGCTTGCTGAGCCCGAAGGGCACGACTCCCGGTGCCGGGGTGTAGGTCTGGACCCGGACACGGTTGCTGCCGGCATCGCTCGCCAGCGGCCCTTCGTTGGCCGTCGCCAGCATCGTCCCGCTGACCGCCAGCGACTCGAGCCCGAACCCGCCGTTGCCCCCGATGCCCTGGAACGCGCTCGGCAGCGGCAGATCGACCGGTGTCTGCGTGGTCCCGTTGACATACGCCCGGATCGCAGGCTCGGCCTCGCTGAGCGTGAACGTCCGGTTCGAAAACAGCTGCAATCCCACACCCTCCAGATCGCTGCCCGGGCTCTCCAGCGGGCTCACCCCCACGATGTTGGGGCTGGTCAACAACCCCGTCCCCAGGTCCACGCCGCTCAGGATCGCATACAGGTTGCTCTGCTCATCGCTGACCGCAAAGTAGTCGGCGTTGGTCCCCGGGCCGCTCTGCCCGTTACCCGCCAGACCGCTCAGCTCGGAAATCGTGCCGAAGCTCTGCGGGAACGACAGCTCGACCGGGCCCTGCCCCGGGTCGGTGATCCCGACCTGGGCCGACGCGGTTAGCGCGACCGCCGTTGCCATCGATCCCCCAAGAGCGCACTTCGTCCAGGCTTTCATCGTTCCTCCTCCCAAGCAAAATCGCCCCAGCAATGAACGGAGTTTACCCCGACCTAGTGACTATTCAAAGGGCTCCGGTGACAGGCTTTAAATCGTCCCGTCCCAGTTCGCCGGCAGCAGCAGCACCGGCAGGTCGCTCTGGCGGATGATGTTGGCCGGGACGTCGCCGGCGATCAGCCGTTTCAAGACGCCCTTGCCGGTCAGCCCCAGCGCGATGGCGGTGCAGTCCCGGGCTCGGGCCGTGTTCATGATCGCTTTCGCGGTGTCATCCGAGAACAGCATCACGCCCTCGGCCGCCACGCCCGCCTCCCGCAGCCCCAGCACCATGAGGTCCAGCGTCTGCTCGCCCCGCTGCGCCGCGTCCGACTCGTGCTCGTCTTCCTCCTGCAGCGTCGCAACGTGGGCCACCAACACTTCGCCCCCCAGCCTTTGGGCCAGATCCGCGATCGGGGCCACCAGCTTCTCGCTCGCCCAGGGCGACGACACCGCAACCAGAAGCTTTGTCTTTGCCAACGATCCGGCTCCGTCACACCAGGCCTGAACAACGCACACCCCGTCCCCCAGCGGCCACGTTGTAGCCGAGCCCGCCGCCCCTGTCGACTTGAGCCCCGCCCGGCGCTACCCTCTCCCATGACCGCATCGTCACCCGCCACCACCCCCGACACCCATCCCGCCCACCCCCAGGCTGCGACCCTCGGCCAACTCAAAGCCACCGGCTACCGCTACCGCTCCGTCAAGCAGGAGCTCCGCGAGAACGCCATCGCTAAGCTCCGCGCCGGCGAGCCCCTGTTCCCCGGCATCCGCGGCTACGAGGACACCGTCCTCCCCCAGATCGTCCACGCCCTGCTCGCCCGGCACGACATGCTCTTCCTCGGCCTCCGTGGTCAGGCCAAGACCCGCATGCTCCGCGCCCTGCCCGCACTCCTGGACCCGTGGTGCCCCGTCATCGCCGACCTTGAGATCCCCGACGACCCCCTGGAGCCCATGACCAAGCTCGGGCAGCGCCGCGTCGCGGAGCACGGCGACGACACGCCCATCCGCTGGCTCGCCCCCACCGACCGCTTCCACGAGAAACTTGCGACGCCCGACGTGACCATCGCCGACCTCATCGGCGAGATCGACATCGTCAAGCACGCCGAGGGCCGATACCTCTCCGACGAATCGACTATGCACTTCGGGCTCATCCCCCGGACCAACCGTGGCCTCTTCGCCCTCAACGAGCTCCCCGACCTCGCCCCCCGCATCCAGGTCGGGCTCTTCAACGTCCTCGAAGAACGCGACATCCAGGTCCGCGGCTACCCGATCCGGCTGGCCCTCGACTGCTGCCTCGTGTTCTCCGCCAACCCCGAGGACTACACCAACCGCGGCCGGATCGTCACCCCGCTCAAGGACCGCATCGGGTCGGTCATCCGCACCCACTACCCCAAGACCACCGACGAGGCGATGCGCATCACCCGCGAGAACGCCTGGATGGATCGGCCCAACGGCGAAGCCGAGAAGCTGCCGACCGTGGAAGTGCCGGATTACCTGCACCGCGTGATTGAGTCGGCCGTCGCCTCGGCCCGCACCTCGACGCACATCAACCAGGCATCGGGGGTCTCGGTCCGCACCTCGATCGCCTGCCTCGAAACGCTCGTCAGCTCCGCCGAACGCCGCGGCCTCGTCACCGGCGAATCCACCGTAACCGCCCGGGTCTCCGACCTCGATCACCTCGTCGCCGCCACCCGCGGCAAGATCGAGCTGATGATGGCCGACGACGGGCAGGAGACCGAGGACAAGCTCGTCCGCTCGCTGCTCGGCGAAGCGGTGAAAGCCCTATACGACGGCATCGCCGATGTCGACGACCACGAGCCGATCAGCGACGCCTTCGCCGAGGGCCTCCGCCTCCAGATTGGGGACACCGTCGCCGCGTCCGACCTGCTCGCGTCCTTCGAGCACGTCGATGGGCTCACCGATGCGGCCGAGACGATCGCGGTGCACCTCGATCTCGACCCGAAGAACCCGCAGCACCTCGCCTCCGCCGGCGAGTTTCTACTCGAGGCCCTCTACACCCACAACCGCCTCTCGAAGCACGCCAGCCCCGGCGGCGCCCGCTACGCGCGGTGACCCCACCCGCCCACCCGCCCACTCACCCACCCGTGCGCTCAACCACTCATCGTGTGGGTTCACAGCGAACCAGGCCGAGTCGGGCCGGGTTCCTGGGGTCAACGTATGAGCGAACGCACCCGCTACGTCACCGGGGCGACACGCCCCGGCTCGCACACTCTTATTTGCAAAAACGCATAAAAAAACCGCCGCGGCACCTGATCAGCGTCGCGACGGTTAGGAGGATCTATCCAAGACAGCCCTCAAGTCGAGGGCTGCGGTTTACAGGGCGTCGCCGTCGGCTTCGCCGGTGCGGACGCGGATGACCTTGGTCAGCGGGTAGACAAACACCTTCCCGTCACCGACGTTGCCGGTGCGGGCGGCGGTGGTCACCGCTTCGAGGGCCTTGTCGAGGTCTTCATCCTTGACGGCGACCTTGAGCATCACCTTGGGGATAAAGCCGACGTCCATCCGGCCACCGCGGTACCGCTCGGTGTGGCCCTTCTGCTTGCCGAAGCCCTTCACTTCCACGGCGGTCATGCCGAGGATGCCGAGGCTGGCGAGCTTGCCCTTGATCTCGTCGATCGACGAGGGTTTCACAATCGCTTCAATCATGTGCATGGTGTGTTTCCTTTGTCGGAAGGCTATTGGCGGTCAGCCAAAGCAGGTTATTCAAGTTAGAGGCGTTCAGACGAGGCCGAGTGCCGGTCGCGTCCTGCCCGCCGCGTGGGAAGGGCCGACCCAGTGATCCTGGGCCGGCCCACCCTTTACGCGGGCACCGCCGCGAGAGATCGTCTTAGATCTCCCGGGCGTGGTAGGACTTGATGTAGGTCCGCTGGAAGTCGGGGTAAGCGGACATGTCGTGCTCGCCGAGGTCCAGGCCCTCGATCTCTTCTTCCTCGCTGACGCGGAGCCCGATCGTGAACTTCAGGATCGAGAAGACGATCAGGGCGAAGACAAACGCGGTGGCAGAGATGACCAGCGTGCCGAGGAGCTGAACCCCGAACATGCTCATGTCACCCCAGATCGCAACGCAGAGCGTGCCGTAGATACCCACGACACCGTGCACCGAGATCGCACCAACGGGGTCGTCGATCTTGATCTTGTCAAAGAAGAGCACCGAGAAGTAGACGATGACACCCGACACGGCACCAACGCCGAGCAGTGCCTCAATCCAAGTGCAGGTGTCCGGACCGGCCGTCACACCGACCAGGCCGGCAAGGATGCCGTTAAGAGCCATGGTCAGGTCAGGCTTGCCGCCGACAATCCACGACACGATACCGGCCGTGAGACCGCCGCCGCACGCAGCCATGGTCGTGGTGACCAAGACATACGAAACACCGGGAGCAAACGCGGAGAGCTCCGAGCCGCCGTTAAAGCCGAACCAGCCGAACCAGAGGAGGAAAACACCAATGGTTGCCAGTGGCATGGAGTGGCCGGGGATCGGCTGTAAGGTCCCGTCCTTGGCATACTTGCCGAGTCGAGGCCCGAGCACTAGGGCACCAGCGAGGGCACCGAAGCCACCAACAGCGTGGACCAGCGACGAACCCGCGAAGTCAGCAAAGTCCATGTCGTCAAGCCAACCTTCGCCCCATTCCCACGAACCAGTGGTCGGGTAAAGCAGACCGACGAAGAGCGTGGAGAAAATGAGGAAGGGCAGCAGCTTGATGCGGCCTGCGACCGCACCAGAGACGATCGTCGCCGCAGTCGCGGCGAACATGGCTTGGAAGAAGAAGTCGGTCCAGACGGTGTAGCCAGAGTTGTACTCAGGCGTGAGCATGCTGAAGGTGACGTTCCCGTCGGCATCCGTGTAGCCATAACCACCACCGACATCACCATCGTAGAACGACCCACCAGCACCGATGCCGAAGCCAAAGTTGAAGTAGTTCGGAATGGTCGATTCTTCATGGCCGGCACCCGGATACATGATCAGCCAACCGCAGACGCCATACATCACGATACCGATCATCACGATCATGACGTTCTTGAAGAGGATGTTGACCGTATTCTTGGCGCGGGTGAGGCCGGACTCGACCATCGCGAAGCCCAGGTGCATGATGAACACGAGGCAGCCCGCGATCATGATCCAGAGGTTGTTGACCGTGAACATCTCTTCCGAGACGTCTGCACTGTCCCAATCAAAAGCGGGTCCTGCTTCTTCTGCTTCACCGGTGACGGCCTCAACGACGGCAGCCGCGGTGGCTTCCGGGTCGTCTTGCGCGAAGGCGGGTGCAGCTGTAAACGCCAGTGATCCGCCGATCACCAGCAGCAACGCGAGCCATTTCCCTGTCCAGTCCAACATGTTCTTTGCTCCTGCAAACCTGAAAAGTGTTCCGCGATCCGCTCGTTGTGCCGGCCAAGCTCAACGCCTAGCAATCGGTCCTCTGCGGTCGCACATGACGCATTATGGGCAATGTAGCGAAGACCTGCCTACGCCGCAATCACATGCTTCCGATAACGCTCATTTCCTGTGCGATTTCGTGGGTGAGGTCCGATCACGGGCTGGCAGATCACTAAAAAAGCGGGCATCCGACCGTCGGATGCCCGCTCATCGCCCCCCACGAACGCCGCGGGGGTGGCCTGCTTCGGTTTTAGGTGTGACCGGGTGGGCTGTCGTTCCGTCCGTCCCGTTCGAGGCATCCGAGCCTCGGTGCGTCACACGCTTTGCACTAACGCAAGGGACAGACCGCCCAAACCTCTCAATCGCATTTAATCCAATCGCAATGACGCTCAAGATTTTAAGTAGCAGTAATTAAAGACGAGTAAATAATTTTCTCCAAACACTCAAGTGTTGGCAAGATCGAGCCGAAGGCCGTCAGCTTCGCCTGTTGAAAGTGCACTGACCGGCCGTCTGCTGAGGATGTAGGCAGTGTTTCAGGGGCCGTAAAGCATCCAAGATGGCTTAACGTTGTTCATACAGAGGGGGTCGCGTCTTCGACGCACCATCCTGCCTGGGAACTGTGATTCGATCTGAGTGTTCAGCGAAGGTCGAGCCTCTGCGTGGTTTATGATGCGGCGGGTGGTCTGCATGTCTCGTGTCAGGGAGTTGAACATGTTTGCCAAGTCGAAGTTGTTTCGGGTGTTCTTGGGCGGGCTTAGCCCCTTGGATCGCAGCCAAGCCGTTACCACGGCGTCGGGGGGATGCAGGCTGGCTCGATGGGCTGTGATGGCGGGTCTCGCGGCCGCTCTATCGATGCCTTCTAGCTTGATCGCACAGGAAGGTCAGGGCGACGAGGCCAAGGTGGTGCCGCCGCTGACCCCAGACCTTCACGGGCTGCTGACCGACCCGGAGGTGTTTGCGGGTCAGGTCACGGGCGATCCGGTCTGGACGGTCAATCGGTCCCGTGGGGCCAACAGCGGGGGCTTGGAGCTGATCCAGCTGCCGGTCGCGGTCGGCTCGGTGGACGGCATGGCGGGCGTCGGAGAGGCGGGGCTGAAGGTCTCGCGATCACCGGTGGAAATCCGGGGGGGGCGGTTTGTGGCTTGGCGGCTCTTGGAGCCCAAGCCAGAGGCACCCAACGCAGCCTACGCGCGCCGTGAACAGGCCCGTCAGGCTTCGCGGAGCACGACAGGCGGCTCGGCGTACACCGCTGGGGATAGCCGCCGGGCGACGGCCTTCCTATTAGATGATCTGGATGAGCGGGAACGCCGGCGTCCCGCGTCGGGCTCTGGCACAGCTGCCGATCCCAACGCTGAGCCACAGGGGTATCTCGCGGATCTGCCCGATGGCGCCCCACAGATGATGCGTCAGTTCACGCTCAAGCCCGGCGGCCGGCTGGCCTACGAATTGGAGCGTCGGCTGCCCGGGATGGACTTTGCCTCGGGTGACAGCCTGTACCTGATCCTGCTGGACCGCGAGAAGGCAGAAAAGCTGAAGCCGAAGCGTCCGGAGCGTCCCGTGCGTCAAGCGAACGCGAGCCGGGAGCAGCGTCAGCAGGCGGAACGGCGGTACCGGGACGAGCTGGCGAAATACCGAGACGAGGCGTTGGCCCACCGGGAGCTGATGCGTAAGGTGCTGGACCTGCCGGACGAGTTCGAGGTCGATGCGCCGCCGCGCATCTATATGGTGATGGAACGGCAGACGCGGATCGACACGCTGAGCTTCACCGGGCCGGACCCGCTGCCCTGGGAGCTGGTGGTCGCTGACCTCGAGGCGTTGCGGAAGTTGGCGGGCTCGACGTCGCGTGGCGGACAGCAGATCGATGGTTTGGCTGCGGAACAGGTGCTACGCCGTATCGCGGGGCAGCCCCATGTCTTTAGCCAACGCATCGCGGCCCGCACGATCCTCGAGGGTGACCTGCTGACCGACGCACGCTCTGGAGGATTGGTGGAGAACGCGGCGTTGGCGTTGATCGAGGGAGGCGACCCGATGTCACAGCGTCTGGTGGCGTTGGCCGCGGCGAGCGTGCTCCCGCCCAACAGCGTGTCGGCCAATGTGCTGACCGCCGCGGCGACTGGCGAGCTAGCGGACCTCAGCCTGGCCTCGCTCGAGGCCAGGATCTCGGTAGACGCAGGCGGGACCGAGCCGGACGTGACCGGCATGGTGCGGACCGCCAGTGATGCGGCGATCGATCCCAAGGGGCCGGACCCCCGGCGGGTGATGAATGCCTTGTTCGGGCTCATGGCTGAGCCGTCGGCGTCGCGCCGCTCGCACGGCTCGGCCACGCCGGCGGAACACGATGCTGCGCTGCTTGAAGCGGCTAAAGCCTTCCGGTTTGAGGCGGTGCCCACCCACCGCCGTGCCGGCGTCATCGAAGGGATCATCGAAGCCGCTCCAAGCATCCCGCTCGCCGCGTACTGGCTTGACCAGACCCTGTTGCAGAGCGATGAGCCGGCGTGGGTAGAGGGCACCCTCCAGGCCCTGGCCGACACACGCATCGCCGCCGCTGATCCCACCGGGCAGCCGCCGGAGGAGACAGGCGCAGACCAAGCCCGTGTCGTCGTTGGCGAAGCGATCCACCTTGAAGACGCGGAGCACGGGCTGATCCGAGCGTTGCGGTCGCCGGAACTCGCGCGGCGGGAGCTGGCCTGGGCCGCTCTGGGGCCCTTCGATATCCAAGCGGGCTCGGCAGGTGGGCCACGCAACGGTTCGGCACCGGACCCGGGGCTCTCACTGTTCAAGCGGATTGTGGCGGATGCGATTGAGCTGGAGCCGACGCCCCCGGCCGTTGTCGCGTTTGCCGCCAACCAAACGGGCGAGGAAGGGACCGACGCGCTGGTGTCGTTGATGCTGTTCGGCGATACCGAGGCGAGCCGGTCGGCGGTGGTCGCGTTGATCGGCTCGGACCGGGACATCACCCCGTGGGTGGCGGGGCTCGATGCGGCAACGCGTCAGCGGTTTGCGGACGGGGTAGTCGCGGCCGCCTTCGAAAACGCCGACGCGGTCAAGCAGGTGACCGGGCTGATGCGTCAGCCGACCCAGGGCCGATCGCGGCGGGGTGGCCCGGCGGGCGGGTTTGGGACGGACTGGTTCTGCGGACAGGTGTCTGCCGGAGACGTGCCCGGCTTGGATCGGTGGGTGGATCAGGCGGTGGGGCGAGGGGCGGGACGGAGCGGGAGCAATCCTCAAGCAGACGCGTCGCCCGGCCCGATCAATGCCCAGCCTTTGCTGGAGCTGACAACGACCCCGGACCTGGTTCTGGCGGAGGCGGCGTTGACCGCTTTGACACTGGCGGTTGGCGGTGATGCGACGGATGCCGATCAGATCCGCCGGGAAGCGATGGCCCTGCCGGAACGCTCGACGGAAATCATGGCCGAGTTCTGGCGTGCGTCTTTGGTCCGGGTCATCTCGTCACGGCTTGACGATGCCGAGGGGCCCTATCGCTTGTTTCTCCGGGTGGATCCGCCTGAGTCTGAACAGCCCGAACCCGCGTCCACCGCCCCGCCACCCGGCGGCAACCGATTGACCGGTACCCGCTCGCTCGCCCAGCGGCTGACCGAGCGTGCGGCACAGAGCGAAGCGGCCGACGGACAAAACGAAGATGCCGCCCCGCCACCCGCACCCGAGGCGCCCGCCGGCACGGTGATCGATCTTGGTGTGTTGCCGTTTACGCTGACCGACACCGGGCAGCCCTCGCTCGGCGTCGACGGCCTCAACCTCAGCGCCCCCGAGAAATACTTGGCTATCCGGCTCAACGACGTCTCAACGCTCAAGAGCTTCGGGCGGCCTGAAATCTCACAGTTGCCTATCGGATTGCGTGACGACATGATCGATCTGGTGCCTGTCGAGCAGGGCAAGTGGCGCGGTGGGCTCACGCTGGATGACGGGCAGAGGCTCACGCTGGAGCTGGTCCCCGAAGCCGAGTAATCACACGGCACGTCGCCGCGCTTACTGTCCCGGCGGGGTGTCCCCGATAATCGCAATCGTCTGCCCGGTCTCCGCGCCGCCCAGACCGAGATCCATATACGTCACGACCCAGCCAGAGTCGGTCTTCTCAACCCGTGCCCGGACACCCGCAGCACCTGACCCACCGGTGGCCTCGAACACGAAGTCGGCCACCCCCGCAGCGTCGTCGATCTCTCCCATCACCATCGTGCTGGGCTCGATGCCACCACCCAGTCGCTTCAGAGCTTCGGGGTGCTGCTGAAGCGTGGCAACAGCCTGCTGATACGGCTCAGACCGCTTGGTCAGGTAGAGATTGATCAGTGCGCCGAGCGTAAGCCCAACCGCGGAAATCACCACCAGGATGATCACGGCGACGGCAAGGCTCGTCCCGCGGTCGTGGTACCAACGCGTGCGGGTCGATTGGGCGGGGACAGCGCTGGTCATGTGGGCTGCCCCAGCTCACCGAGAACCTGCTCGGCGAGCTGCCGATCGGCTCCGGTCAGATTCGCAAGGGCTTGGGTGAGTAGTTCGCGGGCCCGGGGCCGTTGGTCGAGGTAGCGGCCGTAGACTAGGCCGAGGATCAATTGCACCTGATGAAGATCGTGGTAGCCGGCGTGCTGATCAAGAAACAACTCGTAGGCGGCGGCGGCGGTCCCGTATCGCCCCTCCGCCATCAAGTGATTCGCAACATCGAGCTGCTGCTGTTGAGGCAGAGCCTGGTTAGGGTGCGCTTCCAATAGCTGGACGTATCGAGCCGCCGCCTCTGAAACATTGTGATCGGTAAGCCGCTTGGCGATCTCCGCGCGTGCCTCGAGGACCTGCTGCTGTTCGGGGCTCAACGGCGTCTCGCTCGACACGCCCTCTCCGCTCCCACCTCCGGCCGAATCACCCGAGAAGAAGCTGCCCCGCTTATCGGTCAACCTCTTGAACCGGGCTTTGCGTTGCCGCTGCTCGAGCAGGCTCAGCATGTCATAGGGCTCACGCGGCAACAGCCTGCTGCGCAATAACAGCAAACCCAAGGCAAAGCCGTAGAAGTAGCCGCCCAGGTGCGCCTCGTAAGCGATGTTGACCACACCCGTGAAGTTCAGGAACAGGTCCATCCCGATGTAGAACAGGATGAGCACCATGCCCGAGACCTCGAAACTGCCGAACACAAAAAAGAACGCCAGGGTGATGTTCGAGAGCGGGAACCACGCGAGGTACGCTCCCGAAACGCCCGCGACCGCGCCCGACGCGCCCAGCACCGGCGCCTCGCTGGTCAGCACGTGTGTCAACCCCGCGAGCACCCCGCCCGCGAGATAAAAGCACAGGTATGCCACCTTGCCCAGCCGGTCTTCGACATGGTTGCCGAAAACGAACAGGAAGATCATGTTCCCGCCAAGGTGCCAGATGTCGTTGTGAAGAAACTGATAGGTCACGAACTGCCAGAGATTGATCAGCCCACTGTCGGGGTAAAGATAGAAGTTGACGATGAACAGGCTCGAGCGGAGGGCCTCGAAAGACTCGCCTTCCATGATGCCCTGACTGAACGCGTTGATCGCCCGCTCGGTGAACAGAAAGATCAGGACATTCGCCCCGATCAGGGTGTAGTTCACCCAGGGAGTGCTTCGCAGTCGGCGGTCGCTATGGATCGGGAACAGCATCGGTCGGTGGCAGGGCAGGGCAAAGACAAACAGGCGGTGCGTCGTTTCACGGCCAGGCACATCCCGCCAGGCTCCTAAACGCTCTATCGACTCGCCACCGCATGGCTCGTCATTCCCCACATCCTATGTCTGGGGCCAAGCCTGATGCGCCAACCCTCGCGGGGATCGAGCAATCTCAAGCCGACGATCTCTGCCAAGCCGATTGCCCATGGCGGGTCGAGCCATCGGATCAGGGAACAGAGACCGGGTCGCCCGCCGCCCCATCGGGTTCTCCATCGACCGATTGGTTCACGCGGAACGGGTTGCGGACCGGTGCCGCGGGCGTGCGGGTGGTCGATCCCCGAGTCGCTTTACTCGGCAGGTTTTCGTCGTCCGATGGACTCACAGAGGCGGCCGGGTCGGCCGATGCAGTTCCGCTGCCTGTTACTGCCTCGTTACCCGGGACCGGTGCGGGCTGCGCGAGGTCACCCCCAGGCGTCGCCCCGGCCGGCTCCTGCTGCGACATCACATAGATCACAAGCCCCAACACGGCGATCAGCCCGCAAGCCGCTGCGATGACCGCGTACAGCGTATGTCGTCGTCGTCGCTGGGCCGCCACCCGGCCACGACGCCGGACGACCTCCAGACGACGGGATGAAGATCGTGTCCGCTCGCGACCGGTCGGGATCGGCTGACGCTTAGGTAGCCGAGGATCGACCGGCGGTGCTGGCGGGCTCGGCGCTTTCGCGGGTGCTGCAGCTTTGCTCGGCCCTTTGGTCTCCGCGGGCTTGGCTCGGGCGGGGGCCGCTGTGGCCGTCGCCGGGCTGGGCCTAGCGCCCCCCTGCTGCTGTCTCATCAGCTCAGACAGCCCGGACAGGCCCACCACCGAACTGTCGTTGTTCGCTTTGACCTCGCGCCCCGGCAAACTGGGCAGCTCCGAGGGGATCGCTAGCGAGGACGGGCTCAAAGCCACCGGGGCCCGCCGGCAAACGTGCGATCGATCAATCCGAAACCGACTCGAACAGTTTGGGCATGCCACCACCGCCCCAACCCGCACGAACGCTGATTGCTGCGCATGCGAACAGGATGGACAACGCAGTTCATACAAGGCATCGAGCAGTGTATCACCAACCCCGTTGCTTCCGGTCCGCGACCGCTCTCTCAGGAGACGGGGGCCATCTGCCCCGATCCCTTTCGGAGCTTACGTCCAACTCCCAATCGCCCGAAAATCCGATGTCAATTCATCCAGGAGCTACCTGCCCTCCACCAGCTTGCAAAAAAAACCACGCGTCTGGAAAAAATCCAGGCGCGTGGCGGAGGAGAAAGACCTTGAGGAGGCAGGAATGCGTCCTGTGTCTTTAATACGCCCAGGAATTCAAGGGGTTCGGCAACACGTACAAAAAAATGCTTTCCAGGGACAACCCAGGGAAGTTCAGTATGGCTTGAGGCCAAGATAGCGCGATCGCGGTTCAATGCCGCGACCATAAAAACAAGCGTGGAGCCGGCGGATCACCCTTTTGGGGCACCACCATCCACAGCCGTGCGTAAGCAGCGAAGGGCTGCCGGGTCCTCGTCGCCGTGCCGCCTAGGTGGTACTCACTGGAGCGAGATCACTGATGCGGTGGCCTGTCGGGTCAAGAGCACGTCCGTGTGCTCCACGCCCGCAAGCGGCGAGGTCGGCGAGCCAGAGTCCGTTCACTCCGCTGCACGCCAGGCGAGGCCGGCTTACGCTCGACCCCGTATCTAGTTGTTTACCGTCACCGCTCCGCGGTAACGGCCTCTCTCCGCTCTAGCGGGCCGTCCGGGCCCTTGTCAGCCACGGCGGGCGTCCTGCCTGCCGCGCTCCATCGAACAGCAAAAAAGCCTTCCTTGGCCAACGTTCGATCCGTCTCGATCCATTCCAGCCCCAGCCGCTTGAACGATCCAACTTGCCCCGACCGCCAAGCCAGCCCGAGCCCACCCCGCCGTTGCGTCGAAGTTCGCTGTGTTGGTCTGCCTGGTCGTCATCGATCTTTCCTGATTCAAGGCGTCTTGCCTGCCGTATTCCGCATCGCCCAACGGGGGTTCATCGGCAGCTTCATCCCGGCCCGCTCGGCCCGGAGCTGCTCCAACCGGCGACGCCAGGCGCCACGGTCCCGCACCTCGATGTGGTCCTTAACGCCCAGGACCACAACCTCGCCCGACAGGCCGGTCTGCTCCAGGAGTTCAGCCGGCAGCCGAACCCGGCCCTGCTTGTCCAGCTCGGTCGTTCGGCTCTGCGTGTAGAAGAGCTCCTCGTAAGCCGCGAGCTCCTCCGGCTCCATGTCCGACTCGTTGAGCTGCTCTGCCAGCCGAGCGAAGACGTCTTCCGTATAGAGCAGCAAGACCCCGTCACCACCAACCGTCGCATAAAGCACGACCGGGTCACCCTCACCTCGCCCTTCACGACGCTGGATCTGCCGCCGCAGCTCTGAGGGGACAGCCAACCGGTGCTTTGCGTCAATCGCATGCTCGTAAGTACCGGTAAAGACCAATTCATCAACCTCTCAGGCATGACCTGCGCGATCTTATGGTCATCAGCACCACTTTGCAACATTTCTCCCCACCACTCCCCACTTTGACTCCTTATGCCCTTACCTGGATATCCAATATCGTATAAAATCATTTTTATTAATTATATATGATATCTTTAACCGGAAAGCGAGTAGCCTCTCTGGGTCCGATATCGTGTATTACTAGTGGATAACTTGAATCTACTTCACCGCCCATGCCTTCGCGGCGCAGAAACCGCGCTGCAGTACCGGCTGCCTGCCCAGATTTTGAAGGTTGATCATGTCGCTGGTAGCGCTACTGCCGTTCCACCGCTTGGAAGCGTCACCCGGAATCGGGCGCCACACATCTCTCCCGGCTCAGAACACACCGAAGCCAGGCCACCACCACTGTCAAGCACAAGATCACCTCCGGCACGACGCGCCAACGCCCTGGCTAACGGCAAACCGATCCCGTGCCCAGGCCTCTGCCCTCCGGTCGTACCCCAATCGAAGAGAGACTCCGCAAGGCCTGCCCCAACACCAGGCCCATTGTCATGAACAACGATCACCTGACCAGGGGTCTCTCTCTCCGATTTGACCAGGATTTGTGCCTTGGTACCCGCCTTAAGGGCATTGCGTACAAGATTGCCCAAGATCACCCGGAATCCTGTGCAGCTGATCGCCACAACGTCTCCCGGCTGAGAGCCAGACTCGTATCGGATGGACACCCGATCAGCGTCTAAAGGGTCGGCTGTCAGGGTTGCGGGCGCGGACAAGACATCACCGAGCCGGCATGACTGATCCCCGCCATCAGACTGAAAACACGGTCCGGCCTCCGACGGCAGGCTCGCAGATCGACTCAGCTCCAACACTGCTGTAAGCACTTGGGCAGCCTGCCGTCCGGACTCGGCCGCAGAGCGGATGGCACGCTGCTGCAAGCGCGTGTTGTCCGGGGACGCGAGCGCGAGATCGGCGTAACCGGTCATCGGGGTCAACAACCCGTTGACTTCATGCGCGACCGCGGCGGCCATCATGCCTAACTGCGCCCAAGACGCGAGGGCCGCGTCTTCACGGGCCGAACCCGCCAACAGCTCAGCCGCCTCCGTAAGACGGTCTACGCCGGCCAGAATATTCCCGGCTTCCACGGCACCCGAGGTTTCGCCCTGTTCACCCGACCCCGATGTCGCCTGGATGGATGACCCTGTGTTTGCCACTCCATTGCTATCGGTTGGCGGGTGGAAGGCCGCAAGCGCGGAAGCCTGATCAAGACAACCGATTATCGGACGGCCGTGCATTCAGTCCTCTTTGAACGTACTGGTGTTCCACGTGGAACCATGAGCCTGAACCCACTGCACGAGTCTGCGGATAAACCGGATGTTTCACGTGGAACACCATCAGGTTGCTAGACTCTGCGAACGCAACCCCTTCCAAGGATGGACCCATGAGCACCAAGAAACGCACGCCTCGGCTTGGCCGTGGCCTCTCATCCCTGATGGCGCAGCCCGTCGCCGTGACCCCAACACCTGTCTCGAGCACAGCACAGCCGTCCCCATCAGTCGTCACGCCCCCCGCTGGCCCGAACTCGAATGACTCCGACACTGGTCCCAGCGGGAACACTCCGGACGACAGCCAGCCCAAGCTCAGGCATCTCAATCCCGACCAAATCACCCCAAACGCATACCAGCCCAGACAAAGCTTCGATGAACAGGCGCTCCAACGGCTCGCCGATTCCATCAAGCGAGACGGGCTCATGCAGCCAATCGTGGTTCGTCCTCGCCAAGACCATGCGGATGCCTACGAGCTCATCGCCGGTGAACGCCGGTGGCGGGCAGCCCAGATCGCCAGCCTCTCGACACTGCCAGCCCTGATCCGGCATGCCGACGAAACAGCCTCAGCCGAGCTGGCCCTGATCGAAAACCTGCAGCGTGAAGACCTCAACCCGATTGAGAAGGCGGAGGCGTTCGAGCGGTTTGGCCGTGACCAGGACCTCACGCATGATGCCATCGCAAGCCGCGTTGGGCTCGAGCGCTCCACCGTCGCAAACCTGATCCGCCTGCTATCTCTTTGCCCCCCTGTCCGCGCATGGACGGCCGAAGGCCAGCTCAGCATGGGGCAAGCCCGAGCTCTGGCTGGCATCTCAGACCCTCAGCAACAGGAGGCCTTGGCGAGCGAAGCGATCCGTTCCGGATTGTCCGTACGGGCTGTCGAGGCTCAAGCCAAAGCCCTACGCGAGGCTACATCCACAGGCCCTGCAGTGAAGGCTAGTGGCGAAAAAAGCGGTGTCGATCTGATCCAAGACCTATCTCGCCAAATCAGTGATCAGCTCCAGACCAAGGCTTCGGTCCGGCGAGGCCGCAAAAAGCATGCGGGCTCAATCACAATCGAGTTTTTCAGCCTGGATCAATTCGATAGCCTGATGGAGCCCGCATGCTTTTTGCGGCCTCGCCGGACCGAAGCCTTGGTCTGGAGCTGATCACTGATTTGGCGAGATAGGTCTTGGATCAGATCGACACCGCTTTTTTCGCCACTAGC
>JBCDIM010000071.1:0-17337 GCA_038749105.1 Planctomycetota bacterium
CCAGAAAGCCCAGTATGACGACCCCACTCAAACACGACCCGACGCGGCGCGCAGCATCGGCGGCCTTATCGAGATCATTACACCGACCGCCAACGAAACCGGAACAGAACTCGTCGGGCACGGCCAGTTTCAAGGCGGCTGGGGACACGACCACCCCTACAGCGTCTACTTCGCCGCACGCTTCGACGCGCCCGCCGAGGTTCGTCTCGTAACCGAGGGCGGTCCCGATCTGATCCGCGCGACAAACGTGTCGGGCCCGCGGAGCTGCGCGGTACTCAGCTTTGGCGAGCTGTCGCGCCCGCTACACGCCAAAGTCGGTGTGAGCTACCGCAGCATCGCTCACGCCCGAGCCAGTCTCGAACGCGAACTGGCCCCGCTCGGCGGCGGCCGCTTCGGCGTGGACTTCGACGCGGTGGTCCGAGCGGCGCGAGACGCCTGGCGACCGATCCTCAGCAAGGTCCGGCTGCACGGCGACCCGGACCTCCAACGCATGGCCGCCACCATGCTCTACCGCCTCTACTGCATGCCTTCCGACCTCGGCACGGACGATGAGTTCGCCGGCTGGGACTCGGGCGTCCGCCACTTCTCCGACTTCTACTGCCTATGGGACAGCGTCCGCAACGCCAACAGCCTGCTGACCCTCATCGACCCCGGACTGCAGCGCGACATCCTCAATTGTCTGATCGACATCGCCGACCACACCGGCTGGCTGCCCGACGCGTGGATCGCCGGTCACGCCGGGATGGTGCAGGGCGGCAGCAGCGCCGACATCATGCTCGCCGAGGCCAAGACCAAAGGTCTGGATGGGATCGACTACCACCGGGCATTGCAGCACATGCGTCGGAACGCCGAGACGCCTCCGCCGAAGCCGGAGGTACAGGGCCGACACTACGTGCCGCGTGAGGGCTCTCCGGCGTTCGTGCCCGCGTCGGTGCCGCACAGCGTCAGCCGGCACCTCGAATACGCCTACCAGGACTGGTGCGTTTCGCAGCTCGCTACCTCGCTGGGCGAAGACACCTTGGCCGTGCAGTACCGTCAACGCTCGGAGCACGTCTGGGACCTCTGGAACCCCGGCCTCAAGTGCTTCGCACCGCGGCACGCCGACGGCACCTGGGCCGACGACTTCGACCCCCGCTCCACCGCCATGGATGCGCCGCGTGATCCATGGTGCTACGAGGGCTCCTCATGGCAATGGTCGCTCAATGTCCCCCACGACCCGGCCGGACTCGTCGCCCGACACGGCGGACCGGACGCCTTCGCCCAACACCTCGACGCCTTCTTCGCCAACGCCTACGGCTTCTTCGGCGGTAAGCCAACGATCAAAGACGGCCGCCGTCAGATGGACGGCTTCCGCGCTAAAGAGTTCATCCTCCACACACCGTTCCTCTACCACTATGCCGGTCGACCCGACCGCTCCGCATCGCAAGCACGATGGGCACTCGACCGATACTTCGCCCCGAGACGTGACGGCTTGAGCGACGACGAAGACATGGGCAGCCACGCCGCGTTCTATCTCTGCGCATCGATCGGGCTCTACCCGGCCATGGGGCAAGACCTCTACTGGCTGATCCCCCCACGCGTCGATCTTGTTGAACTGTCGGTCGGGCCCGACGGGGCACCGCTACGCATCGAAGCCCCCGGTGCGGCCGAGGGTCTGACCCACGTCGCCTCGGCTAGCCTCGGTGGCAAGCCGCTCGATCGCGCGTGGGTGCGTCACCACGAACTGCTCGACGCCGCTTCAAACGGCCAGCCCTTGCACCTGCGGCTCTCCGATCGGCCGACTGACTGGGGCCGAACGCCACCGCCAAGCCCGCTCTCCGGATGACGCGGCTCACAGCCTCGGCAACGCGAAGTCGTCGCCCGTGTCGGCGATCCACTGCGCGAGCCGGTCGTGCAACCGGCTACGCTCCGCCGCGAACCGCTTGTTGTGGGCGAGGTTCGCCTGCTCGTAGGGGTCTTCGTTGAGGTCAAACAACAGCCAGGGCTGGTGCTCCAGACACGCGTACTTCCAACCATCACGCGTCACCACCGCACGCCACGGGCGGTCGGTCGAGTCGCGGTGGCCGGTCGCCTTAACCAACTGACAGAACGCCGAGTCGGGCGGCTCGGGGAACGGCTTGTCGTTGAGCCGGAACGGTGCGTAGTTGAACCCTGCCATCCACTCCGGTTGATCGATACCGCAGAGACCCAACGACGTCGGGGCGTAGTCCACGTGGTTGAGCGGCGCGTCGAGACGACCGGGCCGGCCGTCGTAGCGGTCGCGGCAGCCACCGATCACGCATGGCACCCGCAGGCTCTCTTCGTAGGGGTTGGTCTTGCGGAACATGCCGTGCGAGCCGTGCATGTCGCCGTGGTCGGAAAAGAACACGATGTGGGTGTGATCCGCGAGGCCGGCCTGCGTCAACGCATCGCGGAGCCGGCCGAGGTTGTGGTCGAGGTTCTCGATCATGGCGTAGTAGCCGGCGAGTTCGGTGCGGGCCTGCCCGACGACGCGGGGGATGTCCGGCACGTTCGGCCGCAGCCCAATGCCACCCGGGGTGTGTCGGCCCATCCACTGCCGCGGGGCGATGTACGGGTCGTGCGGCGACTGCATCGACACCGCGAGGAAGAACGGATCGCCATCGCCACCGGCGGTGCCACGCCGCGTGATGTACTTGATCGCGAGGTCGGTGATCGCGTCGGTGCCGTACCCGGGGAGCCGGAAGTGGTCGACGGGCTCGCCCGTCTCGTCGTGGCCGTGCAGCCAGGTCTCGTACTGGCTCTCGTTGTTCTCGAAGCCGAGCCAGTGCTGGAAGCCGCCGCGGCGGTCGGGCGCAACGGTGCCGAGCGCAAGCCGACCGTCCTTTCGGCCGCCTCCGTCGAGGTGCCACTTACCCAGATACGCCGTCCGGTACCCCGCGGCGTTGAACGGCTCCGCGACCGTCGGCATGCCTTCGGGCACAGGGACCTCATGCCCCGGCACCGCGTGGTGCGGATACCGGCCGGTCAACAACGACCCCCGGAACGGGCAGCACAGCGGGCACCCCCCCACCGCCTGGGTAACCTCCAGCCCGGTGGCCGCGAGGCGGTCCAGGCTCGGCGTGTGCAGGTTCGGATCACCGGCGTAACCCGTGGCCTGAGCCCGGTGCTGGTCGCCAAAGAACCAGATCACATTGGGGCGGGGCGTGTCGAGAGCCAGCGTCTGGGGCATGGTCGAGAGCTTAACACCCGAGGCAAAACGTTCTACACCAAGACTTGTTGCCCGCCAAACACCGCCGAGAGGTCAACCGGAGCACGCCGGTCCACACCGGGGGCCGAGGTCATGTGACCAATACGCGTGAATTCAGTGCCAAACGCCGGCTAAGACCGGAGGCACGTTCCACCTTGGGCGCAAACCCGCTTTTTTTTTCCGGAGGGTGCAGGGTTGGTGTTGACACACCGCCGCATCGAGGTACACTTGTCGGGACAGAGGTAAAACGTGTTACCCTGTTGGATCAATTGTCCCTACGACTCTGTCTAGCGTCATCCGAGTCAATTTCTTACTGGAGGAACATTTATGCTTAATCGTAATGGTTTGAGTTTGGCAGGCGTGCTGCTCGCCGCGGGCAGCACCGGCGTCATGGGCACCGGCGTTGAAGCCGCTCAGCTCGTAAACCTCAGCTTCGAGGAGACGAGCGGCACCTCTGTCGCCGACGACATCGGCCCGCTCTTCAGCACCGGTACTCTTGCGAATATCGAAACTCCGCCGATCGGCTCTGGTAACACCACGCTCCCTAATCTGAACGTGGATGGCATTGTCGGCAGTGGTGTACAATTCGATGGCGTTAATGACTTCCTGCGTTTCGAGAATGCCGGCAACAACGACTTCTTCGCAACCGGCGACTTCACCCTGACCGTCTGGGCGAAGGACCTCACGAACGAGGTCGGCGCCGCTCGTCTCTTCGACTACTCCAACACCAGCGGCGACATCGCTCAGGCGGGTGCCCAGGGGTACCGGTCGTTCTTCAACGGTTCGACCATACAGTTCCAGGGCGGCATTGCCGGCTCCACCGACAACTTCAAGCTCGCCGGAACCCGCTCGGTCAACGACGACGGCTGGAGCCTGATCGTCCTCCGTTACGATACTGATGGTGAAGCCGAGATCACCGTTCTCTACGACGATGAAGCCGGTGACGTCGATGCCGCGTTTGTCGGCACGATCACCGACAGCATCGCCGCAATCGGCACGCTCACCATCGCCGGCAACTCGCCCCGGTTCGCCGGCCGAGCGGATAACGGCGGCGTCGCCAACGTCGGTGGTGTCCTCGATGAGGTCACCTTCTGGGACGAGAGCCTCACCGATCAGCAGGTCGTGGACCTCTACTTCAGCGTGATCCCCGAGCCGAGCTCGCTGGCCCTGTTGGCTGTGGGTGGCGGCCTGATCGTTGCCCGTCGGCGACGGTCAGGGACCAAGGCCTCGGCCTAAATCTTCAGAGAGAAAAGCCCGCTGCGTCCTCCGGCAGCGGGCTTTTTTCTTGTTCGTTCTGAGCGTGGTTTGCGGTCGGAGCTATTGGTCTGCCCACGCTAAGCCAGCCGCACACTGCTGCGGGGTCCATCATCCACCGCCCGGTCCACGCGTACTGCCCCTCGAAGTGCTCTTGAAGTGCAGATTCCCGGTATCTCTGATGAAGTTCACCCAGCCGCTCTTTCAGACTGTTCGTGCAGCCTTGGCTTGCCTGTTCCTTGTGGTCGCTGCGGCGGGCCACGCCGCGCAGCCGAACGTCATCCTCGTCGTCGTCGATGATGCGGGCTACGGGGACGTGGGCTTCCAGGGCTCGGAGTTCGCGACGCCGAACATCGACTCCATCGCTGCTAACGGCGTGCAGTTCACCAACGCCCACGTGACCGCGCCGCAGTGCGGCCCGTCGCGGGCGGGACTGATCACCGGCGTCAACCAGTCGCGGTTCGGGTTCCACGACAACATCGGGAACGTGGGCCTGCCGCCGACCGACCGCGTGCGGACGATCGGCAGCCAGATGCAGGGCCTGGGTTACACCACCGGTGTGATCGGCAAGTGGCACATCGAGCGGGACGGCAACCCGGCGACCAACCCGCTCACCGCAAACCAGATCAGCCGGAACGAGCGGTCGACGCCGTGGCGGAACGGCTTCGACTACACGCTCATCCATGAACGCGGGCAGACCGACTTCTTCCCGTATTCCGCCGCGGGTCAGCAGCGGCTGGCCGACCAGAACCGTGAGTACCGGCTCACCGAAGTGGTCGAGGGTTCGTCGACGCCGGTGCTGCGGGACGACTTCCCCAGCAACGCCTATGTGACCGGACTGTTCACAAACCAGGCCGTGGACTTCATTGATCGTCGGCAGCAGAACGACGAGCCGTTCTTCCTCATGCTGTCCTACAACGCGCCGCACACGCCGCTGCAGTCGATCAGCACGGACCGCGACGCGGTCCGTGACGCGGTGGAGGCGGAACTGGGGCCCAACGCCGACCCGGACGAAGTGGCCCGCCGGGTGAACGTGGCGGCCATGATGAACGCGGTCGACAGGGGTATCGGGACCATCAAGACCAAGCTGACCCAGGAAGGCATCGCCGACGACACGATGATCGTGTTCCTCAGCGACAACGGCGGGCCGCGCAGCCCCGAGGGCGCGTACAGCAACGGCGACTTCCGGGGCGTCAAGGGCGACCCGTACGAGGGCGGCACACGCGTACCCATGGCCATCGAATGGGCCAACGGGAACATCACGCAGGGCGGCCAGGTCATTGACGATGTGGTCTCGGCGTTGGACATCCTGCCCACGGTGGTGGGCGCGGCGGGCGGCCAGGCCGACGCGATCGGCGACGGCTACGACCTGCTGCCGTTCCTCCAAGGCCAGACCACGGAGATGCCGCGGGAAGACCTGCTCATGCAGTGGCGGACGCTGGGGGCGTACCGGGTCGGGGACGACAAGCTCGTGGACTTCAACATCAACAATGCCGCGGGCGCAGAGCTGTACAACCTGTCCAGCGACCCGGACGAGAGCGACTTCGTGAACAACCCGTCGCTCCAGGCCCAGCTGCAGTCGCAGTTGGACCTGTTCACGCAAACTGAGCGGAACAGCATCTCGGTGACGCCGACGAGCGTGGGCCCCGATCAGGTGCCGGTGGCGTACAGCTTCTCGGAGACCGGCGGGTCGACCATCGCCGACGAGGGGTTCAACAGCGTGAAGACCAACCTGACCGTCCCCGCGTCGGGTGTGAACCTCGCGGTTGAGGGGATCAAAGGGAGCGGCATCGAGCTCGACGGGACGGGCGGGGTCGCACTGAGTGGGGAGCTCGACGAGTGGAAGCCGGCCGAGGACTTCACTGCGGCGTTCTGGGTCAACCTGACCGGCAACCCCGAGGTGCAGGAACGGCTGATCGACTCGACCAGCGGGACCGGGCCGATCAGTGGCCTGGAGGGCTGGCGCCTGATGGTCAACAATCCGGTCATTGGGTCGCTGAAGCTGCAGTTCCAGGCGAACAACGAAGCGGGCGACGCGATCAATCTCACCGCGGGTGACCTGCGGGACCTCACGCCGGAGCAGTGGGCGTTTGTCGCCTTGCGTTACGACTCCGACGGCGAAGCCTTGATCACGCTGCTGTACGACTCGGACCTGGCCGAACTCTCAACCTTGCTGGCGGAGACACAGTCGATCGATGCGATCGGCAACCTGACCTATGGGGACAACGCGGTGCCGTACCTCGGAGCGAATGTGCTCAACACCAACAAGTTCGCCAACGCCCGCTTCGACGAGCTGGTGCTGTACGACTGGGCACTGACCGACGAACAGCTGCTGACCGTGTTTACCAACAGCATCCCAGAGCCGGGCACGCTGATGCTGCTGGCGACGGGTCTGACCGTTCTGGTGCGACGCCCGACCGGCGAACGCTGAGCCACAGCGGCGGGTCTACTTGCCGACCGAGCGGGTCGGGATCGGCTTGCTTGTCAGCTTGGAGGAGACGGCACGCCGAAGCGGGAAGTGCTTGGAGCCGGGCAGGCTGACCACCTCGGCGGGCTTCGGCTTCGCGGGTTGAGCCGGTTCAGCAGCGGCTTTGTGTTGGTACGCCAGATCGGGCACCTGATTGATGGGGCCGGGCCAGCCCGTGCGTCCATCCTCACGGATCGGCAGTGAAGGCTGGGACGGCAGCCGCTGTGCATTCATGAGCGCGTCCGAAAGCTGGCCGAGCAGGTCCGCGTGCTTTTCCCGGACCGCCGCGTCGCGACGATCGCCGGCGAGGGCGGGGTCGGCGAGGTTGGTGAGCTCGTCGGGGTCTTGGCGGAGATCGAACAGCTCCGAGTAGTCCTCGCCGGGGAAGCGGGTCAGCCGCCAGTGATCTTTCGTGATGATCGTCGCCATGCCGGGGTCCCAGCCTTCCAGCCCGGCATAGGTCACGGTCACCGCGTCCCACGGGTTGGGCTCGTCTCCGCCGTCCAGGATCGGAGCGAATGATCGGCCTTCGGTCGTCGGGCGGTCGTTGGGGCCCAGCCCGGCAATGTCGAGCAGCGTCGGGAAAAAGTCGAGGGTGCAGCGGAGCTCGTCCGAGGTACGAGGCTCGATGCCCGGGCCGGTCACGATCAGCGGGCATCGGATCGAACGGTCGTAAGGCACCACGCCCTTGGTCGGCAGCCCGTGATCGCCCAGGCTGTCGCCGTGGTCGGTCGTGAAAATGACGACGGTCCGCTCGGCTTCGCCGGTGGCAACCAGGTAATCCAGCAGCCTGGCGATCTGGGTGTCGATGTGCTTGACCGAGCCGTGGAACGCGGCGCGGGCCTGACGGCAGACCGACTCGCTGCCGACCTCGCCAAAGCGTTGCCACTGGCGCTGGTGCTGGTAAGCCTCGCAAGACCGCCCGGTCAGGCGATCGCCGACCGGCGGGGGCATGTCCGCCGGGTCGTACATCTTGTCGAACGGCGTTGGGGGGTCGTAGGGGTCGTGGGGCGCAACGATCGAGACCTTGCAGAAGAACGGCTGATCGCCCTCGGCGAGCCGTTGCCGGTTCATAAAGTCCATCGCCTCATTAACGATGAAAGTCGTGGGCTGCAGCTCCGCGGGGAGCGGCGAGGTGTAGATCATGCCCCAGGGCGAGCCGGCCCGGCGACGGCTGATGTATTCGGCTCGGGCCCGGGCGTGCTGCTCACGCAGGTCGCGGCGGTCCGAGCCGTAGTGGGCGAGGTAGGGGAGAGCCCAGCAGGTCGCCAGGGCGTGCTCGAAGTGTTCGGGGTGCTCCGATTCGATCCAGTCGAGCCAGGGCCCGAGGCGGGGGTCTTCGACCGGGACGACCTCGTCGAAGCCGAGGTAGTCGAAGCTCTCGGGGTGCGGGGTCGACATCGAGCTGACGTGGAACTTGCCGAAGCCCCCGGTGCGGTAGCCGGCGGCCCGCAGGATGTGGGCGTAGGTCGGGTGATGGCCGCGGAGTTCGAGGTTGTTGGCGGTGATGCCGTGGATGTGGGACGGCCGACCCGTGAGCATGGTGGAGCGGTTCGGGCCACAGAGCGGGTGGGTGGCGTAGCAACGATCGAAGCGGACCCCGCGTTCCGCCATCTCATCGATCGTCGGGGTGGATGGCACGGAGCTGCCGTAACAGCCGACATCGGCGGCACCCCACTGGTCGGCCATGATCAGGAGGATATTGGGGGGTCGGGAGTCGGGTGTGGTCACCAAATAAAGTCTCGTTGGGAGCAGTGTGCGGTCGTGACACGGGGCAGTGATGGTGTGGTGATCGCTGCCGCGGAAGAGCCTCGGAGCAGCTTCGAAGAGAGAACCGATTGCCGCTTGGGTTTATCGTTTTACATCGCTATTATGTCGCGTATAGTCGTCTCTGTCCAACGAATTTTGCCTCGGCAAGCCGGGCACAGACGCGGTGATCGGTCTCGCCCTCCCGGTGTGCCTCACCCCTGCTGGTAGCTTCACACAAGCCGAGCCCCCGATGACACGATCGATCCGGCTCGCCCAGAGGTCTCAATCATGAATCACCCCCTGAATCGGCGCGACTTTGTGAAGGCGGCAGGGGTCGGTGTCGGTACGCTCGGCGTCCTGGCGAATTCCAGCCTCACCGTCCGGGCCCAGTCCGCTCTCATGCGTTCGGTCCGTCGGCCACGCCGATGGGTCGGCCCCGCCTACTGGGCCAACCGGCTCCAGGACTGGCAATGGCGCGATGGACGCATCGAATGCACCTGCACCCAGCCCGACCAACGCCTCCGCGTCGCGGCACGCACCACCGAACAGATCATTGACCGGCCCGGCGGCTATACCGCGACGCTCGACGTCGGCTTCTACTCGCGACCTGCGGGACGGGGCTTTGCCGGCTTGCTGCTCGGCATCGGCGCCGGCCAGCTCGACTGGGTCGCACAGGGCAACGTCTTCGGCGTCGGCGGCAAGGGCGGCGGCCTTGGCTGCGTTGTCCAGACCGACGGCCGGCTCGCCTTCATCCGCAATACCGAAGAGAACCAACGCAACCCCAGGCCCGTCCCCGGGACCGTCCATGAGCGAGACGCCTCGTTCCGCCCGGGCACCAAGCCAATCACGCTGAACCTCCGGGTGGAGCGCCAAGGCAACACCTGTACCGTCCACGCCGAAGCACGCGCCGGATCAAAGGTGGTCGGTGCCACCAAGCTCGACCGCGTCCCGATCGAACAGGTCATCGGCGGCGTGGGCCTGTTCACCGACCACGGCGGCGCACCGAAGCAGCCGACCCTCGCCCACTTCGGCGACCTCCAGCTCGACGGCGAGATGGTCGAGCGGCACCCCGACCGGCTGTCCGGGCCGGTCGCGGGTGTTCAGTACACCGTCGGGTCGCACGGCCTGATCCTCACCGCTCAGATGATGCCCACCGGCGGCACTGCCGACGACCAGCCGCTCGACCTCCCCGCCGCCCGCTTCGAGTACCGGCGTCAGGGCGATGACGGCCCGTGGACGCGCGGGCCCGCCGCCAGGATCGATGTGCCGTCGCACGTGGCGAAGTTCCGGCTGCCCGACTGGGAGCGCACCTCGAGTTGGGACATCCGCGTCGTGCCGCTGCTGCCCGGCGGCAAGCCCGTCGAACCGCACTACTTCTACACCGGCGAAGTCCCCGCCGAGCCCGACGCCGACCTGCCGCTGAAGATCGCCCTGTTCCACTGCCCGCGGATGGTCGGCTGGGGCAACAACCGCGATTACCAGGCCCGCTCCATCGAGAGCCCCTTCGAACGCTTCACGTCCAAGAACCTCATCCTGCCCGCACGCCGCGCACAAGACCAGATCGAGAAAGAAAAGAAGCCTGACCTCCTGGTCTTCACCGGCGATCAGATCTACGAGGGCATCCCCAGCCGGCCCGACATGGGACGCAACCGCTCACCCAAGTCCGACGACTACCTCTACAAATGGATCATCTTCCTGCGGACGTTCGGCCACCTCACTCGGCGTCGCCCCACCGTCACCATCCCCGACGACCATGACCACTTCCTGCCCAATATCTGGGGATGGGAAGGCCGAGCCCCCCGCGGTAAGCCCGGCACCAAGGGCTACAAGCGCGACCACGGCTGGACCTACTCCGTCGAGTTCTACAACCTCGTGATCGACACGCAGACCGGCCACCTGCCCGATCCCGTCGATCGCAGACCGATGCCACGCGGCCTCAAGAAGTACTTCACCCGGCTCGACTACGGCGGCACCTCCTTCGCCATCATCGAGGGCCGAACGTTCAAGACCCCGCCTTACCCCGAGTTCAGGGCAGATGAATCGAAGGCCGAGCTGCTCGGCCGAGGGCAGGAGAGGTTCATCCACGAGTGGGCCGAGTCGCTGGACCCCGAGACACCCCGGATCGTCATCTCGCAGACCGTCTTCGTGAACCCGATGACCACGGCCCAGGGCGTGATCCACAAGGGCGGCACCGACTCCAACGGCTGGCCCAAGCCCGGCCGAGACCGCGCGATCGCCGCGATGAAAGAGGCCGGCGCCGTCCTCCTCGGCGGCGACATCCACAACGCCGTCCTGATCAAGCACGGGCTCACCGGCCCAGAAGACGGCCCGTACCAGTACATCCCCTGCGCGTTCGGCCAATTCTTCCAGCGCTGGTGGGAACCCAAACAGCCCGGTGGCGACCGCACACCCGGCGACCCGCCCTTCACCGGCCGATTCGTCGACGGCGGCGGCAACCCCTTCCGCATGATCGCCTGCACCAACGCGAAGATCACCTTCGCCCAAGCCGCCGCCGCAAAGTTCATCATGGGCCGAGTGCTCATCGACCCGGGCCTCACCCGCTCGGGCTATGGCATGGTCACGGTCGACCGCCAGCAACGAACTATCGCCTTCGATCACTGGGACCGCGACGCCGATCCACCGGAGCAGTTCGTCGGCTGGCCCGTCCGCATCCCGCTGCCCAAGCCGGGCTACGCCGGGCTCGAAACACACCAACCGCTCTGACACCGCTTGCCGTTTCCATCAGAAGCACGACGCTGGACCCACGAATGACCGAGCCCACGCTACGACCACGCGACTTCGAAATCACCCCGTCTCAACCGCGGCACACCCGCCGTCGGTCGCTCTACACACGCCTGACCCGCACCACCGGCTTCTGCTTGGTCGCCGCGGTGCTCATCGCCTCGCCCGCACTCACCGCTATGGCCAGCCAAGACCTCCACGTATCCAGCTTCGGTGCCGTCGGTGACGGCGTGCACAACGACGCCCCCGCGATCCGCCAAGCGATCCAAGCCGCCATCGATGCCGGGCCCGGCACCACCCTCTCCTTCGATGAGCGCACCTACCGCCTCGGGCCGTCCGGCGACCTGCACTACCAGTTCACCCTCGACGGCGTGAAAGGCCTCCGCATCCAGGGCAACGGCGCGACGCTGCTCAACACCCCCGAGCACGGCATCTTCGAAACGATCCGCTGCGCCGACGTCGAGATCGGCGGCTTCGTCGTCGACTACGACCCGCTGCCCTTCACGCAGGGCACCATCACCCGCATCGACCCCGCACAGAACAGCTTCCTGCTCGAGATCGCCGACGGCTACGAGGTCCCCGACGCGAGCACCCGCTTCTCACGCTGGTCCTCCGTGATGCACCCGACCGAACGGCACCGCCGGTGGGACCTCAAGATGCACCTGTTCTACAAGGGCGTCGAACCCGTGCCCGGCTCGCCCCGCACCGTTCGCGTCACGGTCGAGCCCCAGTGGCGGGCCGACCTCGAGCCCATCAACCCCGGCGACCGCTTCTTCCTGAGCTTCCGCCGCGGCCGGGGCGGAAGCAACTTCCGCGTCACCGAAAGCTCCGACTGCACCTTCCACGACATCAAGTTCTACGCCACCCGCTACGGCATGGCGTTCGGCGTCCGCTCCAACGAGGGCCGCATCACCCTCCGACGCATTGAGATCCGTTTCAAGCCCGGCACCGACCGCATCATCGCCTCACACCGCGATGGCATGCACTGCAAAGACAACACCATCGGGCCCCTCATCGAAGACTGCTACTTCGAGGGCCTCAAGGACGACAGCATCAACATCGGGGGCAACACCGGCATGGCCCGATCGGTCATCTCCAGCCGGGTCTTCGACTTGATGGGTGCCCCGTTCAAGCCCGACGACGAAATCCTGGTCTTCAACCCCGAAAGCGGCCGGGCGATCGCCAAGACCAAGGTCGTCAGCGTCGAGCCGGGCCGTGTCGAGCTGGCCCACCCGATCCGCGGCGTCGTGCCTGGCACCAAGACCCCACACCAAGACCGCACCTCGACCCACTTCTACAACCTCAGCCGATCCAGCGCCGACTTCATCGTCCGCAACTGCACGTTCAAGGCCCAACGCCGGCACGCCATGCTCATCCGCGCCCCGCGTGGACTCATCGAGAACAACACGATCGACGGCGTCGGCGGCAGCGCCGTCTTCGCGGGCAACGAGGCCGGCAGCTTCTACGAGGGCCCCTTCCCTGAAGGCCTGGTGATCCGCAACAACACCATCCGCAATACCCAGCTCCCCGCGATCTGGCTGCTGACCAGCTCGCTATCGGGCAAGGGCCGACTCACCCGAGACATCCGCCTCGAGGACAACACCATCCTCGCGGCGCACGCCCCGGCGATCCAGGCGGCGCGTGTAGCGGGCGTCCGCGTCTCCGGAGGCCAGATCGCCGCGGGCCGGACCCTGCCCGCCAAGGACAGCGTGGTCAGCCTCGGACCCAACATCGCCGCCGTCCGGTTCAGCGGCGTCCGGTTCGAAGACAAGCGGCGCAACTCGCCCGGCGTCTTCGCCCTCGAAGGCCCGCGCAGCAGCCGCACACTTGCCGTCTCGTCGTCCTGCAGGTTCGACCTCGCACGCGGCGTCAAGCACTTCGCCGACTAACCCATCGCCCCTCACCTTCAACCCTCCCCAGAGACTGAAACACCCCATGGATCGAGAACGCCTGCAACAAACCAACTGGCTCTGGTCCCGCAAAGCCGTCGCCAGCACCGTCAACCTCTACACGCAGTTCCGCCGCTCGGTCGAGCTGGCCGAACCCGTCGATCAGGCCATCGCCTACATCTCGGCGGACCAGGAGTACCAGCTCTTCATCAACGGGTCATACGCCGCCCGCGGACCGGCCCGCGGATACGCCGCCCACTGGCCCGTCGATGAGGTCGACCTCGCACCGCACCTCAAGCCCGGCGTCAACGTCATCGCCGCGATCGTCCACCACCCCGGCATCAGCACCTTCAAGTACCGCACCGAAGCCATGCCCGGCTTCCTCTTCGCCCTCGACCTCGGCGATCAGCAACTCGTCAGCGACAAGTCCTGGCACGTCCGCTTCGACCCGTCCCGCACCCAGGTGACCGGCAAGCTGTGCAAGCAGATGGGCTTCCAGGAGCAGATCGATCTGCGCGCCGACGACCGCTCGTGGCTGACCTGCGCCGACGCCGAGCTCAGCGACGATTGGGCCGACCCGCAGGCCCGGGTCTACGGCAGCCCGCCGTGGCACGACACCGAGCCGCGCAACCTCCCGATGCTGACCGACCACACCATGCCCTACGCCGGCCCGGTCGGGCACACCACCTACACCCTCCCCGAAACCGACGCCAAGCCCGAGATCATCCGGCCCGCTGCGATCCACGACCAGGCCATCCGTGACGCGGAGTGGACCGCCATCGATGCGCCCGCCTCCGCCACCGGCGAGGTCGATACACCCGCAGTCGAAGCCGGCGCGTGTTACGCGGTCACGATCGATCTGGGCCGGCCGAGCGTGGGCGAACTGCTCCTTGAAGCCGACGGCGCTGCGGGCGGCGAGGCGATCGACCTGCTCTACTCCGAGGCCGTATCACCCGCCGGCCAGCCGCTGATCCCCAAGACCAGCTTCCACCGCGACATCGATATCGCCACCCGCATCACCCTCGGCGCCGGCCCCTGCCGACACGAAGCCTTCCAGACCATCGGGCACCGCTACACCACCCTCGTCGTCAACGGCCCCGCCCCGGCGATGTCCTTCGAGCTCGCACACCGTGAGACGCGGTACCCCCTCGAGACCGTCGGCCAGTTCACCTGCAACAACGACGGCCTCAATCAGATCTACGCCGTCTCCGTCAACACCCAACGCAACTGCATGATGGACGCCTACGTCGACACGCCGTGGCGCGAACAGGCCCAGTGGTGGGGTGACGCCCGCGTCCAGGCCTGGAACACCTTCTACCTCGCCAACGACACCCGCCTCCTCGAACGCGGCATCCGCCAGATCGGCGACCCCGACATGGAGCTGCCCAACGGCCTGACCTACGGCCACGCCCCCACCATCGCCCACACCTGCGTCCTCCCCGACTTCGCCTGCACCTGGCTGATGACCTTGTGGGACCAGTACGACCAGAGCGGCGACGCGTCGCTGTTCCTCGAGCACTGGCCGCGCGTCGACCGCCTGCTGAAATACTTCGAGGCCTATGGCGTCGCCGACGGCGGCCTCGTCGGCGCCGACCCCCGGTATTGGCTCTTCCTCGACTGGACCGACGGCATCCCCCGCAAGGGCAAGCCCGCGTTGCTCAACCTGCTGCTGCTCGAAGCGCTCGATGCCGTGGTCAAGCTCGTCAAGCTAACCCAGCCCGGCGGCAACAGCGACCGAGTCGAACCGATGGCCAAAGCCTTGCGACAAACCATCGATGCCACCTACTGGGACGCCGAGCGCGGCCGCTACCGCGATGGCCTGGACAAAGACGGCAGCCTCATCGAGACCTGCGGCCTCCACACTCAGGTCCAGGCGATGCTCTGCGGGCTGCGTCCGGAGAGCCACGACGAGTTTGCGACCGGCGCGATCGGGCCCTACCTCCGCGGCGAGACCGAAGAGGTCGCCGAGCCGACGCCGTACTGGATGACCTACGTCTACGAGGCCGCACGCCGGTGCGGGCTTGCTGCAGATGCGGTCGAACACATGGCCCGGCACTGGGCGGGGATGGCCGAGCAGGGCGGCACCTGGGAACGCTTCCTCCCACCCGGGAACGGCGCGACCTCCGGGTCGCACGCCTGGTCCGCCCACCCGATTTATCACCTGCCCCGCCTGCTCAACGGCGTGGTACCCACCGCCCCCGGCTGGACCGAGATCGAGTTCGAGCCCGCCATCGAGACCACGCTCTGCGACACCGCCTCCGCCCGTGTGCCCACCCCCCACGGCATCATCGACACCGACTGGAAACGTGTCGATGGCGTGACCCACGTCTCGCTCAACCTGCCCCCCGGCATCATCGCAAGCGTCCGACTGCCCGGCATCGAACAGACCGGCGTCGTAGGCGAACACACCTGGACCTGTGAACCGGTCACCGCCGGCTAGCGGCCCATGCCTTGACCCAAATCGTTCCACACCGAACTCACGCACGATCTGAGAACCTCCAAGCCCCGGGAATCCACTATGAAACTTCCACGCAGTGAACACCTGTACCCCATACCCACTCGACTGTTCCGCGGCATTGCGATCGGAGCGGGGCTGCTGGTCGGCGCGATGACCGCATACGCCAACCCCACCGACACCGCCCCCATCTTGGGCGTGTCACAACCCGCGATCAGCAAAGCGGAGTCCATCAAGGTGCAATCCCGTACCCGGCGAAGCAACAACTGGAAGACCTACGAAGCCACCACCTACGACCAGGCGCTCGCGGCGCTCGGCGTCTCCGCGACGTCACCGCCCAAGCTGTCGGAGTACGGCGGCCGCCTGGATATCAAGCACCGCGCGACGGGCTTCTTCCGCGTCGAGAAGATCGACGGCCGCTGGTGGATGATCGATCCCCTTGGGCACCCGCTGATCCGCAAGGGCATCACCTCGGCCTACCGCGACGGGTTTGGTGCACTGCCCGAGGCACGCAAGGCCGAGCTCGGGTATCAGAGCCCCGCCCGCTGGGCCAAAGAGTCAACAGAGACGGCACGCGACCTCGGCTTCAACGCCTGGGGCCGATGGTCCAACATCGGACCCCTCCGCAAGGTCCCCCAGCCCCTGCCTTACGTCACCTCCCTCAAGGTCATGGTCCGCTTCGGCGGTGAGCTCAGCCTCACCACCCGGAACTACGGCAACATGGGCTTCGAACACAGCCTCATCCCCTCGTTCCACCCCGACTTCCCCGCCTTCGCCCGCAAGTACGTCCGTGAAGAGCTCGCCAAGACCAAGGACGACCCCTGGCTCGTCGGGCACTACCTCGACAACGAGCTCCCCACCACCCGCACCGCCCTCGAGCGTGCCCTGAAGCTCGATCCCAAACACCCGGTGCACAAGTACACCCGCGAAGCGGCCTGGAAGTTCCTCCGCGCCAAGTACGGCCGTAACGCCAAGCCCAGCATGGTCACCCACGAGGACAACAAGAACTTCCTCGGCGTCATCTTCGAACGCTACTACCGCATCGCCTCCGAGGCCGTCCGCGAGGTCGACCCCAACCATATGATCCTCGGCTCACGCCTCCACGGCTCCGGCCACAAATGGGGCGCCCTCATCGCCGCCTGCGGCAAGCACTGCGACATCGTCTCCATCAACCTCTACGGCTACTGGGAGCCGAGCGACGAACAGATGGAACGCTGGGAACGCTTCGCCCAGTCCCCCTTCATCATCAGCGAGTTCTACGTCCGCGGCGTCGATTCGGGCCTCCCCGACGACAAGGGTGCCGGCTGGGTCGTCAAGACCCAGCGCGACCGGGCCCTCTGGTACCAGAACTTCACGCTCCAGCTGCTCCGCTCCCGCGGCAGCGTTGGCTGGGACTACTTCAAGTTCCGTGACGACATCGACCAGAACAAGGGCCTGCTCCGCCACGACTGGCGGCCCTTGTTCTGGTCGATGTCGTCACGGAACTTGAAGTAGTCCCAGCCAACGCTGCCGCGGGAGCGGAGCAGCTGGAGCGTGAAGTTCTGGTACCAGAGGGCCCGGTCGCGGGGGGGCG
>JBCDIM010000072.1:0-17169 GCA_038749105.1 Planctomycetota bacterium
ACCCCCCCCCCCCCCCCCCCGACCCCCCCCAACCCCCCCCCCCCCACCCCCCCCCCCACCACCCCCCCCCCCCCCCCCCCAACCCCTCTAACCCCCGGTTGTCACCCGGGGCCCCGCCCCCCCCAACAACCTCCACCGCACCAAACCCTTTCCGCGTAACCTCTCCCCCCGATCGCCATCTAACCCCCTAGCGCCTAACCCCTACCCCCATGCAAGACCTCCTCTTCACCCCCGGCCCCGTCGCCGTGCCTCAGCCCGTCCTCGACGAGCTCGCCAAGCCCATCATCCACCACCGCACCAAGGCCTTCCAGGCCATCTTCGCCGACCTCAACCGCCAGCTCCAACAGCTCTTCGGCACCACCGGGCCCGTCCTCTCCATCGCCGGCTCCGGCACCACCAGCTACGAGGCCGCCCAGCTCTGCCTCGCCACCCCGAACTCCACCGTCATCTCCGTCGCCGGCGGCAAGTTCGGCGAACGCTGGCAGGACATCTACGACGTCTACGCCCCCTACCTGAACCTGACCAACATCAAGATCTCCCACGACTGGGGCGCCCCCGCCCCGCTCGACCAGATCGAAGCGGCCCTCGCCGAGAACGACAACGTCTCCGCCATCGCCGTCGTCCATAGCGAAACCTCCACCGCCACCGCCACCGACATCCAGGCCATCGCCGAGCTCACCCGCAACCACCCCACCGCCCTGTTGATCGTCGACGGCATCACCTCCGTCGGGGCCTTCCCCTGCCCGATGGATGAGTGGGGCATCGACTGCCTCGTCACCGGCTCCCAGAAGGCCATGATGCTCCCGCCGGGCCTCGGCTACGTCGGGCTCGGCCCCCGTGCTCTAGCTCGCTTGGAGAACATCAGTCACCAACTTCCGGGGTACAACCTCGACCTCCGCAAATGGGTCAAGGCCCACGCCAAGGACGACGTCCCCTTCACCCCCCCCGTCTCCCTCATCCGCGCCCAGCACGTCGCCCTGAAACTCATCCTCGAAGGCGAAGGCGGCCTCGCCGGCCAGCACCAACGCACCCAGTCCCTCGCCGCCGCCACCCGCGCCGCCCTCCAGGCCGCCAACCTCAAACTCATCTCCTCCAGCCCCAGCGACTCCGTCACCGGCGCGTACTACCCCGACGGCCTCACCGACGACGCCCGCAAAACCATACGCGACACCTTCGGCGTCCACCTCGCCGGCGGCCAGGACGGCCGGGGCGCAAAGTGGAAGGGCAAGATCTTCCGCATCTCCCACATGGGCGACGTCGATCCCTCCAAGACCCGCACCGCCCTCGACGCGATCTTCAAGACCTTCCACGACAGCGGCCACGACTGCGACCCCGCCACTGCGCTGGCCACGTTCGACGCTGCGCCGGCCTGAGCCCGCAGCCCTCGCTGGACCCATAAAAGAAGCCCGTGGCGAGTAATCTCAGCCACGGGCTTCGGCGGGTGGGGCAGGTTTTTGCCGAGCGAGTCGCCTCGCTCTTCCCAGAGTATATCGGAAATCCGGGATTAATTCTTGACTTCGTACTCGGCGTCGATGACGTCGTCGTCGGAGCCCGACCGGTCGGCCGAGCCGGCGTCGCCGGATGACGTATCTCCAGCGCCGGCAGCGGCTTCCGGGCCTCCGGCAGCCGCACCCTCGGCGGCGGCCGATTCGTAGACCGCCTTGCCGAGCTCCTGGGAGGCCTGCTGGAGGCTTTCCAGCGCGGCCTTGATGGCGTCGCCGTCGTCGCCCTTGACTTTGTCCTCGACGTTGGACAGGGCGGACTCGATCTGGCCGCGGATTTCGGGGCCGACCTTTTCGCCGTGCTCATCGAGCTGCTTGCGGGTCTGGAAGACGACCTGCTCGGCTTGGTTCTTCAGGTCGACCAGCTCACGCTTCTTCTTGTCCTCCTCGGCGTGGGCCTCGGCGTCGGCCTTCATCTTCTCGATCTCGTCCTCGGACAAACCCGAGCTGCCGGTGATCTCGATCGACTGCTCCTTGCCGGTGGCCTTGTCCTTGGCGTTGACGTTGAGGATGCCGTTGGCGTCGATATTAAAGGTCACCTCGATCTGCGGGACGCCGCGTGGGGCGGGCGGGATGTCCTTGAGATCGAACTGCCCGAGCGTGCGGTTGTCCTTGGCGAACTCGCGCTCGCCCTGCAGGACGTGGATCGTCACCGCCGGCTGGTTGTCCGACGCGGTCGAGAACGTCTCGGACTTGCTGGTCGGGATCGTGGTGTTCTTCTCGATGAGCTTGGTCATCACGCTGCCCATGGTCTCGATGCCGAGCGACAGCGGGGTGACGTCGAGCAGCAGCACGTCCTTGACGTCGCCCTGCAGGACGCCGCCCTGGATCGCGGCACCGAGCGCGACGACCTCGTCGGGGTTGATCGAGCGGTTGGGCTCCTTGCCGAACAGCTCCTTGGCGATCTCCTGCACCTTGGGGATGCGAGTCGAACCGCCGACCAGGACGATCTCGTCGATGTCGGAGCCGCTAAGCCCGGCGTCCTTCATGGCGGTCTGGCAGGGAGCTTTGAGCCGTTCAAACAGCTCGCCGGCGAACTGCTCGAACTTGGCCCGTGTGATGGTGATCATCAGGTGCTTGGGGCCTTCGTTGGTCGCGGTGATGAACGGCAGGTTCACCGTCGTCTCCTGCGAAGTAGACAGCTCCATCTTGGCCTTCTCCGCGGCTTCCTTGAGGCGTTGCAGAGCCATAGCGTCTTGGCGGAGGTCGATGCCGTCGGACTTGCGGAACTCCTCGGCGAGGTGGTCGATCAGGATCTCGTCCCAGTCGTCGCCGCCGAGGTGCCCGTCGCCGGAGGTCGCGAGGACTTCGAAGACGCCGTCAGAGACGTCGAGGATGGAGACGTCGAAGGTGCCGCCGCCGAGGTCGAAGACGACGATCTTCTCGTCCTTCTTTTTCTCTAGGCCGTAGGCGAGGGCGGCGGCGGTGGGCTCGTTGATGATGCGTTCGACCTTGAGGCCCGCGATCTCGCCGGCCTCCTTGGTGGCCTGCCGCTGGGAGTCGTTGAAGTACGCCGGGACGGTGATGACCGCCGAGTCGACGGATTCGCCCAGGTAGTCCTCGGCCGTCTTCTTGAGGTCTTGCAGGATGACCGCGCTGATCTCCTGAGGGGTGTAGGTCTTGCCCTTGACCTCGACCTTGACCAGCTCGTCGGAGCCGCCGGTCACGGCGTATGGAACTAACTTCTCTTCGCTGGTGACCTCGTTGTGACGCCGGCCCATGAACCGCTTGATCGAGAAGACGGTGCCGGTTGGGTTGGTGACCTGCTGCTGCCGGGCGGGCTGACCAACGAGGCGATCGCCCTTGTCGGTGAACGCGACGATGGACGGGGTGGTGCGGTTGCCGGAGGCGTTGATGAGGACCTTGGGGTCGCCCGCCTCCATGACGGCGACGACGGAGTTGGTCGTGCCGAGGTCGATGCCGATGGTTTTGGACATGGAGTTCTCCAGGGGGAAACGTGGTGTGGGGATCGGGAGTCTGCCTCCGCGATGCCAAGAAGGGTGGCAAAGCGAATACCATCGGATCGCCCTTCAGAGGCTCCAAACGGCCATTTTCAGCCAATCCGCCCTGCCACGCGTCCCCGTCTGGCCCGTCGGGCTGCCAGAATGACGCCCACATTTACCCGCTCTCAAAACGGTCATCCCGCTGCTTCGACCACCGCCTGAGCCACCCATTGGCCGGGAAACGCCAGCCTTTTGGGCCCCGCCGATTTGAAAACTGCAGAAAACCCCTGTAAATATGCGATATTCCGGTTCACGCGGCACGGAAGCCCATAAAACGTAGGGTTTCCGTGCCGGCTCACTCACCTCTCTTACACGGAGAAACCCACGCCATGGCCAAGAAGAAAGTCACCAAGAAGAAGGTCACGAAGAAGAAGACCGTTGTCGCCAAGCCGCCGACGAAGTCCGAAGTCTTCGCGACCCTCGCCGAGCAGCACGAGCTGACCCGCAAGCAGGTCGCCGAGATCTTCGCGTCGCTCGACACCATCATCCAGAAGTCGCTCAAGAAGCACGGCGTCTTCACCCTCCCCGGCCTCGCCAAGATGACCGTCGTCAAGAAGAAGGCCACCAAGGCCCGCAAGGGCATCAGCCCCTTCACCGGCGAAGAGATCATCTTCAAGGCCAAGCCCGCCTCGAAGAACGTCCGCATCCGCCCCCTAAAGGGCCTCAAGGAAATGATCAACTAGATCGCTCCCCTCAGCGGAGCTCCGGCCGCTGAGCCCAACCTCCGCAGGGCCGTGGACCACCCTCCACGGCCCTGCTTTTTTACCCGCACTAAACCCCTATCCCTACCGTTGCAACCGCCCCGCCCGTCTGCGACATTGAACCGTTATGACCGCCGACGCCCCAACCATCACCGACCCCACCCAAGACCCCACCATCGCCCGGCACGACGCCCACCTCTCCCCCAACTACCCCCGCTTCCCGATCACCGTCGCCCGCGGCTCCGGCTCCGAACTCTGGGACGCCAACGGCAAACGCTACATCGACCTCTTCGCCGGCTTCGGTGCCCCCATCCTCGGCCACTGCCACCCCGAACTCGTCGCCGCCGTCACTGAACAAGCCAACACCCTCTGGCACGTCGGCAACCTCTACCACACCGATCCTCAAACCCGCGCCGCCCAAGCCATCAGCCAGGCCTCCGGCTTCGACGCCAAGGTCTTCTTCTGCCACGCCGGAGCCGATGCCAACGAGGCCGCCATCAAGCTCGCCCGGCTCTACGGCAAACAACACCCCCGCAACTCCACCTCCGAGCACGGCCGCTTCGAGCTCATCTCCTGCACCCAATCCTTCCACGGCCGATCCTTCGCCACCATGGGTGCCACGGGCAACCCCGCCGTCCGTGAAGGCTTCGGCCCCCACCTCCCCGGCACCACCAACGTGCCCTACAACAACCTCGACGCCGTCAAAGCCGCCCTCACCGATCAGACCATCGCCATCATCGCCGAGCCTATCCAGGGCGAAGGCGGTGTCCACGTCCCCGACCCCGATTACTTCCAACAACTCCGCGCCCTCTGCGACGAGCACGACCTGCTCCTCATCGCCGACGAGGTCTGGACCGGCTGCGGCCGCACCGGCCAATGGTTCGGCTACCAGCACTGGGGCATCACGCCGGACCTCTTCACCCTCGGCAAGGGCGTGGGCGGCGGGCTCGCGGTTGGGGCCATGGCCGCCCACCCCCGCCTGACCGAACTCGTCGACCCCGCCGTCGTCGGGTCCGTCAAACACGCCACCACTCTCGGCGGCAACTGCCTGTCCATGGCGGTCACCGCGAAGATCTTCGAGGTCATCCAGCGCAACGATCTGCTCACCCGCGCTACCGAACTCCAGCAACACATCACCGCTAAGCTCACGCCACTCCTCGGCGACGACAACCCCATCAAGGAAATCCGCGGCCGGGGTCTCTTCCTCGGCCTCGAGCTCCACGAGCCCCTCGTCGCCGGCGACGTCATGAAACACGCCCTCACGCAAGGCCTCATGCTCAACGCCACCTCCGGCAACGTGCTCCGGCTCGCCCCGCCCCTCACCATCGAGACCGCCCTCCTCGACGAAGGCCTGGACCTGCTCGCGCAGTGCCTGACCCAACCCACCGCGGCCTCGTAGCCGCGGGGCGATACCCCGCCGGCCGCCTCCCCATGACGCGTTGTCTCTGCACCATCCTCGCATTGACCCTGACGCTCGCCGCCTGCGCCCCCACACCCCCACGCCCCACCTCCCGCACCCCCTACGACGGCACCCGCCTCCCCGACATCCGGCCCACCGTCGATACCACCATCAGCCAACCCACGCCCGACCCGCAGCTGCCCACCACCCGGGCCCGGGTCAGCGTCAGCCGCACACTCCTCCCGCTCGACGACCCGCTCGACACCGCCTGGTTGCTGGTCAACGAGGACGTCTTCCCCACCCTGACCGCCGCTGTCTACGCCAACAACGGCATCCGCCTCGGCGTCCTCAATCGCAACCGCCTCGACGCCTTCATCGCCGCCCTGCCGCCCTCGCTCAATACCTCCGGCAGCATGCTGCTCGCCTCCGACCACCCCCTGCCCCTGCTCCGCTCGCCACGGCTCCGCCAGCCGCTGCCCGTCGACCTCACCATCCCGCCGATGATCCACCGCAGCCTGACCCTCGAGCGCGGCCAGGCCCAGATCCTTGCCAAAGCCACCACCACCCCCGCCGGCACCACCCGCCTCACCCTGCTGCCCCACCACTACCTCCCCAAGCCCTCGCTCCTGCCCCGCTCGCCCCTCGAAAAAGACCTCGACGGCCGCGTCATCACCGAACTCACCACCCGCATCGCCCTGCCCCCCGGCCACATCATCGTGCTCGGCCTCACCCCCCCAACCATCACCACCCCGAAGCCCGCGGAGGGCGAAGCTATCCGTGCGGCTCCGCCCGCAGACTCAACCGTCCCCGCGACTCAGCCCACCACGCAACCCGCACCCATCACCTACCCGGCCCGCACCCCCGACGACTTCCGCCCTTCCCTGGGCAAGTCCCTCTTCATCCAGACCCTCAGCGGACTCCCCACCCAGACCCTCCTGCTCATCCGTCTCGAACCAACACTCTAAAGCCGCCACCGGTCGTAGCGGCCGCGCTGCCGTAACCAACGGTCACTCCTCGTCACGACCGGTTGCCGGAACCGCTGCAGTTCCCGGATCAATCGGAGGCTGCTGTTGGATCGCCCGCTGCCTCGCCCCTTGATGACCGTGGTCAATCATCGTGAGCATCCCAAGCAGCATCGCCGTGAGCACGGCAAACAGCGTCCAAACCCGAAGCCAGTCTGCCCACCCACGTTCTTTCCGCTTCGCCACAAACCACACCACAACCGCCGAGGCCACCAGCAGTGGCAAGGCATCGGTCAGCGCCCGGATGAAAGAAGCCAAAGCTCAACCCCATAAGAACCGCCGGCGACCCGAAAACTCACCCCACCCCCACCCCGCTGCTCACGCCCAGCGACTCGTACACCCGCCGCGTCGCGTCGGACTGGTTCAGCGTGTAGAAGTGAACCCCCGACGCCTGCATATCCAACAACCCCCGGCACTGCTCCGCCGCCCAGTGCACGCCCACGTTCTTCACCGCCTGTTCATCGTCACCCGCCCGAGCCAGCGCCCGCAGCAGCGCCGCCGGGAACCGTGAACCCGCCGACAGCTCCGCCATCCGCTTCATCCCCTTCGCCGAGGTGATCGGCATGATGCCCGCCACAATCGGCACCGTGATCCCCGCCAGCTCCGCCCGCTCCCGGAAGTCCTCGAAGTCCCGGTTCTCGAAGAACAGCTGCGTGCAGATGTAGTCCGCCCCCGCGTCCACCTTCACCTTCAGATACTCCAGCTCCTGCAGCCGGTTCGGCGTCGCCGGGTGACCCTCCGGGAAACCCGCCACCCCGATCCCAAAGCCACGCCCACCGTTCACGCCCAGCTCCTCACCGAGCTCCTTGATGAACGCCACGAGGTCCGCCGCATACCGGAACGCGTCCTGCCCCCGGTCGTACACGCCCCGGTCCATCGGCGGGTCGCCGCCGAGCGCGAGGATGTTCGACACCCCGATCTCGGCATACCGCGTGATGATCTGACGCAGCTCATCTTTCTGATGGCAGACACACGTCAGGTGCGGCACCGGCGGCACCGAAGTCGTCGTCTTGATCCGCTCGACCAGGCTGTGCGTGAGCTCCCGTGTCGAGCCGCCCGCGCCGTAGGTCACCGACACAAAGCTCGGCTTCAACGCCTCGAGCTCCCGGATCGTGCCGTACAGCTTCTCCGCCCCCGCTTCTGTCTTGGGCGGGAAAAACTCAAACGAGAACGTCGTCTTACCGGGCGTCAGCAGGTCGGCGATATGCATCCCAACATCCTAGACCAACCCGCCCCTTCAGCCACCGTGATTTCATAGCCGCAACGCGACGCCTCACCGATCCCGCCACGCCCCGCATTCCGCCTCACCCCAGCAACTCGATCGGCTGCCGGGCCGTCGCCGCGTGCTCCGCCGCGTGCCAGGTCTCGACCGTGTCTTCCCCGAGCATCCAGCAGAGCATCACCTCTCGGCCGTCCACCTCCGCCGGGAACTCCACCTCACCCCGCTCGAAGTCACGCAGCTCCACGCCCGCACGGTGCAGCTCGTCCACCAGCTCCGACAGCCGGTCCATCGCCGACTCGTACCGCGACTCCAAGCCCGACAGATCGCTGCTGCCCGTCTCTTCCAGCGCGGTCCGCATCTCGAGCACCCGCTCGTAGCTCCCCACGATGTCCTCCACCACCTTCTCCACGTACACGAGGGCGGCGTTCGCACGCTCCACCGTAAACAGACTCACCGGGTCACAGATCATCGACATCGCAAACGGGCTCCTTGTCCGAACCGTCTCGGACAATCCACCTCATCGGCGATCTCATCACCCCGTCACACCCCCACGACACCCAGCCGCCTTATCGGAGCACCACCCATCCCCACCCAATCCATACCACCGTTCACCCCAACCCACTTAGCCCCCGGCTCTGCCGGGGGGCACGTGGAGCGCCCGATGCCCCAATCCCTCACGCCACCCCCTGCTCCAACCCCTCCACCTCCCCCCGCACCACCGACAGCCCATCAAACACCAGAGTCAACAACAACGGCACCACCACCAGCGTGAACACCGTCGCCACCACCAAACCCCCCCCCACCACACTCCCCAAACCCCGATAAAGCTCGCTCCCCGACCCCGGCATCAGCACCAGCGGCAGCATCCCCGCCACCGACGTCAGCGTCGTCATCAGGATCGGCCTCACCCGGCTCCGCACCGACGCCCGGATCGCCTCCCGATACCCCAGCGCCCCCGTGTCGTCCCCCTCGCCCTCGCCCACCCCACGCATGAAGTTCAGCGTCTGGTGCACCAACAAGATCGCGTTGTTCACCACCACCCCAATCAAGATCACAAACCCCAGCATCGTCAGCGTGTCCAGCTGCTGCGACGGCTCGAACCAGTGCGTGATCGCCAACCCGATAAACCCGCCCACCGTCGCCAACGGCACCGCGATCATGATCACCATCGGGTAAAGAAAACTCTCGAACAACGCCGCCATCAACAGGTACACCACCACCAATGCCAGGAACAACCGCCCCGTCCCGATGCTGCTGATCGACGCTAGGCTCAACCCCTCCCACTTGCCCAGCAGCGCCGTCCGCACGTCGTCCAGCTTGCTCGCCGAGCCTTCCAACGCCACCCGCACCGACGGATCGATAGCCCCGGTTCCCCGAAGCTCTTCCACCAACGCCCGCACCTCCGACGACGCCTGCTCCAACGGCATCTCCTCCGGCGGGCTCACCTGCAAAAGCACCGACCGCTCCTCCTCGATCCGACGGATCTGCTGCGGTGCCAGCGTCCGCTCCACCTGAGCCACCTCCCCCAGCCGTACCGTCCCGGTCGTCCCGTCCGGCCGGGCATACGCGATCGGCACCTGACGCAGCGCCTCCACATCCACCCCGCCCGCCCCACCTGCCCCACCCGCCTCTGCACGCTCTTCACCCGCCCCACTTCCGGGGGCCTTCCGCTTCGCCTGGATGTCGATCGCCTCGCCGCGGTACCGGAAGTCGCCCACAAACGCCCCGTCCACAAACGCCTCCACCGCCCCGCCCAACAGGCTGTTGCTCAGCCCCAGCTCACGGGCCTTTACCCCGTCGATCCGGAGCGTCACCTCCCGCGACTGCTTGTCGAAATTCGCCGGGTCCGGCCGAACCCCGGGGAACCCGTACAGCTCGCGCAGCCCGCCCATGAGCGCGATCGCCGAGTCCTTCACCGACTCCAGCTCCGGGCCCATCACTTCCACGTTGATCGTCCGGCTGTTCTCCGCCCCCCGCCCAAAGATCGTGCTCTGGAACGAAAACCCGAACGCGCCCGGCACCCCCGTCATCGCCGCCGACGACAACGCCGGTGCCAACGCCGCCACGTTCTCCTTGTCCACGCTCGTCGCCCCGTGGAACGCGTTGCCCTGGAAGCTCACATGGAAGTAGTTCTCCATCGGCGGCAGGTTCTCGATCGGCTGCCCGGACATCATGTCGAAGATCGGGGCAGCCCCCTCCAGGTCGCTGTAGTCTTCCGCCTCCCACAACGGGCGCAGCGTCTGCTCCGTCGCGACCGCGTCCGACTCCGCCTTATCGAGCGTGAACCCCGGAGCCTTAAGGATGAAGCCGAACACCAGGTTCTTGTTCCCCGCCGGCAGGTAGTCCGTCGGCGGCATCAACAACCACGCCCCCGCCACCGAAGACACCGCGAACATCCCCACCACCACCACCCGCAGCACCACGCCGCCCGCCGTCCGCGCGGTCGCCGCGTAGATCACATCGCTGAAGCCCCGCCCCACCTTCCCCAGCAGCGGGACCAAGCCGCCCAGGCTCCGCGCCGCCGAGACCCACGCCCCCTCGTTCTTTCGTGACCGCAAGAACCGCCCCGACCCGGTCGGGATCACCGTCACCGACACCAGCAGCGACAGCGACACCGCCGCGCAGATCGCGATCGTGATGTCTCGGAACAGCTGCCCCGCCTCCTCCTGCATAAACACGATCGGCAGGAACACCACCAGCGTCGTCAGCGTCGACGCCAGGATCGCCCCCCACACCTCCCGCGTGGCGTCGTACGCCGCCCGCATCGGCTTCTTCCCCATCCCCAAATGACGGTCGATGTTCTCCAGCACCACGATCGCGTTGTCCACCACCATCCCCACCGCAAACGCCAGCCCGGCGAGCGAGATCACGTTGATGTTGCGCCCCAGCGCCGCCATCACCACGAACGTCCCGATCACCGAAATCGGGATCGCCAAGCCCACCACCACCGTGGGCCGCACGCTCCGCAGAAACAGCAGCAGGACCAACACCGCGAGCCCGCCGCCGATCAGCAGGTTGTTGCTCACCAGCGCCAGCGCGTCGTCGATATACACCGTCTCGTCGTAGACCTTCCGGATCCGCAGCTCCGGCGGCGTCGCCAGCCCCTCCTCCGCCGCGTACGCCGCCGCCACCCGCGGCAGCAGGTCCCGGTTCACCTCCTCCAGCCGGACATCCAACGCGTCCATCACCCGCATCACGTTCGCCCCGCTCTCCCGATACACCGGGAACGCCATCGCGATCGACCCCCGGCTGCGCACGAAGCTCCGCCGCTTGCCGTACGCCAGCTCCACCTCCGCCACGTCCCCCACGCGGATCGCCCCGCCGTCCGCGTCGTACGCCAGGATCGTCTGACGCACCTTCTCCAGTGAATCGAACTCGCCCACCACCCGAACCCGCACGTCGTTCTGCCCCTCGGCGATCTCCCCCGCCGAGACGTTCGTGTTCTCCTGCCGCAAAGCCCCACCCAGCTCCGCCAGGGTCACCCCCCGCTGCGCCACCTTCGCCGGGTCGAACGTCAGGTGCACCTCCCGCTCCCGCCCGCCGTACACCCGCAGCTCGCTCACTCCGTCCACCCGCTCCAAGAACGGCTTGATCCGGTCCTCCGCCGGGTCCCCCAGCTTCTGCACGTCAAACCCCGGCGTCTCGCTCTGCAACAACAACCACGCGATCGGGCTCCCCGGCCCCGACTCCCCCGTCACGATCACCGGCTCCTCCACCCCCTCCGGATACGCCGGCACCTCTCGCAGCGCATCGCTCACCTCCACCCGTGCCTCCTGCACCTCCACCCCAAGGTTGAACTCCAGCTGGATGATCGCCTCACCCTGCACCGCCGTCGCCGTCATCTGTCGCAGCCCCCGCACCCCCTTCAACACATCCTCCTGCTCCTCGATGATGTCCTTCTCGATCTCCTCCGGGCTCTTGCCCTCCCAATCGGTCACCACCGTCACGATCGTCGGGTCCACATCCGGCGTCAGCTGCACCGGGATCGCCCCGAGCGCAATCAGCCCCATCATCAACACCAGGATCACCCCCACCGCCACCTTCACCGGGTTGTCCAACGCAAACCGCACCGGGTCCATCACCCACCCGACCCTTCCCCAGCCCCACCACCCCCACCGCCCTCACCCTCAGCCTGCACTTCTAAAGCCCGGGGGTCGCCACCCCCAGGCTCGCCCGCCGGACCACTCTCACCCACACCCGCCTCATCACCCGCCACCTTCACCATCAACGGCTGCGTCGGGAACAACCGCTCCCCCCCCCGTGTCACCACCGACGCCCCCGGGAACAACAGCCCCGCCGACCGCCCCGGCAACACCTCCACCGCAAACCGATCCCCCTTCCCGAACACCACCTCCACGGGTACGGGCAGCGCCATCGGCATCCCCCCGCCTTCTTCCGGGGGCGACGCCATCGACACCCACACCTGCGCCCCCTGCTCATCGAACTGCACCGCGTCCCGCTCCACCGTCAGCCATTGCCGATCCCCGCCCACCTCCACACCCGCCGTCACGCTCATCCCCGGCTTCATCACGTCCCCCGGGTTCGGCAGCCGCACCTTCACCGCAAACGTCCGCGCCGCGTTCCCCCCGTCCCGGTTCACCGCCACCACCCGACCCGTCACCCGCCAGCCCGCTTGTTCCACCACAAGCCCTTCGACCGGCTGCGTCGCAGCGACATCCCCAAGCGCCCCCACCGTCACCTCGACCGCCTGCCCCACCCCCAGCCGGCCCACGACCCCCTCGGGCACATCGATCACCGCATCGATCTCCCCCGAACTCACCACCTCCACCACCGCGTCCCCCGGCTCCACCCACTGACCCCGCTCCGCCAGCTTCCCCACCACATACCCATCGAACGGGGCCAACACCCGCACCCGCTTGAGCTCCTCGGTCGCCCGCGCCACCGCCGCCGCCGCCGCCGCCACCGCCGCCTCGTCCGCCGCCACCTCCGCGATCGTGTCGTCCACCTCTTTCTGCCGGGCCCCGTCCCGCGTCGCCAGCTGCTGCAGGAACGCCAGCTCCGTCTGGTTCCGCAGCAGCCTCGCCTCCGCCGCCCGCTGCTGGGCCTCGGCCTCTTTCACCGCCAACCCCGCCCACACCGCATCGATCTCCGCCAGCACTGTCTGGCCCCTCGACACCTCCTGCCCCTCCTCAATCGGCACCTCCAGCACCCGGCCCGCCACCTCGGCCGACACCCGCGAACGCTTCACCGCCGCCAGCCGACCCTCCACACGCTCCGGCCGAACCAACGCCTCTTGCCGCACTTCCCCCAGCACCACCAAGGCCGGAGGTGCTCCGCCCCCACCCCCGCCCTCACCCTCGCCTTCACCCGCGCCCCCGCCGCCCAACCCCAGCACCGACACCGCGAGCAGCCCCAGCACCAGACCCGTCACCAGGCCCAAGCCCGCCCCCCCCACGCCGATCCAGAGCCCCAGCCCAGCGCCCCGCCCCGCCCGACGCTCGCCCTTGACCTTACCCTTGCTCACGGCTTGGCCCGCACCGCTCGGCGATGCCGTCCCAGACGCACCACCGCCATTCTCAACCCCCTCAGCCGCCGCCACGTTGTGCGCATCACCGCTCATCACAGGCCTCTTCGCACCCCGCCCGCCGCGGGATGCACCTACACGGTACGACCTGCGAACCCCCGGTCAAGCCAGCAAACCCCAACCCCCGCGCGTAACCGCATCCGCCCACCCACCAACACGCCAACACGCTTACTCCGCCGCCCGGGCCTCGCGCACCAGCCCGTTGAAGTCCCAACCCGGGAAGTCCCGGTACAGCGACGCCCGGGCGTCCTCCAGGCTCACCGTCGAGACGCCCCGCTTGACCAGGATCGTCTCACCCTCCCGGTTCCAGAAGAACACATAGGCCCCCAGCGCCTGCGGCGACTCGGCTCGGCCCACCCCCCGATCCAGCACCCCCGTGCCGTCCCACGCGCTGCGCTGCCGGAACGGTTTGCTGAATCGGAACGTGAAATACACCCGGACCACCTCACCGCCGACCCGGTACTCACCGAACCCCTCGATCGTCTTCGCGTCGTGCAGCCGGATCTCGCCGCCCTCGAAACGGTCCCGTGGGTAGCTCACATCGATCAACGCGTGGCACTGCTCCGACTCGGGGAACGTCATCCGGTACACCGCCGCCCGCCCCCGGCCCGCCAACTCCAGCAACACCCGGTTGTCCGTCAGCCCCAGCGACGCATACCCCGGCGACACCACCCGACGCGCTGCATCCACCGCCGACCCGTACCCCGCCGGTGTCGTCTGCACCTCTCCCACCGACGCGGTGAACCCCAGCACCCCCACCCCACCCACCCCACCCGACCGGCCCACCGGCCCCGCCCACTGACTGAACGCGACAAACTCCTGCCCGGCCCCACCCCGCGTCTTGGGCGCAAACTCCGGGGTCACCCCCGCCAGTCCCACGCCATCGCCCGCCCACGCCCCCCCGGCCATCAACGTCACACAAACCAGAATCAAACCCAGGGTGAATCCACGCATCAGCCTTGCTCCATGCCCAAAGTGAGTGATCCCAAACGTGTCCGCTCAGCCAAAGAAGTATGCCGCCCGCTCCGCGATCTTCGGGTAATCGACGTGGTGGCAGCACGCCTGCTTGAGCTGTTCCAGATCCAGGCACGACAGGTCCCGCTCCCGCCGGGTCAGCGCCCGGTACTGGTCGCGTGCTTCGGCCGTGCCGTCCTGTTCGTAGTAGGCCACATACCGCGACACCGCGTTGAGGTTGACCCCCGTGCGCTCGGCCGCCGCCTGGCAGGCCGGGCAGCCGGGGCAGATCGCCGGGCCCGCCGCCAGCACCGCCGCCTCCAGCGCTCTGCGCTGCTCCGCCAGGATCGGCCCCTTGTACTTCCGCACCGCGCCGCAGTTCTCCGTCATCTGGTCGTCGTTGTCCATCCAGATCACCGCGGCCGAGAACCGCTCGTCGCTCCACAACGCGTGCAGCGCCGCCTGGTGCGTCGTCAGCCCCGCCTCCTCGAACTCCGGCAGCTGACGCGGCACCCGCCTCGCATTCCGCATCACCTTCATCCCCACCAGCCCGATGCCCGCGTCGTGGCAGGCCTGGATCGCCATGTCCGCCGCGTCGCCCTTCCGGTGGAACGGGAAGCTGTGCATCAGGATCGCGTCCACAAACCCGCCCTCCGCCGCCGCGTGCAGGTAGCGGTCCGACTGCAGGTCGTGGCACGAGAAGCCCATCAGCCGGACCTTGCCCGCCTTGATCATGTCTTCCCGGATCCGGGCAAACGCGTCGGACTTCGGCCAGTCGTACGACCCCTCGCCGTAGTCCCGCGCGCTGATGCCGTGGATCAGGAACCAGTCGAGGTAGTCGGTCTTGAGCGCCGCGAGCCGCTTGTCGATCATCCCCGGGATCGCCGCGAGCTGCCTCGGGCGGTCCTTGGTCGCGATGAACACCTCGCCACGCCGCCGGGGGTGCCGCTCGATCCACTTCGCCATCTCCCGCTCGGTCTGCCCCCGCCGATAGCTCTCGGCCATGTCGAAGTACCGGATCCCCATGTCCCACGCCCGGTCGTAGTAGTCCGGCGTGATCTGCCGCGACTGGCCCCCCGTCGCCAGCATCGTGACCTCCGGCCCGTTCCGCCCCAGCTTCCGCCGGGGCAGTACCCCCGCGGCCCTTTTCGCCTGCGCCGGCTGCCCCTGCGCCGCTCCAACGCCCACGCCCGCTGCCGGGATCGCCGCCGCCACAGACGCTGCACCACTAAGAAATCCTCGACGAGTAACTTTCATTATATGATCCCAAAAAACCAGATTGATACATATAAAATACCAGAATATTGATCTGATTACCACCGCTTTAGCCCGTTTCTCACGGATCGCCCCCAAACCCGCGCGCGATCAAGGCCCGGGGGTTGCAGCCGCGGTGACCAAGAGAAGCCGGCGCTCTGAGGGCTATCGCCAGATCGTGACAGCGGTGATCCGCTCAGCCTTAGCGTCCAACCGAACGCGGAAGACACCGCCCCGAGTCATATGAGGCGCCGGGAACTCCACGATCAACTCATCACCCGCGAACCGGTGGGTCACCGTGCGGTGATGGAACGGGACCGCCATGGACAACAGCCGACGCTTGGCCTTGCCGATCGCCTGGTGCACCACCCTGGCCTCATCGGGGTCATCGATCCTGAGGTAGTCGGCTTCCCCCGGCCAGAAGTGCAGCACGAACGCATCGAAAACCTCGGCGCCCATCAGACGCGGCATCCGGCCCACGTCCCGCTTCATGCCTGTGACCATCCGACGGGTTGTGTGGTCCAGCGGGAAGTCGGCTCGGAAACGGGACGCACCCCGCCCATCGCCGGCCGTGAGCCCGACGATCAGGCGTGGCTCATCAGACGGGTCGAACGGATCGACCGACGCCTCCTCGCCTTGAGGCGTGTACCGGTGCTCGGCACGGTCGAAGTAACCCACCCCGCGGAGGCGATCGATCAGCTGTTCCATGCTCGACCGGCAAACCTGCAGGTCGTAGCCCAACGGATCGCCGTCGAGCCGCAGCCCAGCGAATCCCCCGCGATAGAGCTGGGGCGAGATCGCCACGGCGGACCAAATCACCCCAGCGTCATCCGGCCGATGGACTGTGAGGGTCAGCCTCGCCCGGTCCGCGTTGGCCCGCACCCAACCGGCGGGGTAATCCGCACCCCCAGGCTGCGTCGCGGCAACCGGGTCGGCCTCGGGCACCGCCGCTTCATCACAACCGGCCAGTCCGGACAGGACCAGCACCAACACCGCCAAGCGCGACAAGGTTCCGTGCATACCCCATCCGACGCGGAACGGGAAAACCGGTTCCGATACGGGTGAAAACCATCCGATCGCACGCCAGACCAACCCCAACCGGATCAATCGAAACGATCCCGGCCAGGCTCCTAGGCTGTGTGCCTTACGACCCCCGAGATCTCACTCAGCTCGAACGCAGGTAACGCAAGGATCCACACCTCATCCGCCGCCCCGGCTTAAAAAAAATCGAGCCCGGCCAGCGAAAGTCGCGGCCGGGCTCGGGGCGGGTGGGGCAGGATGTAGAGCGGTGTTTCGCTCCGATAAAGATACCAAAAACCGGAACGCATGTCCGGGTCTTGGACAAAAGAACAGTCGAGAAGCTTCGCCAGCGGTTGCCCGCTGACTATCCCGGTGCCGATCCACTGGAAAGGCGTGGGACGAGATTGTGTTGACATTCACCCGGTGGTTCGCACCACACTGCAAAATTGCAGATAACGGATGTCTACGTATATCCCGTAGAAAGGAGGTGATCCAGCCGCAGGTTCCCCTACGGCTACCTTGTTACGACTTCGTGCCAGTCACCGAT
>JBCDIM010000073.1:0-16826 GCA_038749105.1 Planctomycetota bacterium
CCCCCCCCCCCCCCCCCCCCCCCCCCCCCCCCCCCCCCCCCCCCCCCCCCCCCCCCCCCCCCCCCCCCCCCCCCCCCCCCCCCGCCCCCCCGGGGCCCCCCCGGGGGCGCCCCGGGGGGGCCGCCGGGGCGGCGGGCTTGGTCGAGCTGGGTGAGGAGGTCGGGGACGTCGGTGGCGGTTTGGAAGTGTGCGAGGTGTTTGGTCTTGGCGAATTGGTGTTGGACGAAGTGGTCGAAGAGGGCGAGGAGGGGGTCGTAGAAGCCGTCGGGGTTGAGCAGCAGGATGGGGCGGTCGTGGTTGCCGAGGATCTTGTCGACGAGGATTTCGGAGAGTTCTTCGAGGGTGCCGAAGCCGCCGGGGAGGACGATGAAGGCGTCGGCGCGTTCGTCCATGATCTGCTTGCGCTGGCGCATGGTGTCGGTGACGATGAGTTCGTCGGCGGTGTCGTAGCAGAGCTCGATGGTCTGCATGAAGGTGGGGATGACGCCGACGACGGTGCCGTGGTGGTCGTGGACGGCCCGGGCGATCTCGCCCATCAGCCCGACACGGCCGCCGCCCCAGACGAGGGTGTGCTGGCGCTCCGCGAGGGCCTGCCCGAGCTGGCGGGCGTGGGCGAAGTGGGCGGGGTCGACGTGGTCGGAGGAGGAGCAGTAGACGGCAACGGCGGGCATCGCCGGAGGGTAGGGGATGGGGCGGGGCGGTGCGGATGAAAAGGTGGCAAAGTTCCACGGAACCCGGTGGGTGGGGTTGTGCGCTGGGGTGGGGTTGGTATGGTCGGTCTCCCATATGGGAATCGTCGGCCCCGTCCCGTGCCGGCGCGGAACCGCGTGGTGTCAGCCTCTACACCGAACGATCGCCCGGCGGATGGCCGGGCGGGAGAGACCCGAGAATCCAGTGAGCCACGGAGCCCGCTGGGCCCTGGGCGGCCGGTGCGTGAGCGTCGCCGGCGGGTGCGGGTGGGGCGGGGGCTCAGCACCCGGCGGGGGGAGGAGGCACGGCGGCGGCGGGGGCCATTGATCCAGGAGCGGAAGTACACCAACGGGCAGCTGATCGGGCGGATGCTCAAGCTGGCGTGGCGGTACCGGGCGGGGGCGATCAAGAGCCTGGTGCTCCAGGTCTTGTTGCTGGTGCTGATGCTCTCGGGGCTGAGCCTGGCGGGGCTGGGGATCGATGTGATCCGGGTGGGGTTTGACGCGGGTGCGGAGGCGCCGCGTTGGCCCTTTGGGCTGGAGCCGCCGGCGGGCTGGAGCGGGATGGCGCTGACGGGTCTGGTGGCAGGGCTGATCCTGGTGATCGCGGGGCTGCGGTTCGTGCTGGACGCGGTAGGCCAGATGCAGGTGGGCCGGCTGGTGCAGGACATCGTGGTGGGGCTGCGGGCGGAGGTCTACCACAAGCTCGAACGGCTGAGCTTCCGGTTCTTCGACGAGCACGAGCAGGGCACGATCATCAATCGCGTCACGGGCGACGTGCAGTCGGTGCGGGCGTTCATCGATCAGGTGCTGATCCAGGTGCTGATGATGGCGTTGTCGCTGACGTTCTTCACCGCGTACATGCTGAGCATCCACCCGTGGCTGACGCTGTGGTGTTTGCTGACGACGCCGGTGATGGTGGGGCTGACGGTGGCGTTCTCGCGGATCGTTCGGCCGGCGTACGTCGAGAACCGCCGGCTGTACGACGGAGCGGTGCGGGTGCTGGCGGAGAACGCGCAGGGCGTGCACGTGGTCAAGGGGTTCTCGCTGCAGGACGCGGAGGAGGCGAAGTTCGCGGCGGCCAACCAGCGGGTCAAGGATCAGCAGCAGTGGATCTTCTGGCGGGTCTCGACGTTCTCGCCGTTGATCGGGCTGATGCCGCAGATCAACCTGGTGGTGCTGATGCTGGTGGGCGGGGCGTACTACATGCGGGGGGAGATCGGCTTCGGGACGGGGCTGGTGGTGTTTGCGGGGCTGCTGCAGCAGTTCTCCGCCCAGGTGGGGAGCATTGCGCAGATTGCGAACACGATGCAGCGGAGTTTGACGGGGGCGCAGCGGGTGTTTGAAGTGATGGACGCGGAGGTGGGGATCGAGAGCAAGCCGGACGCGGTGCGGTTGGAGGCGGGCGGGCGGGGCACGCGCGGCCGGGTGGTGTTCGAGGGGGTGGGGTTTGCGTATGAGCTGCGGGGGGGGGAGGGGGATGCGGCGGTGCGGCCCACGGTTGGAAACCGTGGGCTTCCGGGGGCGCGGGGGCCGGTGGTGTTGGAGGATGTGAGCTTTGCGGCGGAGCCGGGGCAGACGATCGCGGTGGTGGGGGCGACGGGCGCGGGCAAGAGCACGCTGCTGAGCCTGATCCCGCGGTTCTACGACCCCACAGCCGGTCGGGTGACGCTGGACGGCACGGACGTGAAGGACCTGGACCTGGACGACCTTCGCCGGAGCATCGGGATCGTGTTCCAGGAGAGTTTTCTGTTCAGCCACACGGTGGCGGAGAACATCGCGTTTGGGTATCCGGAGGCGAGCCGGGAGCAGATCGAGCGGGCGGCGGCGGTGGCGCAGGCGGACGGGTTCATCCGGGAGCTGTCGGAGGGGTACGACACGGTGTTGGCGGAGGCGGGGGGGAACCTGTCGGGCGGGCAGCGTCAGCGGCTGGCGATCGCGCGGGCGGTGCTGCTGGAGCCGGCGGTCCTGCTGCTGGACGACCCGACGGCGGCGATCGACCCGGATACGGAGCACGAGATCCTCTCGGCGATGGACCGGGCGATGGCGGGGCGGACGACGTTTGTGGTGGCGCACCGGCTGAGCACGCTGCGTCGGGCGGACCTGGTGCTGGTCTTGGAGAAGGGGAAGATCGTCGAGCGGGGCACGCACGCGGAGCTGATGCAGCGGGCGGACGGCCACTACCGGCGGGCGGCGGAGCTGCAGTCGGCGGACGAGGAGTCGCGTCGGCTGCTGGGGATGCCGGTGGGCGCGGGGGCGGGTGTGGGCAGTGAAGGGGGGGCGGGATGAGCGCGTTTGGCGGCGGCTACGCGGGCAAGGCGATGCGGGGGGTGAAGGGTGGCGACGGCGACGCCGAGCGGGAGGACCTGTCGCTGAGCCTGATCTGGCGGTCGGTCGGGTACATGCGGGCGTACCGGTGGAAGCGGAACGCGTTGCTGACGGTGGTGCTGCTGCGGGCGGTGCAGATCCCGCTGATCGCGTGGTTTATCGGGTACACGCTGCACGGCCCGATCCTGAACGACGACTGGCCGGGGCTGGTGTGGTGCGGGGCGGGGCTGCTGGGGCTGATGCTGTTCACGCAGACGACGATGCACTTCCGTCAGCGGTGGGCGCAGGAGCTGGGCGAGGCGGTGGTGCACGACCTGCGGCGGGAGGTGTTCGCGAAGCTGCAGCGGATGCCGATGCGGTTTTATGACCGGACGAAGGTGGGGCGGATCATCAGCCGGATGACCTCGGACATCGAGGCGATGCGGGTGGGGGTGCAGGACGTGCTGTTCATCTCGGCGATCCAGCTGGGGCATGTCGTGATGGCCTCGGCGGTGATGCTGTGGTACGACCCGGTGCTGTTCGGGGTGGTGCTGCTGATGTCGCCGATCGTGCTGGGGATGACGCGCTATTTCCGGCCGAGGCTGAGCGCGGCGTGGCAGGATGTGCAGGAGAGCTTCTCGCGGATCACCAGCCGGCTGGCGGAGGCGATCACGGGGATCCGGGTGACGCAGGGCTTTGTGCGGCAGGAGCACAACGCGGCGGCGTTCGCGGATCAGGTCGCTGCGCACGGCGAGCTGAACATGCGGGCGATCCGGCTGCAGTCGGTGTTTATCCCGCTGATCGAGCTGAACAACCAGTTCTTCATCTCGGCGCTGCTGATCGTGGGGGGCTGGCAGGTGTTGGTGATGGAGGGGACGATCTTGCCGGAGTGGGCGATCGGGTTTGCGGGGTGGGGCGAGAGCCAGGGGCAGACGTTCGGGGCGATGGTGGTCTTCTTCTTCATGATCAACCTGTTCTTCGGGGGCATCGCCTTCGTCTCGCGGATGTTCAACATGGCGCTGACCGCGATGGCGGGGGCGCAGCGGGTGTTCACGCTGCTCGATGAAGAGGTTGACCCGTTGCAGGACCCCGACGCGGGAGTGTTACCGCCGATCCGGGGCGAGGTGGTGTTTGATGAGGTGGGCTTTGCGTACGACCCGGAGAAGCCGGTGCTGCACGGGGTGAGTTTTGTCGCCGAGCCGGGGCAGACGATCGCGCTGGTGGGGCATACCGGTTCGGGCAAGTCGACGATCATCAAGCTGATCTCGAAGTTCTACCTGCCGACCGCGGGTGAGCTGCGGATCGACGGGCTTGACGTGCGGAAGATCCAGACCGAGTCGCTGATCAAGCAGGTGGGGATCGTGACGCAGTCGAACTTCCTGTTTACCGGGACGGTGATGGACAACATCCGGGCGGGTCGGCCGGGCGCGAGCGACGAGGAGGTGGTCGCGGCGGGCCGGGCGCTGGACTGCCTGGACCTGCTGGAGCAGCTGCCCGAGGGCTTGCAGACGATGGTGGGCGAGAACGGCACCGCGTTGTCGCTGGGGCAGCGGCAGCTGGTGTGCTTCACCCGGGCGATGCTGGCGGACCCGCGGATCCTGATCCTGGACGAGGCGACCTCGTCGGTGGACACGATGACCGAAGCGCGGATCCAGCACGCGCTCGAGACGCTGCTGGCGGGGCGGACGAGCTTTGTGGTCGCCCACCGGCTGAGCACGATCCGCCACGCGGACTGCGTGCTGGTGCTGGACCAGGGCCGGGTCGTCGAGTGGGGCACGCACACGCAGCTGCTGGCGGAGGGCGGGACGTACGCGAACCTGTATCGGCAGTTCATCCACGCGACCGATTCTTGAGCGTGGTGTTTGGGTCGGGTGAGGCATCGATGAGTTGACCGGGTGGACCCGCGTTCACGCGTCGGCTTGACGCCGGTCTTGCAGAGCTCCAACACAAGGCTGACAGCGGGCAAACACAGCGGGCCCATGCTGCGCGGGTTCGGGCTGAAGCTCTTGGCCCGACGGTTCGCGTTCCCCCATCCTTGGAGGCCTGAAGACATGTCATCTCGCTGGACCACCGCGGCGCTAATCGCCGCCCTGACCGCTCCGCTGGCCCCGATCGCGTCGGCCAACCCCGTGACGCTCACCCTGCTGCACAACAACGACGGCGAGTCGGACATCCTGCCGAACGATCCGCGGGGCAGCGCCGCGAACTTCTCGGCCCTGGTGAATACCCAACGCGGCGACGCCAACGCCGCGGGGAACTTCGTCCTCACGCTCTCGTCGGGCGACAACATCCTGCCCGGGCCCGAGTTCAACGCGTCCCTGGCGACCGGCGACCTCGGCAGCCGCACCTACTACGACGCCAACGTGCTCAACGCGATCGGTTACGACGCCATCGCGCTGGGCAACCACGACTTCGACTTCGGGCCCACGGTCCTGGCCGACTTCATCCCCCAGGTCAACGCCCCGCTGCTGTCGGCCAACCTCGACTTCTCGGCGAATGCCGGGCTCCAGGCTCTGAAGGACGCCGGTGAGATCGCCGAGTCCACGCTGGTCTCCAAGACGGTCAACGGGGTGACCCGGACCTACGGCGTGATCGGGGCGACGACGACCGACCTCGCGTCGATCTCTTCGCCCGGCAACGTGGATGTCCTCTCGAACGTCGCGGAGCTGATCAACGCCGAGGCGGCCGACCTGCGCAATCAGGGCGCCGAGCAGGTGATCTTGGTGTCACACCTCCAGGGCATCGGCGTCGAGATCGACCTGATCGGTGAGCTGTCCGGCGTGGACGTCACCATCGCGGGCGGCGGCTCGGAGCTGCTGGCGAACCCGGGGGCGGTGTTGTTCCCCGGCGATACCGCGGCGGGCCCCTACCCGGTGCAGAACACCGAGCTCGACGGCTCGGGCGTCCTGCTCACCGATGCCGACGGCGAAGTCGTTCCGGTCGTGACCACCTCGGGCAACTACAGCTACCTCGGCCGGCTGGACCTGACCTACGACGACACCACCGGGAACCTGCTGTCGATCAACGGCAACCCGATCCCCAACTTCCTGACCAACCCCGTCGACAACAACGTGCTGGTGAACGCGGTGAACCCCGTCGAGTCCTTTGTCAATGACCTTGCCACCGAGCGGGTTGCCAGCACCGACCTCACCCTCTTCGGCAACGCCGACCGTGAGTTCCTGCGGACCCGTGAGGTGCCGCTGGGCAACCTGTTCGCGGACAGCTACCTCTTCGCGATCCAGCAGCTCGAGGAGCAGGGCCTGCTGGACGACTTCGGCGTCGAGCTGGACAACCCGCTGATCGCGATCCAGAACAGCGGCGGCATCCGGGCCAGCTTCGCCCCCGGCGAGCTCACGGTGCTCGACACGTTCAGCGCTGCCCGGTTCACCAACATCGTCGGCATCGTCAAGGACGTGGACCCCGAGACGCTGCTGGACCTGCTGGAGGCGGCGGTGTCCCGCACCGCGATAGACAGCGACGGCCAGCCCGCGCAGGGCCCCTCGGGTGGCACCGGCCGGTTCGCGCAGATCGGCGGCTTCTCCATCGTCTACGACATCAACGCTCAGGAAGAAGAACAGCCCGACGATGACGGCAACCCCCGCGACCTCGACGGCGACGGCGTCTTCGGCGAGAAGGGCCTACGCATCGTCTCGGTCCGGCTCGCGGACGGCACTTACATCGTCAAGGACGGCCGCATCCTCGCCAACGCCCCCGATGTTGATATCGCCACCATCGACTTCCTGTTCGGCGGTGGCGACCAGTACGACTTCGGCGACAGCGAATTCATCTCGCTGGGCCTGACCTACCAGCAGGCGTTCGAGCAGTACCTGCGGTTCCTCGACGGCCAGACCATCGGCGATCCGATCACGGGCCTGGCGCCCTACTCGGCCGAGTTCGACCCCGACGGCCGGATCACGCTTGGCCGACAGGTCATCTCGGCGGGCACGCCCCGCGCGATCCCGACGCCCTCGGCCGCTCTTGCGGGCCTGCTGGGCATGGGCCTTCTGGCGGCCCGCCGCCGCCGGGGTGTGTAAGCCGACTCGTCCGATCTCAACCTGCTTTGCTCGACGCCGGTTCTGGAGGGGGCCGGCGTTTTTATGGCTGGCACGCGGCGGTGCATCCGTTTGGGGGTAACACGCCGAGTCCTGGGCGCTCCGCTCACGGGGTGGGCATGTTCTGGGCTTGTGCGGGTGCGTTGGCCGCCGGTCTGGCTGGGGGATCCGGCGGTGAGCCGTGGGCTTTGCAGGGCGGGCGGTGGGGTGGTCGATGGTCGGGGTATGGCGCGGTATTCGCACCTGTTGTTGGCCTGCGGATGCGCCCTGCTGGGGTTGGGGGTCGTGATGGTGCACTCCGCGGGGCTGGGGTACCACTCCGCGGAGACGGCGTCTGGGAGCGGTGGTGAAGGTTTGTGGGCGGGTTTGACCCTGTTTGGAACCCGGCACACCGCCTACGCGGTGGCGGCGGTGGGGGTGATGCTGCTGGCGTCACGGGTGGACGCGGGACGGTGGCTGGCGAAGCGGGGCTGGGGGAACCCGCTGTTCCTGGTGGTGCTGGCGACGATCGGGCTGCTGGTGTTGACCGCCCAGGTTGGCGTCGAGGTCAACGGGGCGCGGCGGTGGCTTCGGGTGGGCCCGGTGCAGTTCCAGCCGAGCGAGGTGGCGAAGTGGGTGCTGGTCGCGGCGCTGGCGTGGTGGTGCGGGCGTCGGCGGGGGGTGATGCACCGGTTCGGGCCAGGGCTGCTGCCGCCGTTGTTGTTGGTGGCGGTGGTGTGCGGGTTGGTGGCGAAGGAGGACCTGGGGACGGGGGTATTGATCGGGGCGGTGGCGTTGAGCGTGTTGTTGGCCGGGGGCGCGAGGTGGTGGCAGATCGGGGGATTGGTGTTGGTAGGGTTGGCGGGGGCGGTGGCGATGATCTGGGCGGCGCCGTTCCGGATGAAGCGGTTGGCGGTGTTCATGGACCCGTGGTCGGACGCGTCGGGGGTGGGGTACCACCCGATCCAGTCGATGCTGGCGTTTGCTGAGGGCGGGGTCACGGGCAGTGGCCTGGGGCACAGCGTGCAGAAGTATTTTTTGCCGGAGGACACGACGGACTTTGTGTTCCCGGTCTTGGCTGAGGAGATGGGGTTCGCGGGGGCGGCGTTGGTGGTGGCGTTGTATCTGGTGCTGCTGTGGGTGGGCTGGGGGGTGCTGCAGCGGCGGGCGGATGTGTTCGGCCGGCTGCTGGGGCTGGGCATTCTGCTGACCATCGGGTTTCAGGCGATCATCAACCTGGCGGTGGTGACGGTGGTGGCTCCGACGAAGGGGATCGCGCTGCCGTTGATCTCGGCGGGGGGGACGGGGTGGGTGCTGACGGGGCTGATGGTGGGGCTGCTCGCGGGGCTGGACCGGGAGGAGGGCGAGGCGGTTGCTCCTGGAGGGGTCGCGGATGGGGGGATGAATCCCCCCGCTAAACGGCGGGGTGGGGTTGGGGCCGTCGCGTGAGCGGGGGGTCGGCGACGGTGTTGTTGGTGGGGGGTGGCAGCGGCGGGCACATCTACCCGAACATGGCGGTGGCGGAGCGGCTGGCCGAGAAGGGCGTGGGTGTCATTCCGCACTATGTGGTCTCGGAGCGGGCGGTGGATGCGCGGGTGTGCGAGGGGTTGGGTGCGGGGTGGAGCGCGGTGCCGGCGGCGCCGCCGTCGGTGCGGCCGGGCGGGGCGTGGCGGTTCTGGACCGGGTGGCGGGGGACGGCGGCGGGTGTGCGGCGGCTGCTGGAGGAGCATGACGCGGCGGGTTCCCCGGTGAGGGCGGTGGTGGCAACGGGGGGGTTCGTGAGCGCGGCGGTGGTGGCGGCGGTGAAGCGATGGATTCCGGGCATGCCCACGGCGCTGGTGAGCCTGGACGCGACAGCGGGGCGGGCGAACCGGTGGGCGGCCCGGAAGGCGGACACGGTGTTCTCGGCGTACGCGGGTGGTGGGCTGCGTGACGCGGAGGTGATCGGGTACCCGCTGCGTCGGGCGGTGGTGAAGGCCGGTGAGGCTGGTCCGGGCGATGGGCGGGTGTTGTTGGTGTTCGGGGGGAGCCAGGGCGGGGGGACGATCAACCGGGCGATGATGGAGCTGGCGGGGATGGCGGAGGCGAAGAAGCTGCTGCGGGGCTGGCGGGTGGTGCACGTGACGGGGGAGGCGGATGAGGCAGCGGTGCGGGCGGCGTATGAGGAGGCGGGGATGGACGCCGAGGTGCTGGCGTTTTGCGGGGAGATGGGAGCGTTGTGGGGGCGGGCGGAGTTGGCGATCTGTCGGGCGGGTGGCGGGAGTGTGGCGGAGGCGTGGGCGAACGCGGTGCCGAGCGTGTTCCTGCCGTACCCGTTTCATAAGGACGAGCATCAGCGGCTCAACGCGCTGCCGATGGTGAACGCGGGGGGGGCGGTGCTGATGAAGGACGCGGTGGACGCCCGGCTCAACGCGTCGGCGTTGGTGGGTCAGCTTCGGGCGCTGATCGGGAACGCAGACCGGTTGCAGGGGATGCGGCGGGCGCTGCGGGATCGGCCGATGGAGGACGGGGCAAGCGTGATCGCGGACTGGGTGGCGGAGCGGTTGGCGTAAGCGGGGTGTGTTGGCGGGTTGTCTTTTTCTTTGCGGGACGGGCGGTCGGGGTACTAGCTGGTCATCGTCTGGGCGGCGAACTGGTCGTAGGTGTCGAGGATGTGGTCGGCCACGCTGGTGCCGTTGAACAGGGGGGAGGGGTCGTGGATGCCGTTGAAGGTGGAGAGGATGTACTGGGCGTCGCCGCGGTCGAGGCCGTAGAGGTGGAAGTAGGCGGCGTCGAGCTCGGCGGTGAGCTGGGCGCGGTCGCGGTCGTTCCACTTGTGCAGCCGCCCGCCGTACTCGGCCTCGAATGAGCCGCTGGTGAAATCGCAGGCTTCGGCCAGCGGGAGCATGTCCTCGGCGGTGCAGGAGAGCTTCAAGACCCGCTCGGCGATCCAGTCCTCCAGCGTGGTTCTACCGTCCCATGGGCACGGCTCGTCATAGCGGTCGGGAGCGAATGTCGGAATCTGCATCAAATGATAAAAGCCGAAGGTCGTGCCGCCGAGTTTTTGCCTTGCCATAAAGTCGTACCCGAAACAATTCAGATTAGCGAGAAGGCAACTTGAACGACGCATTGTCACGTCAGCAGCGATCATTGGAAGGTGGTGCGTTACACCCACCCGAGGGATGAACGACGCGATCATGGTTCGCTGGTTTGTAGCGCTGCTGATGTCCTTGAACGCGAGGAATACGGGCTTGTCGTACGACGTCGCCTCTTGGATCGCGTGCTCGCTCGCCCACCAGCGTGGCGTCACCCGGAATTCCGGGCTCTGGTGTTCGGCGGGTGTAGTTTCGGCCTTTTGGCCGTGTCTTAGCCAGTTTGATTTCTTGGTTACGACGCTCGTCGCACGATGGTCGTAGGCCTGGACCATCTTTGCTTCGTAAACCTGATGGAATTGTGGTCCCTTCCGCTTGTCCCACTGGCCGTCGGCCAGCGTATAGCCAGCATCGCGGAGTTCATCTGGGTCCCTGAAATGCTCAGCATCCCCTGACTGGTGGAACATTGTCCAGAAGTTGATGCCCCACGGGTTACCGGTCTTCTTACGGGCTTGGTCAATGAGTACGGGGATGCGGCGATAGATGGCCTTGGTGATCTCGGCGTCGCGGCGGCTGCGAAAGATCGGGCAGGTACGGGTGTTGGGGTTGAGGAGCTTGATATCGTCGCCGCTGAGGGTGATCCGACGTTTGGGGTTTTCGAGTTCCTCGACGGAGTGGGCGAAGAACACGAAATCGGTTTCGTCGGCTGTGGTACCTGTCCCGCCGAAGCTGAGAAAGCAGAACTTGAACGAGGCGTGGACTTCGGGGAAGAAGACTTTCTTATTCTCGAAGTCGTAGAGCCGGATCAAACGGTTGTTTTCGGCGAGCTCGCCAAAGAAGTCTTTGGTGGTCTTGTCGGAGGCGATGCCGGAAGGAACGAGCAGGCCGACCCGGCCCTCGGGGGCGACAAGCCTGGAGGCAAGTTCGGCGAAGATCGAATAGGTATTGATGTCACCTGTCGCCGTAAGCGGGTAATCGGACGACTTGCGTAGATACTTTGACAGGTCTTCAGATTGTTTTCGCGCACGCTTCCATCGCTCGAAGAGTGCCGGGTCGGAATTCTCGAATTGGTCAATAATTGCTCGGGCTCTGGCGGGATGCGGTTCGAGGATCACCTCGGGCGTGTACGAGAAGAACTCGCGCTTTTGTTGCTTGATGCGTTCCCAGGGCGGGTTACCGACGACGCAGTCGAAGCCGCCGCCTGACTCATTCCAGCCGTCGCGGTCGAAGACTTCTGGGAAGCGGTCTTGCCAGTAGATGGCGTGGGGGGAGAGTTCGGGGTCGGAGACGAGGGAGTTGCCGTGGATGATGTTGTGGGAGAGGTTGGCGAGGGTTTGATTGCGGTCGGCGGACTGGATCCACAGGGCGAGCTGGGTGATCTCGACGGCTTCGGGGGAGAGGTCGACGCCATAGAGGTTGTCATTGAGGATGAAGGTGGGCGTTTGTTGGTGGAGGGTGTCGGTGTCGGGCTGGTCTAGGGCGGTGAGTTGGTCAACGACTTCGCCGTAGCGGAGGGCAAGTGTCTGGTAGGCTTGGAAGAGGAAGGCGCCGGAACCGCAGGCGGGGTCGAGGACCTTGAGTTTGCGGAGGCAGGTGAGGCAGGCTTGCCAGTAGGCGGGGGTGGCGCGGTCGGGGTCGTTATGGGCGATCGCGAGCTGGGTGAAGCGGAGGTCGATGAGCTCGTCGAGGGTGTCTCGGACGACGCGTTGGGTGAGGACGGCGGGGGTGTAGTAGACGCCGAGCCGCTTGCGTTTGGCGGACTGGGGCATCTGGGCGTATTGCTGGGTGCGTTGTTGGATCTGGTCGGAATCACCGGCGAAGATGCCGGTGTGTTTGAGTTTTTCGAGCTCGGTGATGGAGCGTTCGAAGAGGTGGCCGAGGACGTCGAGGTTGACCTCGTCGGCGAAGCCGTAGGTGCCGATGGTGTTGAAGAAGTTGGTCCAGGGCTCGTCGTCGAGTTCGAGGTCGTCGACGGGGTGGGGGGCGAAGAGGCCGCCGTTGAAGTGGGGGATGGTCTGGTCTTCGGGGAGGTTGGGGTTGATGGCGGCGGAGCCCTGGTCGATGAATCGGAAGAGGTTTTTGAAGTTCTGCCAGCGGGGGTTGGTGACGGCGGCGAAGGACTGGACGCCGGTGTAGGCCTTACGGATGGAGCGGTCGGGGAGGAGTTGGCGGTCTTCGCAGAAGGCGATGAAGATGATGCGGTCGAGGAGGCGTTGGGCCATGTCGATGGCGTCGTCCACAGTGGCGTGATGGTCTTTGATGAGGTGGTTGATGAGCTCGGTGCGTTGGGTGGAGTAGGTGTCGTAGAGCTCGTCGCCGGCGGTGCGTTGTCGGTCGTTGGTTTGCTGGATGAGGGTGGTGGTCCGGGGGGCTTGCCCGGCGAGGCCTTGGAGGAGGCCGTGGCGATGGAAGACGGCGAAGAAGCGTCGGAACTGTTTGAAATCGCGGAGGGACTGGAGGGTGAAGTGTTCGTAGCGGGCGGGGGTGGCGGAGCGGTCGTAGAGGCGGAAGGAGCGGTAGTTGGAGACGATGCCCCATCGGCAGTCGCCGGCGTCGTTCCGGGGGAGGGCGTAGAGGTAGTCCCAGCACTGCTGGATGGCGGTTCGGCCGTTGGAGCGTGAGCGGTCGAGGTGGATGTTGGGTCCCTTGAGCTCGACGACGGCGCGGATGTCGGCGGGGGCGGCGTGTTCGGCGGTGAATCGGCCGAGGGCGGCATCGACGATGCCGGCGTTCGGGATGTGCTGCTTGGGGATGAGCCAGTGGGGCTGGTCGGTTTGGGTGTGGGAGAGGGTGGGGTAGCCGAGGGCTTCGCCGAAGACCTCGGCGTAGAAGTCGCCTTCGAGCTGGGTTTCGGTTTGGGTTTCGAGCTGGCCGGAGGACTCGAGGTCGGCCCACTTGATGAGGATGGGGTGGGCGGCCTGAGCGTCTTGTTCGAGTTGGTTGTCGCTGGCGGCTTTGTTGAGGAGCCGTGCGAGGATGAGGGGGTCGGTCTTGGGACGACGTAGTGCGCAGGGGTGGTCGTCGGGGAAGAGTGCGGGCATGGGAGGGAGTGTAATAGTGGCGGGGTCCGGGATGACGTAAGAACGCCATCACCCGAGTCGTTGCGTCAAACGGCGGGGCGAGGCTTTGAGATCGTGTAGGCGGACGTGGGTGGGGTTAGAAGATGCGAAAACAGATGAGTGGACTGGGTGAATCCGGAGGGGGGGGTGGCGGCGAATCAGAGGGTGGCCGAGCGGTCGGTAGGGCGGCGGGAGTTGCGCTAGGATGCTGCTATGAGTCAGGTTGAGATGGATGTGGTTGAGGCGTCGGCGGGGGTGATCGAGGCGGTGGAAGGCTATTTGGCGGAGTGGTTGGGTCGGCGGGGGTTGGGGTCGGTGGAGGGGACGCTGGGGGAGGCGGTGGGGTATGGGTTGCTTGGGGGTGGGAAGCGGGTGCGGCCGGTGTTGTGTGTGCGGTGTTGTGAGGCGGTGGGGGGGGTGATGGGGGCGGCGCTGCCGGCGGCGGCGGCGGTGGAGTTGGTGCACGCGTTTTCGCTGGTGCACGACGACCTGCCGGCGATGGACGACGATGACATGCGGCGGGGTCGGCCGACGCTGCATGTGCATGCGGGGCAGGCGATGGCGATTTTGGCGGGGGACGCGATGCAGTCGCTGGCGTTTGAGGTGCTGGTGGACGGCGGGGCGGGGCACGCGGCGGAACTGGTGCGGGAGTTGGCGGGGGCGACGACGGGGATGGTGGTGGGGCAGGTGTACGACACGCTGGGGGATGTGGAGGGGCTGGCGGCGGGGCTGAGCGATCGGGAGCGTTTGGAGCGGGTGCACCGGAACAAGACGGGGGCGTTGCTGCGGGCGGCTTGCCGGATGGGGGCGATCAGTGGGGGGGCGAGCGACGAGGCGTTGGCGGCGGTGACGCGGTATGCCGAGGCGATCGGGCTGATGTTCCAGGTGGTGGACGATTTGTTGGATGTGGAGGGGACGGCGGCGTCGGCGGGGAAGGCGACGGGGAAGGACGCGGCGGCGGGGAAGCTGACGTACCCGGGGGTGTTGGGGGTGGCGGGGAGCCGGGCGGAGGTGCAGCGGCTGGAGGCGGAGGCGTTAGGGGCGTTGGGGGTGTTGGGTGGGGAGGCGGACGCGCTGCGGGCGTGGTGCGGGTGGCTAGCGCGGCGGGAGCGGTAATACAGTGCCCCCGTAGGGGCTAAGGACCCAAGGCGGGCATCGGGTGAAGGAAATGGGGGGTTGCCCGCACCCGGCGGGTGAGCTTGGCGTAAAATCCCGCAACGGCATGAGCTACGAGCTTCTCCAAACGATCCATGACCCGGGCGACCTCAAAGCGCTCCCCAGCGAGCAGCTCCCTGAGCTGGCGGCCGAGCTTCGGCAAGCGATCTGTGATCAGGTCAGCAAGACGGGCGGGCACCTGGCGCCGAACCTGGGCGTGGTGGAGCTGACGATCGCGTTGCACCGGGTGTTCGACTTCGGGCCGGGCGGTGCGGGGCGGGAGGGTTTTTTGGATGGGGACCGGCTGCTGTTTGATGTGGGGCATCAGTGCTACCCGCACAAGCTGCTGACGGGTCGGCTGGGGATGATGGGGAAGCTGCGGACGCGGGAGGGGATGGCGGGGTTCCCGGAGCCGAGGGAGTCGGACTACGACCTGTTCAGCGTGGGGCACGCGGGGACGGCGATCTCGACGGCGGTGGGCATGGCGCGGGGCGACGCGTTGTTGGCGGAGCGTGGCGGGGTCCGGGCACCGCGGTCGGTGGCGGTGGTGGGGGACGCATCGATCGTCAACGGGGTGGCGCTGGAGGGGCTGAACAACGCGGGGACGCTGGACCGGCAGATGCTGATCGTGCTCAACGACAACGGGATGTCGATCGCCAAGCCGCAGGGGGCGATGGCGCGGTACTTCGATCATGTGCGGGTGAGCGAAACCTACAAGGGGCTGAAGGCGACGGGGAAGAAGATCATGGCCCAGCTGCCGGGCGGGTCATTGGCACGGGAGGCGGCGCATCGCTGGACGGAGTCGGTGAAGGCGATGCTGCTGCCGGAGCACTTGTTTGAGTCGTTCGGGTTGATCTGCCTGGGGCCGGTGGATGGGCATGACCTGGACGAGCTGACGACGATCCTCGACGAGGTGAAGGACATCGACCGGCCGGTCTTGCTGCATGTGAAGACGGTCAAGGGCAAGGGGTTTGAGTACACCGAGGCGGACCCGACGGCGTTGCACTCGCCGAAGCCGTTTGTGGTCAACGGGTGCCGGGTGGAGCACGAGTCGGCGGGGCGGTCGTTTACGGCCGCGTTTGCGGATGGGTTGGCTGAGGTCATGAAGCGTGACGAAGATGTGTTTGCGATTACCGCCGCGATGCCGGACGGGACCGGTGTGGCGAAGCTGATGCCGGCGTTCCCGGAGCGGACGCTGGACACGGGGATCTGTGAATCGCACGCGATGGACATGTGTGCGGGGATGGCGAAGTCGGGGCTCAAGCCGTTCTTCGCGGTGTATTCGACCTTTGCGCAGCGGGCGATCGATCAGCTGTTCCAGGAGGTGGCGTTGCAGGGGCTGCCGGTGCGGGTGTGCATGGACCGGGCGGGGTTTGTGGGGGGCGACGGGGCGGTGCACCACGGGTTCATGGACATCGCGATGCTGCGGGCGCTGCCGAACGTGGTGATGCTGGCCCCGAGCGACGAGGTGACGCTGAAGGCGGGGCTGGAGTTTATGCGGGGCTACGACGACGCGGCGAGCCTGATGCGGTATCCGCGGGACAACGTGGCGGCCGAGCCGTTGCAGAGCGAAGAGCAGTCGCCGCCGTTCGAGCTGGGGCGGGCGAACCTGGTGAAGATCACGGACAAGTCGGCGAAGCCGGACCTGGCGATCATGGCCTACGGGACGATGGTGTACCCCGCGGCGGCGGCGATGGAGCAGCTCGAAGCGCAGGGGCACCGGGTCGCCTTGTACGACGCGCGGTTTGCGCTGCCGGTGGACATCGAGCTGATCGGTTCGCTGGTGGCCCAAGGCATCCCGCTGCTGACGGTGGAGGACCACGCGTTGGCGGGCGGGTTCGGGTCGGTGGTGCTGGAGGCCTTGTCGGACCGCGGGCTGCCGACGCACGGGGTGCACCGCTTAGGGATGCCACGGCGTTGGGTGTATCAGGACAGCCGGGCGAACCAGCTGAAGGAGGCGGGGCTGGACGCGGGCTCGATCGCGAGGTCGGCGTCGCGCTGGCTTCGGCGGGTGACCTGAACGGCGACGACGTTCCGGACATCGCCGTCGGTGCCTATGCGGACGATGACGGGTGCAACGGCAAAGGCGCCGTGTGGATCATCTTCCTCGAGGCGAACGGGCTGGTCGCCGACCAACAGAAGATCAGCGCCGTTGCCGGCGGCTTCGGCGGCAGTCTGGATCCTCAGGACGGGTTCGGGGTCGCGCTCGCCGACCTGGGCGACTTCAACGGTGACGAGCGCGGCGACATCGCCGTGACGGCGTCGCTCGACGACGACGGTGGACTCGACCAGGGCGCTTTCTACCTGCTGTTTCTCGACGCCGTGACGCCCGCGGCGGTGTTCCCCTACGGCTGCGGGCTCAACCCGCCCTCGAGTCTGACGGTTGTCTCGGGTCAGCCTTCGGTGGGCACGAGCATGGTCTTCGCCCTGGACAATCCCTTCGGCACGCAGGCACCGGGCTCCGGCGCGGCGATCTTCGTCTCGCTGGCTCCCGATCCGGCGTTTCCGTGCGGG
>JBCDIM010000074.1:0-16428 GCA_038749105.1 Planctomycetota bacterium
GATCGGCAACAACTCCGGCAAGTCGCAGGGCGTGTTCACCGCCATGCTCACCGACTTCGTGGCCGAAGAGAACTTCTTCTACCGCAACGGCTGGCACCCCGACGTGGCCGAAGCGGTCCGCAACAAGTTCAACCACAACCTGTACATGGCCGAGAACAACGACCCCGCGATCGTCCGTGGCAACGTCATGGTCTCGCCCGGCTCGCACAGCGCCCAGATGCGGGGCGGCGGACGCTTCGAGGACAACCTCGTGGTCGACTCCCCCCTCGGCGCCTTCGTCCGGACCAACCCCTCGGCCATGCGACGCAACACCGTCCTGTTCAGCCCGGAGACGCCCGACCGTGGCGCCGCCGACGGCATCGGCCTCCAGGCCTTCAACCTCTCGGATGTCGACATGAGCGACAACGTCATCGCCTTCCTCGCCAACGGGGGAGACGGCCGGGGCCTCGAGGCCCGGGACCGCGTCGGCGACGGCACCGTGCGGGGCAACGTCGTGTTCCAGTGGCCCGGCGAGATCCGGACCTCCGGCTCCGTCAACGTCACCGGCAACCTCTTCAACCCCGACGCCAGCCGGCTCATCGACCCCACCCGGAACGTCGCCCGCTACCAGGAACACCTCGGCGGCCGACGCAGCCAGTCCGACTTCTTCAACTGGCACCACAACCGGCCCATGGGGGCCTGGGACGACGACCGCACCGGCACCGCCGCCTCTCGGTGGATCCGTGCCGGCTTCCAGCCCGCCCCTTTTGATTGAAGAGGCCCAGGCTTCAACCGATAACATCAATGCAACGCAACCCGCCCCGCCGGCCTCACCGCCGGCGGGGTCTTGCGTGATTCCCCGCCCACAGACCGCACCCCGGCACTGATCCCCCGCCTCCGATCCACGGACCCCCGCATGCAAGCCGCTACGGAAACCCCGCCGGACCCCGCCGAGGCCCAAACTCCCGCCACGCCCGAGCCCGCCATTAAACCCCTCACCTGGGCTCTGGCGATCGCCACCTACAAGCGTCACGATGTGCTGATGCAGTGCGTCGAGCTTGCCCTCCAGCAGACCCGGCCCCCCGCCGAGGTGATCATCGCTGACGCCTCGCCCGACTGGGAGACCGGCCGCGACCAACTGCTCGGCCGCTTCCGCGAAGCCCACCCGCACGTCCGGTTCGTCTACGAGCAGGCCCGCCGCCCCTCCGCGGCGGTCCAACGCAACCAGGTCGCCCAGCTGGCCGAGAGCGACATCCTCTTCCTGATCGACGACGACTCGCTGATGCACCCCGGCTGCGCCGCGGACGTGCTCGACATCTATGAGCTGGACCCCGACCAGCGTGTGGCGGGCGTTTCCCTGCTCGAGACCCCGGTCGACCCCCGCGAGTCGCCCATCGAGCCGGGCCAGCCCGCCCCCGCCTGTGTCTCGCCCCAGGCCCAGTCCTCGGCCGCGAAGCCGCATCATCCGCTGGTCCGCCGACTCCGTCGCCTGCTCGACGCCGACAACCTGTTCGTCCCCTACGACGACGACTTCCCCAATCACCCGATCCCGCCGGCGATCACCGAACGCAAGCGCGTCGGTAACCGCCAGCTCATCGCGGGCAAGACCATGACCGCCCGCCGCGACTACGCCCTCGCGGAGCCCTTCAGCGAGCTGCTCGACCGCGCCGCTAACGGCGAAGACTCCGACATGTCCTACCGCCTCTCGCGTCACGGCTGCCTGCTCACGGCGCTCGACGCGCCGCTGTTCCACCTCGGCTCCCCCGGCGGCCGCATGAACCTGTTCCAGACCGCGGCTCTGGGTGCCCTCAACCCGCTAGTCCACCACCGCTTCCACAGCACCGACCTCGACCGCTCCCGACGCGCCAACCGCTCGCTGCTCCGCCGACGACGCCTCATCGCCCTGCTCAAAGACCTCCGCGCCCGCCGATGGTCGCTGCCCGAAGCCCGCGGTTACCACTTCGCCCTCCGCCACCTCGACCGCATCCTCGATCACGACCGGCAGAGCCTTGCCCAGTGGTACCCCGGGTTCCAGAAACAGATCACCGAGAGCCGACATGCCTGACATGCGTGAGCCGCCGCCGATCGGCTACCTCATCCCGGAATTCCCGGGCCAGACCCACACCTGGATCTGGCGTGAGGTCTGCCACATGCGCGAGGCCGGGGCCCGGATCCAGGTCTTCTCGACCCGCCGGCCGCCCGACCGCGACCGCGCCCGGCATAGCTTCGCCGACAACGCCGCCGAGCAGACCACCTACCTCCACCCCGCCGGTGCCGCCCGGCTCGCCCGCGCCCTGCTCGCCGTCGGACTCCGCCACCCGATCGGGCTCTGCCGTGCCGTCCGCACCGCACTGGCACTCCCGGTCGAGGCCAAACCCAACCTCCGCACCGTCCTGCCCCTGCTCGCCCCGGCCCTCTGCCTCGCCGACGACGCGAAGCGACTCGGCCTCCAACACCTCCACGTCCACGCCTGCTCTAACTCCGCCGTGATCGCCATGCTGGCGAAAGACCTCAGCGGCATGCCTTTCTCGCTCACGCTCAACGCCAACATCGACTGGTGGGGCGGCGCGATGGCCGAGAAGTTCTCCGCCGCCCGGTTCACCATTGCGATCACCGACTGGCTCGAGAAGCAGGTCCGCGACCGCTTCCCCCAGCTCCGCGACGATCAAGTCCAGCTCGGCCGTATCGGCGTCGACACCCTCAAGTGGCGTCCCAAAGAAAGCAGCCCGCCCTCCACCGCGGAAGACCGCCCGCTGCAACTCATCAGCTTCGGCCGCCTCCACCCGTCCAAGGGCTACACCACCCTGCTCCGGGCCCTCGACCTCTTCGCCAAACGCCCCGACGCGGTGCCCGTCCACCTCACGCTCATCGGCGACGGCCCCCAACGCGCCGAGCTCGAAGCCCTCACCAACGAACTCGGCCTTGCCCCACACGTCACCTTCGCCGGCTCGCAGTCCGAGGACTTCATCATCGATCAGCTCAACGACGCCGACGTCTTCGTGCTGTCCTCGAAGGCCGAGCCGCTTGGGGTCGTCACGATGGAGGCGATGGCGATGGGCGTGGCGGTGATCGCCACCGACGCCGGCGGGGTCCGCGAGATCGTCACCGACGGGCAGGACGGCCTGCTGGTCCCCCCCGAAGACGCCGCCGCGCTGGCCGAGGCCCTGGCCGACCTAGCGACCCACCCCGAACGCCGCGAACAGCTCGCCCACGCCGGCCGAGACTCCATCGTGCAGCGCTTCGACTCCCGCTACGGAGCCGCCACCCTCTACCAAAGACTCTTCGGCGAACGCCCCACCCACCTGCTCCAAGCACTCGCCGACACGCCGCCCGACGCCTCGGCCTCACCCGCCGACCACCCCCCATCGGCCCCCGCGGAGGCGGTACAGGCATGACCGCCGAGCCCAGCACCCGCCCACGCCCACGCGTGCTCGTTATCGCCGAGGCCGCCAACCCCGAGTGGGTCAGCGTGCCCCTCGTCGGCTGGTCCATGGCCCACGCCCTGAGTCAGGCTGCCGACACCCACCTGGTCACCCAGGTCCGCAACCGCCCCGCGTTGCTCCGGGCCGGCCTCGAAGAGTCGCCCGACGCCGACTTCACCGCCATCGATACCGAGTGGATCGCCGGCCCCCTCCACCGGTTCAGCCGCCTGATCCGCGGCGGCAAAGGCAAGGGCTGGACCACCGCCACCGCCATCGCCTCGCTGGTCTACCCGTTCTTCGAACGCGCGGTCTGGAAGCAGTTCGGCCCCGCGATCAAGGCCGGCCAGTACGACATCGTCCACCGTGTCACGCCCCTCTCGCCGACCGCCCCCAGCTCGCTGGCCCGGAAGTGCCGCAAGGCCGGCGTCCCCTTCGTGGTCGGGCCGCTCAACGGGGGCGTCCCCTGGCCCGAGGGCTACGGCGACCGACGCCGCCGCGAGAAGGAGTGGCTCTCCTACATCCGCGGTGTCTACAAGCTCCTGCCCGGTTACCGCAGCCTCCGCAAGCACGCCGCCGCGATCCTCTGCGCCTCCCAGGCCACCCTCGAACAGATGCCCGCCTGGTGCCGCGACCGCTGCGTCTACCTCCCCGAGAACGCGATCGACCCCGCCCGCTTCGGCAAGACACGTAACCGCCAGGCCCGCGCCAACGGCCAGCCCCTCCGCGCAGCCTTCCTCGGCCGACTCGTCCCCTACAAGGGCGCCGACCTGCTCCTCGACGCCGCCGCGCCCCTCATCCAATCGAACCAGCTCCACCTCGAGATCTACGGCGAGGGTCCGCAGCGCCCCGACCTCGAAGCCAAGATTGCCGAGCACAATCTGGCCCACGGCGTCACCCTCCACGGCTGGGTCGATCACAAGGACGTGCAGGACCACCTCCGCGGCTGCGACATCCTGGCCCTGCCCAGCGTCCGCGAGTTCGGCGGCGGCGTGGTCCTCGAAGCGATGGCCCTGGGGCTTCCCGCGGTGGTCGCCGACTACGCCGGGCCCACCGAACTGGTCACACCCGCGACCGGCGTCGCCGTGCCGATGGGCCCGCCCGACACGCTCCGTGCCGGCTTCCGTGCCGCCCTGACCGAGCTCTGCGACGAACCCGCCCGGGTCGATGCCATGGGGCAGGCCGCCCGAGCCCGCGTGGATCGCCTGTTCACCTGGGCCGCCAAGGCGCAGCAGGTCCTCCGCGTTTACGATTGGCTCCGGGCGGGCACGCCCGATAAGCCGTGGCCCGACCACACCTGGCCCGACGACGCCCTGCTGCAGGTCAACCCGCCCGGAGCACCCCATGCCCCGGACGCCCCTCCGCGGCCTGCCCCCACCGAACCCGTCGCGGTCAACTGACCCCCTCTACCCGCCGATGGACGCAGCATGAGGCCGAACTTCCTGATGATCGGCGCCCCCAAGGCCGCCACCACCGCGATCTGCCACCACCTCGGGCAGCACCCGGACGTGTTCATCTCCCACCCGAAAGAACCGTTCTTCTTCTGCTACGACGAGGTCTGGGCCAAGGGCTGGGACTGGTACGAGGGCCTCTTCGCCGGGGCGGAGGGGTACACCGCCGTGGGCGAGGGCACGACCGTCTACGCCAACGCCGCGACCTACCCCAATGCGCTGCCCCGGATCGCCGAGCACCTGCCCGGCGTGAAGATCATCTATGCCGTCCGCGAGCCACTGGCCCGCATCCAGTCCTACTGGATGGAGATGAACAGCCAGGGCATCATCACGCTGCCCTTCAACCGGGCGGTGCGCGAAGACGAACAGCTCATCGATACGTCGCGTTACCACGCCCAGCTCGCCGGCTACCGCAAGCACTTCCCCGACGAACAGATTCACGTGGTCTTCTACGAGGAGTTCAGCCGCGACGCCGACGCCGTGCTGTCCGGCATCTTTCAGTTTTTGGGCGTCGACCCCAGCGTCAAGATCGAAGGGGCGGACACACCCCGTTACACGTCGGAGAACAAGCGTTCCGACCTGGCGCTGACCAACGTGCTCCGCAAGCGTCTGCCCGGGTTCTTCAAGCTCCGGGACATGGCCCCCAAGGGTCTCCGTGAGACCGCCAAGAAGCTCCTGAAGCGGCCGATCCCGGGCAAGCCGCAGTGGGACCCCGAGACGCTCGCCTGGGTCAAGGACCAGCTCGCCGAAGACACCGCCGCCTTCCTCGCCTCGGTCGGCAAGCCCGCCGACTACTGGGCCAACCCCCAGCGGCCGACCAACGGCAACGGCAACCACCTGCCCAACTCCGACCCCCCGAACCGGAGCGCCGCGGCGTGACCGCCCACCCGGCCAACCCCAACACCCCCACCCCAGCCCCCGCCCCGTCGGCCCGGGACACGGCGCACACCGATCCCTCGCCCGCCCCGGCCCCCGACGCGCCCGCCCGCCCCGCGGCGCCGTCCCTGATGCAGCGCATCAAGCGCGGCCTCGGCTGGACCATGTCCGGCTACCTCTTCAACCAGATCCTCCGCCTCGTCGCCAACGCCATCCTCGCCCACCTGCTCCTCCGCGAGCACTTCGGCATCGTCGTCACCGTCTCGATCTTCGTCCAAGCCCTGAAGATGTTTTCCGACGTCGGCATCAATGCCGGGATCGTGCAGCAGGAGGGCGGCGACCGCCGCGACTACCTCGACACCGCCTACACCATCAAGATCATCCGCGGGTTCCTGATCTGGATCGTCGCCGCCGCGATCGCTTACCCGGTCTCGGTCATCTACCAGGAGCCGCAGCTGATGGTCGTGCTGCCGGTCATCGCGCTCTCGGCCGTCATCCAGGGCTTCCAGGCCACCAGCGTGGCCGTGCTCAAACGCCGCATCCACCTCAAAGCCCTGACCCTGATCAACGTCGCGCAAATGACCGTCTCCAGCGTCGTGATGATCGTCTTCGCGCTGATCTATCCCTCGGTCTGGGCGTTGGTCGCGGGCACGCTCACCGCGGCCCTGGTCTACACCGTCATTTCTTACTTCATCAAGGCCGACCACCGCGACCGTATCCGCATCGACCCGGTCGCGCTGCGACAGATCCTGAGCTTCGGCGTCTGGATCTTCTTCAGCACCGCCCTGACCTTCTTCGCCGCCCAGGCCGACAAGCTGCTGCTCGCCGGCGTCCTGAACTTCGAGACCATGGGCATCTTCGGGATCGCCCTGGCCCTGGCGACCTTCATCACCAAGCTGATGAAACAGCTCTGCGCCCGTGTCGGGTTCCCCGCCCTCTCGGAGCTCTACCGCAACGACTTCGACCGGTTCCGGTCTCGGCTCCGGCGGTTCCGAAAGGCCGTCGTCATCCCCAGTGCGGCGTCCTGCATCGCCATCGCCGTCCTCGGACCCCTGCTGGTGGACCTGATCTACCCCCAGACGTTCCACGCCGCCGGGTGGATCGTCGTGGTCCTCTGCATCAATGGGATCGCCGCCGGCGTGAACAGCACCTACGGCAACGCCTTCCTCGCCATGGGTAAAACCCACCTGATCACCATCGGTGTCGCGGTCCAGTTCGCCGCCGCCGTCGGGCTCACCCTCGGCGGCTACCACCTCGCCCCCAGCCTCGGCCTATCCCCCGCCGTCGGGTTCATCGGGGCCATGGCCCTCACCGAATGGGCGATCCACCCCGTGTACGCCGTCATGGCGCGCCGGGCGGGCATCCACGACCTCAAGCTCGACGCCATGACCCTCCTGCCCTTCGGGCTGGTGGCCGGTGCCCTGCTGGTCCTGCGTGACCTGCCTCTGTTCCCGGGCTACGGCGGGTAGACTCCGGGTATCCCGCCCCCCCAGGCCGAGCCCCCCGGGCGCCACACCGCCCGGCCCGCCGATAACCGGCGCCCCTCAAGCCGCCGATCCAACACCCGATACCAACAACAGTCCCCCGACCGTTCCGCACCCGTTTCGCCTGTTATTCGGACCCACCGTGACCGTCAGCATCGTCATCCCAATGCGCAATGGCGAGCCGTTCATCCGGCAGACGCTGGATGCCATCCTCACCAAGCCGGCACCCGACCAGCCCGCCATGGACCTCGAAGTCCTCGTCGTCGACGACGGCTCGACCGACGGGTCGGAACACACCGTCGCCGAACGCGCCAAAACCGACCCCCGCCTCCGCGTAATCCCCGGCCCATGCCAGGGGATCGCCGCGTCGCTCAACACCGGCATCGAAGCGGCCGCCGGCGAGTACCTCGTCCGCTGCGACGCCGACGACCTGCTGCCCCCCGAACGCCTCCGCGACCAGGCCGACTACCTCGACCAACACCCCGACGTCCTCGCGGTCTGCGGCACCTACGCGACCATCGACCGCAAGGGCCGGCTGATCTCCAGCCTCGACACGGGCGTGGACCCCGCCGACATCACCGACGAACTCCACCGCGGCCAGACCCGTACGCACTTCGGCACATACATGACCCGCACCACCGCCCTCCGCGAGCTCGGCGGCGCTCGCCCTTACTTCACCGTCGCCGAAGACCTCGACCTGCAGCTGCGTCTCGGCACGCTCGGCTCGGTCCACTACCAGCCGATCGACTGCTACCGCTACCGGCTCCACGGCACGTCCATCACCCACACCCACCCCTCGCCCCTGCGGGTGTTCCTCACCGAGCAGGCCAAGGCATTCGCCCAGCAACGCGCCGCGACCGGTGCCGACGACCTGATGCGTGGCGAAGCCCCCGAGGTCCCGGAAGACACGACCCCCGGCATGGGTATCCGGGGCCACACCCAGCGCATGCTCATCGGCGAGGCCTGGCGTCAATTCCGTGCCGGCCAACGCGGCCGCGGCTTTGCAACCATGTGGCGGGCCACCCTCGCCCACCCGACCCGACCCCGCGGCTGGGTCAGCCTGCTCCAGATCCTGGTCAAGCGGCGACGCTGCTCGATCCAGCCCCTGACCAAAGACCCCACGGGCCAGCCCACGCCGGAGCCGTCCCATGGATAACCCCACACCCGTTGCAGACCCTGCGCCGCTGCGGATCAACCTCGTCCTGCCCAAGGACTCGGTCAGCGGCGGGATCCGCGTGCTGGCGATCTACGCCCAGCGGCTCCGGGAGCGCGGGCACACCGTCACCGTCATCGCCCAGCCCCCCCGCCGGTTCAAGCTGCGTGGCCGGATCCAGCATTGGATCAAGCGCGGCTTCAAGCCCCCCCCGAAACAGCCCAGCTACTTCGACGAAGGGCCCGTCCGGCTCCGCGTGCTCGACAAGGCCCGCCCGGTGGTCGATGCCGACCTGCCCGACGCCGACGTCGTGCTCGCCACCTGGTGGGAGACCGCGCCGTGGGTCGCCAACCTCTCGCCCAGCAAGGGGCACAAGGCCTACTTCGTCCAGGACTACGGCGCCCCTGGGCAGCCGCTCGAACACCTCGTCGAGACGTGGAAGCTCCCCCTGCGCCTGATCAGCATCTCCAGCTTCATCAGCGGGCTGATCAAGGAGCACACCGGGCGCGACGCCGACCTGATCACCAACGGCGTCGACCTCGACCGCTTCCACGCCCCGCCCCGCACCAAGCAGCCCACACCCACCGTGGGGCTCGTTTACCGGATCGGGCCGAACAAGAACCTTGCGATGACCCTGGAGGCCCTGCGGCTGGCCCGGCAAGAGCTGCCCGACCTCCGCGTGCTGGGCTTCGGGCCGCGGGCCCCCAAGCAGCACGAGCCAGAGGTCGAACGCGGTGACTTTCTTTGGAACGCTTCGGACCAGCAGGTCATTGACCGTTACCGCGCGTGTGATGCCTGGCTGTTCGCGACCAAGCGTGAGGGCTTCGGGTTGCCCGTGCTTGAGGCGATGGCCTGCCGCACCCCTGTGATCGCAACGCCCGCGGGCGCCGCCCCGGAGCTGCTGGCGGGCGGCGGCGGCTGGATCGTCCCCCACGACGACGCCAAGGCGATGGCCCAGCGCATCGTCGAGCTGGCCGGCATGACCAACGATGCCTGGCTGGGCGTCTCAGACGCCGCGCACGCCACCGCCCAGGCCAACCACTGGGGCCGGGCGACACAGCGTCTAGAAACGGTCTTGCGTGACACCGCAGCCGGCCGGATGATGCCTTCGGGGCCGGCCGTACCCGTGGCGAACATGCCGCCCGACCCGTCAACGGATGCCCACGCCACACCACCTGTCCCCCCCACCACACCGGAGACCGCGCCATGCTGACGATCGTCCTGATGTGGGGGTGGATCCCCTTCACGCTGCTGTTGTTCATGTTCATGCGGCCGCACCGCGCGATCATCGCGTCGTTCCTGCTGGCTTGGCTGTTCCTGCCCCAGGCCGCCTTCCCCCTGCCCAACCTGCCCGATTACACGAAGATGACCGCGACCGCCTTCGGGTCGCTCCTGGGGGTGCTGATCTTCGACCGGCAGGCCCGCTGGGCGGCCTACCGACCGCACTGGGTCGACCTGCCCATGGCGGTATTCTGTATCACCCCGTTCTTCGCGTCGGTGACCAACCAGATCGGACCGCTATTCGGGATCTGGGACGGCCTGTCGGTCACCCTCAACGCCCTGGTCTTCTGGGGACTGCCCTACCTCATCGGCCGGATCTACCTCTGCCGGCCCGAGGCGATCAAGGACTGCGCGATCGGGTTGTTCCTCTCCGGCCTCGTCCTGCTGCCCCTGGTCTGGCTCGAGCTCCGTATCAGTCCGCAGCTGCACAATATGCTCTACGGGTTCCACCCCGCCAAGTTTGAGTTCGCCAAACGCGGCGGCGGCTACCGGCCCGTCGTGTTCATGTCGCACGGCCTCGCCCTGGTCCTCTATCTGGGCATCTGCACCATCTGCGGCCTCGCCCTGTACCGCAGCAAGAGCTGGACCCGCGTCCCGCGCTGGCTCATCGGCGTCGGGGCGGCACTGCTGCTCGCGACCACCCTCGCCTGCAACTCCGCCGGCGCCGCCGCACTCATGCTCTTTGCCATCATGATGTGGCTGCTCTACGACTTCACCGGCCGTCGTGCCTTCGTCATTGTCGCGCTCGGCCTGCCCGTCGCCTACCTCGCCCTCCGCACCTTCGGTGACTGGAAGGGCGACGAGATGATCGCCCTGGCCTTCATGATCGCCGGCGAATATCGCGCCGGGTCGCTCGGCGTCCGGCTCCACGCCGAGAACCTCAGCCTCTCCAAATACTACGAACGCCCCTTCTTCGGCTGGGGCGGGTGGGGGAACTGGCGTGCCCGCACCCCCTGGGGCACCTTCGTCACCGCCGACTCCCTCTGGATGATCACGCTGGGCAAGCAGGGCTTCATCGGGCTCGCCGGACTCTTGGGCGCGTTCGTGGTGCCCCTCTATACCCTCTTCCGCAGGCTCCCCGCCCAGTCGCCCCGGCTCCCAGGCCCCGGTGCCGCGGTCGGTATCGGCTTCGGCACGCTCATCTTCCTCTACGACACACTCTTCAACGCAATGCTCAACCCGATCATCGTCGCCATGCTCGGGGCACTCGCTGGGCTCGCGCTGCTGTTGCCGCAGCTGCAGGCGGCTAACGCCCGTAAACGCCTCGCCAGCGCCGCGCGATCGGCTCCACCGGGCACCAACGACCAGACCGAGCCGACCGACCAACCCGACCCGCCGAGCCCGCCCGGAGCCGCCGCCCCCGCGGCCTGAACTCCCGCCCGACGCGTCCTGCGCATACGCCTCGAAGCAGCACCCATGCCCGAGCCGACGACCGTCCCCGCCGCCGCACCCCCTCCGACGACCGACACGCCCAGCGTGACCGTCGTCGTCATCAACTACAAGACCGCGCAGCTCACCATCGATTGCCTCGAATCCCTCGAGCCCGACGCCCAGGCCGACCCCGGCTTAGGCGTCGTCGTCGTCGACAACGCTTCGGGCGACGACTCGCCGAAGCTCATCGCCCAAGCCATCGCTGACCGCGGTTGGTCGCGCTGGGCCCAGGTCATCGACGCGGGCCGAAACGGCGGCTTCTCCGCCGGCAACAACACCGGCATGGCTCACCGCCCCGCCCCCTTCTACCTCCTGAGCAACTCCGACACCCTCCTCCGCCCCGGCACCGTCCCTGCCCTCCGCCGGGCCCTCGAGCAAGACCCCAGCCTCGGCCTCGTCGGCCCACAGCTCACCTGGCCCGACGGCTCCCCCCAGGTCTCCAGCTTCCGACAGCACACCCCGATCACCGAGCTGCTCCAGGCCGCCCAGACCGGCCCGCTCACGAACCTCTTCATCAAGCACCGCGTCGCCGGGCCCGTTAACGATCAACCCATCGCACCGCACTGGGTCAGCTTCGCCTGCGTCATGCTCCGGCACGAGCTGCTCGAGCAGGCCGGCCCGATGGACGAGGGGTTCTTCATGTACTACGAAGACGTCGATTACGCCCGACGCGCCCGCGGCGCGGGCTTCACCGTCCGCTACCTGCCCGCGGTCCAGGCCGTCCACCTCCGCGGCGGCAGCTCGCCGGTCAAGTCCGCCTCCGCCACCCGTAAGCGACGCCCCGCCTACTACTACGCCGCACGAAACCGCTACTACCGCAACCACTACGGGCTCTTGGGCAGCCTCGCCGCCAACGCCCTGTGGTACGCCGGGCGCTGCGTCAGCCTTATCCGCGAAGTCGTTCAGCGTCGGCCCCGAACCACCGTCGCCCGCGAGGCCGGCGACCTCTGGCTCGGCTTCACCACCGCCGGCCAGCCCCGGCCGACCCCGACCGCCGGGCCCTTCACCGTCTACCCCTGCCCGGCTCACCCCCGCACCCCCGCCGCCGACTCCCCGCAGCCCGTCGGAGGCGCCGCATGACCCCTACCCCCCCCGCACCCGCACCCGCACCCGACTTCATCATCATCGGGGCCATGAAATCCGCCACCACGACGCTCCACGACCAGCTGGACCAGCAACCGGGCATCTTCTGTTGTGAGCCGAAGGAGCCGTACTTCTTCTCGAACGACGAGGTCTTCGCCAAGGGCCAGGCCTGGTACCAGGGCCTGTTCGCTGACGCCGCGCCCGGCGACCTCCGCGGGGAGAGCTCGACCCACTACACCAAGCTCCCGACCTACCCCCACACGCTCGACCGGCTCGCCGACCACGCCGCGCAACACCCGGGCCTGAAGCTCATCGTCCTCCTCCGGCACCCGATCGATCGGCTTGTGTCCCAATACATCCACGAATGGTCGCAGGGCCTCACCAAGGCCCCGATCGATCAGGCCATCGGCGAGCTGCCCATCCTCACCGACTACAGCCGGTACGCCTTCCAGCTCGAGCCGTTCCTCACCCACCCCGCCTTCGGCCCCGACAAGCTGCTGCCCCTGTTCTTCGACGCCATGCGCGCCCACCCGCAGCAAACCCTCGAACACGCCTGCCAATTCCTCGGTTACCCCGGCACCCCCGCCTGGCAGGAACAGGACGCCTCCAACGTCTCGTCCCAACGCATGCGCAAGACCTGGTGGCGACGTGCCTTTGTCGACCCTCCGGTCTTCGGTGCGATCCGCCGGACGCTGGTGCCCCAGGGCCTCCGCGACCGGGTCAAGCGCTCGCTCACCATGCAGAGCCGCCCCGAGCTCAGCGACGCCGCCCGCCAAGCGCTCACCGAGTGTTTCGACGCCGACCTCGCCCGGCTCGGCGGCTGGCTCGGCCTCGAGCTGACCTGCGACAACTGGAAGTCCGTCACCCGCGACCAATTCCCCCGTTGGGTCAAGCCGCCGCAGACCGAGGCCTCGCCCCGCACCACCGAGGCGGCCGCGTGACGCCCGGCACCGCCCCCCAGTCCCGGATTGCGGTCATCGCCATCGGGCGCAACGAGGGCCAGCGCCTCGTCGATTGCCTCCGCTCCGCCCTCGACAGCGGGGCCGACCACGTCGTCTACGTCGACTCCGGCTCCACCGACGGCTCGGTCGACACCGCCCGCCAACTCGGCGTCGAGGTCGTCGAGCTCGACCTCTCGACCCCCTTCACCGCCGCCCGCGCCCGCAACGAGGGCGTCGCCCGGCTGATCGAACAGCAGCCCGAGACCGCCTTCATCCAGATGATCGACGGCGACTGCACACTCGATCACGGCTGGCTCGATACGGCCGCGGCCGCGCTGATCGCCGACCCCAAGCTGGCCGTGGTCTGCGGGCGTCGCCGCGAACGCTTCCCCGACGCGGCGGTCTACAACCGGTTGGCCGACATGGAGTGGGACACGCCGATCGGGCCCGCCCGGTCTTGCGGGGGTGATGCGCTGTTCCGTGTCGAAGCCTTCCAACAAGCAGGGGGCTACAACCCCTCCGTGATCGCCGGCGAAGAGCCCGAGCTCTGCGTCCGCCTCCGCCGGGCCGGCTGGCTCATCGAACGCCTCGACGCCGAGATGACGCTTCATGACGCGGACATGACCCGGTTCAGCCAGTGGTGGAAACGCAACGTCCGGGCCGGCCACGCCTACGCCCAGGGCGCCCACATGCACGGCAAGACCGACGGCCACAACGTCAAGCAGGTCCGCAGCATCGCCTTCTGGGGGATCCTCATCCCGCTGGTGATCGTCGGCACCGCGGTGCTCTCGCTGGTGTTCGGAACCCTGGGGCTTGCCCTGCTCGCCACGATTTGCTCGGGGCTCGGCACGCTCCTCGCCCTGGGATACCCCGTGCTGTTCCTCAAGGTGGCCCGTTACCGCACGACCCGCGGCGACGCCTTCAAGCCCAGCCTGGCCTACGGCTTCTTCACCGTGCTGGGCAAGTTCGCCAATGCCCAGGGCTTGCTGCACTACCACCGCAACCGCCTGGGCAATCAGCCCGCCCAGATCATCGAGTACAAGGCCCCCGCGGCAAGCGAGGCCGCCGCGTGAGCGCCCAACCAGCCCACATCCTGTACCTCGCGTCGCAGCTGCCCAAACGCAGCGAGACCTTCGTCTACCGCGAAGTGCTCGGCCTCCGCAGGCTCGGCGTCCGCGTCTCCACCGCCTCGCTCTACGCCCCCGACACCGACCTCGGCGACCCCACGCTCGACGCCCTCGCCGCCGAGACCCACGTCGTCTACGGCTCGGGTATCCGCGGCAAGCTCGCGGTCTACCGCGACGCCTTCCGACAGTCGCTCATCCGCCCCCCCAAGGGACTCACCGAAGCGCCGCCGTTGTACTGGATGAAGCACCTGTTCCAGTGGGAGGCCGGCTACGCCCTCGCCTACCGGATGCGTCAGACCCGGCTTCCGGGGGTCACCCACGTCCACGCCCACTTCGCCCACACCCCCGCCACCGTCGCCCTCGCCTGCGCCACCGCGCTGGGCGTGCCCTTCAGCTTCACCGGGCACGCCGCCGACCTCTTCCGCGACGGCCACGCCCTCCGCACCAAGCTCCGCCGCGCCGCGTTCGTCTCCTGCATCTCCGACTGGCACCGCGGCTGGTACCGCGAAGCCGCCCCCGACCTCGAGCTGCCCGACGCCAAGCTCCCGGTCATCCGCTGCGGTGTCGATGTGGATGCCTTTACGCCCACCGAAAAACCCCACGCGGAAGACGCCCCGCTCCGCCTGCTTGCCGTCGGCCGGCTCGTGCCCAAGAAGGGCTTCGACGTCCTGCTCCACGCCGTCGCCAAGCTGCACGAACAGATGCAGCGCCCGGTCTGCTGTGTCCACCTCATCGGCGACGGCCCCGAGTCCAGCACCCTCCACGCCCTGCGCAAGCAGCTCCAACTTCAGGACCACGTCACGCTCGCCGGTGCCGCGTCCAACGACGCCGTCCGCGCCGCGATGGCCGACGCAGACGCCTTTGTCCTGCCCTGCAAGATCGATCCGAACGGCGGCGACAAGGACGGCATCCCGGTCGTGCTCATGGAGGCGATGGCCTCCGGGCTCCCGGCCGTGTCCGGCGACCTGCCCGCGATCCGGGAACTCATCACGCCGAACGCGACGGGCCTGATGTGCAAGCCCGGCGATGCCGATGACCTGTGCAGCGTCCTGCGTCGGATGGTGGAAGACGCCGAGCTGCGGGCCCGCCTCGCCACGGCCGGGCGGGAGCGTGTGCTCGACGAGTTCGCCCTGACCCCGAACCTCCGCCGGATCATGCAGGCCTTCCACGCCGCGGCCGAGCAGGCCGACGACCCCGCCCCGAACCTCGCCCTCCAACCGTGAGCACGACCACCCGCTACTGCCTGATCACCCCCTGCCGCGACGAGGCCGACTACGCCCGCCGTACGCTCGATGCGGTGGTGAACCAGTCGGTGCCGCCGGCGAAGTGGGTCATCGTGGACGACGGGTCGACCGACGAAACGCCTGCGATCCTGGCCGAGTACGCCCAGCGCTACGGCTTCATCGAGGTGCTGACTCGCACCGATCGCGGGGCCCGCAAGGTCGGCCCGGGCGTGATCGACGCCTTCTACGCCGGCTACGAGACCATCACGCCAACCGACTACGACTTCGTCTGCAAGTTCGACCTCGATCTCGACCTGCCCCCGGAGTATTTCGAGCGGGTCATGCGGGCGATGCACGACGACCCCCGGCTCGGGACGTTCTCGGGCAAGCCCTACTTCCCGCCGGCCGTGCTGACCGGCGGCACCCCGCCGACCCACCAAGAACTGCGTCAAGGACAGAACCTCGACACCGCCGACCTCACCTCCGAGGCCTGCGGCGACGAGATGTCGGTCGGCATGATCAAGTTCTACCGCACCGCTTGCTTCGAGCAGATCGGCGGCTTCGTCCGCGAGGTGATGTGGGACGGCATCGACTGCCACCGCTGCCGGATGCTCGGCTGGAAGGCCGGCTCGTCCGACGACCCGGCCCTCCGCTTTGTGCACCTGCGGCCCATGGGCTCCTCACACAAGGGCATCCTCACCGGACGCGCCCGCCACGGCTTCGGGCAATACTTCATGGGCACGGGCGTCGCCTACATGGCCGCGTCGGCGGTGTTCCGCATGTCCCGCAAGCCCGTGGTGATCGGCGGCCTCGCTATGTTCTGGGGCTACCTCAAATCCATGCTCACCCGACAGCCCCGCTACGGCGACCCCGCGTTCCGCCGGTTCCTCCGCCGGTATCAGTGGGCCGCGCTGTTCAAAGGCAAGGCCCGAGCGACCGCCGAACTCGACGCCGCCGGGGCCGAGGCCTGGACCCCACCC
>JBCDIM010000075.1:0-15674 GCA_038749105.1 Planctomycetota bacterium
CCCCCCCCCCCCCCCCCCCCCCCCCCCCCCCCCCCCCCGGGGGGGGGGGGGGGGAGCCATGCCGGGTTGCCTCGTGAACAGTTGCGGTTCCGGTAAGGATAGCAGTGAGAGCTTGTTATGCGATCGGCTGATGCGGGGGAATTTGTGGCTTTTTGTCGGGCCGATGAACGTTTTGCGGACCCGAACCGGGACGCAGGGCAGGCGTAGTATCCTTCGCACAATGGTGCGCGGTTTGCGAGGCATGCAGGCATGGTGAGATTTCTGAACAACGTGAAGACGGTGGTGTTGCTGGGGCTGATGTCGGGTCTGGTGCTCGCGGCGGGCTGGCTGCTGGGCGGCGGCGGGACGGCGGGGCTGACCCTGGCCTTGATCGTGTGCGGCGTGATGAACTTCGTGGCGCTGTTCTTCAGCGACAAGATCGCGATCGCGGCGATGCGTGGGCGGGAAGTCGACGCGAACAGTGCACCCGATCTGGTGCCGATGGTCGAACGCTTGGCGCGGAACGCGGGGCTGCCGATGCCGAAGGTGTACGTCTGCCCACAGGAAGCGCCGAACGCGTTCGCCACGGGGCGTAGCCCGAGCAAGGCTGCGGTGGCCGTGACGAACGGCGCGATGCGGCTGCTCGACTACCAGGAGCTCGAGGGCGTGATCGGCCACGAATTGGCCCACATCAAGAACCGCGACACGCTCACGAGCACGATCGCCGCGACGATCGCCGGGGCCCTGCAGTGGCTCGGTTACATGTTCCTGTTCGGCGGGGGCAACCGGGATAACCCGATGGCGATGGTCGGGATGCTTGTGATGATCATCGCGGCCCCAATCGCGGCGATGGTCATCCAGATGGCGATCAGCCGCAGCCGGGAGTATGTCGCCGATGCCGACGGGGCCGAGATCGCCGGCTCACCGCACGGCCTGGTCAACGCGTTGCGCAAGCTGGAGGCCTACGGCAAACGCATCCCGCTACAGAACGAGATGCCCGCCCAGAACCACATGTTCATCATCAAGCCGTTGTCCGGCGGACGCGGCGGCTTATCGGAGCTCTTCTCCACTCACCCGCCGACAGCCAAACGGATCGCTAAGCTCTTGGAAACCTGATCACAACCATGTAACGTGCTCAAGCACAAGTTTGCTTTCCTCCTGCACCCCCCACCCCGGGACGCTCCTCCTCCTGCGTTCCGGGGTGTCTTTTTTGTCGAGGGCGGAGGGGGCAGGGCGTAGCGGAAAGATCAGCCGGTCAGGGCGCGCGAGAGCTGAGGCAGTGCGATGCCGGCGGGCTGGGTGATCGAGGCGTCGAGCTGGTGGGCGATGGCGGAGGGCTGCGGGTTGATTTCGGCGGTAAAGGCCCCGGCGTGTTGGGCGATGAGCGGCAGCGCGGCGGCGGGGTAGACCAGCGCAGAGGTCCCCACGCTCAGCGCAATGTCGGCGGTGCGGGCCTTCGCCTCGGCCTCAGCGAGGACATCGGTCGGCAGGCCCTCGCCGAACCAGACCACGGCCGGGCGGGCGTAGCCAGTACCGCTGGGTGAACGCATCGGCGGGTCGTCGGGGTTGGCGGGGAGCTGTGCGTCGAGGGCGGAGTCATCGATCGGTTCGCCGGTGTTGGAGCAGTGCCAGCGGTGGAGGCTGCCGTGGATTTCGAGGACTTGCGTTGAGCCAGCGCGCTGGTGGAGGCCGTCGACGTTCTGGGTGACGAGCGTGAGATCGGGCATGTGCTGCGCGAGTTGGGCGATGGCGTGGTGTGCGGCGTTGGGTTGCGCGTCGAGGGCGGCGCGTCGGCGGTGGGCGTACCAGGACTGCACACGGGCGGGGTGCTTGGCAAAGGCGTCGGGGGACGCGAGGTCTTCGGGGCGGTGGTGGTCCCAGAGCCCGCCCGGATCACGGAACGTCGGGAGGTTGGACTCCGCCGAAACGCCCGCGCCTGTCAAGATGAAGACGTGCTTTGCCGTACGGAGGCGCGCGACGAGTTCATCGAGTGAGGCGGCGGCGCTCATGCGGGGAAGTGGTCTTGGACCAGCCGGGTGAAGGCCTCACCGCGGGCTTCGTAGTTCGGGAACTGGTCCCAGGAGGCGCAGCCGGGGGAGAGCAGGAGGACGGCGGGGGCCTGGGACGGCAGTGCTTGTGCGGCGGTTGTGACGGCGGTGTCGAGGGTGTCGCAGCGGTGGACGCTGGCGTTGGGTTGCGGGGTTGCTTCGAGGGCGTCGGCGAGGGCGGGGCCGGTGGTGCCGATGGTGTAGACGGCGGCGCAGTGTTGCGCGGCGTGCTGGGCGAGGGGGGTGAGGTCGGCGGACTTGTCGTAGCCGCCGAGGATGAGGTGGAGTTGGGGGTTCAACGCGGCGGAAGCATCGCCGCTCTGGAAGGCGTCGATGGCGAGCATGGCGGCGTCGGGGGTGGTGGACTTAGAGTCGTTGAAGCAGCGGAGGGCAGCGGTTTGGTGGACGAGCTGGAGGCGGTGCGGCAGGCCGGGGAAGTCGGCGAGGCCGTCCGCAGCGACGGGCTGGTTAAGCAGGGCTTCGGCGGCGGCGAGGGCGAAGGTCGCGTTGATGACGTTGTGGTTGCCGGGCAGCGCAAGCGGGAGGTTGGAGGTGTTGTAGAGTTCGGGGGTGAGGTGTTGGCCGACGGGGGTGCGGACCGGGAGGTCGGAAAGTGTGATCAGGGTGTTGTCGGGCGATTGGTGGGCGTAGATCTGGTGCTTAGCGTCGGCGTAGTGGTCGAAGGTCTGGTGCCAGTCGAGGTGGTTGTCGCTGAGGTTGGTGATGACCGCGACATGGGGGGACCAGCGGAGCGGGCGGAGGTAGTGGAGCATGAAGCTCGAGAGTTCGAGGACAACGTAGTCGTCGCGGCTGATCTGGTGGGCGGTGGGGAGGAGTGAGCCGCCGAGGTTGCCGCCGAGGTGGACGGTCTTGCCGGAGGCCTGGAGGGCGTGGGCGGTCATGGCGGCGGTGGTGGACTTGCCGGCGGTGCCGGTGATGCCGATGACGCGCTGGCGGTTGGGGAGGCGCTCGATGAGCAGCCCGATCTCAGTCAGCAGCGGGAGGCCGGCGGCCTGGGTGGCGCGGACGAAGCGGTTGTGGGGCGGGACGGCGGGGTTGACGACCACGGCGTCGGGGGTGGTGAAGTCGGAGACGTTGTGTTCGCCAAGGCGGAGGGTGAGCGTGCCGGCGTCGAGGTCGGGGCGGAGCGGTTCGAGGGAGTCGGCGAGCTCGGCCTCGGTGAGCTGGTCGGTGAGGTGGACCTGGGCGCCGTGGTCGAGCAGGAAGCGGGTGACACCGAGGCCGCCGCCGAACCGGCCAAGGCCCATGACGGTGACGCGCTGGCCGGCGGGGTCGAACATGGGGTGGGGCGGTGGGCGTTTAGCGGCCGTTGTCTTCGGGGACTTCGAGGGGTTCGGGGAGCGTTTGGCGTTGGCCTTCACGGAAGACGCCGAAGACGACCTCGGTGATCTTGGTGTTGGCTTGGACCTGGAAGTAGACGAAGAACTGGTCGTCGTTGGTGAGGCGGTTTAGCTGCATCTGGGACGGCGATCGGTACCGGCTGGGGTTGATGCCGATGTACTGGGAGCCGTCCTTCTTGGCGATGACGTAGGCGATGGGGTCGTAGACCCGGCCGAAGGTGTCGATGAGCTGGACAGGCTGGATGCGGGCGGCGACGTCGCGGGCCCCGCCGAGGAAGGACTGGGCGACGCGGGGGGTGATCTCCATGCGGACCATGCCGTCGCCGGCGGGGACGTCGATGGTGCGGGTCATGGCCCGGCCGGGTGCTTTGGGGGCGAAGCCCTCGCCGGACTGCAGGCGGGTGTCGTCGGCGTTGCGTCGGAGGCTGGCGTCGGCGGAGTTGGGGCTGATCGCGCGGGGGAGCCGGCTGGTGGTGGAGAAGCTCACGCCCTCGATGCCCGAGGCGGAGCTGGCGACCGCGGCGGTGGTTTCCTGGACCGAGGTTTCGGCGAAGGGCGGTGCGCCAATGAGCCGGGCGGTCTCGAGCGGGGGCAGCGGCTTGGCTTCCGGGAGGTCGAAGCGCAGGTTGCGGAGCATGAGCACCGTGGGCTTGGCGTCGCCCGGGATCGCGAAGACGAACGCGAGTTCTTCGGTGTCGTTGCTGCCGGCGACCTGGCTGGTTTCGGCGAATGACAGCAAGACACGGCCGCCGCGCACGGGGGTGAATCGGCTAACGGCGAGGGGCGGGGCGGCTTCGAGGGCATCGCCTTTGGTGGTGTAGTAGAGGCGGGCTTGGGTGGGGTTGATGCGGAGCCGGGAGTCGATGTCGAAGCTGGTCGGCGAGCGGGTCCAGCGGGTCGGGACGATCAGGAGCTGGCGACCGCCGGCGAGCTGGGGCGCGAGATTGGTCGCGGCGCGCTCGACGAGGTCGGCGGCCATGGCGTCGAGCATGTCGCGGAGCTGGACGGGGTTGCCTTTTTCGTCGCCGTAGCCCTTGCCGAGCTGGTTGAGGGTTTCGGAGGTGCGTAGGCTGCCGAGGTTGGTCTGAGCGATGGTGGGGATGACCTGGAAGTTGTCCAGATCATCTGCAGGGGGTTCGCTGAGCAGGGCATCGAAGGCGGCGAAGCCGACCATCTGGCGCAGTTCTTCGGTCGAGGGCGAGGCGGTCACCAGCCCGAGGACCTCGACGGCGTCGGGGGCGACCGTTGTCGCGGCGGCGGGGTCGGGGCCGAGCCGGGTGCGGTGAGCGGCTTCGTAGGGATTGGGCCGATGGGTGGCGAGGGAGGCGTCTGAGAGGGTGGGCGAGAAGGCCCCGGCGGAGAGGGTGGTGAAGAAGGCGGAAGCGGTGCGGTCGGCTTGTAGCCCTGTCCAAAGGTCGGCATCGGGGGAGGCTTCCGTGGTAAAGCCGGCGGCTTGGAAGGGCTGGTAGCCGAGGATCTTTTCGCCCATGGGCAGGTGCGCAATCCCGAGCAGGGCGATGCCGGCGGCGAGGTAGCCCGCAGCCGCCCCGACGACTGCGCCGCCGGCCTGATTGAGGAGGTTGTTGGTCTGGACGTTGGCCTTGACGAGCTTGTCCGAGGCCACACGCAGGCCGATCAGCAGCAGGACAAACGGGGCGAGCAGCGCGACACCCCACGCCATTGCGGGCATGCGACCGAGCAGCACGGCGGCGAGCGGTTCCCAGACGGCGAAGGCGATCGCCCCGGCCGCGATGACAATACCGAGCTGGATGAGGGCGGAGAACAGCCCGTAGGTCGCCCAGAGGAAGGCCATGCCGAGAACGAAGACGAGCAGGATGACGTTGATGAGCCAGAGCATGTGGGGAGAAGTTAGAAGTTGGAAGTTGGGAGTTGGAAGTTGGGTGTCATGGCGGAGCGGCTATTTGGCGGGGCTCATCACGCGGCGGACTTCTTTGATGTCAGTGAGGCCATCGACGGCCTTGGCGAGCGCGGCGTCCTGGAGCCAGACCATGCCTTGTTTGCGGAGGTGGGCCTTGAGGTGGTCGCCCTCGCCGGAGGCTATGTAGGAGCGGGCGGTGGGGTCGATGGGCATGATTTCGTAGACGCCCAGCCGGCCGCGGTAGCCCAGGCCGTGGCAGGCGGGGCAGACCTGTTCCTTGTCTTTGACCATGACCTTGCCGGAAGCGCGGTAGAGGGTGAGGTCTTTCTTGGGAGGCAGGCCGAGCTTTTTGAGGGCGTCGGGCGCGGGGGTGTACGCGGCGCGGCAGGTGGGGCAGAGGGTGCGAAGCAGGCGGCAGGCGATGATGCCGCCGAGCGATTCGGCGGCGAGCTTGCGGTCGCCGACCATCTTGACCCACATGCGGAGGGCCGCGGCGGCATCGGGGGCGTTGACCGGGATGTAGAAGCGGATGTCCTCGGCCGACTTGGCGACCATCTCGACGGCATCCGATCCGGGGAGACTGTCGATATAAACGGAGTTGGGGTCGCTGCGGAGCAGGGAGGCGAGCTCCTGGTAGAGCTGGTCTTTGCCGAGGGTGGGGTCGTAGGTGTTGTGGCCGACGCCTTCGAGGCTGAAGGGTGAGGATTGCTCGAAGGTGACCACGGATGAGGTGTACGCGTCGTGGCTGGCGAGCAGGGACAGGAGCATGGAAGTGACGCCGCTGCGGGCGGGGCCGGTGACGAGGACGACGCGGCCGGGCTCGTCGCGGAGGGCGTGGATGAGCTGAAGCTGGGCGCTACTGAGACCGAGGCCGTCGAGTTCGTGAGGGAACTCGGTCGGGGGGTTGAGGTCGATGCCCAGGCTGAGCCCGCGGGAGGAGCCGGCGGTGGTGAGGGCGAGGCGTTGGTCGCCGTAGCCTTCGAGCGATGCCTCCATACGGCCCTTCTGCTGCTTCCGGCGTTCCTCGGGGTCCAGGTCGGCAAGTGTCTTGAGGTAGTCCACGGCCTTGAGGGCGTCGCGGGGTCCCGGGGCGTCTTGGGCGTAGCGGACACCGTCGATCCGCACATAGATGGAGGCCTTCTCGGCGTCGATGGTGAAGTCGATCCGCTCGGCATCGCGGGGGATGGCGAACTCGAGGATCTGCGTCACGATCTGGTAGGGCTCGGCGTGGGGGTCGTCGCCTTCGGGCGGGACGATGGGCTGGCCGTTGCTGTCACGGAGAACGACGGGGGACTGGCGGATGGCCTTGGCTTCTTTACGGTCGGCAAGGCCTTGTTTCCAGGAGGCGACGTCGAGGGTCCATCGGGCTTCGGGGGGGACCTCTTTGTTGCGGGCCATGCCGTAGCCCACGATGGAGCCGGCCATGATCAGCAGCGCGACAGGCAGCCCCAACCAGAAGATGGGGATGAGCAGCAATAGCCCGAGGGCCAGAGCGCCGCCGACGAGGTGAGCCGTGCCCCAGAGGTTTCGGCCGACGTAGTAATACGCGGCGTCCTTATCCAGCTTCGAGACGATCCAGGCCCAGCCGAGCAGCAGGCCGAGGAAGACCAGCGGCTTGAAGACCGACACCAAGAAGGCGGGCTCGTACTGGAGCGGCTCGCCGAGGCCTGGTATCTGAGGTGCCGCGTTCTGCGCGGCGGCTGTAGGGGCAAGGCTCATCAGCGAGGCGCTGAGCAGCACAATGAGCGAAGGGTCAATGCGTCGTGCGGCGTGTTGGGGAGGCGGGGTGAGGCTCACTTGGTCTTGATCCCCCGGAGTCGCATCTTGATTTCTTCGGCGGAAGGCGCGACGGACTGGGCGACGCGGGGGTGGATGTAATTGGTCTCGACCAGCTCAACCAGGGAGTCGACATAGCTGCGCATGCCGGCTTCGCGGGAGTCGGCGATCACCTTTTCGAGCTCGGGTTCTCGGCCGTCCAGGATGAATCGCCGGGTGGGCGGGCTCTGGAGCAGGACCTCGACGGCGGGCACGCGGGGCAGCTCTTCCTTGAGCGTGGGCAGCAGCTTCTGATAGACAAAAGCCTGCATCTGGTAGGCGAGCAGCGAGCGGATAGACTCGCGTTCCTCGGGGGGGAACAGGTCGTAGATGCGGGCGAAGGCCTGGGTGGCGCTCGAAGCGTGGATGGTGCCGAAGACGAGGTGGCCGGTCTCGGAGGCCTGCAGGGCGGCTTCGAAGGTCTCGCGGTCGCGCATCTCGCCGATGAGCACCACGTCGGGGTTCTCGCGGACCATCGCCCGCAGCGCGATCGGGAACGAGGGGACGTCGATGCCGACCTCGCGCTGGTTGATCATCGCCTTCTTGTCGGCGAAGAGGTACTCGATCGGGTCCTCGATCGTGAGGATGTGGCACTTGCGGGTCGTGTTGATGTAGTCCAGCATCGACGCGATGGTGGTGGACTTGCCCGACCCGGTCACGCCGCAGAGCAGAACCAGGCCCTGACGGTTCTCGGCGATGGCCTTCATGACCGGCGGCAGGTGCAGGTCGTTAAAGTCGAGGATCTCGTTGGAGACACGGCGGGCGGCGATGGCGGCCCGGCCGCGGGTGAGGAAGATGTTGACGCGGAAGCGGTGGGACTCGCCGTTGACCGGGAAGTCGACACCGATGTCGATCCCGCCGTGTTTTTTGTAGATGTCGATCTGGTGAGGGGCGAGGCCCTCCATGATGTAGTCGTTGAACTCTTCGACGGTTGGGGGGGTGACGTCGAGGGCCTTGAGCTCACCGCGGAGGCGGAGCCGGGGGGCTTCACCGCCGCGCATGATCAGGTCGGAGGTCTCGAACTTCACCGCGGCCTCGAAGTAGCGGGCCAGCGGGGTGTCGGCAAGGGTCTTGTGGTGGGCGGCGTCGATGTCGAGCTCTTCGGGCTCGGCCGCCGGGGCGTGACTCATCGTGATAAAACTCCGTGGCCGGGGAGGGGCCGATACAGATCGGTGCTCACCTTGGGGGGTGAACCACCGCAGAACGGAGACTTTACCACAGAAAACGGCTTGGGCGCAGGCCTAGTCGCGTTTGTCGATCACGTCGCGGGGCCCGGTGTCGGACACGCCCGTAATCGTTCGGTCCGGACGCAGCCGGGGGGGTTGGGGCTGGATCATCTGCCGCTGCCGGTCGGTGACCCGCTCGAGCAGCTCGTCGGACGGGATGTAGTTGAACCGGTTGGCGAGCAGGTGGGGGGCGTAGCGGTAGATCATCACGCGGCGGTGGCCCGGGTTGATGCGGGGCAGGGAGCCGTGCGTGATGGCGTCGGTGAACATCAGGGCGTCGCCGGCCTTGAGGTGGACCTGGACCATGCCGACCGCGTCGGCGCCGGACCGCCCGGCCCCCCAGGCGTTGCCGTCGGCGTTGGCGGGGTGTTCTTCGTGAGCCTTGTGCGAGCCGGGCACCACGGTGGTGCAGCCGTCGCCGGGCCCGGTGTCGGTCAGGGCCATCAGGATGTTGATCTGCCCGACCATCCAGTGGCCCGCGTGATTGCGGAAACAGCTGGTGAAGCGGATGCTCGCCCCGCCGGAGTGGATCGGGATGTAGCTGCCCGCCGCGCGGACGTTCAGGAAGTTCTCGTCGATCACCACCCGGTGCTGCCCGTGGGCGATGTAGCGTTGGACGCGATCGACCCAGGCCGGGTGATCGATGCACTGCTCGAAGGCGGGGCCGGCCTCGATCACGTTCTGGAAGTTCAGCCCGTCACGCGCCGTGAGGTCGTAGCGGTGGGTCTCGACATGGCCGATCCATTGGCCGGGGTCGAGCTGCTCGGGGTCGTTGGCATCGACGAAGGCGTTGATCGCGGCGAGCTGCTTGGGGGTCAGGGCCCCGCGGATGATGTCGAACCCCCGGAGGTCGAAGAGGTAATCGCGCTCGGCATCGGTGAAGTCCTCGGCACGGGCGTCGGGCTGCCAGACCGGCACATGGGCGTGCGGGTGGGGCTCGGTGGGGTCAGCGTGGGTAGTCGGGTTCGAGACGGCGGTGGTCATGGTGTGACAGATCCAGAGAGGGTGAGAAATACGGCTTGTTTACGCCGATTGCTTGGAGAGTCATTCAAAGCCAAGTATTCTGTGAGGGTCGGCGAGGAATTGCATGTCACGAGCGATCAAAAATATTGCAGATGGTGCGCCGGCTGGCGAGGCGGGGGCCGCCGATGGGTTTGAGCGGTTGACCCTGCCGATGGGGCGTCGCGGGGCGGTTTTCCTTCACCGCGGGTCACGACCGGTGGTGATGCCGCGTCGGCATCGGCACCGTGAATGGGAGATCAACCTGATGGTGCGGGGGCGGGCGGCCTACGCGGTCGAGGGCCAGCGGGTGGAGATCCGGCGGGACAGCCTGCTATGGCTGCTGCCCAGCCAAGGGCATGTGCTGCTGGAGCACTCGGCGAACCTGGAGCTGTATGTGGTGGTGATCGATCCGGCGTTGCTCGGCGGGCTGGCGTCGGGGCCGGGGTTTGAGGCGTGGCGGGGTTGGCTGGACGGTGGGCAGGCGCCGAACCGGGTCTTGCACCGGGTGGTGGAGGGGCTTGTGGCGGAGCGGTTGGCGGGGTTGTGCGGGGCGCTCGAGCAGCCGGGGTGCGCGTCGGTGCGGGAGGATGGGCGTGGGGGCGGGCATTACGAGGCGGGGCTGGTGTGGTTGGCGGGGGAGGCGTGGCGGGCGTACAACGAGGCGCGGGAGGGGCCCGCGGGGGCGTACCTGCACCCGGCGGTGGAGGCGGCGGCCGATTGGCTGGATCGTCACGCTCACGAGCTGGAGGCCGATGATCTGGACGCGCTGGCTCGTCGGTGCCATGTGAGTCGACCGCACCTGTCTCGGCTGTTCCACCGGCAGACGGGGCAGACGCTCACCGCGTTCCGGACCGGCCGACGGGTGCAGCGGTTCCTGGGGTTGATCGAGCGCGGCACGGCGGGGTCGCTGACCGAGGCGGCCTACGGCGCAGGGTTCGGCAGCTATGCCCAGGCGTTCCGGTCGGTGAAGACGGTCACCGGGCAGGGCCCGAGGGAACACCTGAGGCAGGTCGGGTTGGAGTAATGCGGGCTTGAACGCGGCGTTGTGGGGTTATGATGTGCGGTCCCGCCGCGCGTGCGGTGGGGTTGGATCGGAGGCCCGGCGGGTGCCGGGCGCGGCTGAAAGAAGTGTGACCTGATGACGGATCGAGACGATTTTTTGACCGCGGCGACCCTCGAGGACGAGGCTTTGACCGAAACTGGGGCTGCGGGTGAGCCCACGGTGACCGAGGGGGACTCGGCGACCCGCTCATCCGATCCGGCCGATGACGCCGGCTCCCGTGCGTTCGCGGTCGAGGTGGCCCGGCTGCTGGCGGACGACAAGTGCCAGGACGTCATGATCTTCGAGGTCCGCGGGATGAGCCCGCTGACCGACTTCGTGGTGATCGGCAGCGGCACGTCGGACCGGCAGATCAAGGCCGTGGCAGGACACGTCGCGGAGCTCGGCCGTGAGTCGGGCTTTGAACGCCTCGGGGCGGATCAGGACGACGCCCGGAAGTGGGTGGCGATGGACTTCATTTCGGTGATGGTACACCTGTTCGAGCCCGCCACACGGGGGCATTACGACCTGGAGATGCTCTGGGACGATGCGCCACGGGTCAGCTGGCACCGCGGGTAAAGCGCCTAACGGGCTGGATCAGAAGGCGGGCAGTTCGCTCTTGCTGATCACGAGGAACTTGAGCTTCGCATCGACGGGCCAGGCAGGGACCCAATCGATGATCCGGTAGTTCATCGAGTCGAGCTTGTCGAACGGCTCGAACTCCGGCGGCACCGTGAACAGGCCGATCGTCTTGTCGCCGAACAACGGCATCAGGTCCGCCCAGAAGTGTTCGATCGCCCAGTGGTACCCGACGCTGTAGAAGCTGTACAGCAGGTCGTAGGGCCCGGGCAGCTCGGTCATCTTCGTCTGCTTGACGTTGAACACCGAGACGTTGTGGATGCCGTTGAACTCCAGGACGTGCTTGAGCATCCCGATGTTGCCGCAGAACGAGTCTTCGAAGCGCGGGCCCATCAGCGTGTACTTGGTCGTCGTGCCCTCGCCCTCGTAGGCGTGGATCTCGGCGTCGCTCCAGTCCTGCTTCTTGCTGAAGAAGGTCAGCGACCGACCCATCCCCGGGCCGATCTCCAGGATCTTCTTGGGCTTGTCCATCGCGCTGAGCAGCGGCTCGAGCCCCTCGTACTCGCCCCAGCACGCGCCGTTCTGGTCGGCCTCCCATACCGAGCGGTACTTGTCGTCGGGCTTGAAATCGCAGTGCGGCGAGATCAGCCGGATCGCGTCGACCAGCTCTTGGGTGAACGGTGGTGCCCGGAAGACGGTCTCCATGGCCGCCAGCCGATCGTCCAGTTCCGGGAGCCGGACCGGCTTGAAGCCCAGCAGCTTGCCGAAGTTCCTCAGTTCGCGTTTCAAATCGACCATTAAGCGGTCCCTCGGTGATGGTGATCCGGTGAGATGCGGCCCGAAAGGGTTCAGGACGCCGCGTCGCAGGGCTTTGCCCAGGCGATTGTGCCGATTCGGTATTGGGCGTCAAGCGGGCGGGAGGCCCCTCCCCGATGGGGTGCCGTGGTGAGGGGGTATGCCGGGTGGGGCGTGGGGCTTGTGCGGTGGGGTGAGGCGGTTTACACTCTTGGGCTCGCCAGATTTTGGTGGACCTTCATCCAGACCCCTAGACCCCTAGACCCCTCGACCTCTAGCCCGTTAAGCCAGACGCCATGCCCAAGCTCAAGCCCAACAAGAGTGTTGTCAGCCGTTGCAAGATCACCGGGACCGGCAAGGTGCGGTTCAACAAGGCTGGCCGTCGCCACCTCAACAGCGGCCTGACCGGCGACCAACTGCGGAGCCGGCGGGGGACGCTGGTGGCCTCCAAGGCGGACATCCCGAAGCTGCAGCAGCAGCTGGGGCGTCGGCTCAAAGGCGTGACCAAGTAAGCAAAACGCGACCCGGCATCGGCCGGGCTTTATCGACCCCGCGGCCGGGGACCGAAGCGGGACGCGTTAGACGTCCCCTCCCGAAGCCGCCCAACCGGAGCAGACCATGCCCCGCGCTCGCAAAGGCGCCGCCCGGCGTCAATCGAAGAATCGTGTGTTTCAGAAGGCCAAGGGCAACCGTGGTGCCCGCCGGACGCAGTGGCGTCGCGTGCAGGAAGCGGTCGTCCGGGCTGGCGTCAACCAGTACGAGCACCGCCGCCTGGTGAAGCGGGACTACCGCCGGCTGTGGATCACCCGCATCAACGCGGCCTGCCGGGCCCGTGGCCTCCGCTACAGCCAGTTCATGGCCGGGCTCAAGGCGGCGAATGTCGTGCTGAACCGCAAGATGCTCAGCGAGATCGCCATCCACGACGAGGCCGGGTTCGACGCGTTGGTCGAGCAGGCGAAGTCGGCGCTGCCCGCCGAGACCGCGACCGCGGCGGCCTGAGCGCACTGATCGTCGGGTCTTTGGCGTTAGCCTTGGCGTGTCCCTGAAAGATGGGACGTTGTGGCGTGGGCGTTTTCAGTTCTCTTGCAGGAGCAGTGTCATGGCGGATCAAGCAACGATGGGGCCCAACGGCGACCGAGACTTCACCCGCGACCTGGCGATGTCGCGCGAGACCTGGCGGCTGTTCCGGATCTTGTCCGAGTTCATCGATGGGTTCGAGGTGATGTCGAAGGTGGGCCCGGCGGTGAGCGTGTTCGGGTCAGCACGGACCAAGCCGGACCACCCGGACTATGCGGCGGCGGTGGAGGCGGGGCGGCTGATCTGTCAGGCGGGGTTCGGGTGCATCACCGGCGGCGGTCCGGGGATCATGGAGGCGGCGAACAAGGGTGCGTTTGATTGCGGGGGCAAGTCGGTCGGCTTGAACATCCAGCTGCCGTTCGAGCAGGAGCCGAATAAGTTCCAGAACGTGCCGCTGGACTTCCGGTACTTCTTCGTGCGGAAGGTGATGTTTGTGAAGTACGCGGTGGGCTTCATCATGTTCCCCGGCGGTTTCGGGACGCTGGACGAGTTCTTCGAGACGCTCACGCTGATGCAGACGCGGAAGATTGAACGGTTCCCGATCGTGCTGGTCGGCAAGTCGTACTGGGAGGGGCTGGTCGACTGGATGCGTCGTGAGCTGGCGGAGCGTCGCGAGACGATCAGCCCGGGCGATGTCGATCTGTTTTCGGTGACGGATGACGTGGAGGAGGCGGTCAAGATCATCCAGGCGGCGTACGATCCTGCGGCATGGCGGTCGCAGGTTCGGCCGACGATTCCGGGGCCGCGTCTGGGTGATACGCAGTGACCGATTTAGGGTGCTTGTTTGCTGCCGACAGCGTGAAACTGACACGATTGGGTGTGGCTCCCGGCGATCTGGACATTTCTTGCGACTAAATCGCCAAGTTGTCAGGCTAGCCTGGGAGTGATCTTGATCCTGCCCATCGCCCTTGAAGAAGGGCAGGAGTTCGTCTTGTTCCAGGCGCAAGAGCTTGGTCTGGGATGATTCGAAGCCTTCGTTTTGAGGGTATGGGATGGTTTCGGATCGTCTTGGCGCAAAAAAAAGCCGGCACGACGTGATACGGTTCACGCGCGTGCCGGTCGGGGGGGGGCGGTATATACTTTCTGATGCTCAACAGTTGTCGGCCAGTCGCGGGCGGATCGATTATGGGGACTTATACTTAATTGCATTATGATATCTTGCTTCTGGGTGCTTTAGTTCATGTTTCCCTTGAGATGCGGCGACGGGGGCGGGATAATGCGGGTGGTTCACGATTCATAGTCAGGTCGCTCGGATCCGGGAGGTCTTCAGCCGAGCGTTTGAGGTTCTTCAACGAGGTTGACCTATGGCAGACAGCGACTTTCCGTTCCGCTTTACCGGGGCGCTTTGGTCGAATCTGACCAGTGACCCGGGGACCGCGGTGCTGATTACCGATGGGCGAGGGCGGGTGGTCTGGCTGGATGCGAGCGCCCTGTCCCTGTTCTTTCCCGCAGACGCTTCGTCTTCGGGGGTGGTCGGAAAGGTGTGGGTGGGCGGGACGGAAACGGGTTGGCTGGGCGAATGGCTGGTGCTGCTGCGGCGGATTGCGCAGGATGGTCGGGCACGGGTGATGCGGTGCATCTGGCGGGGCTACCAGACTTTTTTTTGGGTCCATCCCGTGACCGGTGATGAGGTTGGCTCGGGGGTGGACGAGGGTCTGGGCGTCGATCGGGAGCCTGGCCGAGGGCCGATGGATGGTGAGGGTTTCGGTGAAGGACAGGGTTCAAGGGAGGTGCGGTTCTTGGTGATCGCGCGGCGGATCACGCAGGACGTGGTCGAAGGGGCTGGGCGGATGGGCGGCACTCCGGCGGGCGCCGGTCTGGCGGAGGGGGGGCTGGAAATGATCGAGTCGGGGTACGCGGACCTGGGGCCGTTGTCGGTGCTCAGCAGCCGCGAGCTGGAGGTGCTGGCGTTGCTGGGGCAGGGGATGAGCGCGAAGGAGATCGCGGGGGTGCTGCACCGCTCGCCGAAGACGGTAGAGAACCACCGCAACGCGATCGGCAACAAGCTGGGGGTGGGGGACCGGGTGCTGCTGGCGGCGATGGCGAGAAGGGCGGGGCTGACGCGGGCCGATGCGGGGAAGAAGCGGATCCGCGCGGCGGGCTGACGCTTGGGTGCGTGGTGGTGGGTGGGGTCAGAAATGTCGGCCCCAGAGGGGGGCAAGGCGGGCGATCTCGGCGGGGTCGAGCTGCGACTTGTCGGACCAGATGCCCAGGGCCAGCGCGTCGTGGGCGGGGCTGGGCTCTTGCAGCATCGTGGTATCGGATAAGGCTTCTTTGATCAGCGCGAGGTTGTTGGCCGACGCGGTCTGGAGGTTCCCGATGATTTCCTGGAGCAGGCCCATCGGGTCGCTTCCGGGGGCGTGGGGCTTCCAGCAGTCGTAGTCGGTGGGCATGGCGATCAGGGCATAGGCGAGCTCGGCCTCTCGGGCGAGCCGGGCCTCGGGCATCGCGGTCATGCCGATGAGGTCGCCGCCCCACTGGCGGTGCATCTCGGACTCGGCCTTGGTCGAGAACGACGGGCCTTCCATGCAGACGTAGGTGCCGGCGGTGTGGACGGTGAGGTCGGGCATGCGGCCGGCGGCGGCGAGGAGCCAGCGGCGCATCACGGGGCAGCAGGGCTCGGCGAACTCGGCGTGGACCGCGGCGTGTTCGTAGAAGGTGTTGGCCCGCTTAGAGGTCTTGTCGATGAACTGATCGACGAGGACGAGCTGCCCCGGGTGGAGGTGTTCGCGGAGCGAGCCGGTGGCACCGGAGGCGAGGACGTGGGTGGCGCCGAGGGCTTTGAGGGCGAAGAGGTTGGCGCGGTAGGGGACGGCGGAGGGGTTGAGTGTGTGGCCCGGGCCGTGGCGTTGGAGGAGCAGGACGCGGGTGCCG
>JBCDIM010000076.1:0-15407 GCA_038749105.1 Planctomycetota bacterium
CCCATCCCACCCACAACCCGGTTCCGCCATGCCCCACGCCCGCCCGCTCATCGCCCTGCTCGCCGTCGCGTTCGTCGCCGCCCTCGGCTGCACCACCACCGCCCAGTCCACCCAGCCCGCCACCGCCGCCGCCCCGGAAGCCCCCGACGCCCCCTTCGAGCAGGTCTCCGACACCGACCTGCTCAAAGCCCTCCGCACCGGCGGGCACGTGGTCTACTTCCGCCACGCCACCACCGAGAAGGACTACGCCGACCAGGTCACCGCCGACCCCAACAACGGCTCCACGCAGCGCGTGCTCTCCCAGTCCGGCTGGGACCAGGCCAAGGCCATCGGCCAAGCCTGGCGCGACCTCCAGCTCCCCGTCGGCACCGTCACCTCCTCCCAGTACTTCCGCGCGTGGCAGACCGCCGACCTCGCCTTCGGCAAGTACACCAAGGACCCCGCCCTCAACTTCGAGCCCGCCGAGGAATACACCGACGAACAGTTCGAGGCCATGCGGGCCCGCGTCCAGCCCATGCTCACCGTCAAGCCCGAAAACCCCTTCGTCAACACCATCATCGTCGGCCATGACGACCCTTTCGAGGCCTCCACCGGGATCTACCCCGAGCCCCAGGGCGTCGCCTACGTCATCAAGCCCCTCGGCACCCCCGGCGGCCCCGGCGAGGGCTTCATCATCCTCGCCCGCGTCCCCTCCGAGAAGTGGACCGAACTCGCCGAGCAGTTCGCCCCTAAAGACTGATCCCGATCACTCCCCTTTGCACACCCCACACCCCACCCCCCCACCATGAAACACCTGCTCACCCTCCTGACCCTGACCCTCTCCGCCGCCCTGCTCCTGCCCGCACCGGCTGCCCAAGCCGAGCAAGTCGTCAACATCTACTCGTCCCGGCACTACGACTCCGACGACAAGCTCTTCGCGCAGTTCACCGAAGCCACCGGCATCCAGATCAACCTCATCGAAGGCAAGGCCGACGAACTGCTCGCCCGCATCAAGCGTGAAGGCGACCTCAGCCCCGCCGACCTGTTTATCACCGTTGACGCCGGTCGGCTCCACCTCGCCGTCGAGGCCGGCGTCCTCCAGCCCATCGCTTCGCCCACCCTCAACGACCGCATCCCCGAAAACCTCCGCCACCCCCAGGGCCTGTGGTTCGGGCTCTCCCAACGCGTCCGCTGCATCTTCCTCAGCAACAACGTCGAGCCCACCTACGTCACCACCTACGCCGAGCTCGCCGACCCCCGCCTCGACCGCGGCCTGCTCATCCGCTCCTCCTCCAACATCTACAACCAGTCCCTGCTCGCGTCGCTTATCGCCAACCAAGGCACCTCCGCCACCCAGGCCTGGGCCAACGGCGTGGTCAAGAACATGGCCCGGCGACCCCAGGGCGGCGACACCGACCAGCTCCGCGCCCTCGCCGCCGGCGAAGGCGAAGTCGCCGTCGCCAACCACTACTACTACGCCCGCATGATCGCCGGCAACAGCGCCGCCGACAAAATGGCCGCCTCCAAGATCCGCATCGTCTTCCCCGACCAGAACGGCCGCGGCGCCCACGTCAACGTCTCCGGTGCCGGCGTCCTCAAGACCGCCCCCAACAAGGCCAACGCCGTCAAGTTCCTCGAGTTCATGACCACCCCCGAAGCCCAGACCCTCTGGGCCCTGGAAAACCACGAATACCCCGTCATCGAAGGCCTACCCCTCACCCCCGTCCTCCAGTCCTTCGGCATGTTTAAGCCCGACACCCTCAACGCCGCCACCCTCGGCGACAACAACGCCGAAGGTAAGCGCATCATGGACCGCGCCGGCTGGCGGTAAGCTCCCCCCGTGGCCGACACGCCTTCCAGCACACCCCCCGCAACCCCCGAAGACCGGTCGCCATCGCGGCCGGTCTTTTCGTGGAGGCGTTTCATACCCTCACCCTGGACCCTCCTCGCCCTCTGCATCTCCGCCGTCGTCGCGCTCCCCGTCGCCGTCGTGCTCTACAGCCTCACTCAGGACTCAGGCGACGAGTGGGCCTTCCTCGCCGAGTTCCGCCTCCGCGGCTACCTCACCAACACCGCGTACCTCGCGCTTGGCGTCTGCATCGCCTCCGCCATCATCGGCACCACCACCGCCTGGCTCGTCACCACCTGTGACTTCCCCGGAAGACGCATCCTGAGCTGGGCCCTCATCCTCCCGCTCGCCGTCCCCGCCTACCTCGCCGCCTACGCCTATACCGACCTCCTCCAGTTCTCCGGGCCCGTTCAGACCTGGCTCCGCGAGCGATATGGCTGGGGCCGACGCGACTACTGGTTCCCCGATCTTCGCACCGTCGGGGGCGCGATCTTCATCCTCACCGCCACCACCTACCCCTACGTCTACCTCGCCGCCCGCACCGCCTTCCTCGAACAGTCCGCCTGCACCCTTGAGGTCGCCCGCACCCTCGGGCGTGGTCCACTCCGGGCCTTCACCTCCGTCGCTCTCCCACTCGCCCGCCCCTCCATAGCTGCCGGCACCGCCCTCGTCCTCATGGAAACCCTCGCGGACTTCGGTGCTGCCGAGCACTGCGCCGTCGATACCCTCGCCACCGGCGTCTACCACACCTGGCGCTCCTTGGAAAACGAAACCGCCGCCGCCCAGCTCGCCGCCCTTCTCCTCGGCATCGTTGCCCTCGCCGTCACCGTCGAAGCCCTCGCCCGACGACGCGCCAAACACCACCAGCTCACCACCCGCTTCCAGGCATTCCGCCGACAACGCCTCGGCCTCTTCACCGCCCCCCTCGCATTCCTCGTCTGCGCTATCCCCGTCGTCGCCGGCTTCGCCATACCCCTCGGCATCTTCGCCCACATGGCCTACACCACCACCGAAGAACGCGCCCTCGAGATCGCCATTGACCACGGCAGCAACTCCCTCAAGCTCGCCGCTATCGCTGCCGTCATCTGTGTCACCCTCGCCGTCCTCATCGCCTACGCCCACCGCCTCGCCAAGGGCCCGCTCACCGCCTTCGCCGCCCGCTTCGCCTCCCTCGGCTACGCCCTGCCCGGCACCGTCCTTGGCGTCGCCCTGCTCATCCCCCTGACCTTCCTCGACCACCGGCTCAACGACCTCACCCAAGCCCTCTTCAACACCAAGCCCGGGCTCATCTTCACCGGCACCGTCTTCGCCGTCCTCCTCGGCTACCAGACCCGCTTCCTCGGCGTCGCCCTAGCCCTCCTCCAGTCCGCCTTCCAACGCGTCCGCCCCTCCCTCGATGACGCCGCCCGCACCCTCGGCCAATCCCGCACCAAGACCGTCCTCCGCGTCCACCTCCCCATGCTCCGCGCCTCCGTCCTCGCCGCCGGCCTCCTCGTTTTCGTCGACGTCGTCAAAGAACTCCCCGCCACCCTTATGCTCCGCCCCTTCAACTTCGAGACCCTCGCTGTCAGGACTTACCAGATGGCCTCCGACGAACGCCTCGAGCTCGCCTCCTACTCCGCCCTCTGCATCATCGCCCTCGGGCTCATCCCCGTCCTCCTCCTCGCCACCCTCCTCTCACCCCGCCCCCGGAAGAACAACCTCAACACGCCGCCCACCTGAGCACCGGATGGCAACCCGGTGCCCAACCCGCGATACGCTTACCCCTCCGCAATGACAGACGCTCCTCCCGAAACCGCCCCGCCCCTCGTCACCGTCAACGACCTCTCCTTCGCCTACGGCCGCGGCCCCACCGTCGTCCAAGACGTCAACCTCCAACTCCACGCCGGCCAGGTCCACTGCCTCCTCGGCGACTCCGGCTCGGGCAAGTCCACCCTCCTACGACTCCTCGCCGGACTCGAACGCCCCGCCGCCGGCTCCATCACCGTCGCCGACCGCACCGTCAGCTCCGCCGACCGCTCGGTCAAACACATCAAGCCCGAACGCCGGGCCGTCGGCTTCGTTTTCCAAGACTACGCCCTGTTCCCCCACCTCTCCGTCCGCCGAAACATCACCTTCGGCATGCGCCACCGCCCCCTGCGCGAACGCAAGCCAGCCGCCCTCGACTTGCTCGAACGCGTCGGCCTATCCGACTACGCCAAGGCCATGCCCCACACGCTCAGCGGCGGCCAGCAGCAGCGCGTCGCCCTCGCCCGTGCCCTGGCCCGCGACCCCAAACTCATGCTCCTCGACGAGCCCTTCACCGGCCTCGACACCGTCCTCCGCGACGAACTCCGCGACGTCACCCTCAAGGTCTTGCGCGACGCCGACGTCGCCACCCTCATGGTCACCCACGACCCCGCCGAAGCGTTGCTCGTCGCCGACACCGTCTCCGTGATGCGCGGCGGCCGCCTCCTCCGCACCGCCCCCCCCGACGAAGTCTGCGTCCTCTACCCCCGCCCCAAAGGCCCCCCCTCCGTCCGCCTCCAACTCGAACCATCTAATACCGAACAGCAAGGGATCGAACGACACGGCTAGTCACGCATAGCGATCCCACCCGCAGACCAAATCCAACACCAGCCCGGTAATCTGGATCAACATGGCAATGATCCATAGCCAGAAACCCAGCCCGCTTGAGATAATCGGCGCGGTGTTACCCGCAGTCGAAAGCAAAACCGTTTTTTCATTGAGAAATGACAATCCGAGACAAGACGCCAAGACCGCGGACACTAAAGCAACGACACGCCATTTCTGCTGTTGCGAAGTAAACCCCCGCAGGGCCATGGCCCATGAGAAAAATAGCAGAGGATTCCCCCAGGCAGAGGGGTAAGCAAACAATGCGATTGGCATCCAAAGCAGGCACGCGATCGCGGGAAAGTTCTCGATTCGCCCGTTGGACTCATATGCAAAAGCGGGAAACACCAGCGAAACCGAAAACACAGCCAAAGACACAGCAGATGTATAGATCGATATCAGGCCTAAGCGATTGAATCCAGCCTCTGGCTCACTATCGGCTTCACTCATGGCGTCGTAGGTTTGGCCTCTGAACGCTCCCTCTACAGCACCGCGTTCAGCACGTTCTCGAACAGCTCCTGGCGGCTGCTGGGGACCTGCGTAACGTTGGCCTGCATGGCATGCTTCTCGCAGTCGGCGAGGGTGGCGTCGCCGGCGTCGATCTTCTGGCCCAGTTCGGTGGACCAGGACTGGTAGCGTGTGGTGACCAGATCGGGCATCGTGCCGTCTTCGAGCAGTTTGGCGGCGGCTTTGAGGCCGCGGGCGAAGGCGTCCATGCCGCCGATGTGGGCGTAGAACAGGTCGATCGGCTCGCTGGACTGGCGGCGGACCTTGGCGTCGAAGTTGAGGCCGCCGGTGGTGAAGCCGCCGTTCTTGAGCAGGGTGAGCATGCAGAGCGTGGTGTCGTAGAGGTTGGTGGGGAACTGGTCGGTGTCCCAGCCGATGTTGTCGCCGCCGCGGTTGGCGTCGATGCTGCCGAGCAGGCCGTTGATGCGGCAGTATTCGAGCTCGTGCTGGAAGCTGTGGCCGGCGAGGGTCGCGTGGTTGGCCTCGATATTGAGCTGGAAGTCTTTGTCGAGGTCGAACTTTTGGAGGAACGCGTGGCAGGTCGCCGCGTCGTAGTCGTATTGGTGGGTGGTGGGTTCTTTGGGCTTGGGCTCGATGTAGAACTGGGCGTCGAAGCCGAGTTCCTTCTTATAGTCGACGGCCATGTGCAGCAGGCGGGCGAGGTGTGCGAGTTCAACATCCAGCTGGGTGTTCAGCAGCGTGTCGTAGCCCTCTCGGCCGCCCCAGAAGACGTAGCCCTCGCCGCCGAGCCGATGCGTCACTTCCATGGCCTTCTTGACCTGCGCGGCGCCGTGGGCGAACGCGTCGAGGAACGGCGAGGTGCCGGCCCCGGACATGAACCGCTTGTGGCTGAACAGGTTCGCGGTGCCCCAGAGCAGCTTGATGCCGGTGTCGCCCTGCAGCTTCTCGGCGAGATCGACGACGGTGTCGAGCCGACGATTGGTCTCGGCCAGGTCGCCCTCGACTTCCGGGGCGATGTCGCGGTCGTGGAAGCACCAGTACGGCACGGTGAGCTTCTGGCAGAACTCGAAGTGGGCGTGCATCGTGCGGAGCGCCGCGTCCATCTCGTCGGTGGCGTCCTGCTCCCACGGCATGATCCGTGTGCCGGGCCCGAACGGGTCGGCCCCCGCGCCCCGCATGCAGTGCCAGTAGCAAGCGGCGAACCGCATGTGCTCGGTCATGGTCTTCCCGGCAACCACGGCGTCGGCGTCGTAGTGCTTGAACGCCAGGGGGTTGGTCGAGTCGGGGCCCTCGTAGGCGATGGGCTTCACGTCGGGGAAGAATTCGGGCATGGCGGGTCTCCGGGCGGGGCGTGACGGGCCGGGCAGTGTAACGGGCGGCCCAAGGCACGGTGTGACCTCGTGTAGCATTGGTTTTATGGCCTTTCCCGACTCGATCCCGACCGTCACGCTAGACCGCCCCAACGTCGTTGTCTTCTTCACCGACCAGCAGCGCCACGACACCACCGGCACGCACGGCTGCCCGCTCGGGCTCACCCCGAACTTCGACCGCCTCGCGGCTGTCGGCACCGACGTCCACCGCTTCTTCACCTGCAACCCCGTCTGCGGGCCCGCCCGCGCCTGCCTCCAGACCGGGCAGTTCGCCTCCAACAACGGCGTCTACCGGAACGGCATCGGCATCCCCCGCGACACCAGCTGCCTAGGCCAGTGCTTCCACGACGCCGGCTACGCCACCCAGTACATCGGCAAGTGGCACCTCGGCCACGGCGGCGAACGCGGCCCCGTCGAAGCACAAGACCGCGGCGGCTGGCGCGGCTGGCTCGCCGCCAACGCCATCGAGATGACCTCCGACGCCTACCAGACCCGGCTCTGGGACGAAGAGAACAACCCCGTTGATCTCCCCGGCTACCGCGTGGACGCCCTGACCGATGCCGGCATCCGCTTCATAGATCAACACCGACGCGAGCACCCCGACCAGCCGTTCTGCCTCTTCACCAGCTACCTCGAGCCCCACCACCAGAACCACGTCGACGCGTACCCCGGCCCGCTCGGCACGCGGCTGCAACACAGCGGCGCGTGGGTGCCCCCGGACCTCGCCGCACTCCCCGCGTTCAACGAAGCCGAGCCCGGCGTCCGACACACCGGCGGCACCGCCAACCAGCAGCTGCCCGGCTACTACGCCATGGTGCAACGCCTGGACCAGGCGCTCGGCCGAGTCGTCGATACGCTCGTCTCCATGGGCGAACTCGAGAACACCATCATTGTGTTCCTCTCCGACCACGCCTGCCACTTCAAGACCCGAAACGGCGAATACAAACGCTCCTGCCACGAATCGTCCATCCGCGTCCCCTGCTTCATCCACGGCAGCGCCTTCACCGGCGGCGGCCGACTCCAACAGCTCGTCTCGCTCGTCGATATCCCGCCCACCCTGCTCGACGCCTGCGGCATCGACGTCCCCGACACCATGGACGGCCGATCCATCCTCCCACTCGTCGAACGCGACCCCGACGCCGTCGCCGCCTGGCCCGATGACGCCTACATCCAGGTCAGCGACGGGCACTTCGGCCGGGCCATCCGCACCGGCCGCTGGAAGTACTGCGTCGAGACCCTGGACCCTGCCGAGAAAGCCGCGTCGCACACCGACCTCCGCGAGGCCTGCCTCTACGACCTGCTGCACGACCCCTACGAGCTGACCAACCTGCTCGGGTTAGCGAGCCATGCCAAGGTCGCCCAAGTGATGCGGCAGCGTCTGGCCCGATGGCAGCGGGCGATCGGTGAACAGGTCTCCACCATCCACGAACACCCGTTCGACCGGCCCGGCGGCCAGCGGACGGTGACCGACACCGAAGCCCACGCCTGAGCGGTCCACCCGGAACCATGCTGCGCAAGCGTTTCCGGCTCCGCTCGGGTACAACCACAGGCATGGCCTCCGACACCCAACGCGAGTGGTCCGAACGCCTCAAGATCTGGGGCCCGTCGCTGGTCCTTGCCGGGCTCCTGATGGTCTTGGCTTGGTACTTTGCCGAGCCCGCCCCGCCGGAGCAGGTCGGGTTCGCCGCGGGCTCTCCCGGGGGGTCGTATATCGAGAACGGCCAACGCTACGCCGAGACCTTCGCCGCCAACGGCATCGAGCTGGTCGTGAAGCAGACGGCCGGGTCGATCGAGAACCTGAGCCTGCTCCGCGATCCCGACAGCGGGGTCGACGCGGCGCTCATCCAGGGCGGTGTGATCCCGCTGGACGAGCGTGACGGGCTGCGTGGTGTGCTGGCTGTGTTCTACGAGCCGATCTGGCTGTTTGTCCGGGCGGACTCGGGGATCGCCGGGCCGCGTGACCTGCCGGGGCGACGGCTGGCGGTGGGCACTCCGGGCAGCGGCACCCGCGTGGCCGCCGACCAGTTCCTCACCGACTACAAGCTCATCGAGCAGGTCGACGCGCTAGAGCTCGGCAGCGCCGATGCGGCGGACGGGCTCCGCAAGGGTGAGGTCGACGCCGCGTTGTTCGTGATGGGCCCCAACGCCCCGCTCATCCGGGAGCTGCTCACCGATGACCGCGTGACCGCGCTGTCGTTTGAGCGTGCCCCCGGCTTCGCCCGCCGCGCCGACCACCTCGCACACGTCACCCTCTACGCCGGCTCGGTTGATCCGGCCGAGAACCTGCCCCCGACCGACCTCGAGCTCCCCGCCGCCGCGGCCGCGCTGGTAGTCCGGGAAGACGTGCACCCGGCGGTGGTCCAGCTGCTGGTCTGGGCGGCTCAGGACGCCCACCGTCGCGGCACGCTCCTGAACGAGCCCGGCGTGTTCCCCAACGCCACCGCCCTAGACCTGCCCCTGCACGACGACATCGACTACCACCTCCGCACCGGCAAAAGCTTCCTGCAACGCAAATTCCCGTTCTGGGCCGCGTCCCTTGTCGATCGCCTGCTGATCTTCATCCTCCCGCTGCTGGTGCTGCTGCTGCCGCTGCTGCGGACCGCGCCGTCGCTCTACCGCTGGCGGATCCGCTCCCGGATCTACAAGTGGTACAAGCTGGTCCGACGCATCGACGAACGCGTCCGCCTCGGCGAGGCCCACGACGCGTTGCAGACCGATCTCGATCGGCTCAACCAGCTCGAGACCGAGCTGCTCGATGTGCAAGTCCCGCTCTCCTACATGGAAGAGTTCTACCACCTGCGTCTGCACCTGGGCTATGTGCGACAACGCCTCCGCGATCGGCTCGACGCGAAGCCGGCCGAAGATGGCAAAGCGTAACCCTTTCGCCTTGGGTGCTGCTCGGGACGTGCGCGGCGTGCCTCATGCACTAGCGCCCAGCGGGCTTACGCATAGCCCGGCAGGAATTCCGCCTCGGCCTCGAACATCTCCAGCGTCATCGCCTTGATCTCGGCCGGGGTCAGCACCGCCTGGCAGAGCGGGTCCAGCAGCAGCGCGTGAATCGCCGCCTCCTTGCTCTTCTCGATGCAGGCGGTCGCCCCCAGGTCGAACATGGCCATGTTGCTCGCACAGATGTGAGCCATCTGCGGCGGCAGCGCCCCGTAGCGCGTCGGCTGCACCCCGTTGCGGTCGATCAGGCACGCCACCTCGACACACCCGTCGCCGGGCAGGTTCGTGATCAGCTTGCCCGCCTCGCCCGCGCCGGTCTTGCCCGGAGCGATCGCGTGGTTGATCACGTTGCCATGGAAGCGGAACGGCGCGTCCTTCTCCCGTGCTTCAATCATCCACGACGCGTACTCCCACGACCGCTTGAGGTCTTCACGCTCTTCGCCACGCACCATCGCCATCCGCTGCTCGTCCGCCGCCTTCCGCCAGTTCGGCCAGTTGCTCGCATAAAACCTGCTCCCGCCGTGGTACCCCAGACGCAGCAGCTTCTTGCCTTCTTCCGACTTCCGGTAATACGGCAGGTATTCCGACAGGTGCCCCGAAGACTCGGTGATAAACGCCCCGAAGTGCACGCACATGTCCTTCCGGATCAGGTCCTCGTGCTTGTAGTCCTTCTTCGGCACCACACCCCGACTCGCCTCACGGTTGTCGTGCACCACCTTGCCCGCCTCCGCCTCCGCAATCCCTTCCGCCAACTGGTTGCGGAACTTCTCGTACAGCACCGACTCGTACAGGTCTTTGCCCTGGTGCTCCAGCTTCGTGAACCACGCCAGGTGGTTGATCCCCGCACACTCCCAGTGCATCTCGCTGTAAGGGATGTCCGCGTACATCGACAGCAGCCGGCTGGTCCCCTGCACCGAGTGGCACAACCCCGTCACGCTGATCTCCGGCACCGCACGACCCGCCGCCAGCACCATCATGCTCATCGGGTTCGTGTAGTTCAGCATCATCGCGCCCGGGCACAGTTCCCGCATGTCCCGAAGGATGTCCAGGAACACCGGGATCGTCCGCAGCGACTTGAACAAGCCGCCCGGCCCGATCGTGTCGCCGATGCACTGGTCCACCCCATACTTCAGCGGGATGTCGTTGTCGTGCTCCACACACGCGATCCCCGACACCTCCACACAGCACACCGCGTAATCCGTGCCCGCCAACACCTCCCGCCGGTCCGTCGACGCCCGGACGCTCCAAACCTCGGTCTGACCCGTCGCCGCGATCAGCTTCTCGATCACCTGACGCATCGTGTCCAGCCGTTCGGTGTCCACGTCCACCAGCCGGATCTCACCGCCCTTGTTCCCCGGGATCATCAACACGTCCCGGCACAGCTTCGGACAGAACTGCGAACCCGCACCCAGGAACGTCAAGTTGATCGGCCGTGTGAACTCGCCCCGCAGCCCCTCCTGAGACTCCGCCGCCTGCGTATGGGCGTTATGCCCCTGCTCTTCTTCAGAAACCTTCGACTTGGCGGGGGCTTGGACAGTGGCAGTGGTCATGGCAGGGGACTCCAGCAAACAAGAAACGGAACCAGAACAAACGCAAACGACGCAAACCGCTCAACGGCCAACGCGCCCCACACACCGCAATCGTCAAAGCATGACGGCCCGACGCCATGTTGCCAACCCCTATCGCGTGATCCATAACGTATATTTTGTGATATGCGACTCAACCAAATCAACCTCACCGATGACGCATTCCTCTGGCGTGTCGAGGCCTACGGCCAAACCGAGGCTCCCGCCGGTAAACCCTACTGGCACAAAAATGACCAGCGCGAACCCGCTCACCGATGGGTCGTCGAACACGTCACCCAAGGCACCATGACCTTCCGCTCCCCCGCCGGCGACCAACCCATCCCTGCCGACCACATCGTGATCTTCGCCTACGGCTCACCCACCGCCTACGGACACCCCCCCGACCGACCGCCGTCCCATCCCGGACACCAAACCCGATACGCCCTGCTTACCGGCGCAGGGGTCCACGACCACCTCCACGCCCTCGCGGAGCGCCACGGCCACCGCTTCCCCGCACCCAACCCGAGCCCCGCCCACGACGCCTTCCAGCACCTGCTCACCCTCGCTGATCCCGCCGCCCAGACCCCCACCCTCGAACTCAGCCAGGCGGTCCACCACCTCGTCTTCGCCCTCTTCGACACCGCCGACCGGCTCCTCCGCGATCGTCTCTCCCCCGTCGACCGCGCCATCCACCGCATCCTCCATCAGCCCCATCAGCCCGGCTCCCTCGACGAAATCGCACACGAAGCCGACTGCTCACGCGAACACCTCTCCCGCTGCTTCAAGCGGCAGGTCGGCACCCCCCCGCATACCTACCTCAGCCGCAAACGCCTCGACCGTGCACTCCGCCTCCTCCGACGCACTTCACTGCCCCTCGCCGACGTCGCCCAACAGGCGGGACTCCCTTCCGTGACCACCCTCACCCGGCTCGTCCGCCACCACACCGGACGCCCCCCCACCCAATACCGTCAACAACCCCACCCCTGAAGCCCACCCACACGCACCTCAATCAAACCCCACCTCCACCACCGCCCCCCGCTCCAACCCCATCGCCAACAGACTCACACTTACCCGCTCAACCCCTACCCCGAGCATCACGCCCAACGCCGCGCGATACATCGACATCTGCGGCCGATACCGCTCGACCAACGCGTCCGCTGATCCCCCTCGGTCCGTCTTCAGATCCACAATCTGCGCCGACCCATCCTCGCCCAGCACCACTCGGTCGAACACACCTTTCACCAAACGCCCCTGCACCATGGCCGCAAACCGCCGTTCCCGCCAGAGCCCCGCCGCCTCCCGTCGAGCCAGAAGGGCCCGCACCGGCTCCCGTTCCAGCATCCCCACAAACCGCTCCGCCACCGCAACCGGCTCCACCCCCCGCAACCCAAACCGCCCGCACGCCGCCTCCGCCACCGCCAACCAACCCCCGCCCCCTGTGGGTTCTTCCGACTCGTCCAAGAACCCCACCCGCTCAAACATCGCGTGCATCACCAACCCGTAGACCGCACCGCTGCCGTCGGCCGACTCCCCGTCAGCCGATCGTCCCTCCGTCGCCCCGCCCAACAGCCGCTCCACCGACACCCGCTCGCCCTCCGGTGCACGGGACGGCGTGACCACCACCGGGAACCGCACCGCCCCGCGCCCCAATTGCGGCCGCAGCGGTGGCCGCTGGCCTTCGAAGCCCGTCGTGTTCCGCCGTGACCCTGCCCCCTCGTGTGCCCCGTCAGCCCCCGGCAGTTCCCCTGACGCGTACAACACCTCGCCCCGCCGCTCCCACGCCGACAGCCCCGCCCCGCCGGCCAACCCCCCCACCACGACCTCTGCCAGGCTCTGCCCGCCCGTCTTCCTCGGCCGAACCAACACATGCAGCCCCCGCGCCGCCCGCGTCATCGCCACATACAGCACGCAAAGGTCCTCCACCCGCTGCCGATGCTTCGCCGACTCGTACAAGCCCGTCAATCGGGCTGACAGCGCCCGCTCCTCCTTTCGCCCCGCCCGATACACCCCGACCACCCGACCCAACGGGTCTCCGCCCTCCCGCTCCACCAACACCCCCGGTTTAAACGTCATGCCCGACTCCAGGTCCGGCAGCACCACCGCATCAAACTCCAACCCCTTCGCCCCGTGCACCGTCATCACCCGCACCTCCGCCCCACCCACTCCGCCCAGCTCACCCACGCCAACCCCCGCCTGTTCGCCCTGCCCCACCTCCACCGCCGTCGTCTCCACCATCCGCACAAACTCGCCCAGCCGGAGCCGCGACCCCGGCTCGTACCCCTCCCCCATCTCGACCAACCGCAGCAGCCGGTCCAACCCCCGCGCCCCGCACGATCCGGCCAGCCCCGCCACCCACCGCCCCAGCAGCCCACCCGGCCCTTCCTCCATCCACGCGCGACGGATCCCAGACCCCACCCGCTCTGCCTCCCCGCCCCGCCACCCCGTCATCCCCAGCAGTTCCCCCATCGGCGAGTTCGCCACATGGAACGCCGACACGCTGTCCCCCGGGTGTTCCGCCAGCCGCAGCGCCGCCAGCACCGCGTTCACCGCCGGCTCCTCGGTCAGCAGACGACCCCCTCTGCCCGACGCCTGCACCTTCAATTCCCGCAGCGCCGCCAACACCGCCGCCGCCGATTCGTTCCGCCGAACCACCACCCCCACACTCCGGTACCGCCCCGACTCCACCAGCCCCTTAACGTACTCCGCCACGCCCCGCTCGTGCTCCTCGTCCGCACCCATCGTCCGCAGCACCACCTGTCCCTCCAAGCCCTTCGCCGACTGGTGCTCCCGGAACCGCCCCGCGAACTCCCGCAGCGCCCCCGCATCCCGCTCCCACACCCCCAACCCCGGCAGCCCGGTCAGCCCCCCAAACACCCGGTTCACCGCCTCCAGCACCACCGGCGACGAACGCCAACTCCGATCCATCGACGCCTCCACCACCCCCCACCCCACCCTACCCACCCCACCTGCCTGGCCTACGTCATCCCCACGCCCACCCGCCCCTCCAAACCGCTCCACCACCGCATCGAACAGCTCCGCCTGACCCCCCCGCCACCCGTAGATCGCCTGCTTCGTATCCCCCACCGCGAAGAAGCTGTGGCTCCCGTCCCCGTGCGCCGCGACCTCGTCCACCATCGGGGCCAAGACGTCCCACTGACCCAGCGACGTGTCCTGAAACTCGTCGATCAACAGGTGCTTCAGCCGGCCGTCCAGCCGGTAGTACACCCGCTCCCGCTCCGACGCGTCCATTTCCGCCAGCCCCGCCCGCAGCCGATCCGTCAGGTCGCTGAACAGCACCACCCCGCTCGACTCGCGGAGCCGGTCGTAGTGCTCCACAAATCGCTCCAGCAGCGCGTGGGTTGCTCGGGTCTGCCGCTCCAGCTTCCCCAGCACCACCGCCCGCGCGTGCCGCACGAGAGGCCGATACGCCGTCAACAAGCCCTCACCCAGCTCAGCACTGCCGTACGACTCCTGCCCCGCCGCCAGCGCCGCCCCGATCCCCTTTTCTAGAAACGCCTCCCACGCCCCCAACTGCGCGTGCCGTACATCCTTCGCCCACGCCTTGGCCGACCGCTTGTCCACCGCCCCCTTCTTGGTCTGGGGCAGCTCCGCCTCGGCCACCAACAAGCCCTCCACCGCCGCCTCGAGCTTACGCTCCCCCAGCAACGCGCCCGCGTCGTTCACTAGATCGTGGTCCCACAACCCAACCCCCGACGCTTCCCGATAGATCCCCAGCAGTCCGCCCTCACCGGTGAGGTCCAGCAGCGACGCCGTCACCGACCGCCGGGCCGTGTCGTGCGACACCTCCCGCATCAACCGCACCAGCGTCTCGAACCCGTCGCCCCCACCCCCGTCCCCGCCCCCCTCCGCCGCAAGCATCGCCTCGATCGCCCGCAGCCGAAGCGCCTCCGCCTCGCTGCCCCCCTCATCGATCACCCGCCCCAACCCGTCACCCGCCCCACCCGCCCCGCCTTCCCCCATCCCCAGCTCCAACACGAAGCACCCCAGCAGCCGGCTAAAGAACCCATCGATCGTCCCGATCGACACCCGATCCATCGCCCCCACCAGCCGCCGAAGCACCGCCATCCACTCCACCTGGACCAGAGCCGACGCCGCGTCGGCCGAGTCCGCCCGCCCTTCAAGCCAACCGCCCTCAAACAGCACCTCCCCGACCGCCGCCTCCAACGCCGCCCGGTCTGCCCCGCCCCGCACCGCTCTCGCCAGCCGTTCCAACACCCGCCCGAACACCTCCCCCGCCGCCTTCCGCGTGAACGTCGTCGCCAGCACCCCGCTCGGCCCTTCGCCCACCGCCAACAACGCCAGGTACCGGCTTGTCAACGCGTACGTCTTCCCCGAACCCGCCGACGCCCGAACCAACCGATGAGGCCCACGCTCAACCGACATCAGGACCACCCCCCGCCGAGCTCGCCACCAACGCCGCCCGGTCCACCGCCCCATCCCCACACAGCCCCTCAAACCCATCGCCAAACACCGCCGGCTCACCCGGCGGCCAGAACACCCCCCCCAGCACCCCCGCGATCACTCGGTCCCGCGCCGCCGCCGCCTCCCGCCAACCGTCTTCCCCCCACTCCACCCCCCGCCACCCCACCCCCGCCA
>JBCDIM010000077.1:0-15133 GCA_038749105.1 Planctomycetota bacterium
CTGATAGGTCCGGAGCTGGACCACCGTCACTAGACCCTTGGTGCCCCAGCCTCGACCCGATCGCCAGCAACCGCCCACGCTCCTCCGGCGACAGGATTAGCCGCTGCTGATCCACCCGACTTCGTAGAATCTGGTTCTCTTCCCGCAAGAACCGAATCTGAGTGTCCCGCCCCTCTCTTAACCACCTCAACAGGAGGCTCCACAGCACGATTCAACGCAAACCCTCTCGAACGTAAACCCAGTATTGGCAAAGCGCCAACAATTCGGAACATCCCCGAACCACCCGCGTAATCCTACCCTTTCGCCGGGTTGTGCTTCCCCCCTTCTCCCACCTGCTCAAACCCAAAATCTCAGGCACTGACCCGATGACGAGAGCCATGTCAGGGTATTCGGGCCTGACATCACACCAACCCCTCCCTGAGCATCAGTTACCCCCACAGGCACTTCTCAAACCCGGACAGAACTGACATCAATAAGCCCGACCGGCCTTTCAGATGGCCGCCAGAGACAGACACTGATTGATGTATCCCAGAGAAGACTTCGATGTTACTGGATCAGCTCGATTAAGATCGAGGCGTGGCCGGGGTCGTTGTCGAGATAAGGGGCCCGTTTGATGGTGTTGAGGTCTCCTTCAAAGTAGACCTGAACGTAGCCCGCCGCTCGGGGCATCGCCGTAGGAGGCAAGCGAAGCTTGGGGTCTTTCGTGTTAAAGGTAAACGGCATTTCAATACGTTGGCCGAGAAGGTCGATTTTCGCGGTGTAGTTCTGACCGGGTCGGAAGACTCTATTGGAGAGGCGGACGGTGAGGGCATATTGGCCTGGGGCACCGATCTCGAGGGGGTAGCCCTTGAGCATGGCGTTGCCGATATTGAAAAGCGTTACGCGTTTCTGTTTGGTGCCCACGATGGGTTTCTCGACCTCGAAGTTGCGTTCACGGTTGACGTCCGTCCACCAGTCGTCGTATTGGGCGCGGAGTTCATCGACGATGTCTGGGTGTTGGTTCGCGAGGTTCATCTGTTCGCCGGGGTCGCTGAGCAGGTCATAGAGCTGATTACGGCCAACGAGTTTGTACTGTCGGGTGAGTGCAGCGAAGTTATGGTTTTTACGGGGGATGTCTTCGTGGCGGTCGAACTGGAAGAAAAGGGTGCGGTCGGGGAGTGTGTCGGCATGGCCGAGCAGTAAAGGCAGGAGGCTTTGGCCGTCGAGCTTGTTAGGGTGGGGCGGGGTGATTCCGGTGATATCGATCAGTGTCGGGAGCAGGTCGATGTGGGCGACGGGTTCGTTGATGTCTCGGCCGGCTTCGAACCTGCTCGGCCATCGGAAGAACGCGGGGAGCCGGATGCCGCCCTCGAAGACCTGGCCCTTGTGGCCGCGGAGCCCGGCGTTGAAGCGGGGGGCGGAGGCGCGGGGGCCGAAGATGGGGCCGTTGTCCGAGGTGAAGATGACGAGAGTATTGTCGGCGAGGCCTTGCTCGTCGAGGAAGTCGAGGAGTCGGCCAACGTTCTCATCGAGCTTGGTCATCATGCCGTAGGCCTCGTAGGTGGTCTTGGGCAGGCCTTGGTCCTTGAAGGGTTTGAGGTAAGGCTCGGGGACGATCGGATCGTTGGCCTTGTCGTCGTGGGGGAGCCAGGAGGCGAGGTAGACGAAGAAAGGGCGCTCGCGGTTTTCCTTGATGAACGCGATGGCACCATCGAAGTAGAGGTCGTCGGCATAGCCGGTGAACTGCTGGGTCTTGCCGTTCTCGACGAGGCGGGGGTTGAACTTCTGCTGCATGGCAGCGCGGCGGGAGTGTTGGAAGCCCTGGTCGCGGGGGTTCATGGGGTAGCCGTTGCCCAGGTGCCACTTGGCGAAGTGGGCGGAGCGATAGCCTTTCTGTTCGAGGAGCTCGGGGATCGTGAGCTCGTCGGTGTGCATTTGCTGCTTCGCACGGTTGGTGCTCCAGACGCCGGTGCGTTGTGGGTATCGCCCGGTCATGAGGGCGGCGCGGGAGGGGGCACAGACGGGGTTCATGTAGAAGCGGGTGAAGCGGGTGCTCTGGCCGTAGAGCCGGTCGAGGTTGGGGGTCTTGAGGATCGGGTTGCCCAGGGCGCTGAGGTCGCCGTAGCCCTGATCGTCGGCGAGGATGAAGATGATGTTGGGCGGTGCGTCTTGCGCGTTGGCTTGTGATGGGTTGAGCGCGAAAACCAAGGCGGCGGCGATGACGGGGAGGGTCAACGCGTGGACAAGCCAAGGGGTGGGATGCGTGTGCATGCGGTGGGACTCGCGGTTTAGGACTAGAGATAATTCAGATAGGCGTCGCGGGGTTCTCGGTGGTGGGCGGGCTGCCGGTCGCGTGCAGCCCGGCCGTCTTGTGCGAGCGGGTAGGAGCGCTTGCCGCTGCGGGCGGGGCCCTCGAAGTGGACAGGCTGCGCGGTGACGACGCGGTTGCTGGTGGCGAGCCAGTCGAGGATGAGGCGTTCGCCGCGTTGCCGGACCTTGGCGAAGTCAGAGTTTTCGAAGAGGTTTCGGGTCTCCATCGGGTCGTCGATCAGGTCGTAGAGCTCGCCGCGGAAGGCGTCGCCGAAGACGGCGGCGGGGTAGTAGGTGAGGCGGTAGCGGTCGAAGCGGACGGCCTTGCTCAGGGCGTTCTCGGTGAAGGCGGCGTCGCGGACGGGCTGGTCGCCGCCGGCTAGGAGGTCGGCGAGGGAGTGGCCGTCGGCCCAGTCCATGCCGGGCAGCCCGCAGAGGTCGGCGAGGGTCGGGGCGAAGTCGACGTTCTCGGTGAGGTGCTCACAGACGCGGCCGGGCTGGGTGACGCCTGGGCCGCGCCAGATCATGGGGACGCGGCAGACTTCGACCGACCCGATACCGGGGGCTTTTTCGATGATGCCGTGGATGCTGTGGTAGCAGCCGTGATCGCTGCCGTAGACGACGATGGTGTTGTGGGCTAGGCCGTGCTCGTCGAGGAAGTCCATGAGGGAGCCGACGACGTGGTCGAGCTGGCTGATGTTGCCGAGCGTGCCGCGCCAGGCGCGTCGGAGGCCGTCGTCTTGGGTGTCGCCGGGCTGGGCGAACTCCCAGGGGTAGTCCTGGGTGATCTGCCAGGTGCGTTGGAAGGCGGGCGATCGGTGCGAAGGGTCTTGGTGAACGGTGGGGGGCAGCTCCAGGTCCTGGTCGTAGAGGTCCCAGAAGCGTTGCACGGGGAGCAGCGGGTGGTGGGGTTTCTGGAAGGCGAGCTGGATGAAGAACGGGCGGTCATCGTCTTCTTCAATGAACCGCATGGACTGACGGGCGCACCAGACTTCTTGCGTGTGCTCGAAGGGCAAATCGCTGGGCCGGGCGTCGCGGGGGACGCTGCGTGGGCCGTAGCGGTCGGAGTCGTTGTGCCAGCTGTCTTCGCGGTCGCGGAGGCCGAGGCTTTCGAGTTCGGTGAGGTAGTCGCTGGTGCCGAGTTGGCCGTCGGCGGTTTCGTAGGTATCGCCGAAGCGGTCGAGGTCTTTGGCGACCCAGTTGTTTGGGGCCTCGGGGAGGTGGAGCTTGCCGAAGGCGGCGGTGCGGTAGCCGTGCCCCCGGAAGTGCTTGAACAGGCTGGGGAGGTGTTGAGGGGCGGGGCCGGAGAGACCGAAGTAGCCGTGGTTGTGGCAGTATTGGCTGGAGAGGATGCTTACACGGCTGGGGGTGCAGATGGGGTTTTGGCAGAAGGTGTCGGTGAAGCGGGTGCCCTGAGTGGCGAGTTGGTCGAGGTGGGGTGTGAGGGCTTGAGGGTGGCCGGCGCAGCCCATGAGCCCGGCGTTGTGCTGGTCGGCGAGGATCATGAGGACGTTTGGACGCGTCATGTGGGTTGCCGCCTGGCTAGAGCTTGTCTCGGTTGATCTTGAGCACCACGCCCGAACACGTCTTGTATTTTCCGCCGCGGTAGGCGCAGAAGAGGTGGTCCGGCACGCCGTCCTTCATGAGGAGCTGCGGGCGCTCAAAGCGGCCCTGGCGATCGAGCCCAGGCATCGCCTCGTCGAAGTAGGACGGGGCGTCAAGAAACGCGACCTCCGGTTCGCTCCAAGCGACACCGTCGTCGGAGGAGAGCTTGAGCCCGTACTCGTGGTTGAAGAAACCCATATCGCGGAGCACGGTGTGGTACCTGCCGTCTTCGTGCCAGACGTAGGCGTCTTCGCACTGCATGTCTTCGTGGATGTAGCTGAAGTCGATGACGGGGTTGCCGGGGTGCTTGGTGTAGGGGCCGAGCAGGTGGTCGGACTCGGCGAAGCCGTATTTTCGGTTGGCGTGTCCGCGGTCTGCGTCGCGGCGGTTCCAGCCCTTGTAATAGATGCGGTACTTGCCTTCGGACGTAACGACGAACGCGGGGTTTGATGTGACGATGTCGTCCCAAGCCCCGTCCGGCCCGGCGGGGATGATCGGGTCCTCGACGCTGACGCGCTGCCAGGGCCCGTCGAGGCTGTCGGCGATGACCATCCCGACCCGCTTGGTGCGGACGGTGGCTTTGAAGTGCGGACGGATCTGCTCACGGGTCATGCCGACCAGCATCTCGCGCGAGCAGCCCGCCCGCTTGCAGCTTGCGCCCATGAATAGGAGGACGTATTGGTCGCCGACCCTGTAGACCGTGGGGTTGTGGATCGAGTCCGAGTCCCAGGCGTCTTCATCGCCCCGCCCGCCTTGCTCGACCGGATCGCCGGCCGGGACAAGCGCGGGCTTCAGCACATCGTACGGCCCGCCCGGCGTGTAGGGCTCTCTGGAAACCGCGTGGCCCACCTCGCAGGCGGTGACCCAGCCCTCGTGGTGGTATTTATTCTTCCAGCGGGCGAAGAAGACGTGGACCCGGCCGTCGTCGCCGTAGATGGGCGAGCAGCCCCAGACGTTGTAGTCCGGGTCTTCGAGGATGCGGCCCACGGGCTCGAGGGCTCGGCAGAAGTCAGAGAGTCGCGGTGCTTGCTTGATCATGGTGTGGCGGCTCGACGCCCGGCGTCTGGCGTGCGGGTTGGATTGACGCGGGTTCTAGCGGAGGCTCAGCTTTCTGCCCTCCGCATCGACCACGCGGACGAAGTCGAGGTGCCGCTTATAGGCGGAGACCTCGGCATCGGTGAGCTTGCGGTGGGGGAGGTTGGAGTTGAAGGCGACGCCGCGATCGAAACGGCTATCGGTCACCAGCACGTTCCGCGGGTACGTCCCCTCGGTCCAGTTCATCTGTGAGTGGAACCACGCCCGCTGCTTGTGGAACACGCAGTTGCGGATGATGCCGTGCGGTGCTTTGCACTTGAGCCCGAGTGCGCGGTTGAGGCCGAGCTCGCAGTCCCGCATGACCCAGCCCGCGTTCTGCGCGTCGAGGTTCATCAGCATGTGCTCGAAGGGGGCCTTGATCGCCATGGCGGCCCGGTAGTTTTTAGCGCCAGACGGGACGTACTCCCGTTCCTCGAAGAGGTCGGGGCGGCCGACCTGCCGACGGCCTTTCAGACCTTCGATGGGTGTGTCGAGACGGACCTGGATCAGGCCGGTGTGCCCTTCCCAGTCGACCTCTTCGATGGCGGTGACCTCGGCCTGGCCGGTGAGTTCGCCGGTGTTGAGGTCGGCGGCCGTGACGCGTGAGCCGACCTTGAGGGCCATCATCGAGGCGAGCCGCTGCATGTTGCTCTGGATGATGAGGGTTTGGTCATCGACGACGTTGATGATGCTCACGAGCTTGGTGTAGAGGTTCATGCAGTCGTCGTTCATGTGCATGACGCGGCACTTCTCGAGGTAGGGCCCCTTGGGGTTGGAGCGGCAGTGGAAGCCGTCGGCGTTGCTATTGATCACGCGGTCGTAGGCGGGAGCGACGTCGAAGCCGATGAAGGCGACGCCGGAAGAGCCGGAGAGCTGGACCAGGTGTTTGTCGGCGGAGTGCAGGTCACTGAACAGGAACGCGAGGTGACGACAGTCCACGATGGTCATGCCATCGGAGGCGCCGCGTCGGGCGCGGGGGTGGATGCTGAACCACTGGCCGGCCTCGAAGTTGCGGGTCAGGTTCTTAGCCCCGCTCAGGGCGTTGTCGTCGAGCGTGACCTGCCAGGTCCGGCCGCCCATCCGCCGCATGCCGATGATGCGCGGATCGCCGCCGTTGTCGACGATCCAGCCCGTGACGGGGTCGCGGAGCTTGCCGCGGTAGAACCGGGCCGTCTCCCAGGTCGGGTCGGGGCTGGGGTATGGGTCGATGAGGTTGACGATGATGCGTCGGCCATCGATGACTCGGGTGATCTCGCCGAGGGTGTAGGGCCACGGCGAACTATCGATGGAGACGCCCATGAAGGTGACGTTCTCGCAGCCGATCATCCGGACGTAGGGGCCCCCGCCGGGCGACGCGTCGCAGAGCAGGGTGGTCGAACCGGTGCCGACGATGCGGATGTCCCGGCGTCGGATCAGGTGGATCGGGGAGATGTTGTTGTGCTTGAAGAAGTAGTGGCCGTCGCCGAAGCGGAGCTCGATCGGCTGCTTCGCGGCGGCGGCCTCGTCGAGCAGCTTCATGAAGGGCTTCTGGCAGTCGGTCCGCCCGTCAGCGCGTAGCCCGTGCTCTTCAACCCGGACGACCTTCCACTTGGTCGCCGCGTTCCGCTCGAAGACATCGAGCTCCACCCCGAGGAACGTGATCAGCGACTCGGCGTCGCGCAGCGTGACGCTCGCCTCGCAGCTCGCTCCTTTGTCCTCGTCGAGCTGAGCCGAACGCAGGGTCCGGGCGATGATGGTCAGCGATTCCTTGTAGTAGTTGTAGAAGACATCGCTCAGACTGACTGTGCGCTGCACGCGGTCGGCTACAGCCTTGAGTTCGTCTTTCAGCCGCTTGTCGACCATCTCGAAGGATTCGGTGTCCATGATGCGCTGCTCCGGAGGTGAGGACTTTGGGGTGAAGGGGCGGTGGCCTTCAACGGCCCGGCCAGGGGTAGTGGTCACTCCCGGCGTCGGCGTCGAAGGGGCCCGGAGGGATATCGGCGTGGAACTTCATCAGCGGGGCTCGCAGCTCGTCGATGGTGTTGGGGTGCTTGTAGGCGACATTGTTAAGCTCCCGAGGGTCGTCCACGATGTTGTAGAGCTCGATCCGGCTGCCGTCGGGGTTCATCAACAGCTTCCAGTCGCCGCTGCGGATTGCCAGGGCTGGGCTGCGGTGGTGCACATGGCCCGGGGTCCGGACGCGTTGCTCGTAGAGCAGGGCGGCGGTGCGTTTTCGGGTCGAGCCTCTGAGGATGTCGCTGACGTCTTCGCCGTCGGGCGTGTAATCGGTGGGCAGTTCGGCACCGGCGAGGCGGATAAAGGTCGGCAGCAGATCAACGCCGGTCATCACCGAGGTATTGTTGACGACGCCGGCCGGCACCGTGCCGGGCCAGCGTGCGATGAAGGGCACACGGATGCCGCCCTCGTAGAGGCTGCGCTTGCGGCCCCGGAACGGCCCGGCGCTGCCGACGGCGCTGTGCGACGCGTTGCGGACCTGAAAGACCTCGGGCCCGTTGTCGGAGCTGAAGATCAGCAGCGTGTTGTCTGAGAGGCCGAGCTCGTCGAGCCGTTTGAGCAGTCGGCCCACGTGGCGGTCCATCTTGGTCACCACCGAGTAGTAAACGGTAGTCGCCCCAACCAGATCAAGCTTGCCGGCACGGGCGTTGAGGTGTTTGTACGGCTCACGATCCTCAACGGTGGGCCGCAGCAGGCTGTGCGTGTCGAGCAGCCAAGCGTTGATAAAGAACGGGCCGTCGTCCTTGTTCTGCTCGATGAAAGCGATAGTTTGATCAATGATGCGTTCGCTGGAGAGGTGACGATTGGTCCAATGCCAGAGGGTGTGTTCGGGTGCGTGCGTGTCGGGCCAGTTGTTCTCGCGGGCCATGTGGTAGACATCGAAGCCGTAAGCGTCGGGCTTGGGCGGTGGCGGCACGGCTGCGGGGGTGCTCAGGTGCCACTTGCCGAAGTGTGCGGTTTTGTAGCCGGCCTTCTGGAGCTCGCGCGGGAGTATCGGGGCTTCGGGATCAAGGAAGTCGGGCATGGCCCGGCGCTGGTTGAGCTCGGGCTTGCCGAAATGGCCGTGCACCCGATGACGATTGGGGAAGTGCCCGGTCATGATCGCGGCGCGGCTGGGCGAGCAGGTGGGGTTGACGTAGAACTGGGTGAAGAGCGTGCCCTCACGAGCCATGCGGTCGAGGTTGGGGCTTTTGATCCGGTCGTGGCCGTAGACGGCGAGGTCGCCCCAGCCGAGGTCGTCGGCGAAGACGAAGATGATGTTGGGCCGGTCGTTGGCGTGGGTGGGCGCAACAGCGGCGACCGCGACAAGAGCGATCAACACGATCACCGTGAGGCGAGCGAAGCGTTGGATCGGCGTAGGGTTTGCAGGCATCGCTTCGGGCGGATCGGAGGTTGACGGGGTCTGTCGGATCGATGAATGAACACAACACAACGACGGAAAGGTGCAGCCAAGGCGAGAGATCGGCCCGGGCCGAGAATGCCACCCTCGGCTGCCCCTGGAAGCTTATTAACACGTTACATTGGCCTCGTCTCGGCGTCAAGGCCCGTGCTTGAGCGTCAGGCGTCTGGCTTTGCCATCCGCTTACTTGCCGGGCTCCAGCAGGGCGACGGCCGCCGAGAAGGGCTCAGCAAACCGCACTTTAATCCTGCCGTCATTGATTCCGATGCCCGAACCCAGCGATGCCGCGACCCGCCATGGGCCCCGATCGGGATCGCAAACGACGGGTTCGGTTGGCGGGTTCCCGAAGGCGTGGGCGACCACGAGTGCGGCGCTGCTATCGCGTGCCACGCGGGTGACCGCCTGCCAGCCCGCGGGGTGACGCATGCTGGCGACGGGGGGGCCAAACCGTTTGGAGTCGCCGTCTAGGATGACGCCGGTACCGCGTTGATAGAGCGCGATGGCCTGTTCGACGATGCCGCGTTGGTCGGCGTCGAGACGGTCGATGTCGCCCGAGAGACAGACTCGGCCCAGGAACGTCGCCGCCATGGAGTAGATCAGCCGGGTGGCGTTGTCGGTCTCACGCAGCGTGGCCCAGATCAGCGACTGGCTCGGGGCGATCAGCCGCTGGAGGTTGGCGGCGATGATCGGGATCTCCGGGTTCTCGTGGGCATCGGAGAACGAGCCGAGGCTGCACCGGGCTTGTAGAGCAGGCTCGAGCCGATGGCCGCCGGACGCGCAGTTCTCGATCACCAGGTCGGGCAGGGCGCGACCGATCTCTTCAACAAACCACTGTGACGCCAGCGCCTGTTGCCGAAGCGACTCGCCACCCGACGGCTCGGGGCCGTCACAGGTCACACCCACGCTCGCGTTGTAGTCGATCTTGAGATACCCGTAGCCGCCGTTACGGAGCTGATCGATCACACACCGCCGCAGATGCTCCAGGGCTTTGGGGTCGCGCATGTCGAAGAAGGTGCGTAATCCGGTGTCGATCGCCATGCCATCGCGCTTGAGCATGTGTTGGGCCAGCCGGTCGTAAGCCAGGCTGTCCTTGCCCGCATTTTCGTACTCGAACCAGAGCCCGGGCACGAGGCCGCGCTGCCGGATGGCGTCGGCAACGACCTTCATGTCGCCGGCAAAGTGTTCGGGGCTCGGCACCCAGTCGCCGTGCACATTCCCAGACTTCTCGCCGTCTTTGGCGGAGATGAACCAGCCCGCATCGATCACGAAGTATTTCGCAAGGCCCTTCGCGGCGTCCGCGAGCTTGATACAGCGGTCATGCGTGGGGTTGGCCCAGGTGGTGCAGAACTCGTTGAAGCAGACGGGCAGGCCTTCTTCCGCCGCGCGAAACGGGCGCCGATCCTCCTGCCAACGCACCAGCTCACCCATCGCCTCGTCGACCCCCCCGCTGACGACGGAGAGCGCCGCGGCCGGGGCATCAAGCGACTCGCCGGGCGCGAGGTCCACGAACCACTGCCCGAACTCGCGGTCGGCGATCCCGCCGTCAACACTGACCGTATCGTCGACACGCTGCAGCTGCATCTGCCACGACGCCGGGGCGTCGAGCGCTACCCCCCAGGTGACGCCCGCCGCGGTGTCCTCGACCGCGAGCATCGGGAAGAATCCGGTCGCCGGCCGGCTGCCCAACGCACCGAACCGCATGACCGGCGGGTTTGGCCCGAGCCATGAGCGCTCGAGCTGTAGGTCTTCCAGCGTATCGCTCACCAGTCGGCCCTCCGCCGCCCAGCTCGACCGGAACCTGTGCAGCAGAAGCCTGCCGGACGCGTCATCCTCAGCAAACGGGGAGAGGCCACCGAGGCAGAAGCTCGACAAGAATTCGATCCGCAGCGGGGTGTCGCCGTCGTTGGTGACGCGGGCGTGCGAGACGACGTACCCGCGGTCGTCGCGCATCACCAGCCGATGCCGGACGCTGAAGGCCCACGCCTCGTTGCGGAGGTCGGTGATGACCGTGCCGCCGTGATCCGACCGCCGATGCTCGATCGCCACGCGAGACAGCTTTGAAAGCACGTTGTTGTGACGCATCGTCGAGCCGGTCTGCCGGACGCTGGGGCGGGGCGAGCCCTGCCGGCACACGGCGAGTTGTATCAGCGGGTCCGGCCGCCACGCGAAGCCGGGCGGCTTGCCCCTGCTCCTGAAGAACTGCAGCGCGTCCGGCTCGGTCAGTGTCTCGCGGCGCTGGGCGGCGTCCCCCAGCCGGTCGGCGGGAAGCAGCCACATCGCCGGGACGCCCTCACCTACCGAGACATAACGGGCCACGCAGCGGTCTGTTGAGAAGTCGACGTGTCGGATGAGGCGATCCATCGGGGCGGCGAGCGGAGCGGGGGCGGATACGGAAGCGGCATTCATGAGGATAGATTTCTGGAGGGGCTGGAGGCGGCGTGGAGCGCACGCCGGTTGAGCCGATTTTGTGAGAAATACATGCCGCAGTAGGGAGAAAGGGGTTGACACGGCATCGGTTCGGGGCCATGCTAAACATGTTAAGTTTCAGATTCAACCTGTTAAATATGCTCTCTTCGCTACTCGGCTACGAACGACCGATTGCCCAAAAGCTACTCAAATCACCCTTTGCGTATTCACCGCCAGTCTGGTTTTTTGCCCATTTCACAGGAGGACCTCATCATGCGTACTTCTTATTGTTCGGCTGCCCTTGCCATAACCGCTCTCGCCTCGGGCTCCGCGGACGCGTCGGTGATCTTCAGCGACAGTTTTGACGTGTCTCAAAATCAGGTTGGGGTCGACTTCGAGCTTGGCAACGGTCAAACCCGCCAGGCCGGGCTGCTCGTCCCCAATGAAGGCATCGGGTACACCACACTCACCGCCGGCAATATCTCACCGCCTGGTCAGGGCCAGCCCGTGATCCGGGCCTCGCGTTTGGACTTCCAAGTCCGCGCGTTCAACGCGAACGCTGGTGCAGAAGTGGTGGTACGGCCCGACCTCAACCTCGGGCCTGCACTGACCGACGAGAGCTACACGATTACGTTCGACACACGCCTTGAAGCCTTTGCCGACGACGTGGGTGGTGTCCCGACCCTGCGGACGGACCACGCTCTAGGCGATTCGCTGTTCCGGTTCCTGCTCGATGGGACCCAGGCCGAGGCAGCAACCACGGCGAGTGCCCTGGGCCCCGCGCGTGACATCACCTTGCAACTCGAGCTTTTTAACACGGGTGCTAACGCAGACTTTGTTGTCCGCGCATTGGTGTTTGTTGACGGTGCGATTGAAGCCAATGTGAACGTACCGATCAATGTGAGCCTGACCCCCAATAACGAATTCAAGACGGACACGATCGCGGTCGCGATCGCGGTCGATGAGATCGCCGATCTGCTGGATGTGTCGCTCTTGGAAGACGGCGAGGAAACGGTATTGCTCGATGATTTCGACATCACTGATGCCTTTGACGGGCTCACCGACCGGTATGTGGCGATTGCCGGCCGATCGCAATCCCCTCCCGGAAACAACCGCACCCTCCTGCAGCAGGAGTTTGACAACTTTGTCATTGCGTATATCCCCGAGCCCAGCTCGATCGCCCTCGTCGCCTGCGGCGGCCTGTGCATCATGGCTCGGCGGCGTAGGTCGACCTGATTCAGACCCCTCCTGTTCGCTCCAGCCAACGCCAGAGCGGGCATTTCAGCATTACCGATTCACGCCCTCTGGTCCGCTTTGCGAAAGTCTATCACCCATGAATCCGCAACCTCATCGGCACACCACTCACCTCGTCACACCCCGTCCCGCCTTCACCCTCATCGAGCTGCTGGTGGTGATCAGCATCATCGCACTGCTTGTCGCCATCCTTCTGCCGGTGCTTGGTGCCGCACGCTCGGCCGCCCGGAGCAGCGGCTGTCTCTCGAACTTGCGGCAGCAGGGCATTGCTCATGCCGCATACCGCGGCGATTACGAAGGCAGTTTTGTCTACGGCTATCTGCCCTCGGGAAACGGTGCCGCGCCCGCCGGCATCAACTATGTCAGCAACTTCGGGACCACGGCGTTCGTCCGCTGGTGGCAGGGCGCGATCGCGGAGTACGCCGGTTCCCCAGGCATGAACTCCATCATGGATTCCCCCGGCGGTCCCACACGCTTCGAGAAGACCCAGGAGATCATGGGTACCGGCTTGTTCCTCTGCCCGGAAGCAGAGTACGGACCACCCGACCGCGACAGCTTCACGTCCCGACGCAGCTACGCGATGAATGATTACCTCGCCCCCGACAGCGCCCAGGGCTTCGACGGCGGCGGCGGTGCCCGTCAGACTGACAACACCACGAACATCGTCGCCCTGGCGGTGCGCAGCAACGAGATCGGTGTGCCGTCACCGTCTCGCACGCTTCTGGGGGCCGACTGGTTCACGACCCAGGCACCCGCTGTGCTCCGTGCGGGCTTCTCCTTTTCCGAAGAGGACCCGCGGTCCAACAACAACACCGGATTCATCCCCGCCATCCACCAGGAAACCTCATCCAACGCCAACTTTGTGGACGGCCATGCCCAGTCCATCACCGCCGATAGCGCTTTCGCCTACGCCACCTCATGGAACACCTCCTTCACGCTTCCGGGTAACCAAGGCTTCGACGATGTCTTACTCTGGCCGGTGGTCGGGAATTGAGAGACGCATCCCGCGGGCGTCAGCATAGTGAGCCTCGGCGGGCTCGAAGCCGTTGGCCCGGAAGCATGACCCCAATTGGTAGAATTCAACGGTGATCTCCCTCCGACAGCTCGCAAAATCGCAAGGGGTTTCGGTCGCCACGGTCTCCAAGGCCCTGCGCGACAACCCCGAGGTCAAGCCCTCGACCCGCGAGGCGATTAAGGAGGCCGCGCGCCGGCACGGATACTTCTCCAACCACCTGGTCCAGGGCGTGTTCAAGGGCCGGACCCCGCTGATCGCGATCATCCAGCGGCAGGTCGGGGCGACGGACCAAGCCCGGATGTTAACCGCAGTCACCGACCGCTTTCTGGAAGCCGGCTACGCCTCGATCGTGCTAGGAACCCGCAGCGACCTGGCCCGCGAAGAGAAGTGCTTTGAGGCGGCAATCGGCTTCCGGGTCTCGGGGGTCGTCCTGGCAACGATCGACTACGGCGAAGAGGTCGAGCACTACCGACACCTTGTCGAGAACCGGGTGCCCTGCGTGGTGACCTCCGAATTTGCGCCCGAGTCGGTGGTCTCGAAGGTGCACACGAACGACGAACAGGTCGTGAGCGAAGTGATCGACCGGCTCTGGGACTGGGGCCACCGTAAGATCGGCTTCGTCGGGCTTAAGGCCGACACGCTGCCCACCCGTCGGCGCTTCCAAGGCTACATCGACGGCTTGCGGCAACACGGCATCGAGCCCCAAGAGTCGTGGATCGCGACGACGCCCGGCATGCCCGACGCCATGGTTGAGGCCGCCGACCGGCTGCTCGAAGCCCACCCGGATATCACCGCGATCTTTGGCGCGACCGACCGGTTCGCCGCCGCGGTGATCAAGGCCGGTCGCCGACGGGGCCGACGCATCGGCGAAGACCTTTCAGTGTTCGGCATGGGTAACCTGCCCATGGGCAATCTGCTTGACCCGGAGCTCACGACCATCTCTCACAACGAGAACATGTTCGCCGAGGCTCTGACTAGCCTGCTGTTAGACTCGATCAGAACTCAGCGGGCACACCCCCATAAACCGCTGCCAACTGAAGATCGCGTGGTTCCCGGTGAAGTGATCTGGCGGCGTTCGACCGGCCCGCTTCATTGAGTGCGTGACACGGTCTGAATCTATGAAGCAAGCCTCCCCCCGCTCGGGGGTAGGGTGAAGGCGTTTAGCCTATCCCACTCACAGGAGACTTGCCATCGGTCTACTCCAAAATGTAGGAGCTGGATATTTCCCGCCGGAATTCGATCGATTTTTGAGAAGATAGCACTGAATAGGCAGGGCCACCAGATAAGAAATCCGTCATCGATGCAGGCATCGCAAGCAGCATTGATATGCTGCTCAATTCTTTGACATGTGAAGACAAGAGCCAATCGGCGTGATGACTTAAGCAGCTCGGTGGTAGTAGCTCTTGAGTAAGCCACCCAGCTCGGACCGACAGCCGATAGGCTCGTCATTTTGGGCGAACTTCAACCGAGGTGTGACTGGCTGACTCAATACCCGATTACCTAACCCTTGGTGTGGCCGGCGCCGGTTGTAGTAGCCAACGAGAGTTTGCACCAAGTGATCGACGTGCCCCAGGCTGAAGCACGCGAAGTGGTCCAGACATTCGCGTTTCACCGTGGCGATCCACGACTCCGCATACGCGTTGTCATTCGGTGCCATCACGGGCGACTTCACCACGCGAACGCTAGCAGCACGCAATAACTGATCGAACGTAGCCGTGAACTTCGTGTCTCGATCGTGGATCAGGTAAGTGGCTTCGAGCCCCTGCTCCTCGAGCCACATCAGCACATTCCTCGCGTGTTGCAGCACCCACTCTCCGTTCGGGTGATACGCCGCCCGTGACACCCAGACTCGTCGGCTTCCGACATGCATGAAAATCAGAGCGTAAGCCTGCCGCTTGCCCCGCAACGTCCACATGTTCTTGCAGAAGAAATCACACGCCACCAGCGTGTTCAGGTGCAGCTTCACAAACACATCCCACGGCTGAAAATCCGCCCTGCCTGACCGATCTGACATTGGCCTCGGGTCTAGCCCCTCCTCCTTCAAGATCCGCCGCACACTGGTCTTCCCCACTAGGCACCGCAACTTGATCAGCTCA
>JBCDIM010000078.1:0-15037 GCA_038749105.1 Planctomycetota bacterium
CGCGGGGCCTACGACTACCTGACCGTCGCCTCCACCCTCGACCCCGAGATCCTGCCCATCCTCATCGAGAAGAACCGCTCCCTGCAACGCGTCAAGCAGGAGAACGCCTACCTCCAGCAGCAGCTCACCATGCTGCTCGGGCGCACCAAGTCCCGCAACGCCGACCTCGAGCAGATCGCCGCCACCGACCCCCTCACCGCCCTCGCCAACCGCCGCGCCTTCCTCGAATCCCTCCACCGCCGCTTCGCCGACGCCAAACGCCATCAACGCGACCTCGCCTGCCTCCTCCTCGACCTCGACGGCTTCAAGCCCATCAACGACCAGCTCGGGCACGCCGCCGGTGACCGGCTCCTCATCGCCACCGCCGACGCCCTCCGCCACTGCGCCCGCGCCTCCGACACCCCCGGCCGACTCGGCGGCGACGAGTTCGTCCTCCGCCTCCCCGAGACCGACGCCGACGAAGCCGCCCGCATCGTCCATCGCCTCCGTCTCGCCTTCCAAGCCGCCGCAGAGGCCGAACTCGTCGCCATCCTCAGCGAATCACCCGCCGCGCCAACACCCGCACCCTACACCCTCGCCTCCGTCATCCCCCCGCCCCCGCACGAACCCCTCCCAGACCCGCACGACGCCTCGACACCACCCAACCCCACGCTCGCGATCGGCCTCGCGACCCGACTCACCAGCGAAGCCCCCGATGCCGACGCCCTCCTCGACGCCGCCGACGCCGCGATGTATCACGCCAAACGCTCCACACGGGGCGCGACCGCACTCGCCCAACCGGCCCCCGCCGACCCCATCCTCCTGCCCCCACCCCACGACGCGAAACGCCACTCCGCGTAACCCCGTCGCCCAACACAACACGCCATCCATCGCCATGCGTATAACCCCGGTCCAATGACCCGGGGCCATGCCGACGCGCATCCCCACCCTCCCGGGAACCGCTTCCCCGCAACCCCGTCTGATATGCTTCAAGCTGCCATGACCCCACGATCAGGAGCCCACGCGATGCCCGCCCCTATCCACGCCCCGGCCCCAACACGAAGACACCTACCGACGCTCGCCGTCGCCTGCCTGCTCGCACTCCTGTCGATCCCGACCCAGGCCCAACCCGACGGGCCGTTCCTCGGCATCATCAACCAGAACAACACCCCCGTCCGCGCCGGGGCCGGCAACGCCTACTACGTCGTCGGCACCCTCGAAGCAGGCACCCCCGTCGAGGTCGAAGAGGTCTTCTACCGCTGGTACAAGATCAAGCCCACCGAAGGCATGTACTCCTACATCTCCAAGGCCTTCGTCGACCTCGAAGGCGACGGCTCCCGCGGCATCATCAATAACGACCGCGTCGACGCCAAGGCCGGCGCCCTCAAAGGCCCCGCCGAGTCTTACCGCATCCAGGTCCGACTCAACAAGTTCGACATCGTCCGCGTCCTCGGCGAAGACGGCAGCTTCTACAAAGTCGTCCCGCCCCCCAACGCCTTCGTCTACGTCCCCCCCGAGTCCGTCCGCGTCGCCACCGACACCGAGATCGCCCAACTCCGCAACCCCGCCCCCGCTGCCCCACCAGCACCTCCGGCCCCGGAACCCACCCCAGAGCCCGTCGCCCCGGCTCCCCCCGCACCCGGGCCCGTCGCCCCAACCCCGGAGCCCGAGCCGGTCACCCCACCCACCCCTACATCTCCACCCGCACCCACGCCCGAGCCCGCCGAAACCATCACCCAGCTCCCCGAACCGGCGCCCATCCCCGTCGTCCCTGATCCCGCACCCGAAGCCCCCGAGCCCGTCGCACCCCCGGCACCAGACCCCAACGCGCCGCTCCCCTCCGCCGCCGCGCCCGACGCCCCCATCACCACACCCGCCGTCGCCGACCCGCTCAAAGCACTCGAGATGGAGCTGCTACCGCTCTTTGCGCTCCCCCTCGACCAGCAGCCCTACGACCAGATGATCGCCGGCTACACCGAGATCAAAGCCAACCCCGCCCTCACCAAGGTCGACCGCCTGATCGTCGAACGCCGGCTCATCGCGATCGAACGCAACCAACGCGTCGCCCAGGCCCTGCTCCGCCTCAAAGCCGCGAAGTCCGACGCCACCGCCGCCCCCCTCACCGACATCCCCGCCGACGACACCACCCCCAGCACCTTCGACGCCATCGGCATCCTCACCGTCTCCTCCGTCTACGACGGCCAGAACGTCCCCCGCCTCTACCGGCTTGTCGCCCCCAACGGCCGACGCACCCTCGCCTACGTCGAACCCACCCCCGCCCTCCGCGTCAACGACAACCTCGGCCGACTCCTCGGCGTCTCCGGCACCTCCTCCTACGACCCCGCCGTCAAGCTTGAGGTCCTCCGCCCCACCCGCGCCGTCCCCCTCACCCCCGAGGGCACCCCCGAGTAATCCCGCCTACCCCCTCGCCTCACCACAAATCACACCCTTTCGTAGCCGCGACGCGACGCGTCGCCGGTCTGCGCACCAGCCGCTAAACTCCGCCCCAACCCTGCCACCCACCCAAAACCCAATCGAGCGAGAAACCCCCATGTCCATCGAAGGCAACGCCGTCATCGGTCAGTCCGGCGGCCCCACCGCCGTCATCAACCAGTCCGCCGTCGGCGTCGTCGAGGGCCTCCGGGCCGGCAGCTTCCCCGGCAAGATCTACGGCGCCCACCACGCCGTCGCCGGCATCAAAGCCGACGACCTCATCGACCTCACCGATACCCCCCAGGACGTCCTCGACCGCCTCGCCAACACCCCCTCCGCCGGCCTCGGCTCCTCCCGCGACAAGCCCGACGCCGACTACTGCAAGGTCATCCTCGAGCACTTCAAGTCCAACGACATCCGCTACTTCTTCTACGCCGGCGGCAACGACTCCTCCGACACCTGCCGCATCGTCGCCGAAATGGCCGCCGAGCAGGGCTACGACCTCCACGCCGTCCACGTCCCCAAGACCGTCGACAACGACCTCATGGTCAACGACCACACCCCCGGCTTCGGGTCCGCCGCCAAATTCGTCGCCCAGGCCTTCATGGGCGACAACCTCGACAACGCCGCACTCCCCGGCATCAAGATCGACATCGTCATGGGACGACACGCCGGCTTCCTCACCGCCGCCTCGATGCTCGGGCGTCGCGCTAACACCACCGACGGGCCTCACCTCGTCTACGTCCCCGAAGCCTCCTTCGACTTCGAGTCCTTCTGTAACGACGTCGAGACCACCTACCGCAAGCTCGGCCGCTGCCTCATCGCCGTCTCCGAAGGCATCCACGACGCCGACGGCACCCCCATGGCCGCCAAGCTCGCCGAACAGGCCGGCACCGCCGTCGAGAAAGACTCCCACGGCAACATCCAGCTCTCCGGCTCCGGTGCCCTCGGCGACGCCCTCTCCGCCGCCATCAAGAACTACTTCGCCAGCAAGAGTGAGTCTGTCCGCGTCCGTGCCGACACCTTCGGCTACCTCCAACGCTCCTTCGTCGGCTGCGCCTCACCCGTCGACCAGGCCGAAGCCCGCGCCGCCGGCCACGCCGCCGCCACCCACGCCCTCGCCGGCGCCCAGATGGGCTCCATCGCCATCATCCGCACCTCCACCCCCGACCCCTCCGAGCAATACACCATCGACTACCAACTCATCGACATCAAAGAGGTCGCCGCCAAGACCAAGCATCTCCCCGAGCACTACATCGAGAACGGCAACAACATCGCCGAGTCCTTCAAACACTACGCCCTCCCCCTCGTCGGCGACCTCCCCGTGATCGAGACGCTGTAACCATAATCTGGATTTCAGCCGATAATGCTGCACGCTTCGTGTGATGAGAGGAAAAGGCATCAATCCATTAGGGCCAGTGGATGGCAAAACGGAAATGAATTGGAATTGACTTAATATGAAGCTATATGTGAAGAGAATCACGATCTCGGCAACAGCCTTCTCGATCTTGGCTGGTTGCATTGTTCTTTACATTTATAAATCAAGGCAATTAGATCAAGACAGTTCGGTTTCGGAAACCGAAATCAGGGAAAGCGAGAATCCTGATTTTTCTGGGGAAGTATACCTCAGTGATCCTAGAGCGAGAAGCTATTTTTTGAAGCGAAGTATTGAAAACGAGATTGTAAGATTACAGTTTGCTTATGCAGAGCGGAAGAAGCTTTATTCCAGAAACATACCAAACAGGCTTTCGTTTGATGGGCCAGGAGACTACTTGCGTTCGCGGGGCATTAACACTGGGTCGAATAACCATAATGAATTGGTTAGGCAGTCAGCAAGCGAAGAATCAGAGGACTGGAATCGTGTCCATCGAGCATTAAAGCCAGAGCGAGAGGCCTTGTCTGAATTTAGAAAAAGAGTCAGTCAAATGCTAAACGATGGTGAGCCGGGAGTTTCGCCGAGCATTTTCATGCATTATCCGGGCGGGTACTCCAGTCATGACCTTAAAGAATGGAAAATACTGCAAGAGCGATTTATCAATTCAGAGACTAAGCATTTTGGAGAGAAATCCCCCGAGGTTCTCATTGCAGAGTTGGAGTATATGCGTTTGTTTGAGCAACGTCTTGAACAGAATTATATTGATCTGAAATGGGCAGAAATATCTGACATTGAAGACAAGCTGAGTATTTCCAGAAGTGCGAGTATATGGGAAGCGATGTCTATAGCTAGATTCAAGGCAGAAGCTTCCCGGCATCAATATGTTCGGGATATGGATTCGCAGAAATATCTCGATGAAGTCACTGAAGTACTTCGCCAAATCGATGAAGTTCGACCTTCGTTTTATTCGTTCCCAGACGTCAACATAGCATTGCATAAGGCTGAAGAGGCATTTCAGTACTTTCGGCTTAGGAAACAGTTGATATTAAACGTTGACTTTTCGTTGTCTCCGCAGTTCGATGCTAATGTTGAGACGTTTTATGATCGTGACATGTCGCATCAATATCGCAGCCAGTTAAGGCGAATTGCTAACGGAAGCACTGATAAAATAGACAGGAGACGATCGGAAATGTTGTCGTCCTTATCTAAGGATACGGAGAAGTGGGCCTTCATTCTTAGCAAAATTCGACCATCGCGATAGCCTTTCGGGGCTGTGGATCGCTTGGTTTTGGCTAATAAAGCCCGACTGGCATTATCAGTGGCAGGCCTCCCCGGTTGCTCGTCATGACCTTCGGCAGGATCGTTAGAGGCACCTGACCGACCGGGGATGGCGTTGATGATGTCCGGATCGTTCTTGGTGAGGGTGAGATAGGGAAAGGGGATCTCGATGCCAGCCGCGTCCAGGCCTCGCTTCACGGCTTCGGCGAGCTTGTCAGGGGGCTAAGCGATCGATGAGCCAGCCGACGTCGTCGGGGTTGGGGCGGTAGCGGAGGCGGTCGTGCATGCGATTGGGTTGGCCTTGCCAGAACTCGAAGGACACGGGGGTGAGGAGGTAGCCGGTCCAGCTGGGGGGGACGGGGAGCTTGTCGTGGTCTTGGAAGCGTTCATCGGCATCGGCGAAGCCGGCGGTCAGGGCGTCGCGGTCGGGGATGACCTTGGACTGGTCGGAGGCCCAGGCGCCGAGCTGGGAGTCGCGGGGGCGGGACTGGGCGTAGGCCTCGACCTGTTCGGGCGGCAGCTCGGTGACCGTGCCGGCGATGCGGACCTGACGGAACAGGATGGGCCAGTAGAACAGCACCTGAGCCCGCGGGTTGGCGGTGAGGTCGGAGCCCTTGTGCGAGGTGCGGTGCGTGTAGAAGACCAGGCCCGCTTCGCTGAAGCCCTTCATGAGGACGATGCGGGCGGAGGGGTTGCCGTCGGCGTCGGCGGTGGCGAGGGTCATCGCGTTGGCTTCGCCCGAGTCTTTGGCCTTGGCCTCGGCGAACCAGGCCATAAACTGGGTGAACGGGTCGGGGTTGACGTCGGCTTCGAGGAGCGGCGCGGCGTCGTAGCTGCGACGCATCGCGGCGATGTCATTGGTGGGCGATTGAGACGGGGTCGGGTGGGTGTCAGGCATAGCATCGTGACTGTAGCGCGGCCCGTCGGCGGCGGGCTTGGTGCGGCGGCGTTCGAGTTGTCGGCGGACCCAGCGGAGCGGATGCATAGCGGGTGATGAGGCTTCTACCCCTTGAGCGACAGCGCCCGGTTCAGCCAGTTGCGGGCCCAGTTGAGCTCGATCTCCGACCGGCCCGCGAACATCCGTACCGGCTTCTCGTCCTTGATCGAGATCTGCAGCCGGAGCAGCGGCTTGTTCCCGGCGGTCACGGGGGCTTCGATGATGTCGACCGATTCCACGCGGTCGGCCGGGGCGTGCCGGCTCACCGTGCGGAACCGGGAACGACGCAGCGACCGGAACCCCTCCGGGCCGGCTGAGATCGTGGTCCGGGATGTGCCCAGGTCCGTCCCGATGACCGTGAACGTCAACCCGACAAGCCCGAGGAACGCGAGCCAGACCAGGACCAGCGGATCGAGGCTGCCGAAGCCGCCGCCACGCATCACGATCACGAACGGCACAGCGATGATGAACGGCCCGATGATCGCCAGCCCGAACGACCCCCGCCAGATGCCCAGTGTCGGCGCATCGATCACGACCGTCGGCTCTTGCGTCGCGGCGTCCTCGCCGGGCTCTTCGACCCGGCCCTCAAGATTGGCGCCCTTCGGCGCGGGGTCCCATGGCTTCGGCATCGCGGCATCGTAAACGGCTTCAGTCGGCAACGCGCTCGAGTACGACCTTGGCGAACATGCCCAGCCGGTAGTGTTGCGACCGCGTCAGCCGTTCGACGCCGCGCCACAGCCCCGTGCTCCAACCGGGCATCAACGCCCGCATCGACACGCCGCCGCTGACCAGGTAACGCATCGGCATGAACGGCTGAACCGTCCGCAGCCGCCACCCCGCGTGCTCGGTCTCGAACCGCTCCCGGTCCCGCTCGAACATGATCCAAGGCAGCGCCCCGTTCGCGCCAGACAACGGGCCAGTCCCGGGGAACGACCAGTCCTCCGCGTCGGGCCTGAACGGCTCGTGGTGCAGGTGCTGGTACACCCACCGGCCCCACGTTGAGTTCCACGGCTCGATCATCGCGATCACGCCACCCACCGGAACACACCGCGCCGCTTCGTATAGAAACGCCTTCGCGACCGGGATGTGATGGAGCACGTCAACCATATAGATCGCCCGGAGGCTTGCGTCGGGGACGGGCAGCCGGCGTGCGTCCGCCACCAGCTTCAGGCCGTCGCACTCGAAGACGTCGGACGTGATCAGCCGCGGCAACACCTCATCCAGCCAGCCCGCGCCGCTGCCGAGCTCCAACGCCCAGCCGTCGACGCTCAGCCCGTCATCGATCGACGCGAGCCAGTCGTACCAGTCGTCGTAGATCGACCGGAGGAACGGCTTGCTGCGGATGATCCGCCGCCGCAGCTGCGTGGTCTGGGGGTCGTCGAGGTCGAGGCCGCGGGTTAAAGGATGTTCGAGGAGCTTCTTGAGCATCGGCTTGATTCAGAACCGTCACACGAACTTCAGCCGACGCGCCGCATACAAGGTCATCCGCAGCAGGATCACGCCGCTGCGCCAGCGGTCGATGTTGGTGTCGCCGTAGGTCCGGGCCTGGTAGCGGATGGGCAGGTCGATCATCTTGAGATTGAGCTTGGCGGCGCCGAAGATCAGGTCGAAGTCGCCGAAGGGGTCGAAGTCGCCGAAGTAGGACCGGCCGGCGGCGACCTGCTCGTAGTGGTGTTTGGTCATGACCTTCGTGCCGCAGAGGGTGTCCTTGATCGGCTGCCCGAGGAGGAACGAGAAGGCTGCGGAGAAGAACTTGTTGCCGAGGAGGTTGAAGAACCGCATGGCCTGGTCTTCCATGGGGTAGACCAGACGGACGCCGTTGACGTATTCGCCCCGGCCCGAGCGGATGGCTTCGTAGAACCGGGGCAGGTCTTCAGGCGGCACGGTCATGTCGGCGTCCAGGATCATCAGCACCCCGCCGGTCGCGGCGGCGAAGCCCTTGCGGACGGCGTCGCCCTTGCCCTTGCCATCCTGCTGCATGACCTTGATGCCCACGCCCCAGTCAGGGTACTCCTCGGCCTTGCGTTGGATCATGTCCCAGGTGTCGTCGGAGCTGTTGCCCTCGACGAAGATCAGCTCGGTGCCGCCGCCAAGATCTTGCGGGGTGCGGTCGAGGATCTTCTGGATATTGCCGGACTCGTTGCGGGCCGCGACGATCACGCTGACGACCGGCTGCTCGCCGGCGTCGCTGGCGCGGCGTTGCGCGATCGGCGTCGCCGCGGGCCGGGCCACGATGAAGTTCGCAAGCGCCAGCTGGTTCGTCGGCAGCACCTTGGCGAGGAACCGGTTGAACAGCCCGTTCACACCAGGCAACACCGTCGGCAGCAGCACCTCTTGCCAGGTCCGCAGCGGCTCAAACCCCGCCAAGACCAGCAGGTTCCGCACGTCGTGCACGGTGAGCCAGTTCTGCCCCACCATCGGCCGGGCGAGGTTGAGCTTGCCCGCCAAACTCAGCACAGGCTCCCACACCCGGCTGTAGGTGTTCACGATCACCCGCGTCTCGGGGCGGCACACCCGACGCACCCGCTCCAGCACCCGCTGGACGTCCCGCAGCTCGTTGACCAGGTCCGACAGGATCACATAATCGAACGGGCCTTCAAGCTGCTCGTCGAGTTCATCCGCCGACGCGTGCACGAAGTCGAGGTTCGGATGCGTCTCTACCGGATAGGTCTCCCGCGCGAGGTTCACCATCCGGCTGGAAAAGTCCAGACCCACACCCTCTTTCGGCTCCACCGCGGCCAACAGGTCGCCTCGGCCGGACCCTACTTCCAAGACCGACGCGCCCTTCGGGATCAGGTGTCGATACACCTGCTTCAGCCTGCCGTGGTAGCCGCGCCCGAGCCGGAGGCCTTGGCCCTTGATCTCTTCCGCCCGCAGGTCCCAACGCTTGACCGCTTCGCTGACCGCGTGTTCTTCACGGGCCGAGAGCTCCGCGGCGGTGCCCGGCTCCAAAGCCCCGATGTCCGCCGCTCGGCTCAGCGCAGTGGCATCCGTCGGATAAGCGGAGGGCTCGGAGATGGGTTCGGCAACAGGTTCGGGCATCGACAGCTCAGGGGGTAGCAAACCACACCGTGCCCCGTACCCGCACTATCCCCACTCGCCAGCTCCGTAGCCTAACGCAACTCACACGGACAGTCGCCGGAGCACCACGAACCGCCCGAGCGCCACCGCCGCGATCACATAGATCACCGGGAGCAGCGGCACCATGAAGCGTCCCCCCGCCGAGTAGGTCGCCATGACCGCAAGGCTCATCATGACCGGGAACATCGCCAGGAGCCATAGCCCCGACCGCCGCCGCCACGCCAGACGCAGCGCCGCCTCATCAATGCCGTCTCGGCCCGGCCCGTTCCGCCGCCACCACCACGCATACGCCGCGACCAACCCCGCAAAGACCAGCATGGCCGACGCATGCCAGGACTGATACCCCGTCCACGCCCGCACCAACCGCCAACCCATCAGCTCCGGCACCCGCGTCCAGTTGGCCTTCATCCACGCCAACGCCTGCTCCTGGCCGTACTTCGCCCGGTACTTTTCCATATCGATCGGCGAACCCTCGCCCCGGATCGCCCGATCCCGCACCTCCCGGTCCACCTCGTCGAAGAAACCGATCGGCTCGAGATACACCCAGACCCCTTTCTGGTAGTGCATCGATCGCCCCAGAGGCGTGTCCGGATATCCGTTGAGTGCGTAGTCCGAATACCCCCCGCTGATGCCGAGCCCCCCCTGCGTGCCCAGCGGCATGAACGCATCCAACACCTGGCAGTTGCGCACCCACCACGGCGACGGCACCAACAGAGTCAACACCACAAACCCCGCTGTGCACGCCACCCTCGCCCCCAACTTCAGCCGTGTCCGCCGCCACAGGACATACAGCACCATCGCCATCACGAACGGCAGCCACAGCAGGTACACGCTCCGTGTCAAGACCAGCGCCCCCATCGTGATGCCGGTGAGCAGCACCCACTTCGCCGACCGCCGCCACCACGCCAGGTGCAACGCCCAAGCGAAACCAATGGTCCCGAGGAACACCGCCGATTCGGTGAGGAACGCCCCGGTGTAGCTCCACACGGCCGGGTCGAACAGCCCCGCCACCATGACCCCCGCCATGGCCCACGCCCCTCCGACCCGAGCCAAGCCCGCCCGATCGATCCCTTCAGCACAACCCGCCGCGGCGTGCCAACCCGTGAGCCAGCCGATCCGCCACGCCAGCCCCGCCGCCAGCGTCATCGCCAACGCGACCATCAGCAGCTCAATAACGCGCCACGCCACGAAGCTCCGCCCCGTCACCCGGTGCGACAAAGCCATCATCCCCGGCACCACCGGCGGCCGGAACGCCGAGGTCGCGTACCAGTCCGGCTTCGGCTTGCCCCGGTCCAGACCCTCCGCCTCATCCACGACCACCCCGTCGTTCAGCATGAACGCGTACCCCCACGACGGCTCGCCGCCCTCGGCGATCATCGGCTCGTAGGGCTCTCGAAACGCCACGTCTCCCCAGTTGTGCCCAAACCCCCCGCCGAACGCCAGGTTCCAGGCGATGTTCTCGTAGTCCAACGGGTCCCCCGCCGGGGCCGGTCGATCGATCCCCCGCACCGTCAACACCACCAACCCCACCGCCAGATACGCCAACAGATAGCCCCCGAGCATCCGCCACGGCAACGCCGCCAACGGCGGGTCGAACTCGGTATCCATCGGCATACGCATTCCCAGCAACAAGCCCAACCCCAGTTCTGCCAGAGTCTAACGCCCCCACGCCCGCAACCGCCGGCACCGGGGTGACCAACTTCACCTACCACCACTGCCCCCAAACCCCGTATCGTGGGGCCATGCAGGGGAACCCACTGATTACGCTCTCGGCGATTCCCATCGCGCTCTCGCTGCTCTGGTGGATCACGACCCACCTCTGCCTCAAAAGCCAACGCCACGCGACCCCCTTCCGGATCATCCTTGCCGTAGCGGCCGTCTTCTTCATCGGCTCCTACGTCTGGACCGCCACATACCGTGTCCTGCTCTACAGCCAGAACGGCTACCTGCCCTTCGAGCCGCCCGGCTTCATCCAATACGCCGGCCTCCTCTGGGTGGCCGCGGCGCTGCCCCTGGTCATCCTGCCGCTGCTCGTGCTCCAGGGCCTTGCCCTGCTCCGCCATCTGGTCCGACCCCGTCCATCGGGCCCCGCCACCGAACACCCGGATCCCGCCCCGGCTACCCCGGCTACCCCCGCCCCCCTCTCCCGCCGCGGCTTTCTCTCTCTCTCCACCGCCAGCCTCGCCCTGCCGCCGCTCGCCACCGGGGCCGCCTCCGCCTTGGCCTACCGACAGAACCAGGCCTTCCGCACCACCCGGATCACACTCCCCATCCCCAACCTCCCCAAGCCCCTGCACGGCCTGAGCATCGCCCACCTCTCCGACTCCCACTTCGGTGAAATCACCCAAGGCCACATCGTCGATCAGATCATTGAGCAGACCAACGCCCTCGAGCCCGACCTCATCTGCTTCACCGGCGACCTGATCAACCACTCCAGGGAAGACCTCGACGTCGGCATCGACTTTCTCCGCAGGCTCCGCCCCAAGCACGCCCTCGCCCTGGTCGAAGGCAATCACGACCTGCTCCACGGCAGAGACGCCTTCGAACAACCCATCCGCAAGGCAGGGCTCGACCTCCTGATCAATCAGTCTCACCGGGTCACGATCGAGGGCCAACGCATCGACCTCCTCGGACTCGCTTGGCAGACCTACAACACCTGGCGCGACCTCGGCGACCTGCAGGGCTCCATCCGATCCAATGCCTTCCCCATCCTCCTTGCCCACCACCCCAAGCTCTTCGACCACGCCTACAAGTACGACATCCCCCTGACCCTGGCGGGCCACACACACGGCGGCCAGATCATGCTCCACCGTGAATTCGGCCCCGGGCCCCTGTTCTTCAAATACTGGTCCGGACTCTACCACCAACAGAACACCACCCTCCACGTCTCCAATGGTGTCGGCAACTGGTTCCCGCTCCGTCTCAACGCCCCGGCCGAGATCTCGCTGCTCACCCTGCAACCGGCCTGACGCCCCAACCTCTGGCTCGTGGCGGCGAGACGCTTCGCAGGCCCTCCACCCGTAGCTTCATTCTCGTTGGATGCGTCAACCACCCGATATCCATGCGGTGAGCGCGATCCCCTCCCCAGCCCCACCCCCAGCCCCAACACTCGATCCTCACGCCGACAAGCTCGCCGCCGAGGCCGAGTTCTTCGACCGCCACTACACCACCGAGGCCGCCGCCGGCATCACCCCCCTCTCCAACGCCGACCGCCACCGCTACACCAACCCCCCCGCCAACACCGTCTACCCCCGCGAATTCGTCTTCCATTGTCTGGCCCCCCTCCAAGGCAAAACCCTCCTCGAGATCGCCTCGGGTAACGGCATCGACGCCAACCTCGCCGCCCACAACGGCGCCACGGTCTACACCTACGACGTCTCCCCGGCCTCAAACGACCTGGTCAACCAGCGCGCAGCCGTGAACGGGCTCACCGACCGCATCCACACCACCGTCGCGTCCCACCCCGACAAGGCCGCCGACCACTTCAACCTCGGCCAGGTCGACCACATCCTCGGCTACGCCGCCCTCCACCACCTCCCCGACTGGCAAGCCCTCGGCCCCGCCCTCTACGACCGCCTCAAGCCCGGCGGCTCCGCCGTCTTCGCCGAGCCCACCTCCAACTCGCCCCTGCTCCGCTGGCTCCGCGACCGTGTACCCCTCGCCATCGACGAGATGACCGACGACGAGACCCCGCTCACCGACCGCGACCTCCTCGCCTTCGCCGCACCCTTCGACCGCGTCACCGTCCGTCACTTCCAGCTCACCGCCCGCCTCTGGCGTCTCTGGCCCAACCGCCCCAAGCTCGCCGCCGCCCTCCACCGGTTCGACGCCAAGTTCCTCAAGCTCTGCCCCCCCGCCAAGCGCTTCTGCACCGTCACCGTCCTCACGTGCCACCGCGACCGCTGACCCCCGCCCGCCCCTCGCCCACACCGGGCCAAACAATCACATAAAGCGGAGAAAAGAAGTCTGGTCAGACTCTGTCTGTTTCTGTACCATCCGCCGCCTGTTAACAGGAAAATACTGCTCAAATCGACAATCAAAAGGTCCTATTATGATAACTCAAGCGACCGAAATCGTCCCCAATGCCGGCTGGTGCTGGTACCAGGGCCCCCGCACCATCGTCGACTCGGCCAACGGCAACGTGATCTTCTCCAGCATCGCCAGCGGTGAAGGCGTCGATGGCGACAGCGTCGGCGGCGACGTCCAGGTCACCACCTGGAACCCCGCCACCCACGAGGCGCAGACCGTCAAGGTCGGCCACTTCGATGGCGATGACCACGACGTCGCCGCCCTCTGGGAACGCCCCGACGGCCGATACCTCGTCGTTTACACCTGCCACAACCACGGCTGGTCCGACAAGCAACCCAAGTCCTTCTACCGCATCTCGACCCACCCCCACGACGCCACCGACTGGCAAGACGAACAGGTCTTCAGCTGGCCCACCACCGAGCCCATCGGCAACGGCATCGTTTCGGTCACCTACTCCAACCTCTTCCACCTCACCGAAGAAGGCGGCGACAACGGTGTCCTCTACAACATCGCCCGCGCCTCCGGCCAGCTCTGGCGCATCGCCACCAGCGACGACTGGGGCGAGACCTGGACCCTCCGCGGCATCCTCTCCCTCCCCCCCGAAGGCGGACGCGCCTATTCCAACGGCTACACCCAGTACGCCACCAACAGCAAAGACCGCATCGACTTCACCATCACCCAAGCCCACCCCCGCGACTACAACAACGGCGTCTACCACGGCTACATCCACAACGGCCAAACCCACGACGCCAACGGCAACGTCCTCGACCCCGAAACCTTCTCCGAGCAAGCCCCCCTGCCCGAGGATTTCACTCCGCTGTTTAAGCCCGAACAGCCAGCCGACGGGGCGTACCACACCGGCTGGACGATCGACCTCACGCGCTGCCCCGATGACAGCCTGCACGCCCTGTTTTCCTGCCGCGTGGGCGTCGAGAGTGTCTCCCGAGAGCCTCTTATCCGAAAAGACCTGCGTAACCCGCTCGGCGATGCGGACCACCGACTCTTCTACGGCAAGCTCGTCGACGGGGCCTGGCAGACCACCGAGCTCTGCAAGATGGGCATCGGGCTCTACGACAACGAATCCGACTACGTCGGCCTCGGCGCGATCGACCCCATCGACGGCCAGACGCTCTACGTCTCCACCCCGATCGATCCCCGCGACGGCCTGCCGATCCACCGGCACGAACTCTTCAAAGCCACCACCCCCGACGGCGGCCAAACCTGGGACTGGGAGCCGATCACCGAGCAGTCCGTCCACGACAACCTCCGCCCCCAAGTTGTCGCCCTGCCCAACGGCCGACGCGCCCTGCTCTGGCTTCGTGGCCGATACTGGACGATGCACAAGTGGGACCAGCAGGCGGTCGGCCTAATCCTCGATTAAGCCCGCTCACCCTCCGCCTGTCCGCAGACTGGCACACCGCCAACAACACCCCGACCCGGTGCCGTGATCACCCGCGCTATCCTTGTGCATACGAATCCCATCCGGATTTTCCCGATTCACGGCTGCACTCATCCCTCGCTGACGTGAATCGGCACGGTTCGGACATGAATCCCCGTGCGGTCTCCGCTCGAACCACGCATCACACATCCCTCAATCGCGAGACGCCCCATGCCCCTACCCCGCCTCTTCACCACCCTGCTCGCCTGTATCCCCTTCGCCGCCGCCTGTTCCGGCCAGGGCGCGTCTACCCAGCCGGAAACCCTCGGGCCGGACGGCGTCCCCGACTACAAGCAGCGCGGGGCCAACCTCGCGCTCGACTTCCCCGAGCCCAGCCCCGTCGGTGAGTTCGTCGTCAAGACCTACCCCGCCTACCGCGCCGCCATCGCCCAGGGCGGCAACGCCTTCTGGCCGCTCTTCCAGCACATCAAACGCAACGACATCCAGATGACCACGCCCGTCGCGATGCCGATGAGCGACCCCACCC
>JBCDIM010000079.1:0-14832 GCA_038749105.1 Planctomycetota bacterium
CCAAGCCCTCGCCACCCTCCGCCAACACCTCCAAGCCCTCGGCCTCCTCAACCCCACCGCCATCCAAAACCTCCACCAGACCGGCTGCCTCAACCAGCCCCTCACCCCCGGCATCACCGACCTCCGCGACCGCTTCGACACCCTCGAACGCGTGCTCCGCATCGCCGAAGCCCTCGCCGATCTGACCAAACCGCTACAAACACCAGCCCAAACCATGCTCGAGGCCGGCACACCGCCCGACGCCGCCCTCGACGCGACCCGCTACACCCTGCTCACCGAGCACCTCACCACCCGCCTGTCCCGCGACCCCGTCCTCCGCCGGCTCGACCCCGACCAGCACGCCGCCGACCTCGACCGCTACGCCACCCTCGAACGCGACAAGCACGCCGCCGTCCGCGACGCCGTGCTCCACCACTGGGTGTCCAAACAACAATCCCGCCTCCTCGTCGGCACCGGGTCACGCCTGAACTCCGACGGCGCCGACCTCCGACGACGCCTCCTGGTCCGCGGCAAGCGTGCCCTCCGACTCCGCCAGGCCCTCGACCTCGGGCGCTCCATCGACGGCGGCGACCCCCTCATGGACATGTGCCCCGTCTGGCTCGCCTCCCCCGAGACCGTCGCCCAGGCCTTCCCCCTGGAGCCCGTCTTCGACGTCGTCATCTTCGACGAAGCCTCCCAGCTCCGCCTCGAAGAGGCCCTGCCCGTCCTCGTCCGCGCCAAGCGCGTCGTCATCGCCGGCGACCCCAAGCAACTCCCCCCCACCCGCTTCTTCGAGGCCGGCGTCGCCAACACCGACGACGTCGACGACATCGAAACCGAAGAAGACCTCTTCGAAGCCCAGCAGTCCGAGGTCGAAGACCTCCTCGCCGCCGCCCTCAACCTGTCCATCGAAGAAGCCCACCTCAACGTCCACTACCGCTCCAAACACCCCGACCTCATCGCGTTCTCCAACGAACACTTCTATAGATCGCGTCTCCAGCCGTTACCCGCTCACCCGTCCCGCCACCCCGCCCTCGCACCCGTCAACCTCATCCGTGCCGACGGCACCTATGAAGACCGCGCCAACATCATCGAAGCCCAGCGTGTCGCCGACCTCGTCAACGAACTGCTCACCGACCGCAAGCCCCCGTCCGTCGGCATCGCCTGCTTCAACCTCGTCCAACGCGACCTTATCGCCGACACCCTCGCCGACCGCGCCGACGCCGACCCCGCCTTCGCCAAACGACTCGCCAAGGCGCAGGCCCGTACCGGCGACGACGCCTTCGAAGGCCTCTTCATCAAGAACCTCGAAAACGTCCAGGGCGACGAACGCGACCACCTCATCATCTCCACCACCTACGGCCCCAAACCCTCCGGCAAATTCCACCGCCAGTTCGGCCCCCTCAACATGCCCGGCGGCGGACGACGCCTCAACGTCCTCATCACCCGTGCCCGGAAGCAAATCCACCTCGTCACCTCCATCCCCCGCGACGCCTACCGAGCTTTACCCCCTATCCCCGAAGGCTCCACCCCCTCCGGCGGCTACCTGCTGCTCGCCTACCTCGCCTTCGCCGAACACCTTACCGACACCTGGCAACCCACCCCCACCCCGCCCGCCCCACCCACCGCACCAACGCCCACGGAAACGGAACCGGAAGGATTCCGTGGGCTCGCCGACGCCCTCACCCCACTCATCACGCAGCGCACCCCCTTCCAACCCACCCCCCCCAACCCCGCGGTCACCGCCGGCGGCTTCCACATCGACCTCACCCTGCAACCGCAAGACGAAGCAGGCTCGACCCTCGCCCTCCTCCTCGACACGCCCCACTTCCGGGGGGCCCCCGACCCCGCCGAGTGGGACGCCTACCGCCAAGGCATCTTCACCTGGCAGGGCTGGCGCACCCAACGCCTCTGGTCCCCCCAGCTCTTCCGCGACCTCTCCCGATCCCTCAACCGCCTGTCCGCTCCCACCCACTAACCCGGCCCGTCGCGCAAAACTTCACCACCCGCGGAACATTCCCCGCCCTCTCGCCGTTCCCCTCGCACGCACCGCCACCCATCCAAACCAAGGGAACCCCCCATGCCCCCCCTTCGCCGCTTCATCTTCCTGCTCACCGCCGCCATCACACTCCCCACCCTCCCCGCCTGCGCCGACCCCGAGCCCCCGCTCGCCGAGCAAGCCGCCGCGCAGCCCGTGCTCCACCCCGCCCTCGCTGGCTACGACGCCCTCCTCCGCGCCCACGTCGACCCCCATGGCTACGTCGATTACGCCGCCCTGGCTCAAGACACCGCCGCGCTCGACGCCTACATCGCATACCTCGAACAAGAGACCCAAACCTGGCCCCAAGCCATCAAGGTCAACCCCGACTACAAGCTCGCCACCCTCATCAACGCCTACAACGCCTTCACCCTCCGCCTCATCCTCGACCACTACGACAACGGCCAGCTCCAGTCCATCATGGACATCGCCGCCGGCAAGCCCTGGGACCTCCGCCGCTGGAATCTCCTCGGCCAAACCATCACCCTCAACCAGCTCGAACACGAAATCATCCGCAAACAATTCAACGAGCCCCGCATCCACTGGGCCGTCAACTGCGCCGCCCTCTCCTGCCCCCCGCTGCGCAACAACGCCTACCTCGCCGACCAGCTCGACCAACAGCTCGCCGAGCAGGAAGCCTACGTCTTCAACTTCGCCCACCCCCGCTTCGCCCAACGCAGCCCGAACGGCGGCGCAGCAGTGACTAAACTCCTCGACTGGTACGCCTCCGACTGGCCCGACGCCCAAGCCCACGCCCGTACCCAGCTCAATCTCGCCGCCAACGCCCCCATCACCTTTCTCGACTACGACTGGAAGCTCAACAACGCCGCAAACCGGCCCCGCTAACCACGAGTCCAATGGTCATCTCAGACCTAACGCTCCATACCCACATATCAAGCACGCGCGATGGCCTCCGACGCGAAATCCGAACAGATCAATCCAATACCCCATCTTTTTCCTCAAAACCATGGCAAATACAACCTTGCTCGGATCCAACCTGCTCGATAAGCTCGACTCGCATAGGCCGTAAGCCGTTTAATAAATCGCTGTTAACGAGCAACCCTTATGACAACTGACGACGGCGTGCTCATCAATCGCACAGGCTTATTCATCATCTCATTTCAACTCGAAGGCCTTTGCACAGGACTTCGCCTGACTGTACCTCATGGCCTTTCGCCCACAGCAGGCAGCATCGCCTTATTAAAGAAGCTACACGACGATTTTGCTTCGATCTCAACCGGACGTTCTCTGGACGATTTTCCGCCTATTGATGATTCGCTCTCGCCGGTAGACGTACTGGTTATCGCTGAAACCTTGAGATCGACGGTTGCTTCTTTCTTGACACCTGATGAACGCGAAGAGCGCGACAAGACTTTTGGATTCGCTCCCCACTCACGCAACGATGCTCGCTAACCACCGGCTGCAGTTGGTCAGTGACGTTCACGAGTAAAGTCTTTTAATCAGTTTGGAGACTATTTTCCACGGCTAGCTAGCAACTGAGCCGATTTACGTTCAGCGCAGCTGTCGGGCTATTGCCTCACGCCCCATCTTCTTCGCCCACGCCCTCGGTTGGGCCCACGCCGGCGTGTCCGGCTCCTCGACCGGTACGCCACGCTCCAGCAACCGTTCTACCAACGCGTCACACCCGTAGCGGCACGCCCAGCCCAACGCGGTGCTGCAAAGCAGTTCGTCGCGCTGCATGGGGTCGGCCCCGGCATCCAGCAAAAGGTCGGCGAAGCGGTTGCGGTCCGTGTCCGGGTACGGCTTGACGCCGGGGCGTTTGCCGATCGTCGCCACGAAGTGCAGCAGCGTCAGCCCGAACCGTCCGGTCGCGTTCGGGTCGATCCCCGCGTCCAGCATCAGCCGCATGATCGTGAACCGGTCGTCGTCCTTGTAGCCGGCGGGCCGAACCGCGTCGGTCGGGCCGGCGATCCGCATCGGCTGACACAGCAGGTCGTGCCACGACTGCAGCCCGCCGTCTGCCGGGGGCAACGCGTCCTTGAGCTCCATCAGCCGAGGCAGGGCCTTCTCCACGATCGGGAGTGCCGTGTTGTACGCCGCCGACCAGACCAGCTCGCGCACCCACGCCGGCTGGTCGCCCCGCTCTGCCAGCAGCCGCTGGGCCGTCGCGTAGTCGTGCGCACTGCACACCGTGTACGCCGACGGCACCGCGCCAAACTCAAACAACAACTCGACCATCGCCCGGTCGCCCTGCTCATACGCCCGGTCCAGCGGCCAGCCCGACGCGTACACGTTCGCGTTCGGGTCGGCCCCGCGTTCCAAGAGCAACCGAGCGACGTCGTGCCGCCCGTACGCCGCCGCGCGCCAGATCGGCCCGCCCCACGACACCGCCTCCTCGTCGTCCGTGCTCCGCCCCAGCGGGATCTTCTCGTCGATGTCCAGCCCCAGATCCAGCAGCGCCGCCACCGTCTCCCGCTGATCGAACACCACCGCGGCCGACAGCACACCACCGCGTACCCAATTGAACCCCTCGACCAAGACGCCCGGCTGCTCCCGGTGCATCCTTTGGAGCTCGTCGATCTCCCCCATCGCCGCGGCACCCAACGGCGTCCAGGCGGCCCCGCGCGTGCGTAGCCGGGGGATGATCCGTCGGGCGGGCTCTACCCGCTCCCGCTGGAACCAGCCCGACTCCTTCACCGCTCGGTCCATCGGCGTATCCCCGTGCGCATCGACCTTCCGCGCATCCGCCCGGTGGTCACACAGCCAGGCCACCACCGCCTCGTCGGCCACCTCCACCGCGACATGCAGCGGCGTCGCCCCGTCCCGGTCGCACTGCTTGACCAGCTCGGGCTGCGCTTCCAGCAGCGCGATCGCCGCGTCGCTCTCGCCCCGCCGGATCAGCCGGTTGAGTTCGTCTTGCTCCTCACTCACCGACGTGTTCGGGCAGCTCAGCTCTTCCTGCCGCTGCCGTTCGACCTCGCGCATGGTGGACACGACGGCGTCGAGCCCGCGTTCGGTCGCCATGACCCAAGCGGAGGTGGACTCACGGTGCGGCCAGATCCCACGGCGTGCGTCCGCCCCGTGCTCCATGAGGACCCGGACCATCGCCGGGTCGTCCCGCAGCACGGCCAGGTGGATCATCTGCTGCTCGCCCACGCCCGTGGTCGCCGCTGCCAGCTCGGGCCGACGCCGGAGCATCCCGCGCAGCGCTTCCGTCTCGCCGGCGTTGATCGCATCGACCAGCGCCTGTTTGTTCACGCCGTCCACATAGGCCTTGAGCTTCGGCCAACTCGCGTAGCCATACGCCCGGGCCAGCACCAGCTGCGCCTCAGCAAGCGTCAACGGATGGTCGGCACCGACATGGAAGTAGCGCTCGACCTCTTGCACCGCAACGGGCTGCCCCCCAGCAAAAGCCTGCAGCAGCTCTTTCGCCTGCTTCTTGAGCTGTTCCAAATCCGGACGCTCAGGCATCGGACGGAACACACGCGGCGGCACGGACGGGAAAACGGACTCGGGTTGTTCGGGCATGACGATCTCCTTTCGAGAAGGTGGTGCCCGGTGTCCGCTCCGCTCGGGCCGAAAGAAGATCATCACGAGGATGAGCTTGTAAGGATGTCTCCGACCCGCTCGCTCATGGACAGCAGCGGGTCGGTGGGGGTGGGCTCTGCCCTTTCCGCGGACACGGTGGCGTCCTCGCGCCGGCTCAAACGTACCAGAAGCTCCTCGATCTACCAAACACAAGCCTCCAACAACACCCCGTCTGTCGTAAGCCCGACGCCTCCCATTGAGCCGCAATAGGCCTGTCACCCGTCCCGCCGCCTACGGGGTGCCCGGGTCGGTCGCACCGTGCTCTATCAGCAGCGCTTCAACCTTCGCACGGCCCGACCGCTTGGCAAACCACAACGGCGTCCGGCCCGCTGCATCGCGGTGGTCCACCGGGTAGCCCAACTCCAGGATGCGCCGCACCGCGACGACATCCCCCGCTTCGATCTCCGGGCTGAACCACACCCAGCCATCCCAGCCGTTCGACTGGCGGATGTCCGCCCCGCGGTCGAGCACCAGCCGCAACAGCTCGTCGTTGCTTGAGCGGAACGCGTGCACGATCACATGGAACGCACAGTCACACTTCGCGTTGACGTCCAGCCCCGCATCTAGGAACCGGCGGACCCGTTCGACATCGCCCCGCGACGCGGCGTAGAGGTAGTCGGTGACCCGCGGGCTCTCCACCCCGTACGACTCCAGCAGTTCGACCATCGCCCGGTTGTTGGCGTAGCGGGCCACGGTCAGTGCATTAAAGGACGTGTTGTGCCACCGCGCCGAGGGGTCGGCCCCGGCCTGGATCAGCCGACGGGCGATCCGCACATCACCGCGCTGCGCAGCCAGGACAATCGGCGGTGCCTCCGGCGTGTGCCCCGCCTCCCGGGACCGCGCAAGCGTCGGGTCCACCCCCAGCAACGCCTCCACACACTCCGCATCACCCCGCGCAATCGCCCGAACCATCTCGGGCTCCCGCGCCCGATGCTCGGCCAGCAGGCCTGCGATCTCGTCGTGCCCCAACGCCCGGGCCTGCTCGAACGCATCCCAGTGCCACGCCCGGTCACACGCCCCCAACTCCAGCAGCCGACGCACCGCCCCGGTGTGCCCCCCCTCCACCGCGGCCCGGACCGGCGGCGCGAAGCTGTCGTAGTCTTCCCCGCCATCGTAAACGTGACGGACCGCCGCCCCACGCTTCACCGCTCGATCGATCGCCGCGATGTCGCCCCGGCCCGCGGCGTCGATCAGGTCGTGCGTCGCCACAAGACGCTGGGCGTCCTGCACCGGCTCGACATGAGACTTCAACACCGCCCAACTCATGAAGCCGTACCGCCGAGCCAGGGCGTGCTGCGCCGACACCAGACCGTCATACTCCCCCGAACGAACCAGGCGTTTCGCGGCATCGCGCAGATAACGCAGGTTCGGCCGGTCGGGCAACGGCTCGACGGCTTCGAGAGTGGTCTGAGAACGAGACAAACGAGACGAACGGGCAGGATCGGTCGGGGTGGTCACGGTGACCTCCATAGCAATCGGCCGGCCGCCCGCAGATCACGGCCAAGGTAGGAGGGCAACGCACCAAAGGATGTGAGGCAGTTGGGCTTAAAACCCTTCCCGCGGGCGGGAGGCGTCCTGCACGCCAGCTACAAACATAGCGGCCGTACGCGACAACGCCAACCCTGAACCTCATCAACGCGATGCGAGATGCCGGCGGAACACCGCGTCGATCCCGTCGTGCCCCGTCGGCAGCCAGCCCGCTTCGATCTTCGCGCCGGCCTGCGCGAGCAGCTCCGCACACGCCGCGTGGTTCTGCTCAAAGCCTGTGTCCCAGCCGTGCAATGCCCCGTGCACACACGTCTGGATCGGCGTGCCGTCGTACTGATGCACCCACTCCAATGGCGGGTCGGGGTCGCCCTCGAGCAGCCACGCCAAGCAGTCGGCGTGCCCGTGAAACGCGGCCCGGTCCAACGGCGTCATCCGCTCGTTGTCCTGGATGTGCCGATCAAAACCCAACGCGAGCATCGCCCGCACCGCCTCCGGCCGATACCACCAGCACGCCCGGTTTAGCGCCGCGTGATCATCCTCCGACAGTTCGCCCATGAGCCCCGGGTGTTCGGCCAGCAGCGCTCGACCGCCCGCCTGGTCTCCCCGCCACGCCGCCGCCAACAAACGCTGCTTCGGCGGTGACGCCTCCAACAACCGCGTCGCCACCGCTGCATGCCCCGCCTCCATCGCCACCTCGATCGGTGTCCGTCCATGCCCCAGCGTCCAGTTGTAGATCACCCCGCCGTGCCCATTTGCCCAAGGCTTCACGCCGAGCCGCTGGGTCACACACAGCGGCTCAGCCACCAAACACCGCTCCAGTATCGCGAGATCTCCCAACGCCGCCGCCAGAAAAACGTCCGGCTCTGCCCCGTGTTCCAACAGCCGACGCGCCACCGCCTCGTGCTTCGCCAGGTATTGCACGGGCGTCGAGCTGTGGTCGATGTCGCGGGCGTTCACGTCCGCCCCACCCTCCACCAGCAGGTCCACCATCGCGGGTGATTGCGCGTAGTGCAGCGGGTGCTTCCCGTCCCCGCCTAGGGCCGTGACCCGCGCGGGGTCGGCATCCAGCAACGCCCGCACCCGGTCCAGCCGATCCAGCCCCACAGCCACCCAGATGTCCTCCTCCACCCCACGCTCCAGCATCGCCAGCGCAACCTCCTTCGGCTGATCCTCCGCCAGCCCAAACCCGCCCGGCCCCCACTCTGACCTGCCATTCACATCCGCCCCGCGCTCGACCAGCCAATCAAACACCGGCAGGTTCTTCCGTGTCGCAAACAGCAGCGTGCCGCCGAAGCCATCGATCGGCTCGTTGATCCGCTCGCCACACTCGGGATGTGCCGCAAACAGCCGCTCCATCTCCTCCCGATCACCCGCCTTCACCGCCGACACAAAACGGTCGAACGCCGGAAGCGTCAAAGATTCGATCTTCCGCACCAGGTCCGCCCACTTCGCAAACCCGTACCCCCGTGCGACCACCAGCTGCGCATCGCTCAGCTTCGCCGCGTCCGGCTCCGGCGGCTTCGGATGCAGCGCCCGCAGCCGCTCGACCGCCTCCGGGTCACCCTCCCACCACGCCCGCACCAACGCCTTCGCCCGCTTGCGTTGACGCTCCACGCTCGGCTTGGCCGGCAACGGCTCGATCCATTGCGAGTCACTCGACCCCATCACTCACCCCCTTCCACATCACGGCCTGCGAAACCGTCCAGCAACGCCACGATCTCGTCGTGCCCGCCGTACTCCGCCCAACCCCGCGGCGTCGCGCCCCAGAGCTTGTCTTTCATGTCCAGACGGGCGCCCCACTTCACGAGCTCCCGAACCGCATCGGCGTGGCCGTGATACGCCGCCAGGTGCAACGGCGTCGCGTGCCCGTGCGCTCCGTCGGGGTTGTACGCGTTGGGGTCCGTGTTGCCGCAGTCCGCAGAGCAGAGGTGGAAGATCGGCCCGCGATTCCCGTAGAGCGCCGCATAAGCCAACGCCAGCCGACGGTCCTGCTCAGAGGGCTCGCCCTGCTGCAGCAGGCGCTTCACCTGCTGCCCTTCATCGAACGCCGCATGAACCGACAAGGTCTTCGCAGCCCCCAAGCCGATCAGCAACTCGGCAGCCCCCAGCTCACGCTCGCTCAGCGCCGCCCCGATCGCTCGATCCGGGTCCGCCCCGCGCTCGACCAACAAGCGGATCAGCGACTCTTGCAGCCCGTTGGTCCGAGCCAGCATCCCCGACGCCACCAGCCCCAGCGTCGTCCCCCGCCGGTCGTCGCCACACCCCGCATCCACCTCCGCCCCCGCGTCCAGGATCACCCCCGCCACCTCCACCAGGTTTGCCGGCAACCGCTCGCCCTCAAACGACGGATTCGCCGCCACAAAGTGCAGCAGCGTCGGCTCCCGGAAGTATCCCGTTTGATACATGTCATGACCGCCCACCACGCGTTGGTGGATCAGCCCCGGGTGCTCGGCAAGCAGCCGCTTGATGGCCGCCGCATCCCCGTCATCGATCATCGCGACCGCCTCCGCAAGCCGCGGGTCATCCGGCGCGGGGTGGCGATGCAGCGCCGCACCGGCATTCACTGGCTGGGCAAACCGACATCCGCCGAGCACAAACACGGCGGCCAACACACACAAGATCAACGGGACGAAATCCATGACGGAGCTCCTTCGTGGAGGGATGCCGGGTGTCCGCGAGGCCGGCGAAGGCGCACGTCATGCAACAAGATGGAACAAGCAAGACAGGTGGGCGGAGCCCTTTCCGCGGACCGGCGGCGTCCTGCGACACCAGAGTAAGCATGCGGCGCAACACCCAGGCTGTCAAGCCTCACCCCAAACCCAGCCACCAGCAATCCCAGCATCAACGCGCTGCCGCCAAATCATTGACCTCAAGCCGATGCAAGAGACAATAATGCGTCGTTCACACCACGGCCCACAGCGACCAGACCTCCAGCCCAAGGCCTACCAAGATGCGCCAAGCCCTCACCCTGATCCTCGCGTTGACCAGCCTCTGCCTAGCCAGCTGCTCCCAACAACCCGCGCCCGCATCACCCCCGACGCCCCCACCGCTCTCCGGCCTCCCCCTGGAGATCACACTCGCTCAACGCTCCACCACGCCCACCCCCGATACCGACGCCAAGCTCCTGATCACCCTCGACGACATCACCCGCGGACAAGTCATCGTCTCCGTCGCCACACCCGACGGCCAACCGCTCCTCGCCCCGCGTTCCATGACCCTCAACGCGACCGCCCCCTTCAAGCTCGACGGCCAGCCGCTGCTGCTATCGCTCACCTCGCTCGACAATTCTCTCACCGGCGACGACTTCGCCACCTTCACCCTCACCGAAGACACCGGCCAGCTCACCGAGACCCAGAAGATCGAACGCCTCATCCAAGGCATCGCCGACATGCCCGACGCCTTATTCATCCGCAACGGCTCCGAACACGCCGCCGACAAAGCCGCCAGCCACCTCCGCCGAAAATGGGACGCCGCCGGCGACCGCATCACCACCGCCCACGACTTCATCGAACACCTCGCCTCCCGCTCCTCCATGACCGGCAAGCCCTACCACATCCGAACCCCCGACGGCCAAACCACCCCCTCCCGCGACTACCTGCTCCACCAACTCGATCTCATGAAAGCCGATGGCTAATCGACAAGGGCCAACCGTCTCATGCGACCAGCAACTACGCCCCCTCGACTGTAGATCACGCGCTCTCCAACATGATGCGTTCTAAACCCATCAAGATCATCGGCTTCTCACTCTTGACGCTAGCCGTCTTGACTTGGCTGCTGTCACAGTTTTTCACCGTTACTCTAACAGAGGAGGTGAGACTCGTCGACGCGAGCGGGATACTCATGCATGCCATCTACGACGGCGCAACTGCCGAAGAGATAGCGAAAGTCATACAAGCAAACCCGCAATGGGCGCGGGAGCCCATCTACGACGGTTGGTACGCCGTGCACTGCGCAGGACAAGCGGGCCGGCCGGACATCCTCCGCCTCCTGCTCGACCATGGCGCAGACATCAACGCCCGCGGCCCGTTGGGGGCCAACGTGGTTGTCAGCGCCTTCGACTCCAAGGACCCCGCCACCCTCGCTTTCGTGCTCGACCACGGGGCCAATCCTCACGTTCGTCTGTCCGACGGCTCAACGCCGCTGCAGTACATCCGAGAACACGGAACACCCGAGCTGCGGCGAGTTCTTGATAAACGCGGCTTACCCCTGAAAAGCCCATAGCTATCGGCGCCGCAGCTCGACCGCACGCCTGTCCAACGCGCTATTCACCCTTCCCCGCCCCGCCGGTCCAACTCCGTCGGCTCCTCCTCACCCGACACCGACCCGCTCGCCTCGCCGTGGCCCTCCTCCGGCCGCTCGATCGGGTTGCCCGCCGCATCCAGCTCTTCCACCACCCCGTCCTCACTCACATGCGTCTGGATCTCCACCGGGTCCGGCTTGGCCTTCACATAGCCCTGGTTCCGCGTGATGGCCTTCGCCGCCCGGATGCCCCACACCGACGCCCGCTTGTCCGTCAACGACTCGGGGTCGTCGTGACGCCGCGACGCCTCCCGCTCCTCCTCCTGATACACATGCAGCGTCTGCGTCGGGAACGCGAACTGTACACCCAGCGCATCCGCCAGCCGCACGATGTCCCGGAACAGCCGGTCCCGCTCACGCAGCTCCGTGTTCCAGTCCGGCACCTCGAAGAACATGTACAGCAGCACCTTGAACGCCGAGTCGCCAAAGGCGTTGCAGTAGACCTGGTAGTAGTCCTTCCGGGTGTACGGGTGCAACCGGATCAGCTCGCGGATGCCTTCGGTGAAGGCCGAGAGCTGGTCCGGCGAGGTGTCGTACTGCACGCCGAGGTGCGTCTTCCACCGCCGATACCGTCGTCGTCCGTAGTTGTCGACCACCGCCCGGACCAGGTTGCTGTTCGGGATCGTGATCTGCGAGTTGTAGAACGTCCGCACCCGCGTGGACCGGAACCCGATGTCCTCGACGATCCCCTCGTGCCCGTCGATCACGACCCAGTCCCCGACATGGAACGGCCGATCGATCAGCACCGCCACCGACCCAAAGAAGTTCTCCACTGTGTCCTTGGCCGCGAACGCGAACGCCACCGACCCGATCCCCAGCGACGCCACCAACGGCCAGATGTCGACCTTCACCGCCCGCGCCACAAACACCACCCCCAGCACCACCACAAACACCTTCACCGTCTTCCGCACCAGCGGCACCAACACGTCGTCGACCTTCGTCTCCGTCGCGCTGGCCTTGAAGCTCAGGAACGACCCGACCAGGTCGATCAGCCGCCACGCCGAGACCACCCCTGCCAATGACGCGAACACCGCCAGCGACCCGTTGATCACCTCGTAGGCCCGGCCCTCCAGGCCCGTCACCCGGATCACCAGCATCCAGAACACCGCCGCCACCAGCAGCCCGATCGGCCGCATCGTCTTGCGAACCTCCGCCGCGTCCGCCGTGACGAACTCTTGACCCGCCACCCGGCCCGCCACGACCCGCAGCGCCACCCGCACCACCAGGTCCAGCACCAGTCCCGCAAAAATAAACAGCAGGATCGCCAGCCACTGCCAGTACCGCAGCCCCAGCAGCTCGTTCGCCACCAGCCCCGCCGGCAACACCGACTCGATCGCCTCCATCAACCCCGAAGCGGGCTCTGCCATAGCGCCGCCCGCCCACCCCACCCCACCGAACAGGGCGGACCACCGCACGCAAGCCGGCGACCGGCGAAGCACAGGCAAAAGCAGGCGGGCAGGGCGTTCTAACACCAGCGCAATGTAACCCTAACCACGCAGCCGGTCCCGCCGCCGCCGCACGCCTGCCCAGCCACGCTACACAAAGATCCCGCCATCCACGTTCAGCGTGCCGCCGGTCACAAACGCCCCGGCGGGCCCCGCCAGATACGCCACCGCTTCTGCGATCTCCTCCGGCTGCCCGTACCGCGACAGGGCCGTCAACTCCTTGTGGGCCTCCACCGCCGGGTTCTCTTCGACGTCCGGGTTCATCTCCGTGTTGATCGGCCCCGGCTGCACGCAATTCACCGTGATCTGCCGTGGCCCCAGGTCCCGCGCCCAGCCCCGCACCAGCCCCTGCACCGCCGACTTGCTCATCGCATACGCCGACAGGCCGGGGAACGGCACGCGGTCGCCGATCACACTCCCGGTCACAACGATTCGGCCGTGATCCCGCAGCCGCTTGACCCCCTCGAGCACCACCGTGATCACCCCCCGCACGTTCACATCCAGAGTCTTCTGGTAGTGATCCAGGTCGGCGTCCTGCACCGGCGCCATCTCGTACACCCCAGCGTTGGCGAACAGCACGTCCAGCTTCCCCTCGAACCGCCGGTCGATCTCAGCAAACATCGCGGCGACCTCGGCCGCATCCGCGACATCCGCCTTCACCGCGAACGCCTCGCCCCCGGAAGCCTCGATCTCCGCCACCACCTGCTCCGCTCGTGCCTGGCTCCCCGAATAGTTCACCGCCACCCGCGCCCCTTCCGCCGCGAGCTTCTTCGCCGTCGCCGCACCGATCCCCCGCGACCCACCACTCACCAACGCCGTTTTACCTTCGAGGCTAGACATCTCATTTTCCTTTCGTAAACAAGCCCCCAGCCAAGCACACGGCCGGGAGACGGGTAATCCAAGTCGGATAATAGAGTGATTGCTCTATAATTCAACCACCTCGCGTTGATTTTTTGAGTAATTTATCTAAAATTTGGGTATGCCCCGTGGACGGCCGCCCAAATTCGACGAAACCCACGTCCTCGACACCGCCGCCGACCTCTTCAAGCGGCACGGCTACGACGCGGTCAGCGTCGCCGAGCTCTGCGACGCCACCGGCCTCGCCATGCAGAGCCTCTACAACCGCTTCGGCGACAAGGCCGGGCTCTACCGCAAGACCCTCGACCATTACGGCAAGACCGCCAACGACCCGCAGATCGCCGCGCTCCACGCCGCCGACGACCCGCTCGCCGCCCTGCAGCGGTTCATTAGGGGCTGGAGGCACCACGCCGGGGCCGGGCCCGACGGCGGCTGCCTCTTCGCCCAGGCCCTGGCCCGCGGGGACCGGCTCAACCCCGACGCCCCCGACGCCACCGCCCGGGCCTACACCGCACGCCTCCGCAAAGCCCTCGCCGCCACCCTCCGACGCGCTGCCGACCACGGCCAGCTCACCCTCGACACCGACGCCCCCCGCCTGGCCGACACCCTCCTCACCCTCACCCTCGGCGTCGCCGTCGCCGGCCGCGGCGGCATGCCCGCCCCCCTAATCGACCACGCCATCACCACCGCCCTCGGGCTCCTCGACGACCACGCCGCCGCCTGAATCCCCACCGCATCGCACCCCCCGCGATCACCCCGCCGGCTTTCCATTACCATCCCGGCCATGCCCGAAAAAGCACCCAAGAAGATTGTCCTCGCCTACTCCGGCGGCCTCGACACCTCCGTCATCCTCCCCTGGCTCAAGGGCCGATACCCCGGCGTCAAGCTCGTGGCCTTCGCCGCCGAGCTCGGCCAGGGCGACGAGCTCGACGGCATCGAGAAGAAGGCCTACGCCTCCGGCGCCGACGAGGTCATCGTCAAGGACCTCCGCAAGGAGTTCGCCGAGCAGTACTGCTTCCCCATGCTCCGGGCCCATGCCGTCTACGAGACCGACTACCTCCTGGGCACCTCCATCGCCCGGCCGCTGATCGCAAAGCACCAGGTCCTCGTCGCCAAGCAGACCAAGGCCGACGCCGTGGGCCACGGCGCCACCGGCAAGGGCAACGACCAGGTCCG
>JBCDIM010000080.1:0-14085 GCA_038749105.1 Planctomycetota bacterium
CCCCCACCCCCACCCCCCCCACCCCCACCCCCCCCCCCACCCCCGCCATCTGCGTCTCCGCCGGCCCCTCGCTCGCCAAGAACATCCACCTGCTGACCGACCCCGACGTCCGCCAAAACGTCATCATCATCGCCGTCCAGACCGCGCTCCAGCCCCTGCTCGAGCGCGGCGTCAAGCCCGACTTCGTCACCGCCCTCGACTACTCCCCGATCTGCACCCGCTTCTACGAGGGGCTGCCCCCCCTCCCCGACGTCACCCTGGTCGTGGACCCCAAGGTCAACCCCGCCGTCGTCGAGGCCTTCCCCGGCCCCGTCCGCACGCTCTCCTCCGAATTCAACGACAAGCTCCTCGCGCCCTCCCTCGCCCGGCCTATCCACAAGATCCCCGCCGGCGCGACCGTCGCCCACCTGTCCTTCTACCTCGCCCAGCACCTCGGCGCGAACCCCATCATCCTCCTCGGCCAAGACCTCGCCTTCTCCGACGGCCTCTACTACTGCCCCGGCACCGCCGTCCACCGCGTCTGGGAGCCCGAGCTCAACCCCTTCAACACCCTCGAGATGATGGAGTGGACCCGCATCGTCCGCATGCGCGGCCACCTCCGCCGCACCGACGACGTCCATGATCAGCCCGTCTTCACCGACGAGCAGATGGTCACCTACCTGAAGCAGTTCGAACGCGACTTCGCCAAGGCCAAGGACGCCGGAACCACCGTCCTCGACTGCACCGAGGGGGGGGCCCGCAAAGCGCACACCGAGGTCACCACCCTGGCCGAAGCCCTCGCCGAACACGCCACCCACCCCGCCCCCGAAATCCCCGTACCCCGAAGCCCACAGACGCCGCAGGATTCTGTGGGCTTCCCCACCACCCACTTCGGCTACGACCCCAAACGCCTGCGTGCCCTCGAGCAGCTGCTCACCGACCGCATCGACGAGACCCAACAGCTCCGCCAAACCACACAGCAGACGATCCCCTTGCTGAACAAGATGCGGGACGCCGTCGATAAGCCCAACAAGTTCAACCCGCTCCACGAGAAGCTCCAGAAGCTCCAGCGCCGCGTCGAGGTCGATCTGCACAGCGCGTTCGAAGCGGTCAACCACCTCAACACGATTGGCGCCTTCAAGCGTCTCAGGGCCGACCGCATCATCCGCCAGACCGCCGACGCCCCCGGCTCCGCCGTCCAGGCGCAGCAGATCGACCGCGACCGCGACAACCTCAAGTTCCTCGCCGAGGCCTGTGACGAAGCCCTCGACATCTTCACCGAAGCGCTGGAGCGCACTCAGCAGACCCGCACCGAACTCGACGCTCAGACACCGAAGCCCCAGCCCGCCGCCGCTTAACGCTCAACCACACATGGCCCTCGCCCTCCTCCTGCCCCCCAACCGCCTGCTCCCCGGAAGCCCACATGCCGGGTCTGTGGGTCCCCATGATCCCGCAGCACTGGCCCTGCAACGCGCTCTCACGCCGCCCTCAATCACCGCGGCGGTGCTCATCGTCCCGACCACCGACGCGGGCGCATCCGCATGGGCCGGGCTGGAGCTCCCCAAGCCCGTCCACGTCTTCCCCCATCCCGCACTCGACCAACCGCTGCACCCAGACCGCACCGCTGCCGCCCGACGCTTCGCCCCACACGCCTGGCGTGGCGGCCTCGGGCAAGCCACCCTCTACGACGAGCTCATGCCGGCACTGCCCCTCGCCGACGCCCTGGACCACTTCGACGAAGACGCCGCCCTCATCGCCCGCCTCGACTGGTGCTGCCTCGACCCCGGCCTCGCTGAGCAACAGCTCGCGGTCCACCTCGACGCCCCCGAGGCCATGAAGCTCACCTTCACCCAGGCCCCCCCCGGACTTTCTCCGCTGGTGACTTCGAGAACCGTCCTCCGCGACTTCGCCGAACACGACGCGGGCCCCGGCGACGCCCTCCGCTACAACCCCAAGAAGCCCACCATCGACCCGATCGGCCGCGAAGCCAACATCCCCATCAACGCGTCCATCCGCGACCACGCCCGCCGCTTCATCGCCGACACCCCCGACGCCCTCGCCCGCCTCACCCGACTCGCTGACCACCTCGGCGACCGCTTCCCCACCGCCGACGCCGAACTCCTCACCGCCACCAACGCAAAGCTCGAAGCCGACGACTTCCGCTCCACTCAACCCCTCGATCTGCCCCGCGAGCTCCACCTCGAGCTCACCCCCCGCCGCACCGCCCTCGGCCCCATCACCCCTCAGCACCACCTGCCCGAGCTCCTCGAACGCCCCGACCTTGACCCGAGCCTCGCCCGAAGCCTCTTCGATCAGCTCGGCCCGCTTGGCGACGCCGTGCTCTACCTCGGGCACCACGGCGAACCCACGCTCCACCCCGAGTTCATCAACCTCGTCCACGCCGCCCGCGACGCGGGCATCCCGACGATCGCCCTCCAGACCGACCTGCTCCTCGAGCGTGAAGACGCCCTCGCCTTGCTCGATCTGCCGGTCGATGCGATCCAGATCCGCCTCAACGCCGACACCGCCGCCGTCTACGAAGCCGAGATGGGCCTCGACCGCTTCAAGCAGGCGGCCGACAACACCCTCGCCCTGCTGCACGAACGCCAAAACCGATCGGCCACCACCCCCTGGATCATCCCGTCACTCACCAAGGTCACCGGCACACTCAAGGACATGGAGTCCTTCTTCGAACGCTGGGTCACCGTCTGCGGGCACGCCCTGATCGAGCCGTTCCCGACCGCCAACGGCGTCATCCCGGCCCGCTTCCCCGTGGATATGACGCCGCCCAAACCCGACCCCGCCCGCTTCCGCGTCAAGCACCGGCTCACCGTCCTGGCCGATGGCAGCGTCACGCCCTGCCGCCACGACCTGCTCGGCCGCGCGTCCCTCGGTAACGCCAACGACGCCCCGCTCGTCGAGCTCTACGCCCGCTTACCGGACCTGACCGACGCTCAGGCCGAGGCCCTGTGCTGGCGTTGCCAGGCACACCTCGCCAACTACCCCCAACACGCCAACGCGGCCCCCCTGCAACTCCCTGCAGCCTCCTCCGCCGCCTGACCGATAGGCACCATTGCACCACTGCTCGAAGCCCACCGCATGATGCCGTGGGCCCACCCCACCGAAGTTCACTCATGCCCGCCGAAACCCTCGCCATCATCCTCGCCCGCGGCGGCTCGCAAGGCCTGCCCCGCAAGAACGCCCTGCCCGTCGCCGGCAAGCCCATGCTCGCCTGGACCCTCGAACACGCCCTCAACTCCGCCTGCCTCGACCACGTCGCCCTCTCCACCGACGACGACGAGCTGGCCGACATCGCCCGCTCCTACCAGGTCCAGGTCATCAAGCGCACCCCCGAGCTCGCCTCCGACACCGCCCCCGTCGATGCCGCCGCCCGCCACGCCGTCGCCTCCATCGTCGGCTTCCACCCCCACGTCGTCCTGCTCTACGGCAACGTCCCCGTCCGGCCCATCGACCTCACCGAACGCGCCGTCCGCAAGCTCCGCGACTCCGGCGCCGACTCCGTCCAGTCCGTCTGCCCCGTCGGCAAGTCCCACCCCTACTGGATGAAGTCCCTCACCGGTCCCGACATCGACACCCTCGAGCCCATCGCCGACAACAGCGTCTACCGACGCCAAGACCTCCCGCCCGTCTACCTCCTCGACGGCGGCGTCATCGCCGTGAAGCGCGAGTCCCTCTTCACCATCGACGACCAACACCCCCACGCCTTCCTCGGCGCCACCCGCCGAGCCATCACCACCGAGCCCGGTGAGGTCGTCGATGTCGACTCCGAAACCGACCGCCTCGTCGCCGACGCCATCCTCACCCAGCAGCTCAACGAGACCGGCGACCCCACCTCCCCCATCCGCGTCACCGCCTAAGACCCCACCCTTAAATTCACATTCACACCCACAAGGCCATCCCGCTTCAGCGGGATGGCCCGCGTCCCCATACCCTCACCCGATGCCCCTCTCCCCGATCGCCGTTATCACCGGCTCCCGCGCCGACTTCGGCCTGCTCCTCCCCGTCATGAGGGCCATCGATGCCCACCCCAACCTCCAACTCCAGACCATCGCCGCCGGCACCCACCTCATCTCCAACTCCCTCGCCGACCTCAAAGCCGCCGGCTTCCCCCACGACGCCAAGGTCCCCCTCCAACGCCGCAACAAGACCGGCCGGACCGCCGACGCCCTCGCCCTCGCCGCCGGCGTCTCCGGCTTCACCCACGCCTTCGCCACCCTCCAGCCCCAGCTCGTCCTCGCCCTCGGCGACCGCATCGAGCCCTTCGCCGCCGCCGCCGCCGCCACCGCCCTCGGCCTCCGCTTCGCCCACCTCCACGGCGGCGACCGCGCCGAGGGCGTCGCCGACGAAGCACTCCGCCACGCCACCTCCAAGCTCGCCCACCTCCACTTCCCCGCCACCACCCAGTCCCGCCGCCGCCTCATCCGCATGGGCGAGAACCCCGCACTCATCTTCAACCATGGTTCCCCCGCCATCGACGCGCTGCGCGGCGTGACGCCCGCCAACAACGCCCCCGCCGTTCTCGTCCTCCACCACCCCATGGGCCTCGACGACCGCACCGAATACCAACACACCACCAACCTCCTGAAGGCGACCGCAAAGCACGACCGCATCGTCTTGATGCCCAACCACGACCCCGGCCGCCCCGCCGTCCTCCGTGCGATCCAAGACCACGCCGACCCCGCCGAAGTCCGCGACCACCTCCCCCGCCCCGAATTCCTCGCCCTCCTCGCCGGCGCGAAAGCCCTAGTCGGCAACTCCTCCGCGGGGCTTATCGAGGCCGCCGCCCTCAAAACCCCCGCCGTCAACCTCGGCCATCGCCAACGCGGCCGACAACGCCCCGCCTCCGTCATCGACTGCCCCCACCCCACCCAGACCGCCATCCGCCAAGCGATCCAACAAGCCCTCGTCATGAAGACGTTCCGCCGTCACCCGTATGGCAACGGCACCACCGGCACCCGCATCGCCGACACCCTCGCCGCCCTCTCCCCGGCCGACGTGCCGATCGCCAAGCACAACACCTACTGACCGCCTACCACCCACCACGCCCCAATAGCCGGACGCCGACGGCGTCCGGTCCGGGGGCCGTCGGCCCCCGGCTATCACACCCGTCGCTCAAACGACCCTCATCACCACCACCGCCAACGCATCCCGTACCATCCCCGCCATGTCTGCCCACTCCACCGACCCCGCCTCCAAATCCATGGACGACCTCGTCGCCCTCTGCAAACGCCGAGGCTTCGTCTACCCCGCCTCCGAGATCTACGGTGGCCTTAACGGCTTCTGGGACTACGGCCCCCTCGGCACCGCCCTCAAAAACCATCTCCGCGACCACTGGTGGCACTGCATGGTCGCCGCCCCCCCGCTCGCCCCCGCCGGCGTCTCCGGCTACGACGAGGGCGAACCCGTCTCCATCGTCGGACTCGATAGCTCCATCATCCAAAACCCCAAGACCTGGGAAGCCTCCGGCCACGTCGGCGGGTTCAATGATCCCATGATCGACTGTACCGAAACCAAAAAAAGGTACAGAGCAGACCATCTTTACATCTACATAATCACCAGTGCTGATCCTGAATTTGGTGTTTCCGTAATGATCAGTGATGAGCTTCAGGCCGAGGCCTTCATCAGAAACTTGAGCGAGCCACAAAAGCGTGCATCTGTACGAAATCTCCTGGGAAATGCAGCAAGAAAAAAACTAAGAGCACTGGGAGAAGACATTACCTTTTCCTACACGATGGCGAGAGGCGACCAAGCAAATACAGAGCAACGGGCCATTACCTACGCTCCCGATGCTTCTCAGGCTGGAACCCTTACAGAACCACGCCAGTTCAACCTGATGTTTGACACCACCGTAGGAGCCATCAAGTCAGACGACAACAAGGCCTACCTCCGCCCCGAAACGGCGCAGGGCATCTTCCTCAACTTTAAAAACGTCGTAGACACGATGCGGGTCAAGGTGCCGTTCGGGATCGCGCAGATCGGCAAGTCGTTCCGCAACGAGGTGACGCCCCGCAACTTCATCTTCCGCTCCCGCGAGTTCGAGCAGATGGAGATGGAGTGGTTCTGCCCCCCGGAAGAATCCCAGCAGTGGTATCAGTTTTGGCGGGAACAACGCTTCAACTGGTGGCTTGGGCTCGGGCTCAACCCCGACAACCTGATCCTGCGCGACCACGACCCCGACGAGCTGTCGCACTACTCCAACGCCACCGTCGACGTCGAATACAAGTACCCGTTCACCGCTCCGGGTTATGGCGAACTCGAGGGCGTCGCCCACCGCGGGTGCTTCGACCTCACGCAGCACAAGGAACACTCCAAGAAAGACCTGTCGTACTTCGACCAGGAATTGCAGGTCCGGCTGCAGAACGAAGGCGTGGACAAGGCGGAAATTAAAGAGCGGTCGCGGTACATCCCGCACGTGATCGAGCCGGCGTCGGGGCTGACGCGGGCGGTGCTCGTGATGCTCTGCGAGGCGTACACGCCGGACGAGTCACGGCCGTCGAAGGTGTTCATGAAGTTCCCGCCGAAGTTCGCGCCGGTGAAGGCCGGCGTCTTCCCGCTGGTGAACAAGGACGGGATGCCCGAGATCGCGCAGAAGCTCTACATGCGGCTGCGGGAGAAGTACACGGTCGAATACGACGGCAAGCAGAGCATCGGCAAGCGGTACGCCCGGATGGACGAGATCGGCACGCCGTTCTGCTTCACGGTCGACGGCGACACGCTCGAAGACCAGACTGTGACCGTTCGGGACCGCGACAGCCAGGAGCAGAGCCGGATCGGCCTGGACCAGGTCGAGGCGTTCCTGGCCGATCACCTGGGTTGATTTTTTAGCCGCAAAGAAGCGCAGAAAACGCAAGAATTCGAACGCTGCCTTTTGCGCGTTCTGCGCTTTTTTGCGGCTACACAGCTTGCAAAGCCTCGGCGAGGTCGCGGACGGTTTGGAGACTGGGCTGGTCGGGGTGCTTGGGCTTGAGGATGTCGCGGCGGAGTTGGGCGAGGCGGTCGTAGCCGGGCTGATTGGGGTCGGCGTTGACGAGGCCGAGGAGGTCGGGGTTGTCGTGGGGACGGGTCATCTGGTGGGTCAGCGCGAAGAGGTCGATGGCGGGGCCGAGGTAGCCGGGGTGGCCGGCCTGGAAGCAGTGGCGGAAGACGGAAGACGTGACCCGCTTGCGTTGGCGGAGTCGGCGGAGGTCGTCGGCGATCTGGGAGGCGTCGAGCATCTGGGCGAAGACCTTGGCGAGGACGCGGGACTGGGTGATGTCTTCGCCGAAGCGGATCGCCGAGCCGAAGTCGATGATCGAGACGCCCTGTGGGGTGACCAGGAGGTTGTCGAGGCGGAGGTCGAGGTGCATGACGCGGACGTGGGTGTGCAGGGCGTCGAGGAGCTCGGCGGTCTGGCGGGCGAACTCAAGGAGGGGCATCGGGCTGCTTGCGGGGGTTTCGGCGGGGGCGGACCCAAGGTTGGAGACCGTGGGCGTCTGGTGGCCTTGGCGGAGCCAGGTCATGGTGAGCGATCGGACGTGGCCTTGGTCGTCCTTCTCGAGGTCCAGCGCCTCGGGGACCCGCGGCCGCATCGGCTCGGGCAGGTGCCTGCGGAGGATCATGAGGAACGCCGCCTCGCGGGTCAGGAACACGGGGAACGCCTTGCGGACCAGCCCGACCGCGGTGCGTTCGAGGAAGCCGGCGTCGGCGGTGGGGTCCAGGGCCCGGAGGCGGGCGATGGCCTGGTCGAGGGTGGGCACGCGTTTGACGACGGCGTAGCCGTGGGGCTGATCGGGGGCGGGCTCGAGGCTGAGGTGGTAGGAGTAGCGGGACGTGAGCGTGTCGGGCGGGTCGAGCAGGACCTTGCGGGCGATGCAGGCGTGGTAGGTACGGGCAACCCGGCGGAGCAGGGGGTGGGGGTGAGGGAGTTGGACGGGATCGGCCTCGAGGCGGTAGCCGGGGGTCTGGGCGAAGACGTTCCGGAGCGCTTCGAGCCGGGCAGGGGATCGGGTAGCCAGCAGGGCGACGCCGCCCCATCGCAGCTGAGGGAACACGTCACGGGCGGCGGTGTCGGGGTCGGGCTCGTCGAGGACGATCGCGTCGCGGGGTCCGAGCTCGGCGGCGGAGCCTTCCGGAGCGATCGCGTGGGACCTGCTGAGGGCGAGCTCCGCCGCGGCGTGATCGGCAGCAAGAGGCAGCAAGCTGTGCAGGCGGAGAGGGGTTAGCCGCTTGCGGAGGCGAGGCGGGATCGCGTGGAGCCGGTCGTGTGACAGGGCGGGGTAGGCCACGCGGCGATGATCCATCAGGCAGGCCGGTTGGACGGCGGCGGGTCGGGGGGGGTTGTGGGCGTGGTGGTCGGGGGGTTGGGCTGGTTGGCTTTAGCGAGGTCCGAGCGGAGCAGGAGCAGGGCTTCGTTGGCGAGGTCGTCGATGGCGGCGTCAAGCTGGGCATCGGGTGCGGCTTGGGCTTCGGCGGCGCGGTCGGCGTCGGCCTGGGCTTGCAGCTCGCGGGACAGGGCCGCGTCGCTGAGGTCTTCCGGCACCGGCTCAGCGTCCGGTGAGCCCTGCGCCTGGGTCGAGGTGGCGGGCTCGGGAATGAAGGGCTCAGAGAGCTCGTCGGCTGCGGCGGCAAGCCGGTCTGCGAGAGAGGGCCGTGAGTTGGCTTGAGGATCGGCCGATGCGGGTGAATCATTCTGAGGCGGCTCGTCCGAGCTTGGAGCGGGCATGGGTAGCGGCGCGGGTTGGGTAGGGGCGACGCGCCCGATCATGGCTTCGACGAACGCGTCGACGTCGGGGTCGGCCTCGACATGGATCGGCCGAGGCAGGACGCGGGCGGACTCGTGCGTGCCGTCCTCCGCTTCGTTTGCCACCGGCGGCGGGTCGGTCGTCTCCGGTTCTTCGGGCTCATTAGTGAGGTCCGTTTGCTCCATGGGCGCGAAGACGTCCGGGCTGGCTTGGGGCGGCTTGGCCGCGGAGTCGGGTGGGTCGTCGAGGTAGGGCATCCCGCTGAGGCTGGTGGTTGCGGAGGCGATGATGCCGGAGCCGGCGTGCCGGCCGAATCCGGAAGGCTCGAAGGAAGCCGGTTCGTTGAGGCCCATGGCGGCGGCGAAGAGGCCGGAGCCGCGGAGGGGGGCGGCGGGCGGCCGGCGGAGGTTGGTGGCTTCGGCGTCGGGGGGCGGGGTGGTGGCCTGCTTGGGGTGGACGCGGTTGAATACGGACCCGAGCACATGGGCGTGGACGAGGCGGAGCTGGGCGAGGGCGTGGTTGAAGCGGTCTTGGTTGACGTTGGGGGCGAGGACCAGGAGGGTGGCGTCGGCGGCGGCGGCGGCGAGCAGGGCGTCGGCTCGGCCGGGCACGACGCCGGCGTCGATGAGTACGGCGTCGTAGCCGGCCTGTTGGGCTTCGTGATGCAGACGGTCGAGGACACGCCCCGCGAGGCGGTCAGGGTCGCCGGGCTGGGCGGTGAGGGAGGGCAGGAGGTGGAGGGTGGGCAGCCGGGTCTCGAGGGTGGACTGGGTGAGGGGTTGGCCGTCGAGGAAGGCGGGGAGCCCGAGGCGTTGCTCCTGGGGGTTGAGCAGGAGGTCGGCCTCGTCGGGATCTAGCAGCCGGGACTGGGTCAGGGCCTGGTCGAGGGTTGGGTCGGCGGGGGCGGCGGAGAGGCGGGGGGAGGCGAGGCCCGCCAGGTCGACGAGCAGAGTGCGGGTGCCGGCCTGAGCCAGCGCGGTGGAGAGCCCTAGGGTGAGGGAGGTGACGCCGGCGGCGGTGGCGGGCGCGGCGAGGCAGATCGTCTTGGCGTCGGTGAGCGGCGCGGCGTTGGACTCGAGGAGGACGCGGAGGTCGTGGATGGCGGCGGCGGCGTGGGCGGCTTCGGCGGGGTCGGCGGGCGGGGGCAGGGCCTTGGCGCCACCGCCGATCGTGGGGGATTGGCCGGCGGCGACGGACTTGAGCAGGGGCAGGGACGCGAGGAGCGGGGCGGCCGCGTCACGCAGGACGGCGGGGTCGGGGCGTCGCATGGAGCGGTCACGCAGGGCCAGGGGCAGCAGGAACAGCGCCCCGAGGCCGGCCGCGGCGAGGCCGCTGACCAGGGCGACGGCCGGGCGGTAGTCCTCGAGCGGGGCACGCGGCGGGGCGGCCCACTGGATGGGCTCGGTGAGGCGGGCGGAGACGGGGAGGGTCGCGGTGGCTTGGGCGATCTGTGTGTCGAGGGCCGCGATACGCCGGCGGGTTGCGGTGATCTGGGCCTCGGCCGAGCGGATCACGGCCCGCTCGCCTTGTCGCTGCTCGAGCTCGGACTCGATGCCGTCGATCTGCCCCCGCACCGCCAGCCGACGCCGCTGCAGCTCCGAACGCCGCACCGGCTCGCCGTCGATCATCCGTGTCTCGGCCAGCACGTCCTGCACCATGCCCTCGAGCTCCCGCAGCGGCTGGCGATACCCGCGGTCCAGGAGCCAGGTCTCGAGCTCGGGGCGGATGCGTGCGGCCTGGTCGAGCCCGAGCCGGATCGTCCGCCAGCGCTTGAGCCGTTCCTGCAGCACCGGGTCGCCGGCCGCGAGCCGATCGAGCACGCGGTCCGCCTCGGGGCCACCGGGGGTGACCACGCCACGCCCGCTGCGGAACACGGCCAGCTGCTGGTCCAGCCGATCCTCTTCGCGGGTCCGTTCACGCAGCCGGCGTTCCAGCGTGATGATCCGGCCATCGATCGATACGGGCCCGTGCTCGAGGCGTTGGCGTTCGAGGTCTTGCTGATCGCGCGCGAGCCGATCGCCGAGCTCGACCGCTTGTCGGCGCTGCAGCTTGACCGCCTCGGCCTCGACGACCCAGTCCGACCCGGGCTCCTCGTCGCGGAACGCGCGGACCCGTGCGTTGGCCGCGGCGGCGGCGGTTGCGGCGTCGTTTGCCTGCGCGATCAGACGGAGTGAGCCGGTGGCGAGGCCCGATCGATCGACCCGCCAGGTCACCGCCTGGGGTTCTGTCGCGGCGGGCGTGGCCCGATCGGTGTTGCCCGGATCGGTCAGCCGGGTGGCGTAGCCCTCGAGCGTGCTGGCGAAGCGGGCCGCGTTTTGGGCCGGGACCGTGGATGCTTCACCCGTGACCAGCGTCTCGGGGCTGAGCGCCTGGAAGTGGAGCACGGCCTCGGCTTCGTAGTGCAGCGGTGCGAAGCGATACCCCACCAGCGCACCGATGAGCCCGAAGCCCACCGCACTGACCAGCATCTGGGCGTAATACCGGCGGAGCCGACGGTGCACCCGCAGCCGCTTGGACACACGGCGCGGCTCGGGCGTGACGCGGCGGCCCAGCAGCCCGACCGGGATCGGCAGCGTCGAGACAGCCTGGGCAAACGGCGCTGCCGCCGGTAACGCCGAGCCTTCTCCCGGCAACGGATTCTCACTGGATTGGCTCGGTTCCAATAGCCAACAGGTGTAACGCCGCCCACGCGGCAAGGATCGCTGCGAACAAGATGGTCTACGCGGAGCACGGTGCCCGGTCGTCCGGGCCCGACTCGCCCCCGTCGAACCTCATTCTCGCGGACCCCGCACTCCCGTCAACCACCCTCTTACGCACAAGGGCTCAGGGCCGATCCGCCGCCTCGTCGCCCCACGCCGTGCGCAGCGTCGCCATCGCCTGTGGACCCATCAGGATGAACTCCTCGCTGACCGGTCCCGGCGCCGCGAACCACTTCCACACAAACGCCCCCAGCACCGTCGGCTCGTTCTCCACCGCCCGCAACGCCGACCGCAAGACCCGCAGCCGGTACTCCTCCAGGTCCGGGCCGTGGTCGTCGTGCCGCCAGGGCTTCGACGCCGCGAACGACGACCGCGGGTAGCCGATCTCGACAAACACGATCGGCTTGCCGTGCCGCACCGAGAACGCCCGCATGGTCTTCATCGTCTCCCGCCAGCCGCGGTCCAGCTCCGCGTCGCTGGGGTTCGGCTGCTGCGAGAGCGGGAAGTACCCCAGCACCCCGATCACGTCCACCGCGTCCCAGAACGGCACCCGCGTGTACTCATCGAAGTTCGCCCCGTAGGTGATCGGCCCGTCGTACACCGCCCGCACCGCCGCGATCACCGCCCGCCACTCCGCCTCCCGGTGCATCGTCCCGACATACTCCAGCCCGATGCAGAACGCCTCGGCCCCGTACCGCTGGGCCAAGGCCGCCTGGTGCACGATCCAGCCCTGGTAGCCGGCAAAGAACCGCTGCCATGCCGCCTCGTCGTCGCCGTAGGTGATCTCGCCCCGCCAGGTGAACGGCGTGCCCCAGTACGCGATGTGCGGCTTGATCATCACCTTCACGCTCCGCTCCCGCGCTTCCTCCATCGTTACCCGCACCGATGCGTCCTGCATCGCCGGGTCGTGCCACAGCCGACCGTTCCGACCCAGCCTCGCGTACGGGTGGATCGTGATCCAGTTCGCCCCCACGCCGTTGGCCCGGTCCAGCGTCGGCCCCATCAGGTCGCGGCGGTCCCACTCCCCCGGCCCCCAACGCCTTGTCGAAATCGTGATCCCTCGGATCGACTCCGACGGTTCCGCCAGCACGGCAGACCCCATCTCAAACACACCCACCCAGGCCACCAGCATCAACACCAAAACCCGCATACGCATCACCTCAAGCTCAAGACCGAAACCGCCCCGCTTTGTCCCGCCAGCCCCTGACTGTAGCCACGACAAATGGCCTAGGCCTCACCTTCGGCCTTGCCCCGCCGAAGCGCCGCCCGCAAACCCAACGCCACCGCGACCAGCACCACCCCCGCCACCAACACCCGCCACTCCACCCACCACGCCAACCCCATACACCCGATCAGCCCCGCCACCGACACCCACCGCGGGTAGAAACGCTCGTCATCGGTCAGCTTCAACGCCGCCCAGTTGGTCATCCCGTAATACAGCAGCACCGTGAACGCCGAGAACGACCATGTGAGCTTCACATCGCCGATCAGCACCAGCCCCGCGATGATCACTGCGACCCCGAGTACGGCCGGCACCGGCGTCGTCCCGCTCGCGTTCACCGAACCGAACACCCGTGGCATGTCGCCCTCTCGCCCCATCGCCAGCAACACCCGCGACAACCCCAGCAGCAGATTCAAGATCACCCCCAGCATCGCCGTGATCGCGCCGATGCCCACCAGCGTGCCCCAGAACGGTCCGCCCAACGCCCGCGTGATCACCTCAAGCGGGGCCGACCCCATCGACGTCACCCACGCCAAGCCCCACGCCCCCGCGGCATAAACCGCCGCCCCCGCCACCGCCAGGTACACCACCGCCGTCACCACCAAGGTCGCGATTACCGCCCGCGGGATGTTCTTCCTCGGCTCCGCGATCTCCTCCCCCAGCGTCGCCACCCTTCCGTACCCCGTGTACGCCACAAACATCAACGCACACGCCTCCAACAACCCCGGCACCCCACCGGCCAAGAACGATCGATCGTCCATACGAGGCGACGCGGCTTCAGCCGCGTTGTCCGCCCCCCCGACAACCGCCACCCCCACAAACACCCCCAGCGCCCCCAGCGTCACCGCCACCAGCACCGTGTTCAACACGTTCGACCGCCGAAGCCCCCCCAGCACCAGCACCGTCAGCCCCACCACCACCGCCAGCCCGATCCCCGTCTGCACCCACCTCTCCACACCAAATCTCAACATCACCAACCCGTATCCCGCCACCGCCAGCGCCGCCGTCGCCGCCGACGCCGACTTCGCCGCCAGGAACAGCCACCCCGCCGTGAACCCCAGGCTCGGCGTCAGGTACCGGTACCCGTACGCGTACGTCCCCCCCGCCACCGGGTGGTTCGCCGCCAGCTGGGCCGAGCTCAGCCCGTTACACACCGCCACCAACGCCGCTACCCCCACCGCCAGCACCACGCTCGGCCCCGTCACCCCCGCAGCGATCCCAATACTCACAAACACCCCCGTCCCCAAACTCGACCCCAGCCCCAGCACCACCGCCCCCCCGATCCCGACCTGCCGCTTCAGCGTCCCACGCGTTTCAGCCATCAGCCGAGTCTACCCCGGCCCCCAAGTGTGAACTTTCCGTGTGCCGCACCTCGTGTAGTGGGCGGCCCGCAGGGCCCCGTTCCTCCGCTCTTGCAACCCATTCTCATCCGCTTACAATCAAC
>JBCDIM010000081.1:0-14007 GCA_038749105.1 Planctomycetota bacterium
GGCCGCAGGCGTCTTCTTGCTTGCTAAGTGGGTGCCATGGTCCACGCTCGCGGGCCAAGGTTGGTGGCCAGCATCGCTGATCAGCCTGTTCAGCGTCACAAGCTTTACCGTCTATCTATCACACCCCATGGTGATGGAGACTTTAGAGGGGCGGATGCTCGGGTGGGGCTTCGACGCGGCTACATTCCATCCGGCCTTCGCCATCCCGGCAGAGACCGCGTTGGTGTTTTTTATCTGCGTTACGCTCGGTATACTTATAGTATCGCTTCGGCGTTTTGCAGTTCACGTGTGTCGCTTCGCTATGATGAAGCGACCAAAGACCGCTGTGCTCTAAGGGGCGACAGCAGCTCTATTGCGACCGCGGCCTGAATCTATCAAGCAAGCCACCCAGCTCCGAACGACAGCCAATCTAACCAAGAGACCCATCCTCTTGGGCGAGCTTGAATTCAGGCGTATTTGGCTGGCTTAAGACTTGGTTCGGCCTATTCCACAATGTAAGTATGTGATGTTCCCGTTGCGAGGCCGCTTGTTTTCATCCAGATCATACCCGCCAAACACTAATTTGGAGCAGTAGAATTGGATCTGGCATAGCCACAGCGCACTACAGCTCTTGTTTGCTTGATCTCTGACATGTGAAAAACGACTTGGCGTGTCTGTGGCCGATCAAGCAGCTTGGCGGTAGTAGCTCTTGAGCAAACCACCCAGCTCGAACCTACAGCCGATCGAACTAATAGGCCAGCCCTCTTGGGCGAACTTGAACCCGGGCGTGCTTGCCTGGCTCAAGACTCGGTTACCCAAGCCTTGATGTGGCCGGCATTGGTTGTAGTAGTTAGCGAAGGTCTGCACCAGGTGGTCGACATGCCCCAAACTGAAGCACGCGAAATGGTCCAGACACTCACGCCGAACCGTTGCGATCCACGACTCGGCATACGCATTGGTGTTCGGCGCCATTATTGGTGACTTCACCACTCGGATGCCAGCCGCATGTAGCAGTTGATCGAACGCAGCCGTGAACTTGGTGTCTCGATCGTGGATCAGGTGAGTGGCTTTGAGCCCCTGCTCGTCTAACCACATCAGCAGGTTCCTCACCTGCTGCAGCACCCACTCCCCATTCGGGTGGCATGTCGCCGGTGACACCCACACACGTTGGCTTCCGACGTGCATAAACATCAGCGCATAAGCCTGCAGCTTGCCCCGAATCTTCCACACGTTCTTGCAGAAGAAGTCGCACGCCACCAGCGTGTTCAGATGCAGCTTCACGAATACATCCCATGGTTGAAAGTCTGGTCTACCCAACCGATTCGGCCACGGCCTCGGATTCTGGCCTTCCGCCTGCAAGATCTGCCGCACACTGGTCTTACTCACCACACACCGCAACTCGATCAACTCACGCACAATCCGCAGATAACCCCAACCCGGATTCTCTTTCGCCAGCCTTACGATCAGCTCTCGCAACGCCCTGCCAATCGCCCTGGGTCGACCTACCCGTCTAGACTTCCGCCATTCTCGCAATTCCTTCACCCACCGCGATATGTCCGGAATTGCACCACGGTCACCAGGTCATCCACTTGGTGCTGTAACCTCGCCCCAATCCCCAGCAGCCGCAATCACTCTTCAGGCGACAACATCAGCCGCCGCTGCTCCAATCGAGTCCGTAGAATTTAATTTTTCCACACGGAGGAAACGGATCTCGGCATCCCGCCGTTCACTGAACCACCTCAGCAGGAGCCCAATTATTACAGTTACAAGTCGATTCAACTCTGGCCTCCAACACACCTAAGTACAGTCTTGGCAAAGCACCCACAATTGAGCACGCCTCTAGATAGACCCACAAACTGTACTTAAATCGGACAGGCCCTCGACTTTAAGAATTGAGTGCAGAGTCCCGGAGAAAAAGTTCGAACCGTGTCCTGAACACTCCGGCCGCGTCACACATGCTCACACCCAATAAGACGACAGGAAACCCTCAAACACGTTTTATTCGCCCCACCGTATCGCCAAAGTCTGATCGACCGGGGTTAGCATCGGGATCTGGACCAGGAAGGCGTCGCCCGGGTAGCTTTGCTCCAGCATCGCTGCCAGCGTGTGGGGCTTTCCGCCAGGGCCGAGGGTCAGCCGATCGCCTCCGGTTTCGACCGTGGCATGACCCGCTGTCAACAGCCGACGTTCCCCGGCTGTAGCCGATTGCTCCTGGTCATCCACGACACAACGCCCGCCGGGCTCGAACCAGAACTCGGCCACGAACGCGATCCGCTCGTAACCCCCGATCGTCCGAATGCGCAGGTCCAGGCCTTGCTCCACCCGATCGATCGCCACCTCGATAAAGAGCTCGGGCAGGAGATGATGCTCGCGCTCGGTCTGTGCGATGCGGTAGTACTGCTCCGGGTGATCGAACACGACGGGCCGACCAAGCGGCAGGTCCCAGCCCGGCTTCCGATGGGCCTTGGCTTCGTAGCGGAGCTTCACGCCACTCGGGGTCTTCTCCAGGGTCTCGGGCACAAACACGCTGCGGTGGAAGTAGCTGCCGCGTAGGCCCATCTTACGGATCGCCGCTTGCCCGTGCCGCACGGTCAGGAATCCGGCGGTCTCGCTCAGCGCCGCGAACGACGTGCGGCGGTCGCGTACCCGCCAGACCGCGGTCTCGGGCATGAACCGCTCGAGCGTGGCGGGCAGCGGCGTACGCGCCACCTGGTCTCCCGAGTTGCTGGGGTTCAGCGCGAACCACGATGCGGGCCAGAAGACCGATGCCTCGGTGTCGGCGTCGAAGATCAGGTCCGCCGCCGCCGCGTAGTCGCCCCGGTTGTCCCGCACCGCCATGTCGTAGAGCGAATCGATCATCTGGCTCGGCGTCATCGACAAGCCGTGGTCCTGCCGGCGTGACACCGCGGTGAGGATCGAGCCGTCCGCGTCGAGCATCCCCAGGCAGTAATCCAGGTTGGCCCGCACGTGGTCGAGCAGCGCCGGGCGGTCGAGGTGGTCGGCCATGATCCGAAGCGCCCGGTTGCAGACCGTGTCATAGATCCCTGCGCTCCGCTCGCTATACACCCCCTCGCTGTTGATGTCGATCCCTTCCGCGAGGATCGACTCGACGTACGGCAGCGCGTCCAGATCGGGCAGCAGCGTCATCGCCCACGCCAAGGCCGAGCACACGACCCAGCGGTGGTTCGGCGTCCGGAAGCCCCGGCCCACTACGCCCGTTGCCGCCGAGCGGACAAACCCTTCGAGCGCCACCCCGAGCCGTTCGCCAGCGGCATCGCCCGCCTCCGCACGCCGCTGCGCCAGGGCCAGCACCGGGCATGCCGCCTGCACCATGAAGGCGGTATCCGGCGGCGAGTCGTAATCCACCTTGGGCAGATCGATCAGGCCCGTGGGCCTCTGCAGCCGACGCAGCGCCAGGACCGCGGCCTCCGCACGATCCAGCGTGTCGGACGATTCCCGGTGCGCCGGCGTATCCATCAGCACGACGAGGCAGAGCGCCAGAGCCGCCGCGCCGCCCGCGGTGTGGTCGGCCGTGGGCATACCCGTTTCGGGCAGGACAAACGCCCCGTGGTCCGGGTCCGAGGGGTCCACGATCTGGTGCTCCAGAGCACGCTCGACCTTTTGGTCGAGCCGGTGGATGACGACGGGCAGGCTGAACATAGGAACTCCAGAGATCAGACACGATTCGAGTCTTCGAACGACAACTGTACGCTATTTTTCGAATTTACGGGCAGTAATTTGCATACAGAATGATTTTTGTTTGACTTGAATACAAATTCGCATACAGTATGCGGGCTATCTCGTTGGAGTTGTCATGTCTGTGATCACCACCACCCGCAGTAATCCCGCCACCCGTGGTCAAGGCCGGGTACTGGAGGCCGTGCGCAGCTGGATCGACCGGGGCGATTTCACCGCGGGTGATCCGCTGCCCACGATGCGGGACGTCGCCGAGAGTTTGGAGGTCGACAAGGGCACGGTCTGCCGCGCGATGGCGGTCCTACAGGACGACGGCGTGGTTAAGCGTGCCGGACGGAGGCTGCACGTGGCACAACAACCCGACGCGGCGGCCGCGCGTGGCCTGCTCAGTGACACGCTGCTCGTGATCACCTCCGTCGAGCGTGCCGCAGACGAGCGCCGTGCCACCAGCTGGGTCGCTCGGGTCATCGAAGGCCTGCTCACCGCCGCACAAAACAGCCGACGCCACGCCATGCTCATCCACCCGCAGTCCACCGGGGACCGCGACCTTGTCCGACTCATCGACGGTCGCCCCCTCGGTTGCGTCGTCATCGCAACCGGCGTCGAACGCGAGAAGGAAAACGCCATCCTCCAGCAGCTCGACGCCGCCGGTGTACCCACCGTCCTCTTCGGCGAAGAGCACACCCGTGACGGCTACGACATGGTTACCGGCGACCACACCCGGGGCTGCGCCGAACTCACCCGCTGGCTCGCGCAGCACGGCCGCCGCCGCATCCTCCGCTACTGGCCCTACCGCATCACCCGCACCCACCGCCCCGATTGGCTCGCCCACCGCGACCAGGGCTTCGAGCAGGCCGCCCAAGAGCTCGGCCTCGACATCACCCCGCCCCTCGAATACCCCCGCCCCGAAATGGAAGGCCTCTCCGACAAAGACGCCTTCCATGCCCGCGTCCGACACGCCGCCGGCTACCTCGCCGAACACCTCCTCGGGCCCGACCCCATCGACGCCATCCTCACCCCCAGCGACCAGTACGCCTACGAAGTCGCCGCCGCCTGCCGACTGCTCGGCAAAACCCCCAACCACGACGTCCTCATCGCCGGCTATGACGGCGATTGGAAGCACTGCCAGGAACAAGCCTGGGAGCTCGCCGGCCCCACCGTCACCATCCGCCAGGACAACGAACGGCTCGGCTCCACCATGGTCGATGTGCTCCTCCAGCGCGTCGGTCAACCCGACCACGACCCGATCTTCACCGCTATCCCGCCGCGTCTCGTCGAAGCCACGGCCACCGATTCAAACCAAGCCGCGCCCATCGACTGAGGCGCCGCCCAAGGCCCACACACTTCGCTTCTTTAACATCTCTCGGAGGAACCCATGAAACCCATCACTAGCCTGCCCTCGCTCGTGGTCATCACCCTGATCGCATCGCCCGCCCTCGCCGCGGTCGTCCCCTTCACCGAAGACTTCGATGACAACACCGAAACCTTCACCGAAATGACGACGACCAATACATTCGGCAGCTCGACCCTCACCTCGAGTTCATCGATGTTCTCCATCGAGGCTGACACATCCGGATTCGACTACCAATACGCCGGCAGTCTGACCGCGACCGGCGGCAACAACGACGCCACGGCGCTCGTAGGCTCCGCCGCGCTTGAGTTCACCAACATCGGCTCCGGCGGTGTTGTCATCACCAGCGACTTCAACTTCGACGGCCGTACGGTCAGCACCCTCGGCACACGCTCCGCCACCGCGGCAGGCCTAGTCGCCTATGGCTCGAGCGGCGACTTCGGTACCGATTCGCACTACCGGCTGACCTACGTGATTGAAGACCCCAGCCGCAACGGCGTCGCAGGCGTCACGGGCATCGAAAACGGCATCGGCAACGGCGTCCTCCTCCTCGAAGAGATCGGCGGCGATGGTCAGATCGACGCCGTCTCCGCCAGCTCGCTCGCCGTCAGCACCTCCGCCGACTACAGCTTCGCGTTCTCCATTGCGATCGTCGGCGGCGTCGCCGAGATCACCGCCAGCATCACGGACGGCGTCGATACCATCAATGTCAGCGGCACCGACACCACGCCCCTGACCGGCGACTTCTTCGGCTACCGCACCGAGATCGCCGGTTCAGGCAACACCGTCACCGCCGACCTCGACTTCGACAACTACGCCATCAACGTCATCCCCGAGCCCGCGTCGCTCACCCTGCTGGCCGCCGCCGGCCTCTGCATCACCCTGCACCGCCGGCCCCGCGACTGACCGCGCTCAGACCTCAAGCTTCACCTCAGCACTCCCGCCTCTTAGGGAAACCGGTTATGCAGCGAAAAGGCTTCACCCTGATCGAACTCCTGGTCGTGATCAGCATCATCGCGCTGCTCATCAGCATCCTGCTCCCCACGCTCCAGAGCGCTCGCGAAACCGCCCAGGCCAGCGTCTGTCTCCAGCAGGTCCGGCAGAGCGGCGCCGGGCTCCTCAACTACGCGCAGGACTACGACGGCATCTCGCCGCGGACCAGCTGGGCCGAGCGCCTGCTCGACGATGCCTACCTCGCAGACGGCAACGCCACGGTCTGCCCGACCTGGACGCCCTTCACCTACGAAACCAACGGCGCAGGCTATGGCGTTCGATCGGCAGCATTCAGCAATCCGACCGGAGGCGAACAGGTCAACCTCGTGCCCGGCCGCGAAGACATCCTGGAGTTCATGGCGAACTTCGCAGACAGCCCCCTGCCGCGTGACAGCTTCTGGGTCCAGGAACTCTGGGTCATGCAGGAGCTCTTCACCGCCTCCGCATTCCCCATGCTCGGTGACAGCGCCCGCTTTAACGCGGTGGACGACATCGGCCCGCAGGTCCGCCGGCTGCAGACAGGCGTCGGCGGTGCGGGCCTCCGACGCGAGCTCGTCCACGCGCGACACCAAGGCCGAGCCAACGTCTGGTTCCTCGACGGCCACGCCGAGTCACTCGACCTCATCGAGCTCGACGAGGCCAACGTCCATCAAGCCATCCTCGATGGCATGCGCTACAACAACACCATCGCCGCCCCCTAATCCGGAAACCTCATGCTTAAACGACTGATCTCAGCCGCCGCGATCCTCGTCTGCCTGCAGCCCGCCCCGCAACCCGCCGCCGAGCCCGTCCCGCTCGAAGACAAGCCCAAGCTCAGAGTCTGGCGTGCCGACCGGCACAACCAAACCGGTGCCTACACCGACAACGGCACCAACGGCGTCGCCTACCGCGTCACCTGGAACGCCGGCAGCCGGAAACTCACCGAGGTGGCCTTCAACAACAAGCCCGCCGTCCAGCCCTGGCAGCCCGGCATGGAAGCCTCGCTCTGGGTCCGCGATGAACCGGCCGGCAGCGTCAAGGCCATGGCCCTGCGCCTCGTCGATAGTTCCGGCGAGACCTACCAGTTCGGCACCCGGCTCAAGCCCGACACCCAAGGCTGGCAGAAGCTCACCTGGACCCTCGACCCCGCCGAGGCCGAGCGCGTCTATGGCGGCGACAAAAACAAACAGATCAACGGCGAGCCTCGCTGGCTCCACGTCTTGGCCGTTACACACAAGAAGCCCGACGCCGCCGTGCACCTCTGGTTCAGCCCCGCCGAAGGCGGCGACGTCAAGGCCCAAGCCGCCGCCCCCCCCACCGCCCCGGCCGACAGCAAGCAGCCCGCCGCCCTCCCCGACCACGTCGAAGCGCACGCCATGGACGCCCCCTCCGTCACCGGTGCGCTGCCCGTCATGCTCGTCAACGTGAACGAACGCCGAGGCCTACGCCTGCACGCCGGCCAACGCCGAAACCACGCCGCCTCCAACCCCCAAGCCGATCAGCCCTGGCGCGAACTGACCTGGAACGCCAACGCCCAGCCGCTCATGGAGATCGGCCTCGGCAACAAAGACCTCCTCGCCTACGACGCCGGCGTCACCCTCTCGATCCCCATCGACGCCACCGGGCACCCCGGGCTCCATAAGCTCGCCGTCCGCGCCCGCGACGCCAACGGCGAAACCTTCCAATGGCCCGTACGCATCAGCCCCAGCGCCACCGGCTGGCAGGACGTCCGCGTCACCCTCGCCCCCGACGCCTTTGAGACCAGCTACGGCAAGAACCCCGTCGGCAAAGGCAACATCGACCTGCCTCTCAAGCTCCAGGGCCTCGTCATCCTCGCCCCCAACCGAAAGCCCGGCTCGGTCCGCCTCGGCCACATCACCCGTAACGCCTTCGACCCTAACGCCATCTCGCTCCAGACCCGACTCGCCGGCGTCCATATCGATATCCAACGCACCGCCAACATCCCCCTCGTCCGCGCCGACAACCAGTCCCCCGTCGTCCTCCAACTCAAGAACGACGGCACCGCCGACGCCACGTTCGATCTCCAGCTCAGCTTCGAACACTTCGACGGCTCGGTCACCCCCTGGTCCAAGCCCGGCGTCACCCTTGCCGGCAAGAGCGAACAATCGCTTGAAGTCCCCGGCATCCTCTACAAGACCGGCTGGTACCGCATGGCCATCACACTCGCCGCGGACGGCACCACCACCAACAAGCCCGACGTCCCGTTCGTCCGCCTCACCCCGACCGGCTCACGCGAACACCCCCCCGCCGAGGGATTCTGGATGGGCATCGACGCCCGCATCGGCAACCCCAACGCCAACGCCTGGAAGCCCGAGCTCTCCGCCCTGATCGGCGCTGACTTCCTCCGCATGGGACAGACCTGGCCCCGCATCCAGCCCGATTCCGCAGACTCCTACGACTGGTCCCGCTTCGATGAAGAACTCGCCCTGCTCGACAGCCACGGCCTCAAAGCCGCCTACGGCCTGACCTTCACACCCAAATGGGCCATCGCCGAAAACGCACAAGCCGACTTCGAAGCACGCGTGAAACAGATGGGCCTCAGCCTCAAGCTCGACGGCTCCGCATCCCGCTTGCCCCCCGATCCCGAAGCCTGGCGCACCTTCGTCCGTGAGGTAACCAAGCGGGGCAGCACCAAGAACATCATCTCCTATGAACTCTGGAACGAGCCCGACCTCTCCGGCTTCTATCGCGGCACCACCGATCAATTCATCGAGCTGATGCGCATCGCCAGCGATGAAGTCCGCGCCCACCACCCCGAAGCCCTCCTCCTGTCGGGCGGTGTCGCCACCGTCAGCGGGCACGGCGGCCACAACCTCAACCCCGACCTTATCCAACGCGGCATCATCGAGGGCCAGGACTTCTACGACGCCCTCTGCCTCCACCAGCACGGCCACTTCGACAACTTCCAGCAAGGCCTCGACGGCCCGATCGCCCAGTACCGCGCCGCACTCCGCGAAGACAAGCCCATGTTCTTCACCGAGACCGGCACCGCCGTCCAGGCCGTCGGCGACCGCCGCGCCCAGGCCCACGAACTCGTCAAGAAGATCACCTTCGCCCGAGCCCGCAACACCGTCGGCTTCATCTGGTTCGTCCTCCAGATGGGACACGAAGACCGCTACGCCATGGTCACCAGCGGCCGAAACCCCACGCCCTACCCCGCGCTCGCCGCCTACAACGAGCTGTCCAGGATGATGCGCAACCGCACCTTCGAGCGGCAGCACGACCTCGGGCCCGGCGCATTCGTCCTGGAATTCAAGGGGCAAACCGATCGGCTCGCGGTCGTCTGGGCCCAGCAGCCCCAAGCCGTCGGGCAGAACGTCCTCTTCACCGTCGCCCCCAACGCCGACGCCAAACTCGTCGACATCATGGGCAACGCCTCGGCCCTCGACACCAGCAGCGGCCTCGCGTCGATCACCCTCGCCGAAGACGTGCACTATGTCCTGCTGCCCGGCACCGACAGCAGCGTCGCCGGCACCCTCGCCTCGCTCGAACCGGCGCCCGCCGGCATCCCCGGCCAAACCGTCGAAGCCGCCGCCCTCCTCCGAAACCCGACCGACCAGCCCCTAAGCTTCAACCTCGCCTGGTCCGCACCCAACAACCCAACCGTCGAACAGACCATCACCGTCCCCGCCAACACCGCCCGCCAACGCGTCGCCTACACCCTCGACATGCCCCCCGGCACCCGTGCCGGCGAAGACACCCCCCTGCTCACCTTCGCCTACACCATCACCCACCACGACCTCACCGGCTCGCTCCAGAGCCCGCTCCGTGTCGCCCAGCTCATCCCCGCACAACCCATGGACAGCCGCAAGCCGGACTTCGTCCTCGACCGTCTTGACGACACCATCATCAACGTCAACCAGGCCGACCCCAACCGCGCCCAGTATGTCTGGACCGGCCCCGACGACCTCGCCGCCAACATCCACCTCGCGCTCGAAGGCGAGTCCATCGTGATGCGCGTCACCGTCACCGACGACGTCCACCTCCAGCCCAACCCCGCCGGGACCATGTGGAAAGCCGACGGCCTCCAGTTCGGTTTCCTTCTTCCCAACCAGACCGTGGCCTGGGAGTTCGGTGCCGGTCTCCGTGAGGAAGGTCCCGCCGCCGTCACTTACCGACAAGCCGACGCCGGCCAAGACGACCCCGCCACGGCCTTCCAAACCACCATCGAGCCCACCACCGGCGGACTCGTCTACCGACTGGTCATGCCCTGCCAAGCCCTAGGTACCAGCGCCGAGCAGCTCCGCACCCAGGGCATGAAGTTCAACCTCGTGGTCAACGACGACGACGGTGGCGGCCGAGAAGGCTGGGCCCGCGTCTCCGAAGGGATCGCCCGCGGCAAAAACCCCGACGCCTTCCCCCTGGTGATCTTCGAGTAACCCCACCCGCCCGACCCCACCCCCGGCTGCTGACCCAACCAAACCGCAGCCACAAGGAGCGAGATGTTCGAGCACGACCGTGACCGCTGGATGACCATCGCCGACGCGCTGGCGCCCACCGTCCACCGCAACACCTTCCGAGCCCGCCGCGTCGTGACACCCGTCGCTGACCCCTCGGTCTATCAAGGCTGGCGGCTCGAACACGCCGGCAACCCCTGCCCTATCCGCATCACACAGACGCCCGTCATCGTCGACTTCGGCACTCACCTCGTCGGCGAAGCCCGCTTCCGGTTCAGCCCCGACAGCGGCCGCGTCCTCGCACGTTTCGGCGAAGCCCCCGCCGAGGTCTGCGACGACCCCGCCCAGCACCCCGGCTCGCTCGGCGGCCAGTGGCACAGCCCCGTCCTGCTCCAACCCGACATCGACGGCTGGGCCACCGTTCCCGACCGCCGTGCCCTCCGCTATGCCAGGCTCTGGGTCGAACAGAAGGGCAAGCCCGCCGAGCACGCCACCCTCGAGGCTGCCGAAGTCATCGCCCAGACCACCGCCGCCTGGGACGACCTGCCGCTCCCCGACACCGCTGAGCCCTGGCAACGCGACCTCGACCGCGTCGCCCTCCACACCCTCCGCAACTGCATGCACGACGTCTTCGAGGACGGCCCCAAACGCGACCGCCGCCTCTGGCTCGGCGACCTCTACCTCCAGGCCAAGGCCAGCTACCTCACCTTCGGCCGACACGACCTCGTCAAACGCTGCCTCTACCTCTTCGCCGCCACCTCCTGTAAACGCGGCCTCGTCTCCCCCTGCGTCTTCGCTCGCCCCCGCTGGCACGGCAGCCACAAGCTCATTCCGTCGTACGCCTGGCTCTTCGCCCCCTGCCTCCTCGACTACACCCAAGCCACCGGCGACACCGACACCGCCGCCGACCTCTTCGATATCGCGCACCACCAGCACACCCTCTTCGACGCCTATGAAGACCCCGGCGGCCTCTTCGAGCCCCCCGACGACGAGCTGTGGCGCTTCATCGACTGGAACGACCAGCTCGTCCCCCAGGCCGCGGAGCAGGCCATCGCGATCTATAGCTTGAACGCACTCATCGTCCTGGCACCCATCGCCGGCCGTAGCGCTCTCGTCCCCCAACTCGCAACACGCTGCGACGCACTCGCCGACGCCGCCCGCCAACAGTTGTTCAACCCCCGACGCGGCGTCTTCGACTCCAGCCGCGCCGGCCAAACCGCCTGGGCCACCCAGGCCTGGATGGTCCTCGCCGGCGTCGTCACCCCCACCGAGGCCCGCAACCTCCTGCTCCGCACCCTCGAAACCGAAGACGCCCTACCGCCCATCACCCCGTACATGCAGCACTACGTCATCGAGGCCATGTTCCGCGCCGGCCTTGACCGCCAGGCCTGGCAACGCCTCCGCCGGTTCTGGGGCGACATGATCCGGCACGGTGCCGACACGTTCTGGGAGGTCTACGACCCCGCCGACCCCAAACGCTCGCCCTACCAAAGCCACCTCCACAACAGCTACTGCCACGCTTGGAGCTGCACCCCCAGCTACTTCATCCGCAGCCGACTCCGCAACCCGGAGCACGCCCTCCAAACACAAGCAGACTCATCGCACTAGCGACCGCAACACACCGCATCACGACCCGCTCTCTCCTCACCGACTCATCTCTACCGAAAGTCCAGCCCGATGACCGACACCCCGACCCCTCTCGAAACCCTCGAACCTCGCGTCCTCCTAAGTGCTGTCCAGGCCCACAGCGCCGACGCCTTCATCGACAGCATCGGGCTCAACACCCGCTTCGAGTTCGGCAACGACCTGCCCTACAACGACGACTTCGCCGTCACCAAGCATAAGCTCGACGACCTCGACATCCGTTGGCTCCGCGACAAGATCCCCACCCAGCAGTTCGAGATCGACAACGTCCTCGAGCTCTACAACGACCTGGGCATCCAGACCACCCACATCTTCAACCGCGACATCGACCAAGGCTCGGGCGCCACCTTCATCGCCAACGAGCTCGACCGGGTCCGCCCCTACAAAGACGCCATCCTCGCCCTCGAGGGCCCCAACGAGTATGACCTCTCCACCGACCCCAACAAGTGGAATAACCTCCGCGGCTACGTCCAGGAGATCTGGGACGAGGTCCGCACCGACGCCGACTTCAGCGACTACGTCATCGTCGGCCCCTCCATGGCCCAACGCGCCCGCTACGACAACCTCGGCGACATCGGCCAGTGGATCGACTACAGCAACATCCACCCCTACCCCGGCGGCGAAACCCCAACGAACAACCTCACCAACTGGATCCAGGAAGCCACCGAAAACGCCGACGGCAAACTCCCCTGGGCCACCGAGACCGGCTACCACAACGCCCTGAACTGGACCGGCGGCAACGCCCCCGTCAGCGAAGACGGCGCCGCCGACTACATCAACCGCCTCTACCTCGACTACTTCGACCGCGGCATCGAACGCACCGCCTACTACACCCTCTGGGACCACGGCAACGACCTCACCCAACGCGAAGACATGTTCGGCCTCCTCAACTTCGACGGCACCGAAAAACCCGCATTCGTCGCCCTTGAAAACCTCATCGATCTCGTCAAAGACCCTGGCGCCGACTTCACCCCCGGCTCCCTCGACTTCGATCTCGAAGGCCAAACCAACGACATCAAGCACACCCTGCTTCAACAACAGGACGGCACCTTCTGGCTCGCCATCTGGAACGACGTCGATGTCTACGACCAGGCGACACAAACCGAGATCGTCAACCCCGACGCCGCCGTCACCATCACCTTCAACGACGCCGTCGACCAGGTCCGGACCTACCTCCCCAAGTCCAGCACCAACGCCACCGCCACCCACAACAACCCGACCTCCCTCGCGCTCGCCGTCCCCGACCACGTACTCCTGCTCGAGATCACCCCATCCGACACAACCACAACCCAGCCGCCCTTCATCCAGTCCACCGACTCCGACGGCCTCGTCGTGATCGAAGCCGAGAACTACGCCATGCGTGAAGCCGGCGTCAACGGCGACCGCTGGATCGAACTCCAGACCGCCGACACCTCCGGCGGTGGCGCCCTCGTCGTCACCCCCGACACCGGCGACAACTACAACACCGGTGCCGACGCAGCCGGCAACGCCGCACACCTCCAATACCAGATCAACTTCACCCAGACCGGCACCCACCACGTCTGGCTCCGTGGCCAAGCCTACGGCCAAACCGCAGGCCCCAGCGACTCCGTCCACATCGGGCTCAACGGCTCGGCCGTCAACTCCGCCGACCGCATCGACGGCTTCAGCGCCGGCTCCTGGTCCTGGTCCCGATCAACCATGGACGGACCCACCGCCACCCTCAACATCACCACCCCCGGCCTCCACACCCTCGACGTCTGGATGCGCGAAGACGGCTTCGCCTTCGACAAGATCCTCCTCACCACCGACAACAGCTACAACCCCGGCTCCGGCCAAGGCCCCGCCGAGAGCGCGCAGCCCGGCGACACAGAGCCCTCCCCCTACCTCAGCTTCACCGACCAGACCCTCGTGTCCTACGGCAACCAGGACACCGACGATCGTCCCGAAATCCTCAACGACAACCAC
>JBCDIM010000082.1:0-13866 GCA_038749105.1 Planctomycetota bacterium
CCGATCGCTCGCGCCCCGACGGATCTGCGCTAGCCCTTGACCCGCGGCCCGTAATCCTGATCATCAGGGCACACGAGCCTGTCCCATGCACCCTTCCACGAGGAGCACCCCATGTCCGAGCAAGACGCCACCCCACCCACCCCATCCGCCCCACCCACACCCACCCCCGACGCGGGTGTTATGGTCCCCGAGAACGACGAGGCCAAGACCATGGGGATGCTCTGCCACCTCCTAGGGATCATCGGCTTCCTCGGCCCCCTCATCCTCTGGCTGCTCAAGAAAGACACCTCCCCCTACGTGGACGCCCAGGGCAAAGAAGCCCTCAACTTCCATATCACCTTGTTGTTGGCGATCGTTCCCACCTTCATCATCTCTTCGATTCTTCCCCCGCTGGCACTGTTCTTGTCGTTGTTGACGATGTTGGTAATTCTCGCCGGCCTCGCTTTTGTGATCATCGCGACCCTCAAGGCCTCTGCCGGCCAAGGCTACGCCTACCCCTTCGCTCTGCGATTGATCAAGTAGCCCGCCCCGTCGTCGACACGCCCGCGCACCCCTACCCCTCTCGCCGTCAACCTTCCAGGCTCTAGCGGCGCGGCTCTGCCGGCTCGTCCACCGACTATCATCCCGGTCTCATGAGCTCCGCCGACACCCCAGCCCCCGACGTCTTCTACGTCACCACCCCCATCTACTACGTCAACGACAAGCCCCACCTCGGGCACGTCTACACGACCACGGTCGCCGACGTCCTCGCCCGCTATCACCGCCTCAAGGGCGACGACACCTTCTTCCTCACCGGCGTCGACGAGCACGCCGCCAAGGTTTCCGACAAGGCTGCTGAGCACGGGCTCAGCCCCCAGCAGTGGGCCGATCAGAACGCCGCCGCCTTCCGCGAGACCTTCGACAAGCTCGACCTGCAGTACGACGACTTCGTCCGCACCTCCTCCGATCACCACAAGACCAAGGTCACCGAATACGTCACCGCCCTGCTCGACTCCGGCGACGTCTACGCCGGGCAGTACGAGGGCTGGTACGACGCCGGCCAGGAAGAGTACATCCCTGAGAACAAGGCCAAGGCCAACGACTACAAGTCCGAAGTCAACGGCAAACCGCTGGTCCGCAAAAAAGAAAAAAACTACTTCTTCAAACTCTCCGCCTACCGCGACCCACTCCTCAAACACTTCGAAGAGCACCCGGACTTCGTCCAGCCCACCGCCCGCAAGAACGAGATCATCAACCGCATCAAGGAAGCCAACGACGTCCCCATCTCGCGCACGGGTTCAGGTGGCTGGGGCATCCCCGTCCCCGATGACGAAGAGCAAACCATCTACGTCTGGATCGACGCCCTCTTCAACTACCTCACCTACGTCGACACCCCCGGAAGAAGACACTATTGGGAATCGGGTGCCACCCATCTGATCGCCAAAGACATCCTCTGGTTCCACGCCGGCATCTGGCCCGCCATCCTGCTCGCCCTCCGAAAATGCGAAGGCTACGCCTGGGTCAACCTCCCCAGACAGGTCTACGCCCACTCCTACTGGGTCTCCGAGTCCGGCGAGAAGATGTCCAAGTCGCTGGGCAACTTCCTCGACCCCGCCGCCATCGACAACTACGTCGAAGAGTTCGGCCTCGACGCCCTCCGCTACTTCCTCGCCACCCGCGGCCCGCTCTCCACCACCGACAGCGCCTTCAGCCCCGACCTGTTTATCGAGGTCTACAACAACGACCTGGCGAACACGTTCGGGAACTCCGCTTCGCGGGTCAGCAACATGATCGGGAAGTACTGTGAAGGTTTCATAAGCCCAGAGATAGATCAGGCAGCAATCGGACCCGGGCAGATTGTCTGGCTCATGGGATTGATAAAAGAAATGGAAGCTTCGCTTAACAGTTCATTGCACAAGCGGGTGTTTCAGTCGCCAGCATTACAACACCTGCAAAGCACTCCAGACGAATTCGGACTCTACGCCGCATCTGACGGTCTCTATTCGGTTCAGTGTGTTGATGCGTACATTGAGGAAACCCGCCCGTTTTCTTTAGCGAAAGATCCGAAAACCGCTGACCGTGTTCCACAGATCCTTTACGAATCGATTGAGGCGCTCCGCATCGCCTCAGTCCTGCTCTGGCCTTTCATCCCGCACAAGGTCGAGGACTTCTGGCGACGCATCGGCTGCGGGCACTACGCCGAGCAGCTCGCCGACCGCGGACGTGGTGAACTCGAGCGGTGGGTGGGGTGGGGACAGCTCGAGCCGGGGACGCCGATCGAGAAGGGTGAGCCGCTGTTCCCGCGGTATCAGGTGGCGAAGAAGTAGCTCGGATGTGGCTTGGGCGAGCCGGCCCGCGTCGGGCCGGTCCGGGGGCCGGCCGGGGCGACACGCCCCGGCTCGCTGAGTGGTGCCCGCACCGCTCAGTGCGGCATCGGGAACTGCTTGCAGAGCTCGACGACATCGTGGCGGATGCCGTCGAGGGTTTCGCTGTTGCCTTCCGAAGACAGGGCGCGGTGGAGGAGGTCGGCGACCTGCGGCATGTGGGCCTCGGTGAGGCCGCGGGTGGTGAGGGCGGGGGTGCCGAGGCGGACGCCGGAGGTCTGGAAGGGGCTGCGGGTTTCGTTGGGGACGGTGTTGCGGTTGGCGATGATGCCGGCCTGTTCGAGGTATTCGGCGGCTTGCTTGCCGGTGAGGTCGGGGGTGGTGGGCCGGAGGTCAATGAGGAGGAGGTGGTTGTCGGTGCCGCCGGAGGCGAGGGTGTAGCCCTGGTCGGTGAGGGCGGTAGCGAGGGCCTGGGCGTTGGTGATGACTTGCTGGGCGTAGATCTGGAACTCGGGCTTGAGGGCTTCTGCGAAGGCGACGGCCTTGCCGGCGATGACGTGCATGAGCGGGCCGCCCTGGGAGCCGGGGAAGATGGCTTTGTTCAGGGCCTTGGCCGTGTCCTCGTCGTTGGTCAGAAGGAGGCCGCCGCGGGGGCCGCGGAGGGTCTTGTGGGTGGTGGTGCTGACGATGTCGCAGTGAGGGAAGGGCGAGGGGTGGGCGCCGCCGGCGATGAGGCCGGAGATGTGGGAGATGTCGGCGAGGAGGGTGGCCCCGCAGGCGTCGGCGGCTTCGCGGAACTTGGCGAAGTCGATGGTGCGGGGGTAGGCGGAGAAGCCGCAGATGATGAGCTTGGGCTGGTGCTGCTTGGCGAGGGCGAGGACCTGGTCGTAGTCGATGTGCCCGTTGTGGTCGGAAGTGGCGTCGTTGATCAGGGGGTAGTGGACGGGGTTGAACCACTTGCCCGAGAGGTTGACGGGGCTGCCGTGGGTGAGGTGTCCGCCCTCGGAGAGCTCGATGGAGAGGTAGGTGTCGCCGGGCTCGAGGGTCGCCATGAAGACGGCGAGGTTGGCGTTGGCGCCGGAGTGGGGCTGGACGTTGGCGTATTTGGCGTTGAAGAGCTCGCAGGCGCGGTCGATGGCGAGCTGTTCGATCTGGTCGTAGTAGGTGCAGCCGGAGTAGTAGCGCTTGCCGGGGTAGCCCTCGGCGTATTTGTTGGTGAGGCAGGAGCCGACGGTCGCCATGACCGCGGGGGAGGTGTGGTTCTCCGAGGCGATCATCTCGAGGGTGTGCTCCTGTCGGAGCTGCTCGGCGGCGATGAGCTTGGCGATCGCGGGGTCGGTGTCCTGCAGGAGCTGGTCGGCGGAGAGGGTGGTGGGGGCGTCGGCGGTGGTGGACATGGTGTGGCGGGGGTTGAGGGTGGCGGTCTGCGTGCTTGGGATTCTAGGTTGGGCCCGGTGGGTTGTCTTGCCGTCGAGTCGCTGGATTGGCGGGCCCACGGTGGGACACCGTGGGCTTCAGTCGTCGGGTTGGGCGGGGAGGAGCAGGGTGTGCTGTTCGAGAGAGACCGCGAGGGCGTCGGTGAGCAGGCGGGCCTGGGGGGGGAGGAAGCGTTGTCCGCCTGGCGTGTCTTGGGGTTGGAGGTCGCCGGCGTCGTTGATGATCGGGAGCTCGACCTGAGAAAGGAGCATGCCCGTCTCGCGGTGGAGGACGGCGACTCGGTTGGGCACCAGGGGCTCGTCCCGCAGCAGCGTGCTGTTGGGGTTGAGCTGGTGGAGGACGGCGACGACGGTGTCACGGGCGGGCGCAGCCCAGGCGATCTGGTCCTGGTGGAGGGCGAGCCCATCGGCCCATCGGGTCTGGCCCGTCGGCAGCAGGTGCTTGAGCCCGCGGGAGGACCAGGTGAAGAAGCCCTCGGCGGTGGGCAGGAAGTTGGGGGCCTGCTGCCGGCTGCTGCTGCGGACACTGACGCGGCGCCTGATCGAGCCGTCGGCGGGGTCCAGGAGGGTGATGCCCTGCTCGTCGTCGGCCAGGGCGACGTAATCGACGCCGACCCAGCCCTCGCCGGCGAGGGTGAGCCCAAGCTGGGGCTGGATCCAGAGGCGTCTGCCCGAGTTGGTGGAGAAGGCGTAGACGCTGTCTCGTGCGGTGAAGAGGATTTTGGAGCTGGGGCTGAGCCCGAGCCACTGGGGGCGGTGCCGGGAGGAGAGGGGACGGAAGGCCTGCTCGCCGGTGTAGAGGTCGAAGGCGGCGACCCAGTACGCGGTGGAGTTGCCGGGGCCGGGGGCGGCGCCGGCCAGGGCGATGAGGTTGTCGTTGGCTGTCGCGTGGTGGGTGTTGGCGATGCGGGAGGTACGGGACCAGAGGGTGTCGCCGGAGTGGAGGTCGATGGCGGCGATCTGTCCGGACTGGTTGACGATGCAGAGCACGGACTCGGTGGCGAGGAGGCGGAACGGGGGCCCGACCGGTTGGAGTGCGGCACGGAGCTCGGCGGAGCGGGGGTTGGGGTTGAGGGCGCGGTCCTCGACGACCTGGCCGTTGACCTCGACGCGGATCCGGCCGCGGACGACGAGGCCGTTGTTGTTGTCGTGGTTGGCGAAGGGGGGTCGGGTGTCGGGCTTGGGGGCCAGGGGTGCGAAGAGTCCGGGGAGGGAGGGGATGTCCCAGACGGTGCCGCCGTCGAAGTTGGAGAGGCAGAGGACGCGTTGGGATCGTCGGAGGTGGAGGACGGAGCGGTCGGTGTCGATGGCGAGCGCGTGGATGGGCTCTTGGCCGTTGGGCAGCTCGATGCTCCAGACGGGCTGGGGTGGGTCGGTGATGGGCGCGTAGTAGAGCTCGAGGCGGTCTTGGGTCTGGACGAGCAGCCGATCGGGGGCAAGGGCGAAGGCGTGGGGGGCGGCGGGGACGATGCGTCCGGGCAGGATCAGGGGCTGGCCGAGGGTAGCGGCGTAGGTGGGGATCAGCCGGTGGGCATTGGGCAGTGCGCGGAGGCGGTCGGCCCAGGCGAGCGGGTCTGTCGGGGCGGCCTGGGGGTCCTGGACGGCGGGGTCTACGGGCAGGATGCCGGGGTGCAGGGCGTGGACGCGTTGGAGCCAGCGGATGGCGGCGGCGGGGCGTTGGTTGCGGGCGTAGCAGTGGGTGAGCTGGCCGGCGATGAGGGCTTGGGTGTTGCGGTCGCGGGCCTGGCGGAAGGCTCGGCGGTAGAGGGTGACGGCCCGGGAGAGGTCGCCGCGTTGGTCGAGCCGATCGGCGGCGAGGGCGAGAGCGCGGGGGGCGACCGCGGCGACGGGGAAGGTCTCGGCGAGTCGGATCAGGGCTTCGGGCGAGTCGGTGCCGTCCTGCAGCATCTCTTCGAAGCGGATGGCGGCCTGGGCGTCGAAGGCCTCGTAGACGGTGGGCCCGAACGCCTCGTAGAGGCCGCGGAGCTGCTGCCGTGCTTCGAGGCCGGCGCGCCGGGCGATGGCGCTGTGGGTGTACGGCTCGTTGGCGAGCAGGTCATCCATGAGGACGGCCTGGTAGTGCCCTACCGCGTCGCTTGGCCGATCGGTCTCGGTATAGAAGCGGGCGATTGAGAGGTGGTAGCGCACTTCCTGGGAAGCGTTTTCGGTCAACAGCGCGATGCGGTCGTAGATGGACTGACGGGTGTTGATGGATTGCTGGGGTTCGGCGTCTCGGGCGTTGCCGGTGCGGGGGTCGGCGGCGTAGCGGAGCATCTGTTGGATCACGCGCTCGCGCGTGGTGGTGGTGGCGCTGGCGGTGGTTGGTGCTGGGTAGCGTTCGACGGATTCGATGGCGAGGTCGAGCCCTTCGAGGAGGCCTTGGGCGCGTCCGTTGCGGAAGCCGAGGTAGGCGAGCCCGAGGGCGGGCTGGGGGTCTTGGGGGAGCTGGTCGATCTGTCGGCGGAGGTTGTCGTAGGCGTGGTCCCAGCTCATATAGCCGGCGGCCTTGTTTTGGTTGACCAGGAACAGGGCGTTGGGCCCGGCGGCGAGGCTGCCGTTGAGGGCTTCATGCTGGCGGATGATGCGACCGCTCTGGTTGAGGTCGAGGACGGAGAGCTCTCGGTTGCCGGCGACGACGAGGAAGTTCCGGGTCAGGGCGGATTGGCCTACGGCGCTGAGGTTGGTCTGTCGGGACCAGCGGGGCTCGAGGGTGGTGCCGTCGAGCCGGGTGACTTGTCGGCCGATGAGCAGCAGGTCGCCATCGGCGGCGTGGGTCTGGGTGGCGTTGGTCCAGGCGGTGGTGGTGAGGTTGAATTGGTCGGACCGGTCTTCACCGGTGTCGGGGTTGATGACGTAGGCGGGCTGCCGGCCGGTGATGATGGGGACGACGAGCCCGGCGTCGATTTTGACGGGTGGCCCGGCGGCGGACTCGCGTCGGATGCGGAGTCGGTCGCGGCCGGTGAGGCCTTGGTCGGCAAGGACGCGGACCCAGCGTGCGGTGCCGGAGCGGGCGTCGATGGCGGCGGCGGTGCCGATGGCGTCGGTGAGGAAGAGGGTGCCCTGATGGAGTGACATCAGGGTGGGTGCCATCTGGTTCACGCGTGAGCCGAAGGGGGCCACGCTGGAGAGGTGGATGCGCCACGCGAGCTGGCCTGTGTCGGCGTGGAGGGCGAGGGCGTAGGTATCGTGGAAGCCGCGTCGCTGGGTTTTGCGGGCCATGACGTAGACATGGTCCTGGCCTGCGAGTGGGGTGCCAAAAAAGAACCCGCCTTCGAGGGTAGGGTCGAGGGTGGTGGGGCTGGTCCGCCAGCGGAGCTTGCCGGTCTCTTGATCGAGGCAAACGAGGTTGGTCTGCCGTCGTGGGCCGGAGGCCTGTTGGTAGAGGAAGGCGTAGCCGAGGACGGCGTAGGCATGGCGGCGGTGGACGGTGACGCCGCGGACATCGGGCATGGGTTGGAAGGTGCGGAGGCGTCTGCCGTTCTGTTGGTCGCCGTCCCAGTCGGGGAGGTCGAAGAAGGGCAGGAAGTCGAAGCGCCACAGGAGCCTGCCCGAGAACGGGTCGATGGCCTGGACGTGGAGCCCATCGTTGGTCAGGAGCTGGCGTTCGGTGAGCTCGGGGTGGACGGTGATGGGCTGAGGGTTGTTGGAGTTGTTGAGGGTGTTCTGGATGCGGATATTGCGGAGGGGGTCGTTCCCGCCGGGGATGGGGATCTGGATGTCGGGCTCGGCGGTGTCGGGCTCGACGCCGATGTTGATGTCGGTTTCGGCGAGGTCACGGAGCCAGAGCGGATCGTTGAGGGGTGGTGGCTCTGGGCCGTGGTCGGGGAGCGGGTGGTGGGCGAGATCGGTGTGTGAAGCGTCGTGGGCCGGCGGCGGCTGGAGGGTGTCGCGGAGGGCGGTGAGCTGCTGGAGCAGCTCGTCTTGGGCGGCGAGGCGGAGGCGTTCGGCGTAGTCGTCGGCGAGGGCGGGGTCGTTGGTGAGGGTGGCGGCGACCCCGGCCAGGAAGTCGAGGCTGGCCGAGGCGGCGTCACGGTCGGGGTGGCGATCGAAGCGTTGGAGCAGGGCGAGGGCTTGGCGGGGGCGGGCGGCCTCCAGGTCTCGCCCGATGAGCCAGAGCCCGGCGTCCAGGGTCTGTCGCGTGAGGGGGTAGCGATGGATGAGCCGGAGAACCTCGGCTTCGTCACGGGCGGTGCGGGCTTCGCCGAAGGCGTGCTCGGCAACGGCTTGGAAGCGTCGGCGGTAGGCGTCGAGCAGGGTGCGGTCGTCGAGCAAGGCCTGGCGTGCCCAGAGCGAGGTGGCGACGTAGCGGTCTTCGGTGACGGCCATCAGTGTGCTGGCGTGCCGATCGAGGACGCGCTGGAGGGTGGCGGCGGCGGCGTCGTGTCGGTTCTCCGCGATAAGCCTGGCGGTCTCGGCGGCGAGCTCCTGGGCCTCGCGGGAGTCGTTGACGAAGATGGGCAGGTTGCTGGGCGCGTTCTGTGCGTGGGCGGTCACGCCGAGGCCGATGAGGGCGAGGGACAAGAGGGTGACGAGCCGTGCGACGCGCGATCGGGACGCGGGGGCTTGGGCCGGCGACGGCATGACGGGATTCCCGGTGTGTGGCATGGACGGTGTCCGGGGCTTCTGGGGTTAGACGCGGGACAGGCCTGTCGGGGTCACGGGGGTGCGGGCGGGATCGGCCCGGCCTGTCTATGGTACGGAGCTATGACGGCACAGTTCACGATCGTAGGGGTTGGGGAGGCGTTGTACGACCTGGTGGGTGGTGAGGAGCGGCTGGGCGGGGCCCCGCTGAACGTGGCGGTCCACGCTCAACGGCTGGGGCGGGCTCACGGCGTCGCCGGCGTGGTGCTGTCGCGGATCGGGGACGACCGGCTCGGGCGGCTGATGCTCGATGACTTGAAGACGCGGGGGATGACGGTCGAACACGTGCAGGTCGATCCGGACCGGGCGACGGGCAAGGTGTATGTGCGGGTCGATGCTTCGGGCGAGCCGAGCTACGAGATTGTGGAGCGGGTGGCGTGGGACAACCTGCAGTGGGACCCGCAGATGGAGACGCTGGCGCAGGAGACCGACGCGGTGTGCTTCGGGTCGCTGGCGCAGCGGGACGGGCAGAGCCGAAACACGATCTACCGATTTGTCGAGTCGTGCACGCATGGGGTCCGTTTGTTTGACGCGAATCTCCGGCAGCGGTTCTACGACACGCGGGTGCTCCGGCGGAGCTGCGAGATCGCGTCCTGGGTGAAGCTGAACCGTGCGGAACTGGACGAGGTCTGCGGGCTGCTTCAGTGCGAGGGTGCGGAGGGGCTGCTTGGGGCATTCGGGCTGGATGGAGTTGTGGTGACGCGGGGTGCGGAGGGGACGCGGCTGGTGACGCCCAGCGGCGTGGTGGACGGGGTGCCGGCACAGGCGCTCCGGGGCGAGGGGGCGGACGCGGTCGGTGCGGGGGACTCGGTGTCGGCGGCGGTGTTGGTGGGGCTGGTCCGTCGGCTGCCGCTGCAGGCGGTGGCGGACCTGGCGAACCGGGTGGGGGCGTATGTGGCGGGTCAGGCGGGGGCGACGCCGGAGCTGCCCGAGGTGTTGGTGGCCTCGGGCTAAGCTGAGAGACCGCATTCCCGCTGCTGGGGGCTTACTGGTCCGTGACGCGCAAGCAAGACCGCAAGACCCTACCGGGCCACGGGGTTAGAGCGGCACTCCAAACAGGCACCCGGCCTGTTTTAGGTGGTTCGCCGACGACGCTTGAGCAGGACGGGCAAGCCCAGTGCGATCAGGCCGGCGCTGGAGGGCTCGGGGATCACGGTGACCGAGAGCAGGCCGATGTCGCCGATGGCGTTGCTGCCCACGCCGTCGGCGTTGATCAGGGAGATGCGGGTGATCGACTCGCCGAGGAAGCCGAGGGCTGAGACGTCGAGCGCGACTTCCTCGAACGCGTCGTTACCGATCGCGAAGGTGGCCTGGACGCCGAGCTCCGACCAGATCAAGACACTGACGTCGGAGGTGTCAAGCGGACCCACGTTGGCGGACTCGCCCCCCTCTGAGCCGCGGACCTGGAGGGTGACTGCCGAGACGAAGCCCGGGGTGAAGGTGATGTCGGACCGGCCGGGGCCGAAGAAGCCGTAGCCACGGTTGCTGCCCGGGACGTAGAACGCGCCGTTCTGGATGAACAGGACCTCACCGAGGTTCGGCGTGCCATCGAAGGCTTCGGTCGTCGTGCCGGTGTTCGGCCCACCAAATTGGGTGAAGGTCAGGATGGTGTCGAGGTCGGTGCCGTAGGCCACGGGCTGACCACCCACGGGCAGTCCGGTGAAATTCGTGGCGAGGGTCTGTGCAGAGACGCCGGCCGTCAATACGGCCGCTGCGGCCAGGGAAAGGGTGGATAGGGCGAGTGATTTGAACAACCTGGGCCTCCGAGATTTTGCTAGACCGGCAGCCGGATTCGGCCGGCATCCACAGGAGATGTCCCGGCAGGGCGTTTTCATTTCACCGATTTCAGACTTTTTTTTGGCTCACGCGGCAGGCACCGCATGGCGTCGCAGGGAAGAGCTGGATGCCGGCGTCGGCCCACGGTGATACAAGGCGGTCCCGGCCACGGGGGTGTAGAGCCGTTGCGGGCGGCTCCTGTTTCTGGTTTGGCAGGGCATCAAGCATGAGGCATTGCACGGGTTACAATGCGGGGCTGTCCTTGTTTGGGAGCCCCTGATGCCGCTTGACACTTCTGCACCCGTCTACGCGATCGCTGGGGTCACCGGTGCGGTCGGCCAGGAATTCCTTCGGCTGATCGAGCAGCGGGGGCTGGCCTACTCGCAGCTACGCGTGCTGGCGTCGGCACGGAGTGCGGGCAAGACGGTGGTGTGTGACGGTCAGGAGTTAACGGTGCAGGAGCTGGGCGAGGGGAGCTTCGATGGGGTGGACGTGGCGCTGTTCTCCGCTGGGGGATCGATCAGCAAGCGGTTTGGGCCGATCGCGGCGGAGGCGGGGGCGGTGGTGGTGGACAACTCGTCGGCGTTCCGGATGACCGAGGGCGTGCCGTTGGTGGTGCCGGAGGTGAACCCCGAAGCGATGGCAGGGGTGAAGCTGGGTGGGGGTAAGGGCAACGGTGCGATCATCGCGAACCCGAACTGCTCGACGATCATCATGCTGATGGCGGTCACGCCGTTGCACCGTGTGGCGGGCGTGGAGCGGATGGTGGTGAGCACGTACCAGGCGGCGTCGGGCGCGGGCGCGGCGGCAATGAAGGAGCTGGAACAGCAGACGCGGGAGGCGCTCGAGGGTGTAGCGCCGGCGGAGTACACGCAAGACATCTTCGGGCTGCCGTACGCGTTCAACCTGTTCAGCCACAACAGCGACCTGGGCCCGGAGGGGTACAACACCGAAGAGATGAAGATGGTCAAGGAGACGCACAAGATCTGGAGCGATGCGTCGGTCCGGATCACCGCGACGTGTGTGCGGGTGCCGGTGATGCGTGCCCATGCGGAGAGCATCAACCTGACCTTCACCAAGCCGCTCCCGGAGGAAGATGCGCGGGCGTTGCTGGCGGATGCGCCGGGGGTTCGGCTGATCGACGACCGGGCGGCGAACCGGTTCCCGACGCCGCTGGACGCGAGCGATCAGGACGACGTGTTTGTGGGCCGGATCCGGCGTGATCTCTCTCAGGACCAGGGGATGGGGCTAGACCTGTTTGTCTGTGGGGATCAGATCCGGAAGGGTGCGGCGTTGAACGCGATCCAGATCGCCGAACACCTGACGGGGGTCGGTGCACCGGCGGTCTAAAGTCGGGGATGTGGGGTTAGGCGGCGTTGCTGGCGGGGCGTGGGGTGAACACGCGGACGCAGTTTCGGCCCGAGGACTTCGAGGCGTACACGGCCTTGTCGGCGGCCTTCACCAGCTGATCCGGATGACGGAAGATCGAGCCGTCGTGGCAGGCGACGCCGATGCTGGCGGTGACCTTGAGGGGCTCGTTCTTGTCGGAGTTGATGGTGGCGGACTCGATGGCCTGGCGGAGGGTCTCGGCGCGGACAGCGGCTTCTTTTCGGTCAACGCCTGGGAGGATCACGCTGAACTCTTCGCCGCCATACCTGCAGGGCAGACAGGGCTTCTCGAAGAGCTCGCGGAGCAGGCGCCCGAGCTCGATCAGGACGCGGTCGCCGGTGGCGTGGCCGTAGGTGTCGTTGAACTGCTTGAAGTGGTCGGCGTCGAGGAACATGACCGAGAGGGGTTGGCTGGGGGTGGCGGCCACGAAACTCTGGGTGATGTATTCGTTGAAGTGCTTGCGGTTGGCGACACCGGTGAGGGTGTCGGTATTGACCTCGGCGTTGAGGCGCTGGTTGGCCGCCTCGAGCTCGGTGATCTCGGCCTGGCTCTCTAGCGAGATACGCTCCATCGCCTCCTGAGCGCGGGCCATGATGTGTGCCGGATCCCCCAGCTCGCCCGTGGGGAGCTCGAAGAGCCGCTGCATTTCACGGGTGGGCCCGATCAGGTCTTGGAGGATGGGCTGTGACTCTTCGACCGAGAGGTTGAACCACTGTTGCATGCAGCGGAAGTAGTCGTCGATGTGTTCGGGGTTGTCCGGCTCGTTGTAGTGCTCGGCCACGCGGCTGCCGGCGGCGATCACGCGGACGAGGGTCTTGAGTTCGGAGGGGGCTTCGTCCGGGGTCTCGTGGTAGCGGATGGGTTCGCACAGGACTTCAGGCAGACGCCACTTCTCGGCAAGGATGCCACCGACCTCGGCGTGATCGGTCTGCATGCCTTCGCGTTCGTAGCGGCGGAGCTTGCGGTGTTCGTTGCCGGCGGCCTGGACGATGACGGTGTACTCGTCGCCGAGCGTCTGCTGCATGGCGAGCATGCCCAGGTCTTGCATGAGCGCACCCAGGAAGCACTCCTCCTGCTGGGCGAAGTCGATGGCGGCCGCGATCCGCTTGGCGGCGGTCGCGGCGAAGAGGCTGCGGCGCCAGAACCCGAGCTCAGAGAACTCCTGGGCGGAGATCTCTTGCAGGTTGCCTACGAGGCTGAAGCCCAGGGCGAGCGTCTTGACCGAACGCAGGCCCATCACCACCAGGGCTTGGCTGACAGAGCTGACCGCACTGGTCTGTGCGTAGAAGCTGGAGTTGACGGTCTTGAGGACTTTGGACGCGAGGGCCGGGTCCTGCTGCAGGGTTTCGGCGATCTCGGGGATGGAGACGTCCGGACGCTGGACCAGCTCGATGATTTCTAGCGCGATGGTCGGCAGGCTTGGAAGCCGTGACGACTCGAGGATGCGGTCCAGGATCGGGCTGGTCATCGTCTATCCCTAGGGATGGCGGGCATGACGCCGAGCGCGAGCCAGCGGTAACCCCCCTGTGGAACAAGTCGGCCGGGGGTGGATCCGGCCTACACATAGCAAATCGGTCAACCCCGCCGGGGACTTCACCCTATTTATTAACCTGGGCCCTAACGGTTAACCCCACCCACGCCGGACCTCGGCGTGACACGGCGTCTGGCAAGGCCAAGACCCTAAAACGCCTTGTGCAAAACAACAGCTTGGCCGCCCCTTGGGGACGGTTGTGCTGCGTTTAGCGGCTGTGATGCCTGTTCTACGCGCCGGCGGGGGCGACCGCGTCGTCCTCGCTGTCGCCGTCGGTCGCGCCGGTGGGGACTGGCTCGGGCTCGGGCGTCGGCTTGTCCTCGGTCCGGTAATCGAGCTTCTCGCCGTCCTCGGCCTTGCTGAGGATGACGATCTGACCCGAACGGATCTCCTCCCGGAGCAACGCCTCGGACAGCGGGTCTTCCACGAACTGGGCGATCGCTCGCCGGAGCGGCCTGGCCCCGTAGTCGGGGTTGTAGCCCTTCTCGATCAGGAAGTCCTTGGCCGACTCGTCGGGCTGGAGCTCGATCTCACGCTCTTCGAGCCGCTTGAAGACCTTCTTGAGCTCGTACTCGACGATCGTGTGCAGGTCTTCTTTCACGAGTGGCCGGAAGACGATGATGTCGTCGAGCCGGTTGATGAACTCGGGGCGGAAGAAGCGTTCGATCTCGTTGGTGAGGGTCTGCTTGATCTTCTCGTAGTCGGCGTCGGCATCACGCTTGGCAAACCCGAAGCCGCCCTTGTTCTTGATCAGCTCGGCCCCGATGTTCGAGGTCATGATCAGGATCAC
>JBCDIM010000083.1:0-13734 GCA_038749105.1 Planctomycetota bacterium
GGGGTGCGGGGCGCCCCCCCCCCCCTTAGGGGTGGGGCGGGCGCCCCACCCCCCCCCTTTTGTGGGGTGTGTTTGGTTTTTTTTGTGTTTTGGGGGGGGGGGGGGGGGGGGGGGGCCCGCCGGCGTCTTTGGCGGGGGGGGGGGCGTACGACCCGCGGACACGCGAGTGGTACACGCTGACGGAGCCGGGGGAGGGCGTGCAGTGGTATGTACCGAGCGTGGACTTCACGACGGGGACGCTGTTATTCACCGCGGCGCTGCCGGTGCGGGACCGGGCGGGAGAGAAGGTCGGGGTGACCGCGGTGGACGTGCCGGTGAGCCAGATCCTGAACCGTCAGCGGCTGGACGCGCCGTGGGCGGCGTCGGCCCGGATTGTGGGGTTGTATCTGGCGCCGCCGAGCGAGGCGGCGTGGGCGGGGATGTCGGGCGAAGGTGAGGGTCTGGAGCCGTATGTGCTCTACGACACGAGCGGGATGATCGACCGGGCCCGGCTGGATGATCCGGTGCGTCGGGACTTCTCGTCGATCGCGGACGAGGCGGAGCGGGAAGCGTTGATCGCGGAGCTGAACCAGACGGGGGAGGGGACGGGCCGGGGCGTGGTGGAGGTGACGGTCGGGGGGCAGCCGACGCTGGTGGCGTTTGGGCGGATGTCGTCAGACCGGGAGCGGCCGTCGTTCGTGCTGGTGATGGTGCCGTTGGAGGTGCTGCTGGCCCCGGCGAACGCGTTGGCGGGTCGGATTGATGCGTCGCTGTGGGAGCAGCTGGCGCGGACGGGCGCGGTGGTGGTGGCGATGGTGCTGCTGGTGGGGGGGTTGGCGTGGTGGTCGGCCCGGACCGTGACGCGTCCGGTTCAGCGGTTGGCCGAAGCGGCGGAGCAGTTGGCGGGGGGCGACCTGGACACGCGGGTCGAGGACACGAAACGGAAGGACGAGCTTGGGTCGCTGGAGCGGCTGTTCAATCAAATGACGCCGAGGCTGCGGGACCGGGTCCGGCTCAAGGGGGCGTTGCAGGTGGCGATGGAGGTGCAGCAGTCCTTGTTGCCCGATCGGCCGCCGGAGCTGGAAGGGGTGCAGCTGTCGGGGGCCAGCTGGTACTGCGACGAGACGGGCGGCGACTACTACGACTTCCTGGAGTTCGAGCAGCTGGGGGACGGCCGGCTGGGTGTGGCGATCGGGGACGTGACGGGTCACGGGATCGCGGCGGCGCTGCTGATGGCGACGGCCCGGGCGCTGCTGCGTGCACGGATCGGGCACCCGGGGTCGCTGGCGGAGGTGTTCGCGGATGTGAACCGGGAGCTGACCGGGCCGGGGTTTTCGGGGCGGTTTATGACGCTGTTCTATCTGCTGCTGGAGCGAGACGGCGCGTCGGGGCAATTGGGGCTGCGGTACCTCTCTGCGGGGCACGACCCGGCGCTGGTTTATGACCCGGCAACCGACACGTTCAGCGAGCTGGAGGGGCGCGATGTGCCGCTGGGGATCGAGGCGGGCTGGGCATTTGCGGAGGAGACCGCCGACGCCCCGCCGAGCGGTTCGGTGCTGTTCATGGGGACCGACGGGATCTGGGAGGCATTCAACAAAGCCGACGAGCTGTATGGCAAGGACCGGCTGAAGGACGCGATCCGGCGGCACGCGGCGATGGACGCGGACGGGATCGCGCGGGCGATCCGCGAAGACGTTGATGCGTTCCGTGGGGGCTGCGAACAGAAGGACGACATCACGCTGGTGGTCGTGAAGTTCGTGGGGTGAGTTTCGGGGATTGACCGGTGCCGGGCGAGGTTTTGGCGGTGTGGATCGGCTATCTTTCACCGCAGCGCTACAGTGGGCAGCAGGATGCGAACCAGACGAGGCATCACAGGCGGTCTTTGCGGGTTGGGACGAGGGGTCTTAGTGTGCGCGTTGATCTTTGCGGCGGCGGTGGCGACCGCGCCGGTGCAGGTGTCGGTGGAGCTGATGCGGGCGGGACCCTGGGCGGTGTCGGAGGGGCTCGGACTGCTCGGTTTGGATGGTGGTGGGGCGGATGACCCTTGGGCCGGGCTCGATCCCGACAAGGTGTTCCTTTGTGCGGGGCACGGCTGTGGCTGCCAATCGGCGGCGAGCTCGGCGGCGGGGTGCTGCTGTTACCCGACCGTGCAGCAGCGGATGAAGCGGGCTCGCGCGTTGGCGATGGCGGGGCTCTTAGAGTCGGGCCAGTGTGGAGTGCCGAGGAGCGGTGCAGACGAGGTGGCGGAAGAGGCCGAGCGGGTGGAGCGGGAATTGCCATTGGAGGGACCGGGATGGCGGTCGCTGAGCTGCCGCGGAGTGGCGGGGCTGCTGCTGGGGATGGATGTGCGGCACTGGCAGCCTTCGGCGGGTGGGGTGTGGTATCCGTTGGCGGGGCCGACCGAAGCCGTTTGGGCAGGCCCGGCAACGCGGGTGGTCAACGCTTCATTGGCGGTGGATGCGCCGCCGCCCGAGCGGGTGTGATCTGTCTCTGGATCGTGACGTGCTTGGCTCTCGCCCCAGGGTGAGGCCTGGGCGTCTATGCACTCGACACTGATGCATTTGAAAGGAACACCATGCGTGCGCGTATGCACGGGTGGAGTCTGGTGGAGTTGTTGGTGGTGCTGAGCATCACCGCGGTCTTGATCGGGGTGCTGTTGCCGGCCTTGGCGGGTACGCGGCAGGCGGCGAAGCAGGTGAACTGCCTCGCCAACTTCCGATCGCTGGGGCAGGCCCACGCTGCGTACCTGACCGAGTCGGCGGGCTGGATGCTGGGGACGACCCACAGCACGTCGTGGGTCGAGGTGCTGCGGGGGTACGAGCCGGCGGTGCTGCTGCGTTCGCCGACCGACACGAGCCCGCACTTTGCCGGTGGCGTCCCGATCAACGGGGCGCATCGGCAGACCAGCTACTCGATCAACCGTTACGTTTCGCCCGACTTCGTCGGTGGGGCGTCCCAGATCGAGTCGGTACCCCGGCCGGAGGCCACGGTCCACTTCGGGATCAAGGTCTTTGCACAACGCCCCGGCGACCCGTCCGACAGCCGGCCGTTGTGGGATCACTTCCACGCCGACACCTGGTCGTCGGGCTTCAACCCGCCGGCCTGGGAAGCGTCGGAAGAGATGCAGATCAGCGCCTACCGCGGCGAACTGACCCGTGACGACGCCGTGTCGGGCTACGGGTATCTGGATGGGCACGCCGAGGCCCAGTCGTTCAGCGGCGTCTATGTGGACGCCGCCACCAACCGTTTTGACTACCGCGTCGCCCGTTAGGTGATGCGTTTTGATTTTTGGAAACCGCTAAAGATGAAATATCAATCCATTGTTTGTTTAACGCTGGGGTGGTGCATGGCCGCCACACCCGCGTGGGCCCACCCCGGCCGACGCTTTCAGATCGAGGTGGCCGACGGCCAGCTCCAGGCCCAGGGCGTCAACCTTCTGGACGCCACCAATGGCATGGGCGTCGTGATCGATCCGAAGGGCATCCGTCCCTATCGCAACGCTCAGCACGGGCACTGGGAATCGACGAACGCCCTGAATGAGCCGCAGACCCCTCAGGACGACCTGCCTGGCTATGACGTCGGCCTGGGCGGCGAAGCCTTGCAGGGGCATTCCGTGTTCTGGACGCTGACCGATGCGTGGAAGTGGACGGGCGTGAGCAGCGCGTTTGTCAGCAACCCGTCGGCGGTGCCTTTGGGCATCCATCTGCCCGGCATGATGTTGGGGATGCCGATCTTCCTGGAGCCGGGCTTTACCCCGGTCCGGGAAGTGCTCGGGACCGATGAAATCCGTGTTCTTTTCGGCGGCACGACCGTGAGCACCGACAGCCTTGGCGCCTCTCTCACCCTCATTGATACCTACGACGGCAACGGCTCGGTCGATGCCGACGGGTTCTCTCAAGGCGTCTCCAACGGCATCGATATCGACCCGGTGTACGCCCTGTTCGAGGGCGATTTCACCGACACGCTGTATGTGCTGGAGTCGGTGCTCTCGACGGACAACCCCGATATCGCGGACAGCGAGACGATCTATACGATCTTCGCGCCGGACGGGATGGGGCCGGCGGCGCGGCTGCACTTCGCGTCGCTGTCGCTCGAGGAGTCGTTGGGGACGGCGATCCCCGAACCGGCGGTGGCGAGCGTGTTGCTGCTGGGCGGGGTTGTGATGCTTCGGCGTCGCGACCGCCAGGCGTAGCGGCTCGCTGGTGTTTAGGTTGAATTTGTTTTGCGAGAAGCCCCGTGTTTTGGCACGGGGCTTCTTTATGCTCGAGCGGGAGAGCAGATGCGGAGGGCTTGGGGTTGTGCAGTAATCTTGAGGGGGCCGGCGTTGGGGAGTCGGTCGCCGTCGATCTGGAGGGGGGCGTCGGTTTGGAGGGTGAGCTGGGTGGCCCGCCCGTGCTGGATGTGGGGGGTTTTGAGGTGGCGGTTGAGGAGTACGGTGAGGCCATAGCGGGCGAGTGCGAACAGGCCGGGTCGGGTGAGGACGAGGTAGTCGAGCTGGCCGTCGGTGTAGTCGGCGGCGGAGCCGAGCCTGAGGCCGCCGCCGTAGCGGGGGAGGTTGAAGACGAAGGCGTGGGCCCCGGTGAGGGCGGGGCCGTCGTGAGGGGTCAGGGTGACGGTGGGGTAGCGGTAGCGGGCGAGGGCGGCGAGGGTGCGGGGGACGTAGCGGGCGGTGCTGACGCGGCGGAGTCGGCCGTCGGTGGGGGCGGTGCGCCAGTCATCCATGCGTCGGACCACCTCGGCGTCGAATCCGGCGGAAAGCATGAGATGGAAGAGGTGGGAATGGGTGGGGTCGTTTGAAAGGGTCGCACGGCCCAGGTCGATGTTTCGGTGCTCGGGGGTTTGAGTATTGACAGGGAGTGACCGGGCGATCGCCTGGGCGGCAGGCTGGGGGTCACGGGTGTGGCCGACCTCGGCGGCGAAGAGGTTCTCGTTGCCAACCGGGAAGTGGTAGAGGCTGACCCGGCTGAGGGTGCCGGCGGTGTCGAGGATGTTGAGGACGCCGGAGAGCGAGCCGTCGCCGCCGGCGGAGACGACGCAGCCGCAGCGGTCGGGGAGGGCCGGGTCGCTCAGGAGGGTTTGGCGTTCGTCGCGGGACCAGACGGTGTGCGGGGTGTGGCCGAGGTCTTGCAGGGCGGCCTCGAGGCGTTGGACGTGCTTGCGGTTGGGGCCCGAGCCTGAGTAGGGGTTGGCGAGGATGACCACACCGTTGCCGGGTGCAGAGGGGGTCGCGTGCGGGGATGGGGAGATGGCGGCCGCTTGGGACATCGGCGACATGCTACTCGCGTGGGAGCGGGCCGAGCGATTACGGTGGGTTACCAGTGCGGGGGCTTCAGGTCGCGGAGCTGGGCGTCGGGGTCGTTGCCGTCCGCGTCATCGTGGGTGGGTTTGCCGTCTTCGGTGAGGGCGGCGAGCTTGGCGTGGAGCTGCTCGGTGCGGGTCTCGGAACGGATGACGCGATCGAAGAGCTCGGTGACGACGCTGTTGAGTTGATCGACGGTGGCTTCGAGGTGGGTGAGTTTTTCCTCGAGGGGGATCAGGGCGTCTTGCGGGTCGCTCATGGCTGGTTTTCCCGGTGGGGGACGGGCTCGGCCGGCGTGGCTTGGGGGTTAGGAGGTGTGTCGGGCGGGCTGTCCGATGGCGGGGCTGGGGGGTTTGGGTCGATCCCGCGGCGGACGACCTTTTGGAAAAACATGTTGTTGGGGACTTGATAGACCAGCCCGTCGCGGCCGCGGAGCCGGGTGTAGAGCAGCGTCACCTCGTCAACGACACCCTCTGCTTCTTCTCCGCCGAGCTTGAGGTATTCGCCTAGGCGGAAGGGCCGGTTGGCGAGGAGGATGAGGCCGCAGAGGACGTTGGAAAGGATCGACCAGACCGCGACGAAGCCGATTGCGATGAGGGTGACCACAGCGGTGGCGGCGGCCCAGACGTTCTCGAGAACGCCCCAGGCCTGGAGGAGGGCTGCTCCGGTGAGGGCGACCATCAACCACCGGACGAGCGTGCGGAGGGCCAGGATGGCTGATTCATCGAGCGCGGTGCGTTTGCCGACACGGAACAGCCCGCGGATCGCCACCTTGTAGACCAGCAGGGCGATGGTGGCGATGACGAGCGTGGCAATAACGCGGTTGCCCAGGGTCTGCAGGTCCTGGGAGACGAACTCATCGATCACGCGCTGGAGGGCTGTCCGTGCGTCCTTCTCGATCTCGGGGTCGGAGGCGGTGTGTAGAGAACTCACACAGTCAGTCTACGGTGGTTTCGGTGGCCGTTTGGAGGGTTGGGGTTTGTCGGCGGGGGTTGGGAGCGTTACATTGCTCGGCTCGCATGATCCGGCGGCCCGCCTGGGCCCAGGCCGTGCCCGACCGTTAACTGACCCTCGCCCCCTTTTACGGATTGCTCCCGCCATGTCTATCGAAACCCTCTACGACAAAGACGGCTCGCTTGCCCCCCTTCAGGGCAAGACCATCGCGGTCATCGGCTACGGCTCGCAGGGCCACGCCCACGCCCAGAACCTCCGCGATTCGGGCTTTTCCGTCATCGTCGCCAACCGGGCCGACTCCGCCAACGGCAAGCTCTGTGCGTCGCACGGCTTTGAGCCGCTGGCGATCGAAGACGCGGTCAAGCAGGCCGACCTAGTCGTCGTGGCCCTGCCCGACGAGATCCAGCCCGACGTCTACGCCGAGAAGATCGGCCCGAACCTGACCGCGGGGATGACCCTGGTGTTCACCCACGGGTTCAACATCCACTTCAAGACGATCGAGCCGCCCGCGGACGTGAACGTGATCATGGTCGCGCCGAAGGGCCCGGGCCACACGGTGCGTTGGGAGTTCGAGCGGGGCGGTGGTGTGCCCTGCCTGATGGCGATCCACCAGGACCACACCGGCGAGGCCCGCGACTTTGCGCTGGCCTACGCGATGGGCGTGGGCGGCGGCAAGGGCGGCACGCTGGTGACCACCTTTAAGGACGAGTGCGAAACAGACCTGTTCGGCGAGCAGGTCGTGTTGTGCGGCGGCCTGTCGGAGCTGATCAAGAAGGGCTTCGAGACCCTGGTCGAGGCGGGCTACCCCGCGGAGCTGGCGTACTTCGAGACCTGCCACGAGGTGAAGCTGATCGTCGACCTGATCGTCAAGGGCGGGCTGAAGTACATGCGGTACTCGATCAGCAACACCGCCGAGTTTGGCGACTACTACACCGGGCCGAAGATCGTGGACGACACGACCAAGGAGCGGATGAAGGAGGCGTTGTCGCACATCCAGTCGGGCGGGTTCGCTAACGCGTTCCGCGGCGACTACGCCGACGGTTTCAAGTGGTTCTACAGCCAGCGTGAAGAGAACACTAAGCACGGCGTCGAAACCGTGGGCAAGGAGCTGCGGGCGATGATGCCGTGGCTTGACCCCGTGGAAGTCTGAGCCACCACGCCTCTGAAGAGGTAAGGCACGGGCTATGGTCTTCAGGTGTTAGGATGCCGTCGGTCACGCTTGGGAGAGACGGTACTTGGCGTCGGGAAGTCAACAGCCTGAACTGGTCCATCGGCACCGCTACTTTCCCGCACTGGATGGTGTGCGCGGTCTGGCGGTCATCGTCGTTCTGATCGCACATCTGACGCCGATTTACAGGACCGGTGCCTTTGGTGTGGATACCTTCTTCGTCCTGAGCGGGTTCCTTATTACGTCGATCCTGGCGGATGAACTAGACCGTTCGGGGCGGATCAGGCTGTGGCGTTTTTATACGAGGCGGGCGTTGCGTTTGATGCCGGCGTTGTGGGTGACGGTGCTGGGTTCGGTGTTGGCGGTGGCTGTCTTGGGGTCGATGAATGCGGCGCATCTCCGAGAAGCGGTGTATGCGTTGCTCTACGTCACCAATTGGGTTCATGCTTTGGCATTAGACCCCCAGAGCCGGCTCGTGCTGGGTCACACGTGGTCTCTCGCGGTTGAGGAGCAGTACTACCTCATCTGGCCGGCGGTATTGCTGGCGGTGCACCGCCTTGGGCTTTCCTCTTCGCGCAAGGCCATCCTTTTCTTGGTGGGTGCGGTGGCGTGCCAGGTGTACCGAAACCTCTGGGACTTCGACCCGATCCGGGTCTACCGCGGACTGGACACCCATTGCGACGGGCTGTTGATCGGCTCGGCGTTGGCGTACGCGTTCCGGGCGGGGTGGATGGCTCACGGGGTGTGGTTCTGGCGAGTGGCCGCGTGGGTGAGCTTGGTGTTCTTGCTGGTGCTTCCGATCCGCGTGGGCTGGCAAGAGGGGGATGCGACCGTCTGGGCCTTCGCCGCGGCGGCGGTTGCTTCGGGGCTGTTGATCGGTGAGCTGGCGCAGCGTCCTGGAACCTTCCTGGGGCGATTGTTCTCGTTGTGGATCCTGCGTTACTGCGGCCGGATCTCGTACGGGCTCTACCTCTATCACTGGCCGATCTGGGCGTTGGTCAATCGGCACCCCCCGCCGGGATTCAGTTACTGGCCCCGGGTCGCGTTGGTCGTGGTGATGACCATCGTGGTGTCGGTGCTCTCGTACCGGTTCATTGAGCAGCCGTTCCTGAAGCTCAAGGACCGCTTCTCCTACAAGCCCGGATAAGCGGGGGAACGTCGGCCGTCCACCGTTCACGGAAGACCTTGGCGTGTGTCTGGGTTGTGCGGGTCAGGCGATCAGATCGATCAGCGTTGAAGCGTTGGGCTGGCTGCGGAAAGCCTCGGCTTGGACCGCGGGGGTAGCGGCTGCGGTGTCCTGTCCGGTAGCGGCATCGGCGGAGGGGTCGTCTTCGGTATCGCCGGTGGCTTCGGCGGCACGCTGGGCGTTGAGTTCCTGGCGGGCCTGGTTGGCGGTACGGGTGGCCTGGGCGGCAACGCGGCGGTCCTGGGCGGAGGGCTCGGCGGGGGCGAGGGCGGCGCGGCGGACGACCTCCATCTTGCGGAGGGTCTCTTCGGGGGTGTCTTCGGGAGAGACGTCGATGCCGACGGAGCCGCCGACGGCGTAGCGTTTGCCGTCGGGCCCGGTCTGGTAGGTGTAGGTCGGGCCGGAGGTGGCGTACTGGCCGGCGGCGTTCTTGTGGGCCTGTTCGTGGGCTTTGACCTCGCGGTCTCGGGCCTGGAGTTCGCGGACCTGCTGCTGCTCTTCTTCGGAGAGGGGTTCGCCATCGCTGCCGCGGGGGCCGTTGGCGTTTCCGGCGGCCTCTGAGGCTTCTTGTGCTTCGGTCGAGAAGCTCGCGGTGTCGCTGTTGCGACTGCTCGGGCCTGCTGGGCTGCGATTGGTCTCGGGGGTCGGCGCAGCGACAGGGCTCCGGGTTGGCGCAACGGCAGCAAGCCCGGCAGCGGGATTCGTCAGCGTGGCGGCAGCAGCTGACATACCTGAGAGATCGGTCGGCGTGGGCGTTGGCTGGATGTGGGATCGAGCGGCGGGTCTGACGCGGCAGAGCGGGCCGAGTTATCGGCGGTCTGTGGCCGGGCGTCGGGTCCGTTAGCATCGCGGCGATGTCGGTATTGCTGCAGGTTGTGGAGACGTTGTTGCCGTTGGTGGTGCTGGTGGCCCTGGGGTACGCGCTGGTGCGGACGGGGTTTCTGAGCGACGGGGTCCGGCGGCAGTTCGATCGGTGGGTGTATTGGGTGGGGCTGCCGGCGTTGCTGGTGGCGAAGGTGTCGGAAGCCGGGGCGATGGACGCATCGGTGGCGCGGGTGGTCGTGGCGATGGCGGTGGTGACGCTAGCGGCGGCGGGGTTGGGGTGGTTGTTGTGGTGGGTGGGTAGTCGGGAGGCCGGTGCGTTTGGGGTGGTGGTTCAGGGGGCGAGCCGGGGGAACCTGGCGTTCGTCGGGTTGCCGGTGATCGAGCTGGGCGGGGGGGATGCGAAGACCGTGGCGTTGGCGGCGGTGGGGCTGACGGCGACGGTGGTGCTGTACAACGTCATCTCGGTGGGGGCGTTGGTGTGGGGACGAGAAACGGCGGGGAGTGGTGGGGGGCGTCTGGGTTGGGCGATGATGGCCCGGCGGTTGGGCTGGTCGATGGTGAGCAACCCGCTGATCATCGCGTGCGTGCTGGGGGTGGGGCTGGCGGCGAGCGGTTGGATGCTGCCCGCGGTGGTGAGCCGGAGCCTGGGGCTGGTGGGTCAGCCGGCGGGGCCTTTGGCGTTGATGAGCCTCGGCGGAGCGATGGTGGTCTATCGCCTGCGGGGGCATCTGGGGCTGGCGGGTCTGGCGGCGGTGGTGAAGCTGGGGGTGTGCCCGGCGGTGGCGTATGGCATGGCGGTGGGGTTGGGGTTGGATGCGCAGGAAGCGTTGGCGGTGCTGGTCCTGTCGGCGACCCCGACGGCGGTGGCGAGCTATGTGCTTGTGACACAGTTAGGGGGTGACGAGGGGTTGGCGGCGTCCATTATCGTGGCGACGACAGCGGGGTCGGTGATCTCGCTGGGGGTTGCGTTGGCGTTGGCGGGGGGGTGGGGCTGAAGGCTTGGATTCTGCGCAGCATCTAGGAAGGGCTATTGATGCAACTCTCGATCGACGGCGAGCGTTTCCAGTTTGACGGCGAATTGACCTATTCGGACAGCCCCGCAGTGGAACGGGTAGGCGGGTTGCTGATGAATGCGCGTTTTATCCAGGGCATCTTTGACGACGCGGCGGTCGGGGCGGGTGTGGGGCGGGAGCGTTATGCGCGGTTTGGGTATGAGGTGTATGACCCCGAGGCGCAGACGGACCGGCTGATCGCGGCGTTGCCGGCGTGGTACGGCTGGGGGCTGCGGGCATTCACGGTGGGGTTTCAGGGGGGCGGCCCGTGCTTTACGGTGCACAATCCGGAGATCGAGAACAACCCGTTCGGCGTGAGGGGCGATGAGCTGGACGAGGCGTACGCGTCGCGGATGGACCGGTTGATCCGGGCGGCGGACGGGCTCGGCATGGCGGTGATCGTGAGCTTCCTGTATGGGGCGCAGACGCTGCGGCTGGAGGATGACGCGGCGGTGCGTCGTGCGGTGGAGACGGCGTCGCGTTGGCTGAAGGCGGGGGGGTATCAGAACGTGATCATCGAGGTGGCGAACGAACAGGACCTGGGGGTGTTCAAGCCACGGCCGGTGGTTTATGAACCGCAGGGGATGGCGGAGCTGATCCGTTTGGCGCGGGAGGCGAGCGGGGGCATGCCGGTGGGTTGCAGCGGGTGTGGCGGGTCGGTTCACGAGCCGATCGCGTCGGCGAGCGATGTGGTGCTGATCCATGGGAACGCGCAGAGCCGGCAGCGGTATCAGCGGTTGATCGAGCGGGCGAAGGGTTATGCACCGGGTCGGCCGGTGGTGTGCAACGAGGACTCGCCGGGGATCAGCAACCTGGCGGTGTCGGTGCGGGCGGGCGCGAGCTGGGGGTATTACAACAACTGGAGCAAGCAGGAGCCGCCGACGGACTTTGGGGTGCTGCCGGGGCTGGACCGGTGTTTTGCCTGGCGGATGAAGGAGGCGTTGGGGTATGCGGTGGAGCCGCCGGCGGAGGCGGACCGGTTCGTGCTATACGGGCTGGGGGAGCACGAGTGGGCGTGGGCGGGGCCGAGCGGTGAGCAGGAGGTGAAGCGTTGGCCGGGGTTGGCGTGCGTTTGGCCGGAGGCGGTCGACCGGGTGGTGTTTGAGCGGGACGGACGGGTGGTGGGGGTGTGTTACGACGACCCGTTCGCGGTGGGTTGGCAGAGCAACTGGCACCACGCGGGGTATGCCGCGGAGCCGGGGGAGCATCGGTGGCGGGCGACGGCACACCTGCTGGACGGGTCGGAAGTGGTGCGTGAGGCGGTGGCGGAGCAGGCGTGATGTGCCTGTTTTTCCGTGGCCTTTTCAGGGCTGGACGGGAATAGCCGCTGCGGGTAAGGGGTTAGCCGTTCATGATTCGCACAATCCTCACGTTTTGTTAACGTGCTGGGCATCGGGTGCGGTGTTGTTTGTACGGATCGGTTTTGCTGGCTCTGGACGGATTGGACGGTTGAATGGAAGTGGTGTTGATCGGGGTGATCCTGGTGGCCGCGGTGGCGTTGGCCTTTGCGAACGGTGCGAACGACAACTCGAAGGGAGTGGCGACGCTGGTGGGCAGCGGGCTGGTGCGGATGAAGCCGGCGATTGTGTACGCGGCGGTGGCGACGGCGGCGGGGTCGGTGGCGGCGATCTGGATCGGGGCGGAGCTGGCGAGCAAGTTCAAGGGCAAGGGGATCGTGGCGGATTCGATCTGGCAGTCCGCGAGCTTCCCGGCCTGTGTGGGGGTGGCGGCGGGGGTGACGGTCCTGTTGGCGACTCGGCTGGCGATGCCGATCTCGACGACGCATGCCATGGTCGGGTCGATCCTGGGGATTGGGGTTGCGGGGAATGGGTTGAGCTGGGGCGCGGTATGGAGCAAGTTCTTTTACCCGCTGTTGGCGTCGCCGTTGATCGCGGTGGTGTTGGCGGGGGTGGTTTACCTGCTGTTTTCGGGGTTGCGTCGGCTGGCTCGTATTGATCGGGAGACGTGCGTGTGTGTGAATGAGCAGTGGGTGCCTGTTGAGGTGAAGGCGGATGGGGCATTGATGATGAGCTCGACGGGTCTGCCGTTGACCGTGGAGCAGAAGGACGCCTGTGCGCCGCGGTACAAGGGGCGGATGCTCGGGATATCGGCCCAGTCGGTGTTGGACAAGTGCCACTACCTGACCTCGGGGGCGGTGAGCTTTGCGCGGGGGCTGAACGACACGCCGAAGGTCGCGGCGTTGATGATCGGGCTGAGTTTCATGACCGACTGGCAGGCGGTGGTGATCGTGGGGATCGGGATCGCGGTGGGGGGGCTGCTGGCGGTGCGGCGGGTCGCCCAGACGATGAGCCACAAGATCACGGGGATGAACGACGGGCAGGCGTTCACGGCCAACCTCAACACGGCCTTCCTGGTGATCGTCGCGAGCAAGTGGGGCGTGCCGGTGAGCACCACACACGTCAGCTGCGGGAGCCTGATCGGGATCGGGGCGGCGACCGGCCAGGGGCGGTGGAAGATGATCACGACGATTGTGGCGGCCTGGGTGACGACGCTGCCGGTGGCGGCGGTGCTTGGGGCGGTGTGCTGGTGGGTGCTTGGGTGAAGTTTCGGGCTGGCGGCCCCGGGTCATGCAACTGGGGTCAGATGATGAAACCAGACGGCTGAACGATTTGAACGATGGACTTGATGATGGATTTCGAGTGGAATAGTGGGGCGGCATGCGTGGTTGACACCACAACGCTGTGGTCTGTTAAGTGGTCTTTGCTGTGAAGGATGATTGATGAGCAAGCCGGTCGAAGAGATGGTGGCGCCTGGGTATGACGTCGAGGCGGAGGTGAAGGAGCGTTACGCGAAGGGGGCGGAGGCTGCGGAGCAGGCGTTGTGTTGTCCGGTGGATTACGACACGCAATACCTCAAGATCCTGCCGCAGGAGATCATCGAGCGGGACTACGGCTGCGGCGACCCGAGCAAGTGGGTGGGCGAAGGCGAAGACGTCCTGGACCTCGGCTCGGGCGGCGGGAAGATCTGTTACATCCTCTCGCAGAAGGTCGGCGCGGCGGGCAAGGTCATCGGCGTCGATGTGAACGACACGATGCTCGGGCTGGCACGGAAGTATCAAGGCGAGATCGCGGAGAAGGTGGGCTACAGCAACGTGGAGTTCCGGAAGGGCCGGATCCAGGACCTGAAGCTGAGCCTGGACGCGGCGCAGGCGTGGCTGGATGAGCACCCGGCGACGGATATCGACGGCGTCGCGGCGTTCGAGGCGGAGTGCGATCGGCTGCGGGCCGAGCAGCCGCTGATCGAAGACAAC
>JBCDIM010000084.1:0-13718 GCA_038749105.1 Planctomycetota bacterium
CAACGTCGACTTCTACTCCGGCATCATCATGCGGGCCATGGGCATCCCGACCGACATGTTCACCGTCATGTTCGCCATCGGCCGCATGCCCGGCTGGATCGCCCAGTGGAAGGAAGTCCGCGACCAGAAGTCCCGCATCTACCGGCCCCGCCAGCTCTACACCGGCGCCGCCGAACGCACCGTCTAACCCCACCCACCAGCCATCAGCCATCAGCCATCAGCCACCAAGGCTGGCTACTCCGCACGGACCACACGCCGTGGCTTGAGCTGCGCAGGCTCGCCGCCGTGCAACCTGTCCGCCCAAGCGGCGAACGCCGCCCCCGTCAACGGCTCGACGCTCGGCAAGCCGTCCTGCACATACTCACCCACCAACCGGCTCACCACCGCCTGACCCCACCGGTTCGTGTGGCAGGCGTCGAAGAACAGCCCGTTCCGGTCGCTCACTGCGCCGAGGTCCAGGCACGCCAAGCCCCTTGCCCCGCAAATCGCCGCGACCTCGCCACGCACCTCCGCCCACGGCAGCTCTGCCAGGTGCTGGTCGTGATACGCCACCAACGCCTCGGTCACCGGCAGCAGCACCACGGCGACCCGCTCGATCCCGTGCTGCGCCGAAAGCTCCTTTAGCGCATCAAACGCCGCTAGGTCGATTTCCCAGTCCGTAAGCAGGCCCGCCTCCTTCGCCGCACCATTTGGCAGCACGCCATCGAACATCTCGTGGCTGCGGTCGCCGTGCCGTGTGACCCGGTCGGCGGCCTGCTGCCCCCGGACCGCCGAGTACGCCGAGTCCAGCGCCTGCACCGCCGCCTCCTGCACCGCCGCCCGGTCGTACCGCAGCATCATCCACCGGCTCGGCTCCAGCGGACTGCTCCCCGCGAAGTCCCGGTACCGCCCCGACGCCACCGCCCGCGTCCCGTTCGGGTTCAGGTCGTCCTTGCTCACGAACACCAGCAGCAGCCCCGGCTTCGGCTGGTCTACGGGGAGCATTTCCAGATAGTGCCCCAGCATCGTGACCGACGCCCCCAGCGTCGCGCTGCCGTGCGCCAGCTTGATCACCCGTCGGCCCGTCAGCTCTTCGAACACCGCCGCGTCAAGCCCGTTGGCGAGCGTCGAGTTCCCGATCGCCCAGACCGGCGGGCTCGACTCGGCCAGCTGCTGCTCATACCCGTGGATCAGCGTCACTACGCTCCGGGCCCGCCCCGACGTATCCCCCGCCGCCCACGCCCGCACCACCCACTCCGCACCGGCCAGCATCCCAAACGCCATCACGCACGACGCAAGGACGCCCACGCGCGGGGAGCGCCCCAGCCGGAGCGTGTCAAAACTGAAAATAGAGGAACGGCGTGTCATCGGAGGGTCCCAGTAAGCAGATCAGGATCAACATCACCCCCGCCAACGCCCCCCGCACCGGCCACGGCCAAGCCAGCGCCACCTCGTGCCGACGCCCCAGCGCCTGCGGCACATCAATCAGCAATACCAGCCCCACAAAGAACGCCACCCGTCCTAAACCCATTGTCCCGACATACCCCTCGCCGTCGCGCAGCGTGACGATCCCCTCGACATACGCCCAGGCCGTCGTCAGGTCCGGGGCCCGGAAAAACACCCAGCCGAGCACCACCAGGTGGAAGGTGATCGCTGTGAAGACCAGCCGCTTCAAGAACGAACCCACCGACGCGAGCGGGTCGTGGTATCCGGGCTGTTTCCCGCGGAGCCACGCCTTGTGCGCCGCCAGCAGCAGCCCGTGCAGCCCGCCCCAGATGATGAACGTCCACGCTGCGCCGTGCCACAGCCCGCCCAGCAGCATCGTCAGCAGCAGGTTGCGATACGTCTTCCACCCCCACCGCCCCCCGCCCCGGCTGCCCCCCAGCGGGATGTACAGGTAGTCGCGCAGCCACCCCGACAGCGAGATGTGCCACCGCCTCCAGAACTCGGTGATCGACGACGCGAAATACGGCTGCCGGAAGTTCACGCCCAGCTCGATCCCCAGAAGCCGCGACACGCCGCGGGCCATGTCCGTGTACCCCGAAAAGTCGCCGTAGATCTGCAGCGCAAACAGCCACGCCCCGCACAGCAGGAACAGCCAGTCCCCGCTCTGCCCCGCCGCGAACGCCTCGTCCACATACGGCGCCACCGCGTCGGCGATCGCCATCTTCTTGAACAGCCCCAGCAGGATCAGCCACACCCCGCCCGCCAGCCGCTCGCCATCGACCACCCGGTCCCGCTCGAACTGCGGGATCAGCCGGGTCGACCGCTCGATCGGCCCCGCCACCAGCTGCGGGAAATACGCCACATACAGACCGAACGTCACCGGGTCCTTCACCGCACCCCGCTGCCCCCGGTACACGTCGATCGTGTAGCTCAGCGTCTGGAACGTGTAGAACGAGATCCCCACCGGCAGCAGCACCGTCAGCAGCGGCATGTTCGGCTGCAGCCCCACCGACTCCAGCAGCGCCGCCGCCGACTCCACAAAGAAACCGAAGTACTTGAAGAACGCCAGCAGCCCCAGGTTCACCGTCAGGCTCACCCCCAGGCACGCCCGCCGCACCCGCCGGCCACGCAGCGTGTCCCGGTCTTGAGCCGCCATCACCCGCCCGACGAGGTAGTCCACCAGCGTCGAGGCCAGCAGCAGCCCGCAGAACCGCCAGTCCCACCATCCATAGAACAGGTAGCTCGCCCCCAGCAGCATCACGTTCTGCGCCCGCCGCGTCAGGCAGTAATACACCCCCAGCACGAGGACGAAGAACACCGCGAACTCGAAGGTGTTGAAGAGCATGCCGTACGCGGGCCTCAGGACTCACGCGTTATCGGCACACCCCGGCATCAAGCAGCCCCACAGATCCCAGGTGCCCGATAACCGCCGTCCACCATCCCCAAAGGTCACTCGGCCCCACAAAAAGCCCCCGACGCAGGAAGCGGCGGGGGCCGGAGGAGGGTCTGGGTTTCACGCCACCCCGGCCCGGTCAGCCTGCGAGGCAGGCGGGGGACAGGTGGGTCGGTTGGGTGGGGCGGGTGGGTTTACCACTCGAGGTTGCCGGCCGACTGATACTCGGTGACGCGGGTCTCGAAGAAGTTCTTCTCTTTCGCCAGGTCGATCGTCTCGGACATCCAGGGGAACGGGTTGCGGGAGCCGTACTGCTTGGGCAGGCCGATCTTCTCGAGGCGGCGGTCGGCGATGTACTGCACGTACTCGACGAACAGCTCGGCGTTAAGCCCGAGCACGCCGTCGGGCAGGCAGTCGGCGGCGTAGGCGATCTCGTACTTCACCGCCTCCTGGATCAGCTCGGTGACCTCCTGCTGGAACTGCGGCGTCCAGACGTCGGGGTTCTCGGCCTTGATCCCGTTGATCAGGTCGATCCCGAAGTTCATGTGGATCGACTCGTCCCGCATGATGTACTGGAACTGCTCGCCGATCCCGATCATCTGGTTCCGGCGGTGGAAGCTCAGGATCATCACGAAGCCCGAGTAGAAGAAGATGCCTTCCATGATCACGTAGAACCCGACCAGGTTCTTGAGGAAGGTCTGGATGTCCTCGGTCGTCTCGGTCGTGAAGTCTTCCTCCATGATCCCGGCGGTCAGCTCCATGACGAAGTCGTCCTTGCCCTGGATCGAGTCGACCTCGTGGTACATGTTGAAGACCTCGCGCTGGTCGAGGTTGAGCGACTCGCAGACGTACTGGAACGTGTGGGTGTGGATCGCTTCTTCGAAGGCCTGACGGAGCAGGTACTGCCGGGCCTCGGGGTTGGTCACGTGCTTGAAGATCGCCAGGACGATGTTGTTCCCGACCAGCGACTCGCCGGTCGCGAAGAACCCGAGGTTCCGCATGATGACCAGCCGTTCGGCCTCGCTGAGCTTGTCGGACTTCCAGAGCTCGATGTCCTTCTGCATCGAGACCTCGGTGGGCATCCAGTGGTTGGCGCAGCCGTTGATGTAGTGTTCCCAGGCCCATTCGTACTTGATCGGGCAGAGCTGATTCACATCGACCCGCTTGTTGTTGATCAGCCGCTTGTTTTGGGGATCAGCGGGCGGGGCGGAAAGGTCGTAGGCTTCGGAGGGGGTGGTGTCGCAGCAGCTCATTTCAATGCTTCCTTTCGGGTGATTTCGAATCCATTCGAGTTCGTGAACGCTCCATATCTATGGGCGTGACAGTTGCGGTTAAGGGTTTACTGGCAGGCTTCGCAGTCGGGGTCGTCGATCGAGCAGGCGTTGCCGGCGGGGGTGGACTGGGAAAGGTCGGGGCCGGTGACGGGCGGGCTGCCGGCAGGGGAGGCGGGCGGGGTGCTGCTCATCGTGGCCGGGGGCTTGGAGACGGCTTGGGCGACCTCGGCGGAGGCGGACTTGGACTTCATCCAGCGGGGTTGATTGCCGCGTTGGCTGGTGTCGCTGGTGGACTTCTCGATCTGGGTGGCGGCTTGTGACCGGAGGTAGTAGGTGGTCTTGAGGCCCTTGCGCCAGGCGTGGAAGTACATGTCGTTGAGCATCTTGCCCGAGGGCTTGGCGATGTAGAGGTTGAAGGAGATGCCCATGTCGATCCACTTCTGGCGACGGGAGCAGGCCTCGACGAGGGCGAAGACGTCGGTCTCGAAGGCGGTCTCGTACAGCTTCTTGAGCTCAGCGGGGACGCGGTCGAGTTCCTGCACGGAGCCGTCGTAGTACTTGAGGTCGTCGATCATCTGGTCGTCCCAGAGGTCGAGGCGTTTGAGGTCGTTGACCAGGTACTCGTTGACGATGGTGAAGTCGCCGGAGAGGTTGGACTTGACGAAGAGGTTGCGGTAGGTGGGCTCGATGGACTGGTAGGAGCCGGCGATGTTGGAGATGGTCGCGGTCGGAGCGATCGCCATGACGTTGGAGTTCCGCATGCCGTGCTGCTTGACGGCGGCACGGACGGGACCCCAGTCGAGGGACATCGAGCGGTCGACGTCGAGGTCGCCGCCACGGGACTGCTCGACGAGGTCGATGGTGTCGATGGGCAGCAGGCCCTTAGACCACTTGGAGCCGGCGTATGAGCCGTAGGTGCCGCGTTCAGCGGCAAGCTGGGTGGAGCCGAGGATCGCGTGGTAGCTGATGAGCTCCATCGATTCGTCGGCGAACTGCACGGCCTCTTCGGAGGCGTACGGCATGCGTTGGATGAACAGGGCGTCCTGGAAGCCCATGATGCCCATGCCAACGGGGCGGTGCCGGGTGTTGGCGTTGCGGGCTTCTTCGGTGGGGTAGTAGTTGATATCGATGACGTTGTCGAGCATCCGCACGGCGGTCTTGACGGTGTCGGCGAGGAGTTCCTGGTCGAGGCCGTCGGGGGTGGTGTGGGTGCGGAGGTTGATGGAGCCGAGGTTGCAGACTGCGGTCTCGTCCTTGGAAGTGTTGAGGAGGATCTCGGTGCAGAGGTTGGAGTTGTGGACGACGCCGGCGTGGTCCTGGGGGGAGCGGAGGTTAGACGGGTCTTTGAAGGTGATCCAGGGGTGGCCGGTTTCGAAGACCATGGAGAGGATCTTGCGCCAGAGGGTCAGGGCGTCGATGCGGCGGTACTGCCGAAGCTCGCCGCGTTCGGCCATGGCTTCGTATTCGGCGTAGCGGGTTTCGAAGGCGTCGCCGTAGAGATCGTGCAGATCGGACACCTCGTTGGGCGAGAAGAGGGTCCAGGGCTGGTTGGCCTTGACCCGCTTCATGAACAGGTCGGGGATCCAGTTGGCGGTGTGCATGTCATGGGTGCGTCGGCGGTCGTCGCCGGTGTTCTTGCGGAGCTCGATGAACTCCTCCACGTCAAGGTGCCAGGTCTCGAGGTAGGAGCAGACGGCACCTTTGCGCTTGCCGCCCTGGTTTACGGCGAGGGCGGTGTCGTTGACGATCTTGAGGAAGGGGATGACGCCCTGGGAGGCGCCGTTGGTGCCCTTGATGTGGGAGCCGGTGGCGCGGATGTTGGTCCAGTCGTTGCCGAGGCCACCGGCCCATTTGGAGAGGGCGGCGTTGTCGCCGACGACCTTGAAGATGTGGGTCAGGTCGTCTTCGACGGTCGAGAGGTAGCAGGACGAGAGCTGGGGGTGCAGCGTGCCGGAGTTGAAGAGGGTCGGCGTCGCGGACACGAAGCGGAAGGTGGAGAGGAGCGAATAGAACTCGATGGCGCGTTCTTCGCGGTTGGTTTCGTTGAGGGACAGACCCATCGCAACCCGCATCCAGAAGTACTGGGGGGTTTCGATGCGCCTGCCCTCGATGTGCAGGAGGTAACGGTCGTAGACCGTCTGGATCCCGAGGTATTGGAAGTCGAGGTCACGCTGCGGCTGGAGAGCGGCGGCGATGGTGTCCAGGTCGTAGGACAGGAGGGCAGAATCGAGGAGCTCGGCCTCGACGCCGTCGGCGAGGTAGCGGCGGAGCCCGGTGCGGTAAGCGGAATGGAACTTGTCGGCCTGGGACTGCTGGTCTTCAGCAAAGAGGGGGGCGTTGGCGTAGTCGGGCTTGGGGGCGTTCTCGCCGAGGGCTTCTTGATAGACCGTGTGCAGCACGAGGCGGGTCGCGACCTGGTTGTAGGAAGGCTCCTGCTCGATACGGGAGCGGGCAACCATCACCAGGGCCTTCTCGAGGTCTTCGGGGCTGATGTTGTCGTAGAGGGAGACGAGGATGTCTTTGAGCAGGTCATCGGGCTTGCACTCGGGCAGGCCGTGGCAGGCTTCGAAGACGCGGCGCTTGATGGCGTGGGTGTCGAGTGGGGTGGTGGAGCCGTCGGCGTGCTTGACCTTAAGGGTCTTCTGGGCAGCCTTGGATTCGGCGCCGCGGATGGCACGCTCGCGGGAGCGATCCTCGCGGTAGACGATATAGTTGCGGGCGACGCGGTACTGCCCGGCGTGCATCAGCTGGTTCTCGACGAGGTCCTGGATGGTCTCGACGTCGATGGTTGGGGTCTCAGAGGAAGCACGAGCGGCTTCGAAGTCGATCTCGGTAACGACGCCCGCGGCGACGCCGTCGATCGAGGCGATGAGCTCTTCGCCGAGGGCTTCGGGGCGGGGGAGTTTGTAGGTGGCGCGGAACGCAGACTCGATCGCTTGGTGGATCGTCTCACGATCGAAGGGGACGGTGCGGGCATCACGCTTGCGGACCAGAACCGCGGGGCCGGGGTTGGGCTCGTTGGACGGGGTGACGGGCGGGGTGGTGGCGGCGGTCATGGTCTGTCCTCTTGCTTAGTGGTGAGCGGGGTGTCTGGGATGAGGGTTGTTTAAAAGGTTGACAAACGGCTGGGGTAAAAAAACCGCGCACCGCACTAGGGCGGCGTTGTGAGCGGGGGGTGAGTTTGCTGCAAGGTCATTCGGCCACGTGGCCGACCCACTAGCGGCTCGACGCAACGAAGGCGCCGACCGCCACTAACTGGTAAGTATCCGTTGTTGGCCTGCGAACGACCGGGCACGGTACCCGATCAGAACACAAACATCAAGAGTCGCATTCAAGAGCGTGGAGCCGGACGGGCAAACCTGGCAGCTGCGCGCAAACGCAGATTCCGCAAAGAGTCCCGAAACCGGCGAGGGTCCGCAAGTGTTCTGGCTAGTCGCACTTTTTGGGGTCATATTCCACATCTTGTGGTCCAGATGTCGCATCCAGCACAATATGTCGGTCTGTGTGGCTCGTCAACTTGAGGCATATATGAAAAATGTAGTATGCGGAAAAACGTAATAGCGTTCCGTCAGAGCCGTATATGAGAAGGGTTCAGTCGCTTTAAAGGACACCGTGGGACATCTTTTCCACCATGGTTAGACGGAGGAACCGGTAGGGACGTTTGACCCGGTCCCGGCGTCTCCGCACAATGCCGGGCCCAACCTGGGCATCAGACGCGTCCGACTGCCGTTTGTGCCCGTATTCGCCACTGTTCTCCATCAAGGAAGCCGAGCCCGTTATGACTCTGACGATCAAACCCGCCGACGCCTGTGAACTCGACCTGGTCTCCCTTGGGGAGTGCATGGTGCGGTTGAGCCCCGAGGGCCACGGCCGGGTGGAGTTTGCCAAGAAGATGGACGTCTATGTGGGCGGCGGCGAGTTCAACGTGGCGTACGCGTTGGCTCGGCTGGGGTTGCGGACGGGCTGGGTGGGCGGTGTGGTGGACAATCCCGTGGGCGGAATCGTGATCAACCACGCAAAAGGGGCCGGGATGGACCTGAGCCATGTTGTGACCGAGCCGTACGACGGGGTGGGGCGGGCGTCGCGGATGGGGCTGAACTTCACGGAGGTCGGCGTGGGCCCGCGGGCGGCGGTGACGCTCTATGACCGGGGCCACACAGCGACGGCGAACATGACGCCGGACAGCGTGGACTGGAATAAGCTGTTTGAAGAGCGGGGCGTGAGATGGCTGCACAGCGGGGGGATCTTCACCTGCCTGAGCGAGTCGACGCGGGAGGTGGCCGCGGTCGCGCTCAAGGCCGCGCACGACGCGGGGACGATCGTGTCGTACGACCTGAACTTCCGATCGAAGCTGTGGTCGAGCGAAGAGGCGATCGCGACCACGAAACCGTTGGTGCAGTACATCGACTGCCTGATCGGCAACGAAGAAGACTTCCAGAAGGTGCTCGGCTACGACATCGAGGGCACGGACGACAACCTCCAGGAACTGCCGATCGAGAGCTACAAGGCGATGGTCCGTCGGGTCGCGAAGGACTACCCGAACCTGAAGGTCATCGGCACGACGCTGCGTGAAGTCATCTCGGCGAGCGAGAACAACTGGTCGGCGATCCTTTACTGGGCCGAGACCGACACGTTCTACAAGGGCCCGGACTTCGAGCGGCTGATCCTGGAAGACCGGGTCGGCGGCGGCGACGGGTTCGCGTCGGGCTTTGCTTACGCGTTCCTCGAGGGCAAGGACCCGCAGGAAGCGGTGGACATCGGCACGGCCCACGGCGCACTGCTGCAGACCACACGCGGCGACACGAGCGAGCTGACGCTTAAGGAGCTGATGCACGTCGCCGGCGGCGGTGGGGCGCGGATCGTTCGGTAACGCGAAAACCAATTTACGATCCAGGCTGCATAGGCTGTCCTATGGACGCGTCGAAGTTCTGCTTAGGGACGATCGGGTTCTCGTACCAGGATTGGGCGGGGGTGTTCTATCCGGAGCGGGTGCGGGCGGAGCGGCGGCTGCCGTGGTATGCCGAGCGGTTCGGGACGGTCGAGCTGGATACGACGTTCTACGGGATGCCGACGGTGGAACTCGTTCGGGGTTGGGCGGCGAAGGTGCCGGAGGGTTTTCGGTTCAGCGTGAAGATGCTGCGGGGGGTGACGCACGAGGGCGTGGTGGGATCCCCGGCGTCGATCGGGCTGGCACGGCACTTTGTGGAGGTGGTGCGGCGGTTCGAGGCGAAGCTCGGGGCGGTGTTGATCCAGTTCCCGCCGAACTTCACGGCTGTGCGGCGGGACGACCTGCTGCGGTTGCTGGATGCGTTGCCTGCGTTGGGGCGTGACGGTGAGGCGGGTGCGATCCGGTATGCGGTGGAGCTGCGGCACGACTCGTGGTGGTCGGAGGTGACTGTGGGGCAGCTGCGGGAGCGGGGGATCGCGTGGGTGGGTTTGGATCAGCCGACGGTGGCGGTGGCGGGGGTATCGCCGGACGACGAGCGGCAGGGGGGCGCGGTGCGTGCGCCGCGGGCGGTGATCGTGACCAGTGATTTTCTTTACATGCGTTGGTGCGGGAACCACGGGCAGATCCCGACCAACGATCGGGAGATCGTGGACCCGACGCCGCGGCTGCGCTGGTGGCTACAGCGGCTGGAGCCTGTGATAAGCGGCGGGGCGGTAGGCGAGGTGTTGGGTTACTTCGGGAACAGCTACAGCGGGCATGCGCCGAAAGCGTGTCGGCGGATGATGGGTTTGCTGGGGGCGGAGCCGCCGTTGCCGGAGGTGGAGACGCAGGGCGGCTTGTTTGGGTGAAGCGCGGGGCGGGCCCACGCTCACAGAGCGTGGGCTTCTGGGCGGGGTGGGGGTTAGTAGAGCCAGATCAGGGAGAGGAAGAGCTGGCCGAAGCCGTCCTGGGTGGATTGGTTCTCGAACTGGTCGGTGATCGTGGTCACGGAATAGCCTGCCTCGAAGGTGCAGGTATCGCGTTGATAAGTGGCGACGACCCCGCCCTCGGCGAAGGCGATCACGGGCTCTTCTTCGACGCCAAAGGGGCTGTCTTGATAGATGTTGCCCTCGATGAAGACGTCGTGGACGACGGCACGTCCGGTCCCGCGGGCGAAGACGTAAAAGGACCAGCCGGGGGTGCGGGGCTGGTCGAGGGCTGTAGCGGAGCGGGGGTTGAAGAGGGTGGGCGGGCCGAAGTCGTCGGGGAGGTGCAGCCCGAAGCGGGCGGTGACGGCGAGCTCGGCGTAGATATCGACGGTGCCGAGGGCGACGCCGACTTCGGGGATGAGCTGGGCGTTCCAGCGGCGTTGAGTTTCGGGTGACTCGGCGGGGGGCGGGTCGAGCAGGTCGAAGCGCCACTTGCGTCGGGCGTAGGCCTGGACGGCGGCCTCGTCTTCGATCTGGTTGTCCCAGCCGAGCGGGTCGGGAGCGCCGAAGAAGTCGTGCACGCCGGTCTGGATGGTTTCGGCGAGTGACGAGTTGCCGATGATGCCGAGGTTGACCTCGAGGTGGGTGAAGGTGGCGACACCGTTCGACGGTGCGCCTTGTGCGAGGTTGTCGTACTGGAGGTAGAGGCCACCATAGAGGTAGCCGGCGTAGGGGCGTTCGTCGAAGAGCGGGGTGGCGGTCTCGATGGTGAAGGGGGTGTAGATGCGGTGCCCGAGGAGGTAGCCGACGGCGGAGCGGGGGGCGGCGTCACCGTGGACGTGCGGCTCGAGGCTGCTCAGTATGTCGGCGATGTTCTGGGCCCAGCCGGGCTGGTGGGTGAGTGCGAAGACGACGCCGTTGGTGTAGTGCCGATCGGTGTTATCAAAGGCCCGCAGAACGGTGCCGTCGTTGTTCCAGATGGCTTCGAAGCGGAAGGGGGTGGGTGCGGGCGTGTCGTCGATGACGGTCTCGGCCGGGGCGGGGGTCACGAACAGTGCGAGCAGGGCGAGGGCGAGGACGGCGTGAAGGTCGGGGCGGGTCATCGGTTGGCAGCATACCGCTGGAGCTTGGGGAAGAAGTCGGCGAAGTCGTTACGGAAGCCGGCAAGGTCGTCGAGCAGGTCGTCTACCGCCGGGGTGAGGTCGATCGGCTGCGGCGTGTGCCGGACGAAGCGGTGGGACAGGTAGGCGGAGAACCGCTCCAGCGCGGCTCGGAGCCCTTGTGGTGTGGCATAGAGTTCGAGGAGACGGGTTTCGCGGATGCGTTGGAGTGCGGTGGCCGCACGGCGGGAGGGTTGGCGAGCGGGGTGATGGTTGAGGGTGTCGAGGCGTTGGTGGACGGAGGCGGTGTAGTCGGCGAGCGGGGCGTCGTGGTAGGCGGGCCAAGCGAGGCAGAGCAGGTGGTCGTAGAGGATGTCGATGGTGATGGCGGTGAAGCGCTGGGCGGTGGGGTGTTGGAGCAGTCGGCTGAGCCGGGCTTTGGAGTGGGCGAAGGCGGGGTGTGTGTCGGTGAAGGCGTCGATGCGGTGGTGTTGGGTGACGGCGGCGGTGGTGTCGGGGTGAAGGCTTTGGGGGAGCGGGCCGCGGTGCAGGTCGGGGAGCACGGCGCCGAGCAGCGTCTCGGGGGTGGCCGGGGTGCCTGGGGTTAAAGACTCGGCGAGCAGGAAGTGGGCGAGGAAGTTCAAGGGGGTTGTGGTCGTGGGTTGCTCAGAGGACAGGCGAGGCCAGGGCGCAGAGGCGGTCGAAGGTGCGGTGGCGGAGGGATCGGCTGGCCCATTCGTCGGGGTCCAGCGGTGGGCCGGCGGCGTCGAGGTAGCGTTGTTGGATGGCGCGGACGGCGTCGGTGGCGGCGTGGCCGAAGGTGATGACGTTGAGTTCGTAGTTGATCTCGAAGGAGCGGATGTCGAGGTTGGCCGAGCCGCAGACGGCGGTATGCTGATCGACGGTGACGGTCTTGGCGTGGAGCAGGCCCTGCGGGTAGCGGTGGATGTGGACGCCGGCGTCGAGCAGGGGGGTGAAGTAGGCGCGGGCGGCGGCGTCGCAGATGGTATGCTCGGTCTTGCGGGGGACGACAAGCTGGACGTGGACGCCGCGGAGGGCGGCGAGCTGGAGGCCGACCAGCATGGGCTCGTCGGGCACGAAGTACGGGGTGGTGATAATGACGCGGTCCTGGGCCTGGTTGATCGCGGAGAGCAGAACCTGTGACACCCGGCCACGCTTCTGGGAAGGGCCCGAAGCGATCATGTGGGCGGGGGTATGGCCCGCGGGTGGAAGGGGTGTGTCGGGATCGAGGTGGGGGAAGTAGGCGGGGCTGTCGAGGCGGTGCTCGGTCTCGGCCTCCCAGTCATGGGCGAAAACGAACTGGAGAGCCGAGACGATGGGGCCCTGATAGAACCCGACGACGTTCTGGGCCTGGCCCTCGGTGGTGTCGCCGTCGGGGTCGGCGAGGTTCATCGAGCCGCAGTGGGCGGTGGTGCCGTCGAAGATGGCGAGCTTGCGGTGGTTCCGGACATCGATGCGTTCGAAGAGCACGCGGAACGAAGCGACGCTGAGCATGGGCTGAGTCTGGACGCCGGCGTCGGTGAGCTGTTGCCACGTCGGGCTGTCGGTGAAGGCGGAAGAGCCCACCGCATCGACGAGGAAGCGGCACTCGACGCCACGCTGAGCGGCACGGCACAGCGCGTCGGCGACGCGGCGGACCGCGGGCTCGTCCTGCACGATGTAGTACATCAGGTGCGCGTGGTGCTGGGCTTGATCGATCGACTGAATGAGGCGGTCGAGGCACTGGCGGGCGTCGTCGGAGAATTCGGCGTGGTTGTCAGAAAGCGCGGGCAGGTCGGTGATGGCCTCGATGGTGCGGACGGGCTGGCGGATCTCAGGCAGCGCGTCTTCGCCAAGAGCGTGGGGCGTGAAGCGGTCGACGATGAGGTCGCGTTGGTGCTGGGTGTCGATGCGGTCGCGGAGTTTGGTCTGGCGTCGGCCGAGGATCTGGATGCCGATGAGCAGGTAGAGAGGGATGCCGACGACGGGCAGGAGGAAGATCAGGGTGAGCCAAGCGAGGTGCTGGGAAGGGAGGCGGTCGGTCTTGAGGACGACGGGGACCATGACCATGCGGAGGAGCCAGTCGATTAGGGGGATGCTCAGGAGCCAGGCCATAGCCGGATGGTAAGGGGGCCTGGCGATGGGGTGTCTGTAAGTCGCGTTTAGATGGGGCGTGGGTGGCGCGTGGGTGGGGCGTGGGCGTAGGATGGGGAGATGCGTCGTTGGCAGCGGAACTCGGCGGGCGGGTTGCTGGGGGTCGGGCTGGTGCTGTGCGGGGTGCTGGTGGTGGAGACGTGGGTGAGGGCGGGGCTGCCGGGTTGTGGGGCGGAGAGCGGGTGCGCAGAAGTGACGGCGGGGCGTTGGGGCTGGGTGGGGCCTGTGCCGGTTAGCGGTCTGGGGTTGGGGGGGTACGCGTTGATGGGCTATCTGTGGGTGTATCGGCGTTGGGGGCTGCTGCGCCCGGCGGCGTGGGCGGCGGCGGGGATGGGGGCGTGGTTCGTGTTCGTTCAGGCGGGGCTCGTCGGGGCGTGGTGTGGGTGGTGCACGTCGGTGCATGCGGTTTCACTCGGGGTGGCGGCGTGGATGGGGGTGGGGGGGGTGAGGGCGTCGGGGGGGGCCGGGCCCCCCCTGAGACACCGGGGGCCGGGAGGGGGGGCGGGGGGGGGGGGG
>JBCDIM010000085.1:0-13289 GCA_038749105.1 Planctomycetota bacterium
CAGGTCGTGCCGCCGCTTGAGCTGGACATCGATCTGGGCAAAGCCGTTCTTCGTGCGTTCCCGCAGCGTGACGAGCCGGTTGTAGATGCCGATGACGTAAAGAACGATGGCGATGACGATGACCAGCAGGACGACGCCGGTAATGAGGGGTCACTATAGACAGTCTCCGTTCGAGGGACTAAAGCAACCGGACAATAACAGGCACAGCCACGGCCACACCGCAACCGCTCGGCCGAATCGTCGCAGAATTGCGAACAGCCGGCAAGACGTGCCGCCGTGACCTCACAGGCTCTAAGCCCTGAAGTGCATAGAGCCCGCAACTCCCACACCGCTTCCTGGCGGCTTCGGAACCCAGGCTTTCGTCTTGATGATCAAAGACCCACCGACACGGGCTTAGCCGGACTTGGATCTAGCCTTATTTGGGTCATGTTGACAACTGGATCGAGATCGAGGCTCAGACCGTGTGACCCCGCCGTGCCCGAGTCAACGCTACGCGACGGCGTTTGCTGGGCCTGGCGTTCGGACTCGTGCGGAGCCGCGGGGCTTCGCTGTGAGGCACGCCGGGGCTATCGAGTGCCACGGCCGGCAACACACCGCCCATGCCGGGCTCTGCAGGGGCCTGCCGCGCAACCTCTTCCGAGACCGCCTGGGATGGCAGTCGGGCCGCCGGACCCCTCAGTCGGGGCAGCACGATGCCCAGCGCGGAATGCCCGAGATACACAGCCCACGCCAGGATGCCGGTCAGCTTGAAGCTGTCCTCGACGATCCCTGGGTAGATCATGCCGGTCAGCGGCCCGATGCTCTCGGTCACATCCACGACCAGCGACATCGCAAACAAGAACCCCGCGATACCCAGCAGCAAGTACTCGCTGCGGCGGATCGTCCCGAGGAAGGCAGCCACAAAGGCAAGCATCCCGAAGACGTAAAAGGCCAGCACCAGCTTCTCATCCACGCCCAGCATGGACGGCAGCACGGTCTCGTGGAGCCGGAACGCGTCGTCCATCCCCAACCAGAACGAGATCAACGCGGCGACCAGGAAGAACGAGCCCGCACGCAGCCCGCGGTCCGCACACGACAGCATCACGCCGGAAAACAGCGCAATGGTGCCCGCAATCGCCCAGAACTTGATGCCGAGCAACGAGAACATGCCCGTATAGAACGGCAGACCCGCAAGGCTTGAGATGTCATCCGTCAGCTTATTGGAAGGGGCGTGGAAGGCCAGCTTCACCGCGATGACCAAGGTCATCACCGCGACATACCCGACGAACACAATCCCCAAACCCACCGCCAGCTTCCGCCAACGCTCGGGCAAACGCGGAACACGCCCGCCCGTGCCATCCGTTGACCCCGCGTCGGGGAGTTCCATCGCTGAGATCGCTGCAGCGGATCGGCCGCCCTCGGTCGGACGGATCAATGGTCGATTGATGTTACCCAGACCTGCAAAACCGGTGCCGCCCGCAGCTGTCCCGGACGCGTCTCCGACGCTGACTGCATGTTCAAAAGCCACTTGTGTCCTTCTCCTTCTTGCCCCATCACTCGGCGAGCCCCGATAAAAACAGGCTTCAGCAAGCAGCACGCCGTGTAAGTCAGGGAGCAGACTCTTTGCAGGCTGCGAGAGATGTTAAAGAAAGGTTACGACTTTGTAAAATTTAATCGAAAATTTAGTTGGCAAACGATCAAGGATCATTTGTCAACTTGAAGTGCGCGCACAATTACCGATGGCCCAAATCAGTCATAAGGCCATGAATGAATTGATCTTGCAGTCGATTTCGCTCGGCGAGAAACTAGCCGTCGACCGACATCGTCATCAGGAACTCCGCGTTGGTCCGCGCCTTCTTCAGGCGTGACTTGAGCAGCTCCATCGCTTCGACGACGTTCATGTCGGCCAGGACCTTGCGGAGGCGGTAGACCAGCTTGAGCTCGGTGGGGTCCATGAGCAGCTCTTCGCGGCGGGTGCCGGACGCGGCGATGTCGATCGCGGGGTAGACCCGCTTCTCGACGAGTCGGCGGTCGAGGTGCAGCTCGGAGTTGCCCGTACCCTTGAACTCCTCGAAGATGATGTCGTCGGCCTTGGAGCCGGTGTCGACCAAGGCGGTGGCAATGATGGTGAGGGAGCCGCCGTCCTCGATCGAGCGGGCGGAGCCGAAGAACTTCTTGGGGCGTTGCAGGGCGTTGGCGTCGAGGCCGCCGGTGAGGATCTTGCCGGACTGGGGCACCTCGGCGTTGTAGGCCCGGGCCATTCGGGTGATCGAGTCCATGAGGATCACGACGTGGTCGCCGTACTCGACGGCACGCCGGGCCTTCTCCATGACCATCTCGCAGACCTGCACGTGCCGGGACGTGTTCTCGTCGAAGGTCGACGCGACGACCTCGACTTCCGGGGGCGTGTTCTCGCGGAAGTCGGTGACCTCTTCGGGGCGTTCGTCGATGAGGAGGACGAACACGCGGACATGCGGATAGTTGACGATGACGGAGTTCGCCATCTTCTGGAGCAAGACCGTCTTACCGGTGCGGGGCGGGGCGACGATCAGGGCACGCTGGCCCTTGCCAACGGGAGCGACCAGGTCGACGATCCGCATCTCCATATTGGACTCGTCCTCGGGCGTCTCCATGACGTACCGCTCGCGGGGGTGCAGCGGGGTGAGCTCTTCGAACTCGACGATCTCGTTGATCTTGTCGGGGGATTGGCCGTTGATCGCATCCACGCGGAGCAGGGCGAAGTAGCGCTCCGACTCCTTGGGCGGGCGGATCGTGCCCTGGACGACGTGCCCGACCTTGAGCCCGAAGCGTCGAATCTGTGACGGCGAGACGTAGATGTCATCGGGGCAGGCGAGGTAGGACATCGCGGGGCTGCGGAGGAAGCCGAAGCCGTCGGGGAGGATCTCGAGGACGCCCTCGCCGTACATCAGGCCTTGGCCGGCGATGTGGGTCTGGAGGATCTCAAAGATGAGGTCTTGCTTCTTGTAGTCCTCGGGTTTCTCCACGCCCTCGCCCTTAGCGATCTCATGGAGCTCGTCGATCTCCATGCGCTGGAGGTCGCGGACGGTGATCTGGTCATCGGCCTTTGCCTGCTCGTAGCGGGCCTGGGTCTCGTCGTCGAGCTGCTGATCGCGCTCGGCGTCTGAGGAGGCTGTGGACTTTTTGGACGAAGACTTCTTTTTACGGGTAGTGGACTTGGCAGCCATCGGAGAAACGGAGTTCCTGGTCGGAGGGGACGCCTCGTGTTGGGGTGGGAGGCGATTGGGGGGATCCCATCTCAGGGATGGGGAGACAAGAAGGGCACCGACATCGTCGGCGGATAGGGGGAGGGGGGAGATCGGGCCGAACCCGATACCAAGGGGTTCCTGAAAGTCAAAAAGGGTGGGAAAGCAGGGACCGAACGGCCCGGCGGATCGGTTCGAGAAGCTGTGGCCGATCCCCCGCGTTCGTGATCACATCATCGGCACGCTCACGGCGGGTGTCAAGCGGTGCTTGTTGTGCTTCACGCCGGTCCAGTTCCGCGGCGTCCCAACCCCGCGAAGCCACCCGCGCGAGCCGCACGTCACGCGGGGATTCGACCAGCACCAGCCGGTCACACGACGCGTCCAAACCCGACTCGATCAGCAACGGGCAGTCTTCGACAATGAACCGGATCGCGGGGTCTTCTTCATACTGTTGATGCAGGGCAGCCCGCCCGGCTGCGACGCGCGGGTGCACCAGCGACTCAAGCCGTGCCAGCTCCGTTGGTTCCGAAAACACCCGTTGCCCCACCGCCGCCCGGTCGAGTGTCCCATCGTCCCGCTGCACGCTCGGGCCCCACCAGGACACCAGCTCATCCACCACCGCCGGCTCGCTCAAAACAGCCCGCGACAACGCATCGGCATCCACCACCCCCCCGCCCAGCTCCGCCATGACCGCCGCCACCGTGCTTTTGCCCGCTCCGGGCTGCCCCATCAACCCCACCACCGGCTTGTGATCCCGACGCTTGACCATCGCTCCAAGCTACCCCATCCGCCTCGCATCCATCACCGCGGCGCATCCGCTCATCCAATGCCGTGTTAACGGGTTGCAGACCGCCCACCCTGCGGCGCATAATACGTGTCTACCAATAGTGTCTCTGAGCGCTGCCCGCCTTGGCAATGCTCACCCGCCAGGCTCCTTCCTCGCGTAGTACTCACCCGTCCCCCTTCGACCGCATTTATGGCCCGTAAACGCCTCAAGCTCGGCGAACTGCTCCGACAGTGGGGCATCATCGACGACCAACAGACCCACGAAGCCCTCAAGATCGCTAAGGGCTCCGGCAAACGTGTCGGCGAGACCCTCATCGACCTCGGCTACGTCTCCGACAACGACATCGCCAAAGCCCTGGCCTCCCAGACCGGCATGGAGTTCGTCGATCTGGACATGGCGAACGTCATCGACAAGAAGAACCTGGACCTGATCCCCAAGGACCTGATCCGCAAATACCAGATCCTGCCCCTCGGGGAGTCGGGTAATAAGCTCAAGGTCCTGGTCCACGACCCGATGGACCTCGCCCTGATCGACGACCTGCGGTTCCGCCTGTCCCGCGACATCGAGCTGGCTCTCGCCGCGAAGTCCAAGATCAAGGACTACATCGACACCATCTTTTCCGAGACCCAGGCGAGCATCGACCAGCTCACCCAGGACCTCTCGATCGACATGTCGATCGACGCGTCGATCGATACGGACAAGTCCATTGATGTCGATGCAGAGCCGGAAGACGCCGAGGACGGCACCGCCGCCCCGATCATCAAGCTGGTGAACCAGATCATCTCCGAGGCCGTGCACCGCCGGGCGTCTGACATCCACATCGAGCCGTTCGAAGACCGCGTGCGTCTGCGCTACCGCATCGACGGTGTCTGCGTCGAGCTCGACCGCGTGCCCAAGCGCACGCAGGGCTCGGTCATCGCTCGGCTCAAGATCATCTCCGGCGTGCGCGTCGAAGAGAAGCGCGTCCCGCAGGACGGCCGCATCAAGATGAAGATCGGCGGGAAGATCATCGACTTCCGTGTGTCGTTCTGCCCGGCGTACCACGGCGAGTCCGTCGTCCTGCGTATCCTCCGACCCGAGGCAGCCAAGCTCGGGCTCCGCAACCTCGGCATGCAGGAAGACACCCTCGAGGGCTTCAACGACATCATCCGTCGGCCCAACGGCATCTTCCTCGTCACCGGGCCCACCGGTTCGGGCAAGACTACCTCGCTCTACTCCGCGCTCAACGAGCTCAACACGCCCGACACCAAGATCATCACCGCGGAAGACCCCGTTGAATACAACTTCAAGGGGATCAACCAGTGCCAGGTCAACATGAATATCGACCCGCCGCTGAGCTTCTCCCGCATCCTCCGGGCGATGCTGCGTCAGGCCCCGAACATCATCCTTGTCGGTGAAATCCGTGACAAAGAGGTCGGCGAGGTCGCGGTGCAGGCCGCGCTCACCGGGCACATGGTCTTCAGCACACTGCACACCAACGACGCCCCCTCGGCGATCACACGTCTGACGGACATGGGGCTCAAGCCGTTCCTCGTCGCCTCGTCGATCCAGGCGGTACTCGCCCAGCGGCTGGTCCGCGTGCTGTGCGATGAGTGCAAGCAGGTCGATGAAGAGCCGAACCCCCGGCTGATGCAGCTCTGCGGCCTGACCCCCGACATGCTCGAGGGTCACACGCTGTACAAGCCCGGCGGCTGCCAGGTCTGCTCCGGCACGGGCTACCGCGGCCGACGCGGCGTCTACGAGCTGATGGTGATGAACGCCGAGATCCGCGAGCTCGCCTTCAACCGCGCCACCGTCAGCGACCTCCGCAAGGCCGCCAAGAACTCGGGCATGCGCGACCTGCTCGGCGACGGCGTCCGCAAGGTGCTCGCCGGCCAGACCACCCTCCGCGAGATCTCCAAGATCGCCCAGGTCGAGGGGACCGTCGGCGAAGAGGACGATCTCGAAGATGGCCTCGCTGCATGATGTCCGAGGTTGTAGGTGGTAGGCCGTAGGTTGTAGCCAAACCTATCACTGCCACGCTGCTGCAAGAATCAGCACCTACAACCTAACACCTACAACCTACTAACCTCTCTATGTCCAGCTTCCACATCGACCGACTCCTCGACACCGTCATCAAGCAGGAGGCTTCCGACCTGCACCTCACGGTCGGCAAGCCGCCGTCGGTCCGCATGTCCGGGCGCATCATCGAGCTCAAGACCCGCGCGCTCGAGTCCGCCGACACCGTCTCGCTGATGAAGGCGATCGCCCCCGAACGCTCGCAGAACGAGCTCCAGGAAGAAGGCTCCGCCGACTTCGGCTTCGCCTACGGCGACATGGACGACCCGGAAAACTCCGCCCGCTTCCGAGTCTCCATCTTCAAGCAGAAGGGCAGCGTCGCCCTGGTCCTCCGGCGGATCCCCAACAAGCTCCTGGACATCGAGAGCATCGGGCTCCCCGCCATCGTCAAGGACCTCATCCGGCGGCCCCGCGGGCTCTTCCTCGTGACCGGGCCCACCGGCTCGGGCAAGACCACCACCCTCGCGTCGATGATCAACTTCATCAACATGACCCTCGACCGGCACATCATCACCATCGAGGACCCCGTCGAGTATTACCACAAGCACAAGAAGTCGATCGTCAACCAACGCGAGGTGGGCGTCGATGTCCCCTCGTTCTCCGAGGCTCTGCGGCGTGCACTCCGACAAGACCCCGACTGCATCCTGGTGGGCGAGATGCGTGACCTTGAGACGATCGAAGCTGCGGTCGAAGCCGCCGAAACGGGCCACCTCGTGTTCGGCACGCTCCACACCACCGGGGCGGCCGGCACCATCAACCGGCTCGTCGACGCCTTCCCCGTGACGCAGCAGGCCCAGATCCGCGTGCAGCTCTCGGTCTCGCTCATGGCGGTGCTCTCCCAGCAGCTGCTCAAGCGTAAGCCCAAAGGCATGACCGCCGCCTACGAGTTCATGGTCGTGACCCCCGCGATCGCCAACCTCATCCGCGACAACAAGTCGTTCCGTATCGACTCGGCGATCCAGACCGGCAAGAAGTTCGGTATGCAGCTCCTCGACGACCACCTCTGGTCGCTGTACGAGAAGGACATCATCCACGTCGAAGACATGGTCGATCGCGCCAAGCAGCCCGACGTGCTGGTCGAGAAGGTCCACCGTGCCGGCGGCAAGGTCGGCCGTGCCGAACTCGACGAGAAAGAAGGCTCGCTCGCCACCGCCAGCTGACCCCAGGGACCCAGCCCAAACGCACCACCCTCCCGTTCATTCACCCTAAGCCCCCGCATCTCTCCCCATGGCCCGACAGAAGATCGACACCGCCAAACTCCGGGGCCAACGCATCGGTCGCGTGCTGACCAATCTCGGGAAGATCAACCGAGAGCAGGTTCAGGAAGCCCTTCAGATCCAGAAGAAGCGTCGCCAACCGCTCGGCCAACTCCTGGTCGAGCTCGGGTATTGCACGCAGGACGACGTGCAGATGGCGCTCGCGGCCCAGCAGGGGATGGAGACGATTGAGGTCGGCGAGCTCGACATCCCGCAGGACGTCCTCACGCTGATCCCTGCGGAGATGGCGAACGCCTACCACATCCTGCCGATCGCCTACGACAAGGGCAAGAACAAGATCACGGTCGCGCTGAAGTCGGCCGACAACTTCCGCGCCCTCGACGACCTCCGCCTGCTCATGGGCTACGACGTCGAGGCCCTGGTGTCGCCCGCCGAGCAGCTCGACCAGCGCATCAATCGGCACTACGGCGATGACGAAGAGTCCCTGGCTTCACTTGTGGGTGAGCTCGCTGAAGATGAGGACTTCGGCCTCATTGACGACGACCGCTCACAGTCGATCGACCTCGAGGCCGAGACCCAGATGGCGGAGGACAACCGGGTCATCCGGCTGCTCAACCTGGTGCTCCTGCAAGCGATCAAGGACAAGGCTTCCGACATCCACTTCGAGCCGTTTGAGGACGAGTTCAAGATGCGCTACCGCATCGACGGCGTCCTCTACGAGATGATCCCGCCGCCCCGTCAGCTCGCCGGGCCGATCGTCTCCCGCGTCAAGATCATGGCCGACCTCGACATCGCGGAGCGTCGGCTCCCGCAGGACGGCCGCATCGAGCTGCATGTCGGCGAGAAGCCCGTCGACCTCCGCGTCGCCGTGCTCCCCACCATGTTTGGCGAGTCGGTCGTCATGCGGGTCCTCGACCGTGCCAACACCCAGCTCGACCTCGACAAGGTCGTCCAGCGGCCCGACGACCTCGACACCATCCGCCAGCTCATCCACAAACCCAACGGCATCGTCATCGTCACCGGGCCCACCGGCTCGGGCAAAACCACCACCCTCTACTCCGCCCTCGCCGAGCTCAATACCCTCGAGGAAAAAATCCTCACCGCCGAAGACCCCGTTGAGTATGACATCGACGGCCTGCTCCAGGTCCAGGTCAATACCGCTGTCGGACTCACCTTCGCCAAGGCCCTCCGCTCGTTCCTCCGGCAAGACCCCGACATCATCTTGGTCGGCGAGACCCGTGACCTCGAGACCGCCAAGATCTCGGTCGAAGCCTCCCTCACCGGCCACTTGGTCTTCACCACCCTGCACACCAACGACGCCCCGTCGTCGATCGCCCGTCTCCTCGACCTCGGGCTCGAGTCCTTCCTGATCACCGCCACGATCGAGGGCATCATCGCCCAGCGGCTCGTCCGGAAGGTCTGTGCCCGCTGCAAGGAACCCTACGAACCCACCGACGAGGAGCTGATGCGTCTTGCCCTGGACCGCGACACCTTGGGGGACCGCACCCTCGTCCGCGGGACCGGCTGCGACTACTGCAACAACTCCGGCTACCGTGGCCGGATGGCCCTGTTCGAGATCCTCATCCTCGACGACGAGATCCGCCAGATGATTATGGACCAGGCCTCCTCCCAGCAGCTCATGCACGCCGCCCGGCAACGCGGCATGCGCACCCTCCGCGAGTCTGGCCTCATGGCGATCTACGACGGCCTGACCACCGTGGATGAGATCCTGAAGGAAACCCTCCCGGACGACTAAGCCTGGTCCGTTTCAACGCAGCCGCCCCAAACCCCAGACCACAGACCCCAACGCACCCCAACGCCCCTTAGCCCCGCTCCCAGCGGTTTAAAACACAGACCTGCCTGCCGCAATAACACCGCCCGCGGTACAATTGACCGATAAGCCTCATACCGGACCGGTCTGCCGCACAGCCCCGCCATCCCGTCACGACTCGCCCCGAGGTCGCTCATGCCAACCTTTCAGTTCGAAGCACTCAACGACGCCGGCAAACCCCAAAAGGGAACCATCAACGCGCCCTCGAGCGAAGAGGCGATCGCCCGCATCCGCAGCCAAGGCTACTTCCCCACCTCCGTCCGTGAGACCAAGGTCAAAAAGGGGGCCAAGGCCGCGTCGCCCTCGGCCGGCAAGGGGTCCAAGGGCGGCTCAGGCAGCGGCAAGAAGAGCGGCGGCGGCGCCGGCCAGATCGCCATCACCATCCCCGGCTTCGACAAGGTCAAGAACAAGGTCCTCACGACCTTCACCCGCCAGCTCTCCACCCTGCAGGACGCGGGCCTGCCCATCCTCCGATCGCTGGCTATCCTCGAAGAACAACAGAAGCCCGGCACACTGAAGACCGCACTGGCGGGCGTCCACGAAGATGTTGGCGGCGGCTCTTCGCTGTCCGACGCGATGCAGAAGCACCCCAAGGCCTTTAACCGGCTCTACATCAAGATGATTGCCGCCGGCGAGGTCGGCGGTGTCCTGGACCTCATCCTGCAGCGGCTCGCCGAGTTCCTCGAAAAAGCCGAACGGCTCAAGAAACGCATCATCTCGGCGATGATCTACCCCGCCGCGGTGATGGGCGTCGCCTCGGTGATCGTGCTGGGCATCATGATCTTCATCGTGCCCCAGTTCATCCTCGTGTTCGACGACTTCGACACCCCGCTGCCCCAGATCACGATCACCCTGATCGACTTCTCCAAGTGGCTCGCCGGACCGATCCTGCCCGAAGACAACCGCGGGAACATGCCGTTCCCGGGGGTCATCCTTCTGATCTTCCTGCCCTTCCTGATCTATTACGCCTTCAAGCTCGCACGCAAGACCTCGGCCGGGAAGAACATCATCGACCGGGGTATGCTCCTTCTGCCCGTCGTCGGGGGGCTCATCGCCAAGTCCACGATCGCCAAGTTCACCCGGACACTCGGCACCCTCATCAACGCCGGCGTCCCCATCCTCGATGCCATCCGTATCACCTCGGAAACCACCAGCAACGACGTGTTCGCACAAGCCCTCAACAAGGTCCACGACTCGGTCCGCCAAGGCGACTCCTTCGCCGATCCGCTCCGGCAAGCCAAAGTCACCGACGCCCTGGTCGTCAACATGATCGACGTCGGCGAAGAGACCGGGGACCTCGACAAGATGCTCCTGAAGATCGCCGACAACTACGACGAGGAGGTCGACACCGCGGTAGCCGGCCTCGTCTCCCTGCTCGAGCCGGTTATGGTCGTCCTGCTTGGTGGTATCGTGGGCTTCATCGTTTTCGCGATGTTCTACCCCATGATCATCCTAATGCAGTCGCTGATGTAAGCCGCAACCCCGAGCCCACAAACCAACCACCCCGACCACGCCCCGCACCTCAGCGGGGCGTGTCGTTTATAACCCCGCTATGCCTATCGCTTACCCCACCGACCCGGATTGCATCTTCTGCAAGATCGTCGCCGGCGACATCCCCTGCCACAAGCTCTACGAGGACGACCTGGTCCTCGCCATGCTCGACATCGGGCCCATCGCGCCGGGGCACACGCTACTTATCCCCAAAGGCCACTACCCGAGCCTGACCGATGTCCCGCCGGACACCGCCGCCGCCCTCGGCCGCGCCCTGCCCCTGCTCGGACAAGCGGTCTGCAAGGCCACCGATACCGACAACTTCAACGTCCTGCAGAACAACGGGCGGCCCGCAGGCCAGGCCGTGTTCCATGTCCACTTCCATGTCATCCCTCGCACCGCGGACGACGCCCGCACGACCCCGCCGGCCGGATCTCCGGGCACAGGCCTGCCTTTCGACTGGCCCGCCACCGAGCTCGACCCCGATGCCGCGACCACTCTTGCCGAACGCATCCGCTCCGCCCTTTAAGTCCACAGATTAACACGATTGACAAGATATAAATCTAAAAACTCATCCGTGCCCTGTCTTGATCCTGCCCATCCTGTCCATCTGTGGACCCAAAAATGAACCCTGAAGACCCCATCACCCTCGCCGCCTTCCAGCAGCACATCCGCGACAAGTACCACACCACCGACGCCGCCCGCGGCACCGCCGGCACCTTCATGTGGCTGATCGAAGAGGTGGGTGAGCTCGCCACCGCCCTCCACAAGGCCGACGGCCAGGGCGGCGAGACCTCCGGCGACGACGACCCCGCCGGCGAGTTCGCCGACGTCCTCGCCTGGCTCTGCACCCTCGCCAACATCAACGACATCGATCTCGAACAGGCCATCCGCGATAAATACCTCACCGGCGACGGCCCTAAGGGCACGAAGTGAGTCCACACACAACGCAATAGCTGCGGGCACACCTGCCCGCAGCCCGCCCGCGACCAACTCCCGCTTCATCATGACCCTCACCGACCTCCATCACGCCCTCATCAGCATCCCACCCAACCAGGAAGACGCCGCCCGCGACTTCTACTGCAACATCCTCGGCCTCACCGAAACCCCCCGACCCGACAACTTCCCCAAACACGGCGGCTTCTGGCTCCGCGTCGGCGACCGCTCGGTCCACATCGGCACCGAGCCCGACACCGACCGCACCACCACCTCCCGCGCCCACCTCGCCTACCAGGTCACCGACCTCGACCACTGGCGCAAACGCCTCGCCCACCACGGCATCAACCCCAACACCCCGATCTCCATCCCCGGCCACGACCGCTTCGAGTTCCGCGACCCCTTCGGCAACCGCATCGAGTTAATCCAACCCCTCCCGCCCGAACCCACCACCCAAGACACACCCCGAACTCTTATCCACGAACGCGTCGAACAAGCCCGCGCCGGCACCAACCCCGCCGTGATCTGCCGCACCGCCGCGGGCTGGGCCGTCCTTGGCGACACGCAGTTCCTCCGTGGCTACTGCCTGCTGCTGCCTGACCCGGTTGTCCCCACCCTCAACGACCTCCAAGGCCCGGCACGCACCCGCTTCCTCAACGACATGGCCGCCCTCGGCGACGCCGTCCTCGCCGAGACCGGCTGCGCCCGCATCAACTACTCCATGCTCGGCAACCTCGAGCCCGCCCTCCACGCCCACGTCTTCCCCCGCTACGCCGACGAGCCCGAACACCTGCGCGCCAAGCCGATCTGGCTCTACCCCGAATCCGCCTGGACCGACCACCCCATCGATCCGGACCGCGACGCCCCGTTCATGCAGGCCATCCGGCAACGCCTCGAAACCGCAGGCATCGTCAGAGCCGACTAAACACGCCCCATACGCCTTCCCGGTTGCAACGCCTCACTCAGCAGCACCCCTCGGGCCCGCAGCACTGCTCCGCCGACGCCTCGACCGTCACGTCGTAGTCTTCACCCTTCGTCTCACGCGGGCTCCGCTTCACCGTCCGCTTGCAGTTGAACGGCTCCGCGTCTTCCAGCGGCACCTCTTCCAAAGGCTCGATCGCCTCGAACTGCCCGGCGTAAGGACCGTTCGGGTCCGTCAATATCTTGAAGGTCTTGTCACACACCGCGACCCGGGCCCCGCGCGCAAACACATGACCGTCATCGTCGTTGATCCGGCTCCACGGCCCCTTGTACATCACCGCCTGCTTCCGTTCCTTGCAAGGCCCCTGCTTGCCCTTGTACGCTCGAACAGTCATCGATCGGAACTCGATCCCATCGATCGTGTGCCAAGGCTCGCTCTCGAACTTCAGCACCTCGATCCCGTGGAACCCCGCGTCGGCAAACATCTGAAGGAACTCCTCCTCGAGGAACGCCCCGCTGATGCACCCCGACCACAGCTTCGCGTCCTTCATAATCCGCTCGGTCGGCGGCTCGTCGCACACGATGTCGCTGATCACGCACCGCCCGCCCTTCCGTAATACGCGGAACATCTCATTGAAGAGCTGCTTCTTCTTCTCCGTGCTGACTAAGTTCAGCACGCAGTTCGACACGATCACATCGACGCTGTTGTCTTCGATCAGCGGCTGCTCGGCCCGCAGCCGATCGCACTCCGCCTCGAACGCCGCGACGCCGTCGATATCCGTCGCCGGGTGCTCATCCAGCCACGCCTGCGCCGCGTCCAGGCTCAGCTTCAGGTCCTGGATCCG
>JBCDIM010000086.1:0-12623 GCA_038749105.1 Planctomycetota bacterium
CCCCCACCCACCGGCACGATCCCCATCGGCTCGAGCGCGGGCCCCAGCATCGCCGCCAAACCCGCGCCGCCCACCTGCATCGGCAGCATCATCCGCTGCGCTCCGCGAACGCCCAGCACCCCATCGGGTTCAACTGCCGCACCAAACCCCGCGCGATCCCCCGACGCATCTAGGACCCGGTCGCTGCCCGCCAATACCGCCGACCGCCGCGACGTATCTCGCAACGCCGAGAGTCCTTCGCCGCCGCCGGCCTTGCCTTCGATCGCGCGCCGCACCGCCGTCAGCCGATACCGGCCAGAACCCACCGGGCTCTCTGCCCCAGGCATCCGCCGCTCCACACCACGCAACAGCTCCACCAGTCGCCCCATCGGGACCCTCGCCGCTTCCGCCGCCTCACCCGGAGCCCGATCGCGATCAACCCGACTACCCGTTTCTCGCATGTACTCGATCGGCTGCACCCCCGCGACGCATTCGTTCGTGTTGGCATAGCCAAAAGCGAACGCCCCGATCAACCGCCCGCCTTCACCCGGCTCACCCGTCGCCCCTTGATCCCAGAGGAAGATCGGCGACCCCGACATCCCCTGCACCGGGCCGCTCTTCTGCATCCGCGGGTCCAGACAGTCGACCCACACCGTCGCCCGGCCGGGCGTGCTCGTGGGAACAATCGCACGCACCTCCACCGGGAAGGCCTCGATCTGCGTACCCGCGAATACCGTCAGCCCGTAACCCCGCATCCCGATCCGCACCTCAGACAACGGCATGATCGGCAGGTCTTGACCCACAATCGGCGGGAACTCCGGAGCTTCCACTTCAGCCCACGCCGGTTCCGATGGCCCGATCAACAAACCTGCCGCCAGGCTCGCCACCCACAACCGCCGCGCCGCCCTGACCAAGCACTGCATCCGCTTATTCAACATCGCGTCGAACCGTATCCGACCCGCTACCCCGTGACAAGCGATCGCCCCGCCAAGACGCCGTAAATCCCGCTATCGCGTTACCATCCCCGCTCCGCCTCCGCCTCCTCTCTCTGCACGGCGCACCATGATCGAGCAAGCCCAAGACGTCATCGGCTACCGATTTAACCAGCCCGACCTGCTCGCCGAGGCCCTCACCCACGCCTCATCCGCCGAAGGCCGGCTCAACTCCAACGAACGCCTCGAGTTCCTCGGCGACGCCATCCTCGGCTACGTCATCTGCGAACACCTCTACCACACCTACCCCGAGCTGCTTGAAGGCGAGCTCACCAAGATCAAGTCGGCGGTGGTCTCCCGGAAGACCTGCGCGAAGCTCTCCAAGGCGATGAAGCTGCAGGACATGCTCAGCCTCGGCAAGGGCATGGCCGGGCGGCAGGCCCTGCCGTCCTCCGTCGCCGCCGATGTCTTCGAGTCGGTTATCGCCGCGATCTATCTCGACGGGGGTATCGAACCCACCCGACAGTTCATCCTCTATCACATGGGCCCGGCCATCGAAGAGGCCCGCGTCTCCAGCCACCAGCAGAACTTCAAATCCGTCCTCCAGCAATTCGCCCAGAAGCACCTCCCCAAGCACCCCGAGTACGCCGTGCTGGACGAGAAGGGCCCGGACCACAGCAAGTCGTTCCAGGTCGCCGTCCAGCTCGAAGAGCACACCTTTCCCCCCGCCTGGGCCGCCTCCAAGAAGCAGGCCGAGCAGCAGGCCGCCCTCCTCGCCCTCACCGAGATGGGCTTGGTCACCCACGACGACGCCGACCAACCCCACCTGATCCCCGAGGAGCAACACGCCGCCGTCGCCGACCAGCTGCTGACGTGAGGCGTGCCGCGCTGACCCGGCCTACGATCGGGCCACCCTACGGAGCCCCCGATGGATAAGCCCGCAGACACCCAGTTCCCCATCCTCGACGCCCTGGCAAACCGCTGGAGCCCCCGCTCGTTCGCCGACACCCCCGTCGAGCCCGACAAACTCGGCAGCCTCTTCGACGCCGCCCGCTGGGCCGCCTCCGCCTTCAACGAACAGCCCTGGCGGTTCCTCGTCGCCACCAAGCAAGACCCCGACGCCTACGCCAAGCTCCTCGGCTGCCTCGTCGAAGCCAACCAGGCCTGGGCCAAGGCCGCGCCGGTCCTCCTGCTCACCGTCGGCCGCACCGCCTTCACCAAGAACGACAAACCCAACCGCGTCTGGGCCCACGACATCGGCCTCGCCATGGGCAACCTCTGCGCCCAGGCCACCGCCCTCGGCCTCGTCGTCCACCAGATGGCCGGCATCGACATCGACCACGCCAAAGCCGCCTACGACATCCCCGAACCCTTCGAGCCCTTCACCGCCGCCGCCCTCGGCTACGCCGGCGACCCCGCCAGCCTCACGGAAGACTGGATGAAGCAGGCCGAACAAGCCCCCCGCTCCCGCAACGCCTTCGACGACTTCGTCTTCAGCGACTGGGGAAAGCCCTCGCCGATCTTCGATGGCTGAGCCCTTGGGCTATACAAAATTAGATAGGATTAATAGGATGATCAGGATTTAAGAATCCTGCGTTTCTGTCCTGTTTAATCCTGTTCATCCTGTCCATTTTCTCCGGACCAAACCTCGTCGTACGCCCACTGATCGGGATCGTTCTCGGGTTGAAGGTCCTCCGGTGGACAGATGTCGCGGATGGGCAGTTCGGGCAACGCCGCGATGAACTTCTTGCCGTAGGACTTTGACACGATCCGCGGGTCCAGCACGACGACGCGGCCCGTGTCCGTCGCCGTACGGATCAGCCGGCCGAAGCCCTGCTTGAACTTCAACACCGCCTCAGGCAGAGAGTACTCGAAGAACGACGAGCCGCCGCGCGACTCGATCTTCTGCGTGCGGGCCTCGATCAGCGGGCGGTCCGGCACGGTGAACGGCAGCCGGGTGATGATCACGTTGCGGAGGCCGGGTCCGGGCACATCCACCCCCTGCCAGAACGAGTCGGTCCCCAGCAGCACGGACCGCTGGTCATGCTTGAACCGGTCGAGCAGCTGGTTCCGCGGCACGTCGTTGCCCTGGATGTGCAACGGCATGCCGCGGTCGCGCAACGGCCCCGCCAGCGCGTCGCCCGCCTTCCGCAGCAGCGCGTAACTCGTGAACAGCACGAACGCCCCGCCGTCGGTCGCGTCCAGCTGCTCCAACACCGCCGGCACCAACGCATCGAAGAACCGCTTGTCCTTCGGGTCCGGCATCCTCGGCGCCACATACAGCTCCGCCTGCTCCGCATACCGGAACGGCGACCCCAACTGGATCGTCACCGCCCCATCCGCCCCAACCCGGCCCGCGAGGTGGTGGAACGGCGAACGGCCACCCGGCTTCACCGAATCGTCCGACGCCGCCGCCTTCGGCTCCGCCGCGGCCGTCGCCAGCGTCGCACTGGTCAGCACCACCGGCAGCGGCTGGTTCCGCGACCCCTTCGCCTCAAACAAATGCTGCCTGAGCAGCGGCCCGACCTCGATCGGCGACGACTGCAGCTTCACCCGCTTGAACCCGCGCCGCTGCGTCACCTCGATCCAGTAGACGTGGTCCGTTTCGCTCTGCTCCATCAGAGACTTGAGCGTTTCGCCACACCCCCGCGCACGGTCGGCGAACGACGCCATCTCCATCCGGTCTTCGTCCTTGTCCAGCTCGTCCTTCACCCGGTACAGCGCCAGGGACAGCTGCGTCAACGGCTCGGTCAGCGTGTTGTCGACCGGCGGCGGCTCATCCAGCCGCCCGTTCGACCGCCCCCGCGTCTCCTGCCACGAAGCGAGGTCGTCGAAGAAGTGGTCCGACGCGCTGCGGGCCAGACTCGCCAGCTCGATCGCCCGGTTCAGCAGCCGGGAGTCCACGCCCTTGCCGATCAGGTTCGCCAGGAGTCCTTTGCCCCGCCGTTCGTTGTACAGCCGACCCAGCAGGAACGAGACCTGGAAGTGCGACACCGACAGCCCGAAGTAGTCGGCCGCAACGTCCTCGATCGTGTGCGCCTCGTCCAGCACCACCGCGTCGTACGGCGGCAGCACCCCGAACCCCTGCGCCCGCATCGCCAGGTCCGCGAAAAACAGCGCGTGGTTCACGACCAGCAGGTCCGCCCGCATCATCCGCCGACGTGCCGACTGATAGAAACACGTCTCGTAGCTCGGGCAGCGCTTGCCCATGCAGTCTTCGTTGTCGGATCGGACATCCGACCACACCGAAGGCGACGGCAGCTGCGGCAGCGTGGCGAGCGAGCCGTCGGTCGTGGTCTCCAGCCAATCGGTGATGGCTTCGAGCGACCGGAGCTGTCCGGACTCATCGAACAGCTGGGCCTGGCGTTCCCAGGCCCGAGCGGCACGCCGACGCGAGATGTAGTTGCCCCGGCCCTTGACGAGGACGGCTGTGAACTCGTGGGGGATCACCGCATTGAGTAGCGGCAGGTCCTTCTCGATCAGCTGCTCCTGCAGCGCGATCGTGTGGGTCGATACGACGATCTTCGGGCGGTGGTCTTTGTCTTCGCTGTTGACGATCTGGGCGATGGCAGGCACGAGATAGGCGAAGGACTTACCGACCCCGGTGCCGGCCTCGGCGAGGAGTGCGGTGCCGTCGCGGAGGGCGTGGTCGATGGCCCGGGCCATGTCGAGCTGCTGGGGCCGGGCTTCGAACCGATCTCCGAGCCGACGCGCGATCGGTCCGGCTTCGCCGAGCGTGTGCAGCGGGTCGAGGGGCCCGTCAACCGCCGGATCAGACGTGTGGCCGGGTGGGGGGTTCGGGTTGTGCGGGGGCTCATCGGCCGACAACACTCGTATTGTACGGGTCACGTTCGGTCTCGTCGTGGCACTGAAGCCGAGTTGATAACCCGTCGATATCTCTTCAACAGGCGGCCCGCGCCCGATGTGGCCCGGTGTGATCCCCATGAACCCGTACCCCGAATCACAGTCTGCCGTCGACACACTCCGCATCGGCGATGCGGAGTGGCTCACGCTGGTCAGCCATCTGGACCGCGCATCGGCCCGCATCCGCGTCAGCGAAGAAACCCGGACGGATGAGCGGCTGCCCTACCGCAACCTCGCCTCGGTGCTCCTGGCCGTTGCTCCCCCCGATCCGCAGAACGAGTGGGCCCGCTTCCGTGTGAGGCCCCGCGATATCAGCACCGGCGGCTTCGGCTTCCTCCACGGCAGCTATCTCCACCCCGGCTCCCCCTGCCTCGCGGTCCTCGGCGCCCACGGCCAGGGCCTGGTCACCCTCAAGGGCCGGATCGCCCGCTGCGAGTTCCTCCGCGGCAAACTCCACCAGGTCGGTATCCAGTTCGACCTGCCGATCGACGTGGAGCAGTTCCTCACCTACCTGCCCGAATAGCCGAGCCACCCTAAGCGGACCCGGCCCTACAACCGATACCCGCGGACCCGATCTGCCCCGCCGTGGGCCGTCGGCGTGGATTGACCTGTCTCGACAACCGATAAGCCACTGACTACGGCGTAGTACCCCTGATCCGTCCTCGACGAGACCCCCATGAAAATCCGGCTCACGAACCAGCAGCTCGACGGGTGCATCGACGCACTGAAGCTCACCGACGAGGCATGGCTCGATCTGGTCCACAAACTCGACGAGCAGGCCCAACCCGGCACCCACACCTCCAAGCGGGTCTACGAACGGATCACCTACTGCGACATGGTGGTCGCGATCTGCGAGGTCGAACATCCCGGCGGCAACAAAGCCCGCTTCACCATCCGCACCCGCGACCTCTCCGCCTCCGGCGTCGGTTTCTTCCACGGCCAATACCTCTACCCTGGCTCACGCTGTGCGGTGCTGCTCATGGCCCAAGACACGGGCATGACCCGGCTCTACGGCACGGTCCGCCGGTGTAACCACATCGAGGGCCGTATCCACATGATCGGCATCGCCTTCGACGAGCTGATCGACCCCGAACGCTTCACCGGCCGACCCGTCCCGACCGCTGCCGCCGACACCTTCTGAACCGTCGCAAGACCGCGGTTCAGTTCACCGGTCTGCCAAGCGCTACGCCAGCTATTTTGCCCAAAAGAACAACGCCCCCGCAAACACGGGGGCGTTGTCGTTGAATCGGTCTTGTCGAGGGGCCGGAGCTACTTGAGCTCGACCTCGCCGCCGACCTCCTTGATGGCTTCGGCGAGCTTCTCGGCCTCTTCCTTGGGCAAGCCTTCCTTGAGGGTCGCGGGGGTGCCGTCGACCATCGCCTTGGCTTCCTTGAGGCCGAGGCCGGTGGCTTCGCGGACGGCCTTGATGACCTTTATCTTCTGATCGCCGGCCGCGGTGAGCACGACGTCGAACTCGGTCTTCTCTTCGGCGGCATCGCCATCGCCACCACCGGCGGGGCCGGCCATCATCACCGCACCACCGGCGGCGGGCTCGATGTTGTATTCCTCCTTGAGGTAGTCCGCCAGGTCGACGGCTTCCTTGAGGGTCAGCCCGACGATCTTGTCGCCGAGCTCCTTGACTGCTTCTGCTACTTCGGACATGGGTGTACTCCAAACATTGGGCTCTCGATAGGTCGCGGCACGTGCCGTGATTTAACCCACTGGGGGCCAGTCGAAAGCGGGTTGTAGTTAAACAAAGGGGTGGCCGGGAAACGGGTTTAGCCGGCCTTCTTGATCTCCTCGCCGGCTTCGAGCTTCTCTTGAATCGTCTTGAGGATGCCGGCGATGTTCGAGGCCGGGCTGCCGAGGGCACCCGCGAGGTTCCGGGCCGGGGACAGCAGCAGCGTGACGGCCTGGGCCTGTGCTTCTTCCTTGGTCGGGTACTCGGAGAGCTTCTTGATCTCGGTCGGGCCGAACTGAATGCCGTCGAGCACCGCACCGCGGAACTCCAGCGACTCGAGCTTCTTAGCCCAGTCGATCAGCTCACGGGCGGTGGTGACCACCGAGGCGTCTTCGCCGATCGGGTAGACCAGGGCGTTGGGCCCGGTGAGGTATTCGTTGAGGCCTTCGAGGTCGGTCCCGGCGAACGCCTTCTTGGCGAGGCTGTTCTTGACGATGGTGATCTTGATCTGCTTGCCTTGCAGGTCGGTCCGCATCTCGTTGTTGGTCAGCGCGTCGAGGCCCTGGAGGTTGACGACGACGGCCCCCTCCAGCTCGGCGAAGCGGCTCTTGTAGTCGTTGGTGATCAGTTCTTTGACGGGGCGGCTCATGGGGAGCTCCGGGTTGAGAGGTCTGGGTTCCGGGTCGGGAATTCGGTGGTTTAGAGGGCGACGAGGACACTGGGGGTCATCGTCGCGGAGATCGCGGCGTTCTTGACGTACTGGCCCTTGGCGGAAGCGGGCTTGATCTTGTGGATGTGGTCGATGAAGGCCTGGGCGTTCTCCGCCAGCTGGTCGGCGTCAAAGGAGAACTTGCCGATCGCGGCGGCGACGTTCCCGAACTTGTCGTTGCGGTACTGCACCTTGCCGGCGGTGTGCTCCTTGACAGCGGTGGCGACGTCGTTGGTCACGGTGCCGGCCTTGGGCGAGGGCATCAGGCCCTTGGGCCCGAGCACCCGGCCGAGCCGGGCGGCCACCCGCATCATCGCGGGCTCGGCGACGGCGACATCGAAGTCCATGAAGCCCTCTTCGATCTCCTTGACCAGCTCTTCGCCGCCGGCCTTGATCGCCCCGGCACCCATGGCGTCGTCAAGCTTTTCGGGGCCGACAAAGGCGATGACCCGCTTGCTCTGGCCGATGCCGTGCGGCAGCGAGATCGCGCCACGCAACTGCTGATCGGCCTGCTTGTCGTCGATGCCCAGGTGCATGACCAGCTCGACGGACATGTCGAACTTGCGGGCCTTGAACTGCTTGAGCGTCTGCACGGCCGCGGCGAGGGGCTGCGGGTCGGTCGGGGCCTTGCGGGAGTCGGCCTGGTAGGCCTTGCCTTGACGGGGCATGGGGGTTCCTTTCGGAGGCGGCTCTCAGCGTCATACGCCGGCCGCGGGGAGCGATCAGTTTCGGGGGGAGGATCAGCCGGACCGGCTGGGCTTACACGCTGGCGACGGTGACGCCCATCGACCGGGCGGTGCCCATCACGGTGTTCATCATCGCTTCGATGGACAGGCCGGTGAGCTCCTTGGCCTTCTCTTCCGCGATCTCGCGGACCTGGTCCATGGTGAGCTCGCCAACCTTCTTCGTGTTGGGCTCACCGGAGCCGGACGAGATGCCGAGCTTGTCCTTGATGAGCACGGCGACGGGCGGGGCCTTGACCTCGAAGGTGAAGGAGCGGTCGTCGTAGACGGTGATCACACAGCCGACGACCTTGCCGTTGAGGGGGCGGGTCGCGTCGTTGAACTGCTGGATGAACTGGCCGGGGTTGACGCCGTGCTGGCCGAGGGCCGGACCGATAGGCGGGGCGGGGGTTGCCGAGCCGCCGGGCGCCTGGATCTTGAACTGAGAGGTGACCTTTTTCGCCACAGGGATGTCCTTTCGAGTTGGCCCGCGGAGAGTGGCGGGCCGCATCTACCACGATCCCGGCTCGTGGTTGGCCGTCGCCACGGGCTGTGGCGAGCCGAAAAGTGTACCCGATCCGGCGTTGCCGTCAATGCCAAGCCACATTGCCGCGCTTGATCACAGCCCGTGGCGTGGCCTTCCGCACGGCCGGCCGTCCTGCTACACTCTGCGGCTCGCCGCCCCGGCCGCACCCTCGGGGCCCGAGCCACCGGCCAGGTAGCTCAGTTGGTAGAGCACGGCATTGAAAATGCCGGTGTCCCCGGTTCAAGTCCGGGTCTGGCCATTGACGTTTACCGCCCATGCTTCGGGCAACCCGCGCGGCTCGCACGATGTCCGCCCCCCTCTTCACCCCAGAGTTGCTGCTTCAGGCGTATGCCGCGGGTGCTTTCCCCATGGCCGACGGCCGACGGGGCCCGATCCACTGGCTCAGCCCCGATCCGCGTGCCATCTTCCCGATCACGCCAGACGATCCGGCCGGAGCCTTCCACACCCCACGATCGCTGCGACGCCTGCTCCGCCGAGGCCGTTTTGCCCTGTGCATCGATCGTGACTTCCCCGCTGTGATCGCCGGCTGCGCCGCCCCTCGGCCTTCGGATCAAGACACCTGGATCAGCCCCGACATCCAGCGTGTCTTCACAGACCTCCACCTCGCCGGCTTCGCCCACAGCATCGAGGCCTACGACACCAACGACCGGCTCGTCGGCGGGCTCTACGGCCTCAGCCTCGGCGGCGCGTTCTTCGGCGAGTCCATGTTCTCCCGTGTCCCCAACGCCTCCAAGGCCTGCCTCGCTCACACCGTTGCCCACCTCGAAGCTCAAGGCTTCACCCTCTTCGACGTGCAGTTCACCAACCCGCACCTCGAACAGTTCGGCGTCGTCGAGATCGCCCGTGACGACTACCTCGAACGGCTACAGCATGCGATCCACCTCGGCGTCGCGTTCAGCCCCCTCCCGCAGATGGATTGATCATGACGAGGCTTACTCGGGCAGGACGATCTCGTCGCCTACCGTCATCCGCTTCGGGTCCAGCCCCGGGTTGGCCGCAAGGATGTCCACCCAGCGCTGCCCGTCGCCGTACTCCCGCTGAGCGATGACCCACAGACGATCGCCCTTGCGGATCGTGTACATGCGTGACTCCGCGGGGGCGGGTGTCGGGTCGGCTGGCACCACGGTGGCCGCGGTATCCGCCGGCTGCGTCGCAACTCCAGCCTTCACGGGGTCTTCCGCCGCGGGCCCTTCGTCCAGCGCAATTGCGTCCGGTCCGCCGGATGTCGGCGGCACCTCGATCGGGTCATACCCGCCGCCCGCTCGCCAGCTCGACGGACCCACCACCGCAGGCAGCGGATCTCGCGTCACACACCCCGCCAACGGAAGGCACGCCGCCAAACCCAGGCCCACCAGAGACCCCCAAGCCAGCCAGTCTTTCATGCATCGACGCTTCATGGTTTCGGTCCTCGACTCAACGGGTGAGCCTCCCCTGTCTCCCCAACAACGCCCAGCATAGCCCGCCCGACCGGGTCCGCGTTACCCCACCAGCGCCTGCCCCGGCATCAGCGGCGGCATCGGCGCCCCCATCGCGTCTGACACGGCTCGGATCAGCTCCACCTCCGGCGTCGTCACCGACCGATCGGCCGACACCACCGTCGCCGCCGCCCGGATCAGCCGACGCTTGTCCGACGGCCTTAGGGCTTCAATCGCGTCCAACGCGTCATCGAGCTCACCCAGGCTCGAGCTGGGCATCGACCCGTCGGGCAGCCGCACCTCCAGCACCTCCAGCCCGCTCGTGTACGCAGCCCGCTGCTGTTCTTCTTCGGGATGACCCACCCGTGCCAAAGCGCCCAGGACCCGGCGAACCGGATCGGCCAAAGCCACCATCGCCCGACGCCCCTCACCGCGTGGCGGCGGCCTGAACGCCCGAAGCACCAGCCGGCGCAGCACCCATTCAAACAGGCTCACCCGTCCGTCGGCCTGGACAAGCACATCCACGTTCGCCACCACCTCCCGCTGCTTGTCGGCGTCCCACGCCCGGAGGCTCGGCAACGCCAGCTCCAGCAGCGGCAACCGCCAACGCGGGTCCACCCTCGGCGACGCCTCGACCAGCCGCTTCATCAGCCCGGCCGTGCCCTTATCGATCTTCGTCTTGAACTCGGCCCACTGCTCGGCCCGCTCCTTGGCCCCCGGGTCGAGCAACAGCACATACACCAACGCCTCTACGCTCAACGCCCCCCGTGCGGCCTGCTTCAACGCCTCGGGGATCTCCGCCAACAGCCCGTGCGCATAACGCACGTGCTCCGGTGTGGGCTGCCCGATCTGATCCACCGCTGACCGCCCGCCACCACCCGACAAGGCCGCGGCCCCGGCGAGACCCGCTGCACCGCCCGGCAGCCCGGGAATCGACGGCAGCCCCGGGATCGGCGGTACCCCAGGGATCGGCGGAACGCTCGCACGCGACCCCTTCGACCCGCTCCCGCCGCGGTCTTCCCGGACGTCCACCTCCGCGACCGGCTCCAGATACTGCCCGTCCCAAGAGGGCTGCACCCGCTTAATCCGTTCGGGCAGCGGCGGGTGTGTCGCCATCGCCCCGCCCAGCCAAGAGCTGACCGCGGAGGCGAAGAACATGTGGCTGATCTCCTCGGCATGGCCGTTGTCGACCTTGGCCCCGTAAGCCCCGCCGCCGATCTTCTTCAGCGCGTCGGCGATCCCGTCCGGCAGCCGCGTGAACTGCACCGCCGCCGCGTCGGCCAAGAACTCCCGCTGGCGCGACACCGCCGACTTGATCAGCTTGCCCGCCAACACCCCGATGAACCCGATGGCGATCAACGCCAGGCCCGCCGCCGCAATGACCAGCTTTCCTTTGGCATCATCGCTCCCGCTGCTGCGGTTGCTGTACCGCCGTCGGTGGGACCCCGACACGCTGCTGTAGAAGGCCGAACGCAACGCAAGCTGACCGAGCAGCCCGATGAGGATGATGCCGTGGATCACACCGATCAGCCGGATGCTCAGGCGCATGTCGCCGTTGAGGATGTGGCTGAATTCGTGGGCGACCACACCCTGCAGCTCTTCACGGTCGAACGCCTCCATCGCCCCCCGTGTCACCCCGATCACCGCGTCCTCCGGTGCATAACCCGCAGCGAACGCATTGATCCCCGACTCGCCGTCCATCACATACACCGGCGGCACAGGCGTCCCCGACGCGATCGCCATCTCTTCGACCACGTTGAGCAGCCGCTGCTCCGCCAGGCCCTGCCGCTCCGGGCTTTCGCGGTCTAACAGCCGGCCACCCATCAGCTCCGCGACTGACTTGCCGCCGCCCGACTTCAGCGCACTGATCTTGTAAAGCGACCCGCCGCCCACCAGGAGGATCACCCCCGCACTCACCAGCCCGAGCAAAGCAGGGTTAAATAAGAGCTCAATCGGTGACGCCGCGGTTCCGCCGGTACTCCCGAAAGTCGGCCCCCCGCCCGAGCCCGTGCCTTCGCCCATCCCCGTGAGCACAATCAACGCAAGGGCGATCACTGCGTAGGTCGCCACGATGATCCCCACGACGGCGACAATAAACAGCAGGACCAGCCGACCCGACCGTTTGCGAGCGACATCCTGGTGTTCAAAGAAATCCATGAGCGGAATGATCAGCGAGAACGAACCGACGGCAGACGCGTGAGGTGGCCCACGGCCGCTTCCCGTTCAGCGAGCGGGACCCGTAATCTGTGCCTCAGTTGAACGAGACCTGCGGGGCCTCGCGCTGCGACGCCTCCTCGATCTCGTAGTACGCCGCGTCGTCGAACCCGAACACGTTGGCAAAGATCACCGGCGGGAAGTTCTGCTTGTAGGTGTTGTAGGTGTTCACGCCGTCGTTGTAGGCCTGCCGCGAGAAGGCGACCTTGTTCTCGGTCGCGGTCAGCTCCTCGGTGAGCTGCATCATGTTCTGGTTGGCCTTGAGGTCCGGGTAAGCCTCCGCCACCGCCATCAGCCGACCCAGTGCCCCCTCGAGCATGCCCTCGGACGCGGCGAGTTCTTTCATCTGAGCCAGCTTGGTCGGGTCGCCGTCCACGTTGATCTGGGCTTGTGTGGCCTTAGCGCGGGCGTTGAGTACCGCCTCGAGCGTCTCTTTCTCGTGTGCCATGTATCCCTTGGCGGTCTCGACCAGGTTGGGGATCAGGTCGTGCCGCCGCTTGAGCTGGACATCGATCTGGGCAAAGCCGTTCTTCGTGCGTTCCCGCAGCGTGACGAGCCGG
>JBCDIM010000087.1:0-12378 GCA_038749105.1 Planctomycetota bacterium
ATGCCCTGAAGGAGCATCACGGCGATCTTGCTCAGCTGATCCTCGGTCGCCTTCCTAGGCCGACCCTTCCCCTTGGCCGGACTCGACTTAGCGGCCTTCTTGGGGGGCATGAGAGAAACTCGATCAAGAAATAAACACTACCGCCCCACGCGCCTGTTCCCTATGGGGGCTCTTCGCTCACGCCCAGTAAGGACCCAGTATTAGGCGAGGACCGATGACTTCAGATCGCCATTTGAGTCGAGCAGCGAAGGCTTGAGACGATCGCTATCGAGCAACCCCAGCTTGAGATCCTCGGCAAAACCAAGAGCACGAGGAACACCATCCCGAAAGAGTGCGGGCTTCAGCATGCCCGCTGTAACCAGACCCGGCCGCACTAGCGATGCGTCAAGCAGCACGCGCCGGATAACATGGGAGAATAGGGATCCATCGCTAATGGTGTTAGCGAAAGGTCCGACGGCGAAGTCGATGAAGTCGCCAGGCACCGCATCGAAGGGCGCTGTAACCAACTCGATACCGATGGTATCTGAGCCACTTACGAATCCGCTGGCAGCCTGGGTGTCATTCACCCAAATCTGCGGAAATACGCCGTCGCCACCAGCTGAGGACTTCCTGATTAAACCCGACGCCTGAAGACGTCCCGCATCCTGGACCTCGTAACGGCGTACAGCGGGCCGATCAGGGCTTACGCCTGGGTGCATGAAGGTTGGCGTGCTGATTGATCCAAGACGCGGCGTGGAGAAGCTGCCGCTCCCCATCCACTCCGACGCGTTGGCAGAGATGCCTGACGTCGTAAATGTGTCAGGGGTTGATCCGGTATACCAGCCATAACGCCATCCGCTGGCTTCCTGAGTGAGGGAAAAGTCCTGTTCAATGCTGGCAACTATGGAAGTGCTCATGCAGCCTTCTTCAAAGCTCGGACAGCTTCTTCGGTGGCGGGTGACTGGTGGAACTTCAGCGTTTGCTTAAACAGGTCAACGGAGTCCGGCGCGGTCCGCGATATGACATTCTCGACCCCAGATACCACTTCCTTCAGCGCCTCCTTCGTCCGGTCAGCGTCCGCGTTCACGACGGCGATGTAGGCCTCTCGGGACTTCAAATATTCCTCGAGTTCATGGGCCTTGGCCTCCTGCTCCGACCAGCTCAACGCCACGCGTCGTTTCTGGCGTCGGTTCCGCTCGGCAATCAGGCCGAACACAATCGACAGGGCACCGGAGACGGCGACCGTGATCGACCCAAACGGTTCGGGCAGAAACCCGCCCACTTCTTTCCCACCCTCGGCTGCGGCTTGTGCCTCGTCTGCCCAGCCCACATCCCCGCGGGCCTCGATCGCCTTCACTTCGTCAGCCCACCGCTCGGCCGACGCGACAGCCTCGTCCTTCTGCTCACGCAGCCCTTCGAGTATCGCCTGGGCCTCCTCGATCTGGGCCCCGATCTCCTCCGCCCTCTCGTCACCCACCACCATCGACAGCAGATCAGTCAACCGCTCGACGTGCTTCTCGCCTTCGGCGATCGACGCGTCTATCGACTCGACCCGCTCCCCCGCCTGCTCGGCAAACCCCCGAGCCATCGTCAGACGATCCGCCGACGTGGTCCCGCACCCGGCCAAGAAACAGAGCCCGGCGGACAAAATCAGGCAGGCGATAACCACGGTAATCAGGCGGCGAGTCGGCATGGTTCTCCCTCTCTCGAATCCAGAACGGTGTAAGTCAGACCGGAACAATCAACGCTCCCCGCCCGGCTCGGCTTCGACAACGGCACCTGCGGCATCGACGCCGCGAGCGAGCAGGCCTCGTCTTCGATGACCTGACGTAACGCGGCCCCTTCGGGCTTGATCGCCCCCGGCTCGTCGTGCTGCTTCAACGCCGCCCGTATCGCTCGACGCAGCTGAGCCGGCGTCACCTTCAGACGACGCAAGACCTCCGCCACGACGTGAGCCTGGAACGGATCCACCTCGGCGGGCTTGGTGCCCTCAGCCTCGGGCGTGTCGATGCCTTTCACCATCACGCCACGGATCAGGATCGTCTCTTCGACCTGGAACGTCTGCCCCTGCGGAAGCCCGCGCTTGGCGGCGGTCACGTCCTTCGGGGCGACCACACCGGCGATCGCGGCTTCACGGATGAGTTGACGTTTGGTCTTGATACGGGGCATGGATCAGAGCCTCCAGCGGAACGCCCCAGGGCGGGGCTATGAGGGGTAGGGCGGGTGGAAACGCGAGAGATGAAGTGGTGGCCTCGTCCTCCCCCCCGACCGGCTCCAGACATGACCGCGAGGCGGTCCGCTGGATGCTCTGTGAGTCATCTGAATGCGAGGCGCGTCAGCCTTCCAAGCTGAATGTTGAGAGTTCGAGTCTCTTCGCCCGCTTTCGCAGCAGCACATGTTTACGCGAATCCTTGCCACGACGTGCTACCTCGGCGCTGCATCTGGGATTCAACCATGATGCTTGAAGGGGCTATGGCATTCGCCACAATTGTGCAGTTCATCGGCGTCTACAAGCCTGGCGGGATCAGGTCAGGACAGAGTCTTCATGGGACTGTCAGGCTCGGCTGACGCAACACGGCCTTGACGACTTAGAGCCTATCCTGACAACTAAGCCTGCTTGAAGGCGACGACCCCGCAGCCGGCTAGTGGAGCTCTTGAACGACTTGCCAGACCGTTTCCTGGACGGCACGGATGAGCTCGGCATCGGCTTTTGGATCGATGCGTTCCCATGCATCGGCGGGCAGACCGACCGGGCTCTGTCCGGTCATGACGCTGTAGATGGTCAGCGCAGCGATGTAGGCCCCGAGCGTGCCGTCTTCGGTTTTGGCGTGGGGCTGATCGTTCATGTGGATCGCATCGCAGTACAGGTTCTGTACGCCGAAGGCCTGGTTGTATGTGCCTTCGAAAGGGAAGAACGCGACGAGTTCCACTTCACCGGTCTTCCGGTTAGGAGCGAGGCGGGCGGTGCGGTAGTACTCGCGGTTGGAGCGGGCCGGGCCCTTGCGCGTCTGGAGAGGCGTGCCGTCGGCGGTGACCGGGACGGAGTCACGCATCATGTAGGCCTCGAAGCCCGGGAGCGTGCCGTCTCGGATCATGACGTCGAGCCGGGCGAGCACCTCTCCGACGGGGATCAGCTTGACGGGTCGCTCCAACTGCGGATTGTCTTCGTTGACCCGTCTGAGCAGTTCGTCGAAGAACACCCGGTTGGGGACGGCCCAGGCCGGGCTCGGGGCCTTGGGGTTGTAGGGTGACGCCCAGTGCTCGGCGAAGGTCTTGGGCTCACCGCGTGGGGGGTTCAACGCCGAGAGCCGCGGCCAGGTGGCGTACAGGTAGAAGCGCGGGCTGGCGGTGTTCTGGCGGCTGTTGTCGCCGAGCGCGCGGGCGATCAGGATGCTCATCGCCTGTCGGTCGCCGATCTGTTGCGGGTTCCAGGTCCGGCCGCGGGCTTCGGCCATCGCCTTGAACTCGTCGGTCTCGAGCCACGCGAGATAGGGCTGGATCACCACGGCATCAAAGGTGTGGTTGGCAAAAGCGACCTCATGGTCGCTGGTGAACGGCTTGGACTCGACGTTGTTGCGTTTGAAGGGCTTGCCGGTGAAGCCGTGGATCTTGGTGACGTGTGCGCTGAGCGGGATGCCGGCACCCATCTGTGTGCCGTAGTCGTAGGTGACGCCCTGGGAGGCGAAGAGCTTGGCGAGGCGGTCGAGCGACAGACCAAAAGTCAGGCTGTTCCCGATGTGGTAGACCGTCTTGGGCTGGGGCGGCGTTTCCGCCAAGGCGGAATTCGCGGACCCGCAGGCCAAGAGAGCTGAGACGGCGGCGGCGAGAACGGTGGGCTTCATGCGTGGGGCTCCAGCGTCAGGGTCGGGTTCGGGTTTTCGGAGGAATCGGCCACGCGTTGCAAGAACGCGGCGAGACGCGCTTCGATGGCCGGGAGTAGGCGCGGCGCGGGCTGGTCCGGATCGCTCCAGATGCCGTGGTCGTTGCGGGTCGAGTTGAAGGTCATGCAACAGGCCGGGACGCCCAGGCTTTCGGCGCGTCGCGTAACGGCGAGGGAGGCCTCGACCGGGACGATAGTGTCCTGTCGGCTATGAATCGTGAGGAGGGGTGGGTAATCGCCGGTGAGTAGATCGATCGGGCCGTGCAGATCCGCCGGGATCGCGCTGGCCGCCACGGGCAAGCCCTGTTCCGTGGGGTAGCGCCCGGTCGGTCCGCTGATCGAGACCACCCCAGCGACGGAACCGGCGGGCAGGCGGGCCGCCGCGGTCATCGCCAGGAAGCCTCCTGCCGAGGCCCCCAACAGCACCAAGCCTTTACCCACGCCACGCGTGTGCGTCTCCGACCAGGCGTGGGCGGACAGGATGTCGTCGATGGCCGCCGGGTACGGAGCGTCCTGCACCAACCGGTAGCCCAGATTGATCACGAGGTAGCCCTGGGTGGCGAGCCAGCCTGCGACCCCTGCCATACGGTGGCGGTCAAGGCTGCGTAGCCCCCCGCCATGAATGACCATGACCGCGAGCTCCGGTTCGTCCGAGGCGGGATACCAAACGTCGAGTGTCTGCCGGACCGGATTGTCTTGGCCGTAGATCACCGTTTCGACGGGCCCGCGATCAGCCACCGCTGGGCTCCAGCACGGCGTCACCGGCGTCGGGGACCACCGGGGCCAGCACATATCGGCCGCCCGCGTGTTCGATGGTGGTCAGCTCGGTCTGCTGCTCTTGCTGGGTCAGCGTGACAACCGACCAGCCGTCGGGGACGCGTACCTTGACGGTCAGCGGGATGGTGAAACGGCTGTCGTCCATGCGGTCGGTGAGGCTGAGCCGGATGCGTTCATCGCCGGCTTCGAGGGTCTCGAGTTCGGCGGTGTCGCGCTGCTGGCCGTACATCGCGGCGTCCTTCCAGAGCCCGACCCAGACCTCTGCATCGTGGGCCTGCAGCCAGTCGATGGCCTTGAGCAGGTCTTCACGGGATTTGTCTTTGAGCAGGTGGTAGTGGCAGGAGTACCACCCGCGGTAGAGCCGGCTCTCCGGGTTGATCAGACCCTCAAGGTTGGCCCAGCGGGGCTCGCTGATCTTGAGCCCGCCGATGCTGGAGGTCCCCAGGTAGTTGGTCCGGTTGGCCCGGTTAACGGTGCCCTGCACGCCGCGGACCGCCATGTAAAACGGTGCCGCGACCGCCGGGTCATTCAGGTCACGGTTCTTGCCGCCGGGGAAGGCGAGCACGCGGGCCGGGTCAGGGCCGAGCTTTTCGTCGAGATGAACCGCACTGTCTCGGTAGTCGGCCTCGAGGTCCCCCGCGAAGCCACGCTTGGGGTTGAGGTGCGTGACGGTGTGCGATTGCACGTCGTGGCCGGCCTCGAGCAGCTTGCGGAACCCGTCCCAGGTCCCGAAGAAGGGCCCCTCGTTGCCGACCGCCGCGGTGATCACGAACCAGGTGAAGCGGTAACCGGTGCGTTCGCCCAGCTCCACCCAGAAGGCATGATCGGGGGCGCAGTTGTCGTCGATGCTGATCGAGACGGCGGCGAGCTTGTCGTCGGGCCAGAGGCAGACGTGTGCCTCGCCGATGCTTGCGGGCCAGACGCGATCGGTCAGCTTGAACCGCGGGCCGTCGGGCGCGGGCAGGTTGCGGAGTTGCCGATCGACGGGTTCCGCGGCGAGTGACACCACGCCCGGTCCGGCCAGAGCGATAGACACGACAACAACGAGTGGGGAGAGGTATCGGAGCATTAGTCGAGATCGAAAAAAGGGCCGCTAGAGGTTGCGAAGCTGAAGGCGTTGATTTCTGGACCGTCCTCCGGGCGGAACGTCGAGACGTGGCCGTCGACGTAGAGGATGTGGCCGGCGTCGTTGTGGCGGAAGGCGTAGTTGCCGTCGTTGGCCGAGTATTCGGGGAAGAACACGCTGTCGTTAAGGACGAAGGTGTTGTAGGGGAACTTGGGGGCGACCGTACTGAGGACGATCTCGGTCTCGATCAGCAGTGGCTTGTTGCTCGCGAGTTGGAACGCCGAGACCTCGGCACCAAGGCTCATGTTGGTCAGTTCGCCATTGACATCTCCGACCCATTTGCCGAACTCGTTGTTGCCGTCGGCACCGGGCGGGTCGTTGCGGAGATCGGGCTTGAGCCCGCCGCTGGGCCCGTCACCGCCAGCGGCGACGTAGTTCATGGCGTAGGACCGGGCGGTGGTCCGCACGAACAGCGTCTGCGACGGACACCTCAGGCTGTTGGTGTCACGCCGGCGGCCGCTGCCGTCGACGTTGTCGCGGACCGCTTCGACGTCGATCGGGTAGTGCTCGAAGGTGCGTTGCCCGTAATAGAGCACGTTGAGGATCGAGGGCCAACCGACGTTCACCCCGCTCGAGGTCTCGGCCAAGGCGGGGAAGCGGTCGTCGAAGTCGTTGGCGAAGCCGAACTGGGCGATGGAGATCTGCCGCATGTTGGAGGCGCACTGGGTGGTGCGCGCCGCCTCGCGTGCGCCCTGCAGCGCGGGCAGCAGGATGCCGATGAGCAGTGCGATGATCGAGATGACCACGAGCAGTTCGACGAGCGTGAAGCCGTGGTGGCGTGGCGTAGAGTCTTGATGCATGGCGGTGGCTCGCAGAGAACGACGGGATACGCAGCAAAGGCCCCGCCCACGGTCAGGCCGGCGGGGCCGGAAAGGTCACCGGCGGCGGAAGCCGATAAGCACCGCGCCGGCGGCGACCAGGAGGAAGGAGCCCGGCTCGGGGACCACGGGTGTGACCTCGGCAAAGGAGGTGCCCACACGGAATTCATCGATGCTCCAGAGCCCGGGCAACGCGGCGGCGGCCTGGCCGTTGATGATCAGGTTGCCGATTGAGTTCTCGAAGTGGCCGACGGTGTTCGTGAACGAGGCGGTGGGCTCGGGGCCCCCGAACGTGGAGGCATCGGGGTTGATCCAGATGCGGGAGATTGGAGTGCTTCCGCCTCCGGAAACCTGGGTTGAGGCGACGATGAAGACCGTCTCCCCGACGGCGTATTCGGTGTCGTCGCCCACCGCGTCGGCTTCTCCGGCCCCGATGGCCGCGCGGGAGCCGAAGCCGATGTTGAAGGCGTTGGGGTTGTCGCTGTCGGCCTTGAAGCTGACGGCCGCGACGCCGTCCGAGATGCTGGTTCCGTTCGCGAGCATGATCAGGCCTTGGCCCACCGAGGTGGATGAGAGGGTGCCCAGGCCGTCGATCTGGACGAGGAAGGAGTAGTAGACGAACTGTCCGCCGGTGGTCTGGGGGGTGAAGCCGATGGAGTAGTCATCGCCGTCGGCGTTGAGGGTGAACTTGTTGCCGACGGAGCCCAGGAGGCCGGCCGGTGCGGTCAGTGAACCGGCGGTGATGTCGTCGTCCACGGAAGGCCCGGTCCAGCCGGTGGGCGCGACGTTTTCGGCGGGGGCTTGGGTAAAGCTGTCTTGGAGCAGCAGCGCTGCGTTGGCTTGGGTTGCCAACAGCACGCCGGTGAAGATGGCGGCAAATCGTGTGACGGGTTGGGCTTGAAACTTCATGGTGAATCCTCCTTTATGCGTTGAGATCTTTGAAGCGTGATCGCGGCATGCGAATCAGTTGGTGGTTCGTTGGTCGTTGACGGTGGATTCGGGGTCGGCGTTAGCCGGCTCCGTGGATTGGCGGACATTGAGCACGGGCTCGAAGTCGATGGACTGCGTCGGCTGCTGCCGAACAAGGCGGTCGAGCAGTTCGACGGCCTGCTGGCCGCGGTCCTCGTAGCGCTGATCGACACTGGTCAGGGGCACAAACGCGAGCCGGGCGAACGGCGAGTCGTCGACGCCGGTGACCACGATGTCCTCGGGGATGCGTTTGCCCGCACGGATCAGTTCGTGCATCGCTCCCAACGCCTGGGTGTCGGACTGGGCACAGACGGCATCGAAGGCGACGTTGTTAGCCAACGCGCGACGGACAGCACGGACCCCGTTCTCGAGCACGAACGTGTTGTCGTCGCCGCGGTCGTAAAAGACCAGATCCTCATCACGTTCGAGCCCAGCCTCCTTCAGCCCCAGGTCGTAGCCCACCTCGCGGTCTTTGAGCGAGCTGACATGCAGGATCCGGCGTCGGCCCAGGGCGATGAGGTGTCGCATCGCGGCGAGGATGATCTGGTCATCGGGCGTGCCCACATTCGGCAGCACGTCGGAGATGGGACGATTGAAGACGGTGACGATCGGCAGGCCACGCGAGTGCAGGCCGAGCAGTTCGTCCATGAGGTTGGGGTGACGCACGCCCGAGACGATCAGCCCGTCGATCATGCCGGTGTGGTACTCGTGGACGATCTCGGCGAACTCGGCGATGCCGTCGTAGAACGAGAGGATCTGCCGCTGGTGGCGCTGCCGGGTGGCGTGGGAGATGCCTGCGAGCAGGGCTTCAACCAGGCCCGAACCCTGGGAGCCGTGGCGGTGGATCAGCACGGCGATGGCCTGCTGCCGACCGGCCTTGAGCGCAGCGGCGTTGAGGTTCTTGCGATAGCCCAGGCGCTGTGCGGTGTCGTGGATGCGTGCCGCCAATTCGGGCCGGGCACCGGTGGTGCCGAGGCGATTGTTGAGCACCTTGGACACGAGCGATACCGAAACGCTGAGCTCGTCGGCGATTTGTTGAAGGCTGGGCAAGCGACGGTTCCTGATGCGGACGTGGGAAGCAGGGAACTGGCCCTGAAGTGACTGGAAATCACTTAATCTATCGTTTGATTCAAACCCAGAGTAACCCCCTAATGGGCCTGCGTCAAGTGCTTCTATGCGGCGTAGACGCCGCTCATCGCGTCATGGCAGCTGGTCTGCAGACAATCGCCAGGTCCCGGAGTGCGAGCCGATGTACAGATCGCCCGTGTGGGGCTGCACCGAGACGGCCCCCAGACCCTCACGGCCCAGATTCCCGGCTACGCTGGTGATCTGGACCGGGCCTTGGCCGTCGGTCGGGAAGCGTGCCTGGAACACCTGATCGACCCCGTCGGCCACCGTGACGAAGTAGATCACGCCTTCCCGGTTGGGGTCCGTGGCGATCGCCCGGATCGCCTGGCAGCGGCCTTCGGGCACCGGGATCACGTCGTCGATGTCCGGGCCGGCCAGTTGATGCTTCACGACGCTCGGCGAGTCCCAGCCGTGCGTCTTGGTGCCGTCCCCGGCATCGAGCCGGGCGATCCAGACCGAGTTGTCGGCGAACTTGGCCGGGCCATCGAGCGACTTGTCCGCGTCGTTGCGGTCGGGGTCGTGGAACACCCCGAAGTAGACCCGACCCGGGTGGTGGGGGTCGGCGGCCACGGCCGCCTTGCCGTCCGCGACGCCCTTGAGCCCGAACAGGTAGTCGTCATACACCAGCGACCAGCGGTAGGGCTGCTGTCCGGCGGTGGCGTCGGGAACGGGCACGCCCATCGCGAGGTGCTGCATGCCCGTGCTGTTGTAGGCCCAGAGCACCGGCAGCGACGGGTCTCGGTCCATCGGGACGTGACCCGCGACCACGCGGTAGACCGGGTCACCCTTGGCCCCCAACGACGCCGGGGCGGGCATCTTGGACAAGGGCTGGCCCTGAAGTAGGCGTTGCTCAAAACGGACCCGCTCCCACACGGGCTGGTCTGCCCGTGCGTCAAGCGTCATGAGGTCTCCCGCCGCCGCAACGAGCCCGCCGCCGGACGGGTGCTCACCGAGGAAGTGCGCAAACTTGACGTGCCGGAAGTTGAACTGGTTGAAGCGGGTCGCTCGCTCGGGCTGGGGCCAGATCGTCCACGTCGTGCCGCCGTCGGTCGAGCGGCAGAGGCTGAGCGATCCCGCACCGACCCGTCCGAAGAAGGCGATCAGGTGGTCGGGGTTGTCCGGGTCGACATCGCCGGTCGTGCTGGTCGACCAAGCGGTGCCGGGGAAGCCCTTGCGCCCTTGGGTTTGGAACGCCTTGCCACCGGTCATGGTGAACGACCGCTGGTCGTCACGGCTGTAGACCGGCCCGATGTCGTTCATGAAGTAGACCACGCCGCCCGAGCCGCCCCACTGGGAGAAGTGGCCCGGTGGGATCCATCGCGCGCCGGTGGGCTGCTGCGTCCAAGCGAAGCCGGTGAACCCGTCATTGCCGTAGACCCACTTCTGCTTCTGCGGGTCGAACCGCCAAGGCAGGTACTTGTACGAGAGCATGTCGTCGCGGTCTTCGGGATGAAACAGGATCGCCGAGTGGTTGTTGCGGAAATGCTGGGTGATCGGCTCGAGCAGGTAAGGCTCGGTCTCCACCGCGGCGCGGGGGAAGCCTTTCCAACGCATGGCCTGACCGTCGTACTCGGCGCGGTAGATGCTGTGCTGGGCCATCAGCCACCGGTGGTCGGGGCGGTAGGGGTCTTGGAAGCCGAGCATGGCGCGGCCGGCGGGCTGGCCGCGGAACGTGCCGACGAGCGTGTCGGGCCGATCGTTTTCTTTAAAGACCGGGACTTCTTCCCAGTCGTCCGCCGACGCCCCGCCGTTGGTCGTGCGGTACGTGAGCCCGTTGCGGCGGACGGCCACGATGTCGTCGGGGCGATCGGGGTGCAACAACACACTCGAGACGCCCGTGCCGTAGTCACGTCCCCGCCCATCAACCGCCGTGGGGTACGGGTCGGGCACAGGCAGCACCGTGATTTCATCGATAGAGGCACGACCATCGGCATCCTGGTCGTGATAGCGGTGCAGCCCGTCGGTCGACCCCACCCACAGCACCTCGCGCCCCTCGGCGTCGTGCATCGCCACCAGGTGGTAGTACGTCCGGTCGGCCTCCTGATCGGGCGCTGCCGTCCACTCCGACCAGGTGAGGCCGCGGTCGGCCGATCGATAGATCGTGCCGCCGTCCAGTGCGGTAAAAAAGGTCCTCCGGTTCTGCGCGTTGGGCGGGCTCGCGACGATCGTCCGACGGTAGATCCGCTGGAACGGCTGGTGCCGGTACGCGACCGATCCCTCGAGCACGCGTCGCCAGTTCTCGCCCGCGTCCTCTGAGAGGTACACGCCGGCGTGGTGCGCGGTGAACGGCCCCCAGCCGCCCGAGGACGAAGCGATCACCATCAGCCGGTCCGGGTCATCGGGGTCGGCACCGATCGTGCCGAGGTTGCTGGTGTACAGCCCTCGGTCCGCGTTCTTGATCCAGCTGCGCCCGCCGTCTTCGCTCCGCCAGGTGCCCGCGACATCGATCGCGATGTACGCACGGTCCGGGTCTGCTGCCGGGCGGTCCATCCCCCGCATGTGCTGATGCCCTTCGCCACCGGGCAGCCCCAGCTCGGCCTCCGCCACCGATCGGATCGGCACGGGTTCCCAAACAAAGTCGCCGTTGGCGTGCACCCCCGCGAGGAGTGCCGCAGAACACAAGACGAGCCAGCGATTGGTCATGATCATTCTTCCGGGGGTTAAATCAGGAGTTGGGGATGCGTTCACAGGCGATGCCAAGCACCGCGGCGAGCTTTTCGATCGTCTCGGCGTGGTGGCCGACACCCAGGGCGAAGTGGTGGGTCGGGCCGGCGGCGAACCAGCGCTTCAGGAACGTGCGGACATCGGGCTTGAAAAACCCGCGGGTGTTGGTGTTGCCTGTGGCGGGGATGCGCCCGGCGACCGACTCGCCCTCGCCGAGCACGAACTTGAACCGGCCGTCGCCGGTCTGCGACACCGACAGCATCGTGATCGGGCCTTCCTTGATCTTGAACTCGACCGACGCCCCGCTGCCCGGCTTGCCGTGGTACTTCAAGAGGCTCCGCAGCACGGGCCTGCCCTGCGCGATGTTGAGGTGGTGCGGCCCGTCGTGGCCCACGAGGACGAAGCCCTCGGCAAAGTCGACGGGATGAAACTCCGCGAAGCTGCCGCCGATGTCCAGGCGGTCCATGATCATCATGGCGACGCAGGTCTTCAGGTCGTTCTCACCGCACATCGGGAAGCCCGAAGCGGTCAGGAGCGAGTTGCCCACGATGAAGTTCGTGACCAGCTTCCGCATCGCCGAGCCTTCCTCGGCTTCGTAGTAGTACGCCAACCCGTCGAGGTTCTTGCTCTCGACAAACCGGTCCAGCGCGACGCCCACCCGTGCCGCCTGCTCCAGGTCCTCCGCCGTGAGCCTGCGTGTGACCGGGTCGGACTCGGGGTCCGGCGTGTCGAAGAACCCGAGGATCTCCCGCGACTTCGCCTCCACCTGGTCCGGCGTGACCCGCTTGTAGCGGGCCATCACCTCGTCCGGCTCGCACATCACCACATGCAGCCCGAGCTGCTGCGTGAACACCGTCGGGTCGTGGTGCATGTCCAGCATGGCTTCGAGGCTGTGACCCATCTGCCCGAGCCGGGCCCCACGCAGGTCGTGGAGCACCCGTGCGATCGCGCACCACTCCTGCAGTTCGGCGTCGGCCAGGGCGTCGCCGTGCAGGTGCCCGATCACGCACGGCGGCGGCGTCTTGCCCATCCGCACC
>JBCDIM010000088.1:0-11750 GCA_038749105.1 Planctomycetota bacterium
GGCCCTGCTGGGCGGAGGGGCAGTCGATGACCTTGGGGTTCACCGAGGTCTGGACGGCGTCGAGGATGTCACGGCCGGCCAGGTCGATCGCACAGGCGGTGTCCCAGTCGAGCTGGATCTTGGCGCGGTCGGCGGCGATCAGGGCGTTCACCACGCGGGGCACGTTGCCGCGGGCGAGGTAGTGGGTCTCCAACTGGTTGGTGCTGGGGGTGAGACCGGCCTTTACGGCCTGGATGCGTGAGAGCACGATCGTGCGGGGGTTGACCTTCCGCAGCCACATCCCCAGCAGCGAGAAGAAGCTGACCGGGGCGTTGGACATCAACGCCTGGATCCAGAGGTTGAAGAACTTGGCGACGAAGCCGAGGACGACCAGGACGATGATGGCGGCGACCACGACGATGGCCCAGAGGACGACGTCGCCGACGGCGAGGGTGGGGGTGGGTGCGAAGAGGGCAGGCATCTTTGGGGCTCCGGAGCCGGTGTGATGAAGGAATGGTTTACCAGAGATTAGGCGGGGGGAATGATCCCGCTGTCGATATAGCTTAGTCAATCTACCGGGCGTGATACGGGTTGTGGAGCGTTTGCGGGCGGGTTAGCGTTCGGTGACGGGCGGGCTGCCGGCGGGGGCCTGCTGGAGCGGCAGCTGATCAATGGGCAGGTCGCTGCCGAGTTCACCGGCCTGGAGGAGGCGGGCGGCGCCCAGCACGTCCCGGTCGGCGAGATCAATGGCGGAAGCGGTGTCCCAGTCGAGGTCGGCCCCGGCTTTGTCCGCAACGATCATCGCATCGACGACCGCCGACACACGGCCCCCGGCGAGGTAGTGAATTTCGAGCTGGGTCGGTGTGAGGTCGAGTCCCGCCTTCTTGGCTTTGATGTTGGCGAGGACGATGGTTCGGGGGTTGACTCTGCGGAGCCGCATTCCGATCAGGTGCATGAAGTGGATGGGGGCGGCCGACGTCAAGGCTTGGACCCAGAAGTTGAAAATCGAGAAGACGAACGCGAGGAACAGGAGCACGACGAGTGCGAGGGTCAACACGATGCCCCAGACGACGATGCTGGCGGTGTTGGTGGCGGCGAGGGCGAGGGCGGAGAGTTGGGCTGGATCGCTCATGGGGCTCCCGGGTTTGGTGTGTTGAGCTGGCCGTCTGGTTGGAAGGATGGGTGGTCAGGGTACTGCGTTTCTGAGCCAGCCCCTTACGCTCGGCTTTGCATCGGGATCTCATCGAGGTCGAGATCTTTGATGCTGCCTCCGGGCTTGAGCATGCGGGCGGCTGCCGCCACGTCGCGTCCCGCGAGGTCGAGTGCACAGGCTGTGTCCCACGTGAAATCGACACCCATCTCTCTTGCGTAGACCATCGCCTCGATCACCGCATCGAGGTCGCCGTTGCACAGGCTGTGGACCTCCAGTTGATCGATCTCGACATCTAGGCCTGCCCTTTTAGCTTCGATGTAGGAGGAGACGATGGCTTGGATGTCGGCTTTGTGGGCGTAAAACCGCAGGAGCGTCCATATGCTGACGGGGAAACCGGCCCTCTGGGCGCGAAAGTACGTCCGAAACTGGCGGGCCACGATGTGGAGCAGGATGAGGATGCAGCCGATCGGAATAATGATGAAGAGCCAGGGACGGATCGAGCCGCCCGACTGGGCGATGGTGAAGACCGGGGCTGCGGTCATGCCGGGGTCGGGCATCGGTGCTGCTCCTGCGATGGGTGGCCTTGGAAGGATGCGCGGGTCTGGTCGTACCCTTTGAATGATTGCGGGGGCGGTGGCGTACTGCAAGCGGCGGGAGGGGTATCATCTGGAAGCCGGCCGACGGGTTGAGTGATTCGCGGCGACGATGCAGAACAGACGACAGGAGCAGCCATGCGGGCGATCGTGACCGGGCAGGTGGGGATGGACAAGAAGGATTACCTGCAGGGCGTGGTGGATTTCGCGGGTGAGAAGGGCGAGTCGATCGATCTCTACAACGTCGGCGACATGATGTACGGCGAGGCGCCGGATGTGCGGTCGGGCCGGATTCTGGACCTGCCGTTGAGTCGGTTGAACGCGCTGCGGCGGGCAGCGTTTAAGGACATCATCACGCAGTCCGCGGGGCAGCCGAACATCATGGTGAACACGCACGCCACATTCCGTTGGCGGCACGGGCTGTTCTCGGCGTTCGACTTTGACCAGATGAAAGCGCTGAAGCCCGACACGCTGATCTGCCTGCTGGACAACATCGAGATTGTGCACGCACGGCTGCACCGGGACCACGCATCGGACGCGACGCTGAAAGACCTGATGGTGTGGCGGGAAGAAGAGATCATGGCGACCGAGCTGATGGCCCAGGCGCTGGGGATCGAGAGTCGGTTTTATGTGTTGTCGCGGGGCCGGCACGCGGACACGACCGAGACCTGCTACCGGCTGATCTGTCGGCCTGAGATGAAGACGGTGTACCCGTCGTTCCCCATGACGCATGTGGTGAGCATGCCGGATGTGTTGAAGGTGATTGACGACTTCCGGGCGGACCTCGCGAAGCACTTCATCGCGTTCGACCCGGGGGATGTGGACGAGAAGCTGCTGCTCGACTCGGCGCTCGATGCGGCGAAGGAAGGCAAGGACTTCATCCAGACCGACCCGGGGAGCTTCAGCGGTGGGCAGGAGACCTTGAACGTTTCGGTGAAACAGGTTTTGGATATTGCGGGGGATGTGGACGGGCAGATCTACACGCGGGACTTCCAGATGGTGCGGCAGAGCGACATGATCGTCTCGCTGGTGCCGAACCTGCCGGACGGGACGCCGGGGCTGAGCAGCGGGGTGGAGCGTGAGCTGCAGCACGCGTTTGACCACGGCCGAGAGGTGTATGTGGTGTGGCACCCGGAGAAGAACCCGTCGCCGTTCATCACCGAGACGGCCACGAAGTGGTTCCGGAGCGTGGAGGAGGCGATGCAGTATTTCGAGGACCAGGGGATGATGAAGGCGGGGGGGTTGTTCGACGCGGCGGGGTGAGCAACGGGCGGGGTCGTGCGGCATGGCGAGGAAGGATGAAAACAGCCCGCGACTTGTGGGTCGCGGGCTGGGGTGTGTCCCTCCGGCACATGCACGAGCGGAGTTGGTCTTAGTCTGTGGTGTGGCGGGTGGATCGGCGGCGGCGGGTGACGAGGAGGGCGAGGGCGGTGGTGCCGAGCAGTGCGGTGCTGGGGGTGGGGACGGACTTGAAGCTGATCTCGCCGAGGTTGAGGGTGGAGCCGACGTCGCCGGTGTTGAAGAGGCGGACGGAGCCGATGGGCTGGTCGCTGAATTCGAGCACGCTGAAGGCGTCGTTGGAGATGTCAGAGATGGAATCGACGAGGTTGCCGGCGGGGTCGTAGGCCTCGACGGCGATGTCTGAGGTGAGGAGGGTTTGGCCGGTGGAGTTATTGATTTGTGCGGGGTCGGCGAGGCCGTTGCTGCCACGGAGGGTTAGGATGAGGTGGTAGGCGGGGGTGGCGAAGTCGATGACGGCGGGGGTGGAACGGTCTGCGTCGGACTCAAGGATGAAACCCCAGGCGCGGTTGCTGTCGGCGACATAGAAGGGCCGGTTGCGGAAGAACAGGATCTCGCCGGGGTCGGTGAACGAGGCGGGGCCGAGCTCGGGGGCCTGGGAGCCGGGGGGCAGGGCGTTGAAGTTGGTGGTGAAGAACTCGAGGTCGTCGGTGGGCGCGGTGCCGGCGTGGGCGGTGGTGGCCGCGAGGATGAGCGTGAGGGCGGCGGTGAGGGTGGGGGTCAGTCTGGCGAGGGGCATGTCATCTCCTGGTTCGGGGGGTGCACGGCGGACGGAGCCGGGCGGTTTCTCCAGGGGGAGATGTCGCGGGAGAGGGTGAGGCTTGCAGTGGTTGTGCGAGAAATGCAGCGCTGCGGAGATGTGTTAGTCGGCGGGCTGGGTAGTAGGTGGTGATTCGACGCGTTCGAAGCGGTCGAGGAGGCGGGGTTGGGGGAGGGGGGAGGCTTCGATCAGGGTGAGGCCGACGGCGGGGAGATCGCGTCGGTGGAGGTAGATGTCGTCGGCGTCGGGGTGGGGTTGGGCTTCGTCGGGAGAGACTTGCTCGGTGCGGTCGGCGAACAGCGTGACGGGCTGACCATCGACGCGGGCAAGGACGGTGACGGTGGTGTTGGAGGTGACGGCACCGATTCCGATGCCGAGGAGTTCGATGCCTTGGTCGGGGTCGCTGCGGGCGAGGAGCCCGACGCCGAGCTTGGTCTGGAAGGCTTCGATGAATTGCTGGTCGGTCTCACAGACCCAGGCGGGGACGAAGCCCTGATCGACGGTTTCGCGGTAGGCGAGTGCGGGGTGGATGGGGTCGAAGCGGACAACGGGGCCTTGAGGGCTGGCCGACTGGAGCGCGAAGTAGACGGTGCCTGCGAGCCCGAGACAGGCGGCGGCGAGCAGGGCGTAGGTGATCACGCGGCGGAAGGGGAAGGGGCTTGATGGGGCGGTAGTGGTCGTGGTGGCTTCGCTGGGTACGGGGTTGAAGCGGTCGCTGGAGGGTGGTGTGAAGCGGCGCTGAATGGAGGCGTCGATCGCGTCCTGGAGAGCGCGATCTTCGGGAGACAACGGCGGCTCGGTGTCGCGGGGCTCCTTGTGTGGGGTCATGGCTTGTCCCTCTTGATATCGGCCGAGCGGGTTGGGCGGGTCGATGAAGCGCATGAGTCGGTGGCGTGTGGTGGCGTGGGTTGGGGTGCGGCGGGGTGTGCGGCGAGTTGTTGGCGTAGCTTGGCGCGGGCACGAGAGACGTGGCTCATCGCGGTGCCCTCGGGGATCTCGAGGACTTCGGCGATCTCGGCGTAGCTCAGGTCACGGACGGTCTTGAGCAGGAGACAGGCGCGGGCGGTGTCGGAGAGTTCGTCGAGGGCGTGGACGACGGCGTCGTCGAAAGCGTGCTGGTCTGGGGCGACCCTGCCGATGGCATTGACAGTCGGGGTTGGGTATCGATCGGGTGGAGCGGGGAGGGCGTCATGGTTGGGTGTCTCGGGGCTGTGACCCGTGCCGGCGTGTCGTCGGTGCTTTCGGGCGAGGTTGAGCGCGGTGTGTCGGACGATGGTGGAGGTCCAGGCGCGGAAGCTGGTGCCGGTCTGGAATTGGGAGCGTTTCTGGAAGGCGATGAGGCCTGCGTCCTGAACGGCGTCGTCGGCGAGGTGGCGGTCGCGGAGGATGCCGATGGCGACGAGCCAGAGGACGTCGACGACCGCAGCGAACGCGCGGCTGAAGCCGGCGGGTTCTTGGATGGCCCGGCCGGGGGTTCCGGCGGGGTGGTCGGGGTCGGGCACTGGGTTCATGGGCGCGTCGGCCGGGTGATTCGTGTATCTGAATAGCAATGTGCCGACGGGCGGGTTTTATTGCAGGGTTTAGGGCTGCCGGTGGATTACGGGGCGAGAGTCGCGGTGTGTTCGAGGAGTCGGACGAGGGTGGCGGTACCGAGGTGGAGGCGGTCGAGGTGGATGTGTTCGTCGGGGGCGTGGATGTTGTCGCTGTTCAGGCCGAAGCCGATGAGGAGGGAGTCGATGCCGAGGATGCGTTTGAAGTCGGCGACGACGGGGATGGAGGCGCCTTCCTGGACGAGGACGGCGGGGCGGCCGGTGGTGTCGCGGGCGGCGTCGATGGCGGGCTGGAGGTAGGGGCAGTCGTCGGGGGTGTGAGTCGGGTGGGCGAGGCCGTGGGTGGTGACGGTGAGTTGGCAGCCGTGGAGGTCCTGGGCGTCGAGCCAGTTGCGGAAGAGTTTTTCGATGCGGTGGGGGTCCTGGCCGGGGGCGAGGCGGAAGGAGACCTTGGCGTTGGCGGTGCTGGGGATGACGGTTTTGGCGCCGGGGCTCTGGAAGCCGCTGTTAAGTCCGTTGATGTCGCAGGACGGGCGGGCCCATCGGCGGACGAGGGTGGGCAGGTCGGCTTCGCCGGAGGGGGGGAGCCCCACGTCCTGGGTGAAGGCGTCGGCGTCGAAGTCGAGGTGCTGCCAGCCGTGGTCGGGGGCGGGGAGGACGTCGTCGTAGAAGCCGGGGATGGCGATGCGGAGGTCGTCGTCCTGGAGCTTGCCGAGGATGCGGGTCAGGACGTTGGCGGGGTTGGCGAGGGCGCCGCCGTAGACGCCTGAGTGGAGGTCGCGGTCGGGGCCCTGGAGGACGAGGTCGAAGTAGGCGAGGCCGCGGAGGGCGGTGGTGATGGCGACATCAGGAGGACGCTGTGATTCCGCTTCGGCGCTGGGGTAGTCCCACATCGTGGTGTCGCAGATCACGACGACGTCGGCAGCGAGTTCGGCTTTGTGGGCTTCAAGGAACTCGGGTAAGGAGGGCGAGCCGATCTCTTCTTCGCACTCGAGCAGCACGGTGACGGGGCACGGCAGGGGGGTGTCGGTGTCGTAGTAGGCCCGGAGGGCTTCGAGGAAGGAGAGGACGCCGGCCTTGTCGTCGGAGGCACCGCGGGCGAAGACCTTGCCGTCGAGGAGCGTGGGGTCGAAGGGGTCGGTGGACCAGCCGTCGTCGGGGGCGGCGGGCTGGACGTCGAGGTGGCCGTAGAACAGCACGCGGGGGGCGTCTGGGTTGGCGACCTGGTCGGGGGTGGAGTGGGCGAGGACGAGGGGGTGGCCGGCGGTGTCGTGGATGGTGGCGGTGAGGCCCGACGCGGCGAGGTGGTCGGCGGCGAGGCGGCAGGCGGCGGCGAGGTCAGGGGCGTGCTGCGGGTCGGTGGAGACCGAGGGGATGGCGAGGAGCTGGGCGAAGCGCTGCTCGATCTCGGGGCGGGCGGCGGTAAGGTGGTCGGCGAGGGTGTTCATCGTTTGGGTTCAACCACAGAGGCACAAAGGCACAGAGGTAAAAAAGCCAAAGACAAGAGTAGAGAAGGTTGATGCATTCGTTTGGAATGATCTTGTCCAACGTCCGTCGGCCTGGACGGTATTGAGTGTCCTTGCATTGGCCTCTGTGACTCTGTGCCTCTGTGGTTTAGCTTTGGGGTTCAGGCAGCTGTGCCTGGAGGATGCCGGTGTCGGTGACGCGGGTGGGGTACATGGTGGCGGGGGGCTCGAGTTCGGGGAAGTCGATGTTCTTGCCTGTGTGGGTGTGGTAGGTGTAGGCGTGGAAGGGGCAGGTGATGGTCATGCCGCGGACCTCGCCCTCGTGGAGGGGTAGGCCGGCGTGGGGGCAGACGTTCGCCATACAGGAGAAGCCGCGGGGCGTGTGGAAAGCGATGACGACATGAGGGTCGGCCTTGATGCAGCGGTGGCCGTCGGCCTCAATCTCGGCGGCGGGGGCGAGGTCGTGCCAGCCGGCTTCGGGGGTTGCGTCGGCGTCGGGCATGGGGGCATTCCTGAGGGCTGCAATGGTCGTCCGGCGGGGTGTCGGGCACTATGCTTCCAGACGATGTCGGTTGAGTCTACGCGCTGGTCGGTGATGGTTGACGGGGTGGCTCGGCGGGCGCTCGCGCAGGCCGAGGAACAGGTCGCGCACGCGGACCGCTCGGGGGAGGTGCGGGTCGGGCTGGTGTCGGCGGTCCCGCTGTGTGAAGCCCTGCTGGACGCGGACGTGGAGGGTGCGAAGCGGGAGGCGGTGAGTCTGTTGGACCGGGTGGCGTCGGCGCGGGAGAGCGTGGGGGAATCGGGGGTCCGGTTTGCGGACGGGCGTGGGCACAGCCGAGGGCTCTACGGGGCGCTGCTGGGTCGGTTGGTGGGGTTGGGGCTGGGCCACCATCCCGCTGAAGCGGGGTGGCCCGAGGTGGGCGGGGGCGGTGGGGCGGGCGGGGGGGATGTCTCGGAGGTGCTGTGGGGACAGGTCAATGCCGAGGCGGTGGACGGGGCGGTCGTGGACGGTGTGGTCGGGTCGCCGGGGAAGGACGGTGCGCTGCACCACCTGGGGTTGGATGACCTCTTGGACGCGTGGACGTACCGGGAGTTGGCGGGGCTGCACGCGTTGGACCTGCTGGCACGCCGTGAAGGATGCGATGCCTGGGCCACGGCGGCGGCACGGGTGGCGGTGTTCCATCAAGTGCACACGCAGCCGGACTACACGACGTATCAGCCATGGGGGTTGGCGGCGTTCGCGTCGGTGGCGGAGACGGGGTGGTTTGCGGAGCAGCAGCTGCACGACGTGGAGACACACCTGGCGGTGGAGGGCGGGCCGGGGGCGGCGGTGGTGGCGTTGTTGTTGACGGATGCGGCGTTGACGCTGCGGGGTGCGGCGGGGCAGACGGAGGGAGACGGGTGATGGCGGGGCGTGGTCTGTGGCGTGTGAGCGGGTTGGTGGCGTTGCTGGTGATGGGCGGCGGCGCGTTGGGTGTGGGTGGGGTGGGGTGTGGCGAGTCGGAGTGGCCGGACCCGTTCGCCGTGCCGATGACAGAGCAGCAAGTGGCGGCGAAGGTAGCGTTGGGGAAGTCGATCTTCGCGGCGCAGTCGTGCAACGCCTGCCACAGCGTGACCGGGGGGAAGGGGACGGGCCCGGCGTTGAACGGGCTGTTCGGCACCGAGGTGGAGCTGATCGACGGGAAGACGGCGATCGCGGACTACCGTTACCTCCGGCGGTCGATCCGCAACCCGATCGCGGACGTGAAGCGAGGGTACTCGGCGGGGATGGCGAGCTATGCGCACCTGAGCAACGCGGAGGTCGATGCGCTGGTGTTTTATCTGCGGGATATCGGGCCGAAGGTGGAGGCTGAGGGGTCTGAGAGTGGTAGTACGGGTGAAGGTGGGGGGGCTGGTGAGGCTGGGGTAGCGACGCAGCCATCACGCTGAAGCGGGATGGTCTGGGCGGGCAGAATTCTGGGGTGTTTTTTGGGATGGAAGGGGTAGAGTGGGGGCCACAGAGAGGAGAGAAGGATGCACGGCTGTTTATGGGGTGCGGGGCGTCGGGGCTTTACCCTGATCGAGCTGTTGGTGGTGATCGGGATTATCGCGTTGCTGATCGGGATCGCGCTGCCGGTGCTGGGCACAGCGCGTGAGCAGGCGAAGCAGACGCAGTGTTTGAGCAACCTGCGGGGCGCGGGACAGTCTTTGGTGGCGTACGCGACGGACAACAAAGACGTTTTGCCGCCGAGCAACCCGGACTCGGGGTTCTCGGCGTCGAACTTCTACGAGACGGCGGGGACGGCCTACGACTTCCGGCCGCCGATGAAGGACTATGTGTCGGGCTGGGTGAGCTGGCTGTGCCCATCAGTGGATGGTGTGGTGCCGCTGGACGATCCGGGCAACACGCGGGCGGCGGGGTCGTACGGGACCTACAGCTACATGGCGGGGCGGGTCCACCCGGCCTTTGGTCTGGCTGCGGGCATGCCGATTCGGCTGAACGATCATGGCTTCGTGAGCAGCACTTTGGTGTTGATCCAAGACCGCTACGAAACCGACACCTTCTTCAGCGGGAATGTCTCGTTCAACCACGGCCGGGGCGTAAAGACCGAGATGCCCACGGCGGACAACCCGTCCTACTCCGCATACTCGGCCGAGGAAGGGGCGGGGGCGAACCTGGTGTACTTCGACGGGCACGGCGGCTTTGAGCCGGCCAACGCGTTGGAGGACGTGGGAGCGGTGAACAGCAACGCTTCGCTGCGGAGCTTTAGCCGGTTGCCGGAGTGAGGGGTGGGGCGGCGCGGGGCCTGAAGGCCGCCGCTAAACGGAGAGGGGTTGGGCTAGGATGCGGGAATGGGTACGAAGCTGTCGGTCAATGTGAACAAGATCGCTTGGCTCCGCAACGCGCGGGATCAGGGCGGAACGGTGGAGGGGGTGGAGCCGTCGGTGGTGGCGTTTGCGAAGGCGGCGTTGGACGCGGGGGCGGCGGGGATCACGGTGCACCCCCGGCCGGACCAGCGGCATATCCGGATCAGCGATGTGCACGATCTGGCGGCGTTGCTGGAGCAATCGGAGTACGCGGACCGTGAGCTGAACATCGAGGGGAACCCGCTGGATGCCTCGGCGGGCCCGGACGGTGAAGGGCATCTGATGCCGATCATCCGGGCGGTGAAGCCGGACCAGGTGACGCTGGTGCCGGACGCGCCGGGGCAGGCGACGTCGGATCACGGGTTTGATCTGGGGTCGGAAGGCCCAGCCCTTCGGCCGATCATCGAGGAGCTCAAGGGACTGGGTTGCCGGGTGAGCGTGTTTATGGACCCGGACCCTGAGTCGATGGCGGGGGTGCGGGAGCTGGGGGCGGACCGGGTGGAGCTGTACACGGAGCCGTACGCGTCGGCGTATGGGCTGTTGACGCAGCCGGGGGTGTTAGACGGGTATGTGGCGTCGGCGAAGCGCTGCCGGGAGCTGGGGTTGGGGGTCAACGCGGGCCACGACCTGTCGCTGGCGAATTTAGGGGTGCTGCTGGACGCGGTGCGGAGTGAGGGGGGAAGCGAAGTGGACGAGGTCTCGATCGGGCAGGCGTTGGTGGCCGAGTGTCTGACGCTGGGAGTGTTCCGGGTGGTGCGGGGCTATCTGACGCTGTGCGGCCCCGGAAGCCCCGGAAGTAGCCCCAAAGCGGGCGGATGACACGGCGGGTGGGGATGGGCTATCCTTCCGGCCATGCCAGCGAACATCCGTGAAATCAAGGGCCGGATCAAGGCCGTCGGCAATATCCAGCGCATCACCAAGACGATGCAGATGATCGCGACGGCGCGGTTCCAGGCCTTGCAGAAGCGTGCGACCGAGGCCCAGGCCTACGCGCAGAAGATCGCCGAGGTCGTGGGCGAGCTGGCCGGTGCGGTGTCGGGCGAGGTGAGCCACCCGCTGCTGCAGCCGCCAGCTACGGCAACCGGCAAGGAAGTCGTGCTGGTGATCACATCGGAGCGGGGCCTGTGCGGGGCGTACAACGCGAACGTGATCCGTGAGGCGGTGTCCCACCTGAAGTCGAGTGAGGCGACCGAAGAGCTCGAGGTCGTGGGCAAGAAGGGCGTCGGGGTGTTCCGGTTCAGCAAGCGTGCGATCAGCAAGGTCCACAGCCAGTTCGGCGACAAGCCGCCGTACGACGAGGTCGAGAAGCTGGCCGACCACTACATCGAACGGTTCGTGGCGGGGGAGATCGACGCGGTGCGGGTGGTGTCGATGGACTTCCTGTCGATGGGCAAGCAGTCGGCGTCGACCAAGACGCTGCTGCCGCTTGAGCCGCCGACCCCGGAAGGGGGCGACAGTGCAGCCGCGGCAGCGGGGGGGATGTACGAGTTCGAACCTGACGCGGCGACGCTGCTCGACGCGATCCTGCCCGTGACAGTGCGGACGCGGCTGTTCCAGTGCTTCAACGAGGCGGTCGTCAGCGAACAGATCGCCCGGATGGTGGCGATGAAAGCGGCGACCGACTCGGCGGGCAAGCAGAAGAAGCGGCTCAAGCGCGACTTCAACCGCGCTCGTCAGACCGCGATCACCACCGAGCTGTCCGAGATCATCGGCGGTGCCGCCGCCCTCGAGTAGAGCGGACGGACGCAGGCCCTTGGGGGGTGATGCATGCCTGAACCCGAAGAACGGGCCGACGCCTCCAAGACCGACACGACCGGGAAGGACCCTCAGCCCGCGTGGTTCCGGGCGTTCTTCGGGCTGGGCAAGCCGCAGGGCCAGGCAGCGACGGGTGCGGGAGACGAACGTCGTGAGAAGCTCGCGGTCGCCGGGGCGGGGATCGAACTGGCCGCGGGTATCTGCCTCTTCGCCGGGGTCGGTTACGGGCTGGACCACTGGCTCGGCACGCTGCCCTGGGGCACCGTCGTCGGGGCGCTGCTTGGGTTCGCCGCCGGGCTCTACCTCCTGATCAAGTCGGTCGCCCGCCTCAACACCAAGCCATGACCC
>JBCDIM010000089.1:0-11555 GCA_038749105.1 Planctomycetota bacterium
GCTCCGTGACATCAAAGACCTCTTCATGGACACCGGCATCGGCACCGACGCCTACTCCGTGATCGAGCAGGGCAAGGTCGCCCGCATGCTCGAGTCCAACCCCGCCGAGCGCCGCCAGATCTTCGAAGAGGCCGCCGGCGTCTCCCGCTTCAAGGCCCGCAAGAAAGAAGCCATCCGGAAGCTCGAACGCGCCGAGCAGAACCTCGCCCTCTGCCGGCAACGCCTCGACGACACCGAACGCCGCCTCCGTTCCGTCAAGATGCAGGCCGCCCGCGCCCGCTCCTTCCAGGAACACAACGCCCGGCTCCGCACCCTCCAGCTCCGGTTCAACCTCGCCGAAGCCCACCGCCTCACCACCGATCTCAACGAAGCCAACGACGCCCTCGAACAAGCCGAGGCCGACCGACTCGCCGCCGCCCGTCAGCTCGCCCAGCACGAGACCGCCGCCGCCGAGGCCCAGACCCAACGCGACGCCCTGACCTCGCAGCTCAAGCAGGCCGAGCACACCCAACGCGACCACGAGGCCGCCAAGGACCAGGCCACCCAGGCCGCCGCCCTCCACCGCTCCGCCCTCGGCGACCTGCAACACCAGGCTAAGAACGACGCCGACCGGCTCGACGAGCTCACCGAATCCCAGCGGCAGCTTGCAGAGCAGCACCAGTCTGCCCTCGACCTCACGTCCGAGCTCGCCGACCTCCAGTCCACCGCCGCCGATCGCCTCAAGTCCGCCCAGGCCGAGCAGCAGCAGCTCACCCAACAACTCGCCGCCGCCCGACAGACCCTCGAGCAGCACCGCGACGCCATCGCCGATCACCTCCGCGACGCCGCCGCCGCCCGCAACGAGGCCCGAGCCCTCGAGACCTTCCGCACCGCCCTCACCGAGTCCCGCGCCAAGCTCGAGATGCAGCAAACCGAGCTCACCACCAAGCTCGACACCCTCACCGGCGATCGCACCGCCGTCACCGGCCAGCTCGCCACCACCGAGCAACAGCTCACCGACACCACCGAGACCCTGGAGCAACAAAAATCCCTTGCGACCGGCCTCGCCGATCAGCTCCAGCAGCTCGCCGCCCAGCTCGGCGACCACAAGCAGCAGCGTTCCGCCCTCCACTCCCGCCTCGACGCCCTGCAAGAGATGCTGGACAACCGCGAAGGCGTTGCCGATCCTATCAAGCAGCTGCTCGAATCCGAGGACACGTTCGTCCGTTGCATGCTCGCCGACCTCCTCGACGCCAACGTCGAGCACGCCCCCATCGTCGAAGCCGCCCTCGGCGACGCCCAACAAGCCCTGATCATCAACCGCCTCGCCGACCTCACCACCGACGCCGGCTCCGCCGCCCGCGACGCCCTCGCCGGCCGCGTCACCTTCCTCGCCCTCGACGAACCGCTCACCACCACGCCCACCCGAACCCTACAGATTAAATCTGTGGACTCGCCTACCCACCCCCTCGCCGCCGGCCTCCTCCAGCGCGTCACCCCCCTCCTCGACCTCGTCCGCTACCCCGCCTGGCTCGCCCCCGTCCTCCGACGCGCCCTCGGCTCCACGCTCCTGGTACCCGATCTCGACGCCGCCCTGCTCCTCCGGGCCCTGCTCCCCACCGGCCACCGCTTCGTCACCCCCAACGGCGAACTCCTCGACGCCCAGGGCCGCATCACCGCCGGCCCCCCATCCGCCGCCTCCGCCGGCCTCATCTCACGCCGATCCGAAATCGCTCAGCTCCAAGCCCAGCTCACCGAGCTCGACGCCCTGATCGCCTCCGACGAATCCACCCACCGCCTCCTCGCCCAGCAGGCCTCCGACACCGAGCAGCGGGCCGCCCAGACGACTGCCGCCCTCACCGACCTCCGCCAGCAGCTCACCTCGCTCACCGGCAAGGCCGACCACCTCAGCGACCAGATCACCGCCCTGCAGAACCAGGCCCCCGCCCTCGCCGCCGAAGCGGAGTCCATCGACCGCAAGCTCGCCGACGCCGAGCAGCGTCACGCGACCTTCACGCAGCAAGCGACCGACCACGAGCAGGCCGCCGAGGCCCGCGAGTCCGACCGTGCGACCGCCGAGGCCCAGATCGAGCGGCACCAGGAAGCCGCAGACGACGCCGCCGAGGCCGTCGCCGCCGCCCGCGTCGAGTCCAGCAAGCTCGCCGAGCAGCTCGCCGCCGCCCAGCGTGAAGCCCGCCAGGCCGAGGTCGCCGCCGCCGACGCGACCCGCCAACGCGACCGCCTCGAGACCCAGCTCGCCGGCCACCGCCAACGCGTCGCCGAGCTCGAAGCCAAGCAAGCCGAAGCCGAACAAGCCGCCGCCGACGCCGAGCAACAACTCGAGCAGGCCATCACCCAGGTCGGCAGCGCCCAGCGCCGTCTGACCGAGCACGACGAAGCCGCCGCCGCCACCCGCAACGCTGTCAGCAACGCCCGCCAGCAGGTCGAACAGCTCGACCAGTCCGTCAATGCGGCGACCCTCACCCGCCGCGAGCTCGAGGTGAAGCTCGACGCCGTCCGCCAGCGCACCACCGACCAGCTCGACGTCGACCTCGACGCCGAATACCAATCCGCCCTCAACGCACACAACGACAACGCTGACGCAGATACCGAAACCACCAGCCCCTTCGAACTCGACCACGCCGAAACCGCCGCCGAGATCGACGACCTCCGCGGCAAGATCACCCGCCTCGGCAACGTCAACCTCGACGCCATCGCAGAACAAGACCAGCTCGAAGCCAAACAGGACGACCTCGCCGATCAAGTCAAAGACATCGAGGCCGCCGAGAAACAGCTCCGCGAGCTCATCGACACCATCAACACCGACTCCCGCACCCGCATGGAGCAGACCTTCCACGAGGTCCGCGACAACTTCGCCGGGCAGAACGGGATGTTCCGTCGCCTCTTCGGAGGCGGCAAAGCCGAGCTCACCCTCCAGCCCGACGAGGACGGCAAGACCGACATCCTCGAGTCCGGCATCGACATCACCGCCAAGCCCCCCGGCAAAGAACCCCGCGCCCTCTCCCAGCTCTCGGGCGGCGAGAAGACCATGACCGCCATCGCCCTGCTCATGGCGATCTTCAAGTCCAAGCCCTCGCCCTACGCCATCCTCGACGAGGTCGACGCCGCCCTGGACGAGGCCAACGTCGAACGCTTCACCCAGATCATCCACTCGTTCCTCGACAAGTCGCACTTCATCGTCATCACCCACCACAAGCGGACCATGCAAGCCTGCGACAAGCTCTACGGCATCACCATGCAGGAACGCGGCGTCTCCAAACGCGTCGCCGTCCAGTTCGATCAGGTCGGGGCCGACGGCCACATCGACGCCTCCGCCGAACCCGACCCCGACGCCCCCGCCTCCACCGCCGCGCTGAACGCCCCCATTCCCGACCCCACCCCTGACCCCACCCTTGACCCCAGTTCTGAGCTGCACCTCACCAACGACGCCGAGCCCGAGAAGCCGCTGTCTAACCGCGAAAAGCTGGCGGCCATGCTCGAAGGCCGACGCCCCCTGCACGCCGCCGGGTCGTAACACAGCACTGTCATCCCGGAACCGCTTGGGATAAACTCTCGGGTCACCCAACGAGGGCAAGACTTGGCCGACTCACCCCCCCAAACCGACGCGACCGCCAACGGCAGCAAGCCCCGCACCTGGGCCGACGTCCAGCCCGCGTCCAAACGCGAGGTCCCCGAGGGCCTCTGGCTCCGCTGCCCGTCCTGCTCGGCCATGACCTACCGCAAGCAGGTCGAGGACAACCTCTACGTCTGCCCCGAGTGCGGCCACCACTACCGGATCGATGCCGACGAACGTATCCGGCAGCTCGTCGACACCGGCTCCTTCGAGCCCCTCTGGGAAGACCTCGCCCCCAAAGACGCCCTGAACTTCACCGACCGCAAACCCTACAAGCAGCGCCTCGCTGACATGCAGAAGAAGACCGGGCACAAGGACGCCCTGGTCTCGGGCACCGCCTACATCAAGGCCCGACGCGTCGCCCTCGGCGTCATGGACAACCGCTTCATCATGGCCTCCATGGGCAGCGTCGTCGGCGAGAAGATCACCCGCCTCATCGAGCTCGCCACTAAGGACGACCTGCCATTGATCCTCGTCTGCGCCGCCGGCGGCGCCCGCATGATGGAGTCCGCCCTCGCACTCATGCAGATGGCAAAGACCTCCGCCGCACTCGCCCGCTTCGACGACGCCGGCGGCCTCTACATCCCCGTCCTCACCGACCCCACCACCGGCGGCGTCACCGCCTCGTTCGCCATGCTCGGCGACTTCATCCTCGCCGAGCCCAAAGCCCTCATCGGCTTCGCCGGGCCCCGCGTCATCGCCAACACCGTCCGCCAAGAACTCCCCGACGGCTTCCAACGCTCCGAGTTCCTCTTGGAGAAGGGGTTCGTCGACCGTATTGTCGACCGCAAGGACCTCCGCTCCGAGCTGGCCCGCCTCATCGACTTCGCCGGCAAGTAGCCGCCGACCCGACACGCTTCAGCCGATCCCAAGCCCACGCTCACCCCGTGTGGGCCGCCTGTAGCGTCTGCAACACCTGAACCCAACCCCACGCCACTGCTGAACGCGATCCCCTCCAACCACCCCTCGGCTGCCCTCAACAACCCACCGATAACCGCGCTGTGAGTCCGCAACGCGCCGCCATCTTCTTCTTGCTGGGCCTGTTCACGGCGGCCCAGCCGGCCCAAGCCGATGCCGCCGCGCCCAACGCACCGCTCCCGCTCCTCCGCGTCTTCGAGACCCAGCACTACCGCATCCACACCAACCTCCCCCGCGGCGAAGCCAGGCCCTTCGGGCAGCATATGGACCGCCTCGCCGAGCAATACACCAAACGCTTCCGCGAGCTCGGGCAGCCCCCCGCCGCCCCCCTGCCCCTCTACCTGCTCGCCACCGCCGACGACTACCGCAACCTCCTCCAGCACTTCGGCATCAACGCCGCCAACTCCGGCGGCATGTTCTTCGTCACCCACCACCACCACGGCCTCGCCACCTTCACGCACTCACCCAATCACCACCACACCCTCAAGACCCTCCAGCACGAGGGCTTCCACCAGTTCGTCTTCTCCACCCTCGGCACCCGCGTGCCCACCTGGCTCAACGAGGGCCTCGCCCAGTACTTTGAAGACGCCGTCCTCGTCCGCGAGTCCATGGAGCTCGGGCTCGCCTCCCCGCAGCGCATCGCCCGCATCCGCTCGGCCATCCAGACCGGCAAGGCCTTGCCCCTGGATCGGCTGCTCGCCCTGACGCCCCGCGACTGGGCCCACACGCTCCGTGACGACCCGACCAGCAGCTCCCGCATCTACGCCCAGGCCTGGTCGCTGGTCTACTTCCTGATCCACGGCGAGGGCGGCCGACACCTCCCCGCGCTCCAACGCTACCTCCGTGAGCTCGCCGCCGGGGCCGAGCCCGACACCGCCCTGAAACACGCCTTCGGGCCCGCCGGCCTCACCGCCCTCGAGCCCCGCTGGCGCACCTTCGCCCTAAACCACCAGCCCGCCCCCCTCGACACCGCCCTGCAGCGCATGCACCTGCTCGCCTCCGCCATCCGCTTCGCCCACGACCGCCCCCAACCCGTCTCCAACGACGACCCCACCCCCTTTGACCCCACCGGCGAGTCCCTCCGCCAACGCCTCGGCCGGCTCAACTTCACCCTCACCCACCACCACGCCCACGACCCCCACCACCCCGATACCCGCACCCTCATCGCCCCCGACGACCCCACTCTTTACCGTTTCCCCGATCCGCGAGATCCCAAGTCTCCCGACCGCCCCTTCCTGTTCCTCGAGCCCGACCGCCTCGACCTGCCCCCCCGCATCACCGCCCCGGGCCTCCGCCCCCAACCCACCCTGACCTGGTCCCGCTCCCGCGACGGCCAACTTACTCACACCCTCACGTTTCGCTAAACCCGAACCCATTCCTAGACTGAGTCTATGAGTTCACTCGCCGCGGCCCTCGACCAATCCCAGCGCGGCCGTGCTACAACCCGTTTCATGACGGGCCAGTCTTCCACACCACCCGGCGACCTCACCGCGGCCTTGCTTGACGCCATCGCACTCTTCCGTGAACTCAAGATCCGCTACGCCCTCGTTGGCGGCCTAGCTGCCATGCTCTATGGCCGGGCCCGCTACACAGAAGATGTCGACTTTGTCGCCGAACCGGATCACGAAGCGATCCTTGCTGCGAACCCCGATGCCATGAAACGTCACGGCTTCGACCCGGAGTGCACCTGGAAGCTCTACCACGGTTCGGGCATCGAAATCGACCTCTGGAAAGACAAGCACGCCGCCGGCACGGTTACCCGCGCTAAGCGCAAGAAGATCGCCGGCCGCTTCGCCAAAGTCGCAGAGGTGCACGACCTCATCGCCATGAAACTCCGTGCCGGTCGGCCGCAAGACGACTACGACATCACCGAAATCCTCAAAGCGCAGGCGATCGACCCCGCCCACCTCGCCACGCTTATCAACAAGACCCAGTACCGACACTTCCAACGTCTGACTAAACGCGTGAATTAACCACTCCGGTATTTCTCCGTGCCCTCCGTGTCTCCGTGGTGATCTCTCACACCAACCCCTCCAGCGACGACAACCCCAACGGTTCCTTCACATAGAACGGCTCCGCGTACTCCACGCCGACCCGGCTCCCCATATACCCGTTCATCTGCCGCACCCATCTCACCACTTGCCGGTTCTTCTCCGGGATCACGAACTGCGTCTCGTAAGCCAGGATCGACCGCTCCTTGTCGTCCATCTGCTCGGTGATATCGATCATGAAGTTCGGCGTCGCCACGATCCGCAGGTGCGTGCAGAAGTAGTAAACCAACCGCTTCGGATAGATCGGCTCCCCCGGAAGATCAATCTTGGTGAGCTTCGCATCAAACCGTGCGTCCTCCACAATCCGCGTCGTCGCCACGTGGTCCGGGTGCGCATCCTCGAAGTACGGCAGGAACACCATCTCCGCCTGGTGCTCCCGGATCACCCCCGCAACCTTGTGCCGGGCCTCAACGCTGTGCGTGATCTCCCGGTTCTTGAGCCCCAGCAGCCGACGCTTCACGCCGAGGATCTCGGCGGCGGCGGTCCATTCCTGCTCGCGCTGCTCGGGGCTGCCGTAGGGCGTCGGCTCGCCGTTGCACATATCCAGCACCAGCACGTTGTGCCCCTGCTGCTGCAGCCGCAGGATCGTCCCGCCCATGCCGAGTTCCTGATCGTCCGGGTGCGGGCCGACCACCAAAATATTCATCGCAAGTCCAATCGCAATCGTTTAGCGGGCGGATTCATCCGCCATTCCGAGCAGTTCATCGTAAACCTTCAGGATCGCCGTGTTCATCGCCTTGGCGCTGAACCGCTCCCGCACCAGCTTCTGCCCCCGCTCGACCATCGCCGCCCGCTCCGCCGGGTGTTCCAGCATCCACGCGATCGCCTCCGCCAACGCGTCCGTATCACCCACCGGCACCAGCCTGCCCGTCTCCCCGTCCACACACACCGACGGGATCCCGCCCACCGCGTACCCCACAATCCCGCACCCGCCCATCAACGCCTCGGCCAACACCCGCGACTGCCCCTCCTGATAACTCGGCAGCACCACCACGTCCAACCCCCGATACACGCCCGGCATCTCCTCCAACGGCACCAACCCCCGCCAATCAATCCGCTCCTCCACCCCCGCCTCCCGCACCGCCTCTCGTACCCCGTCCGAATCAAACCCATCCCCCACAAACGCCACCTCGATATCAGGAAACCGCTCCACCAAACCCGGCAACACCGTGATCAAATCCCGATGCCCTTTCAATGGATCCAACCGAGCCACGAGTCCGATCCGCAAGGGCCGCTCTTCATCCTTTGCATCCTGTCCATCTGTAGACTCAAACACCGACACATCGATCCCACTCGGAATCACCACAGACTTCTGCCGCGGCGCAATCCCCGCTTCGGCAAACGCATCCACCATCGCCGGCGAGATCGCGATCAGCCGGTCACACCGCTTTGCGGCATAACGCTCTAGCCCCACATACAGCCGCCGCTTCCACCCCGACATCTTGTCGTTCCATGGCAACCCGTGCACCGTATGCACCACCCGCCTTGCAGTCCGCCAAGCCGCCGCCCGCCCGACAATCCCAGCCTTGCTCGAATGGGTATGCACAACATCTGCCCGGATATCTCGGGTCAGCCGACGAAGCACCCGCCGACACCGCCAGTCCTTCCACAACGACACCTCCCGCACCAACTCCGGCACCTCATGAAGCACCGCCCCGCTCGCCTTAGCCTCCTCCAACAACGACCCCTCCGGCCCGTAGATCGGCCCGTACGCGAGATGCACTTCGTACCCCGCCTCGATCTGGGCCTTGCATGACAACACCGTGTTCTGTTGCGCTCCGCCCAGGATCAGCCGCGTGATGATGTGCAGGACCTTCACGCGGGCACCCTTTGGGTTCGGGGTTGGCTACAACGCCAAGACGCCAAGACGCCAAGACGCCAAGAAGAGAAAACACAAAAGCCAGACTGGGCTTGCTGATGAGGTCGATCAGGCCACACCGTCCACCTCCCCGCGGCTCTCTGCATGCCTTGGCGTCTTGGCGTCTTGGCGTCTTGGCGTTGAATCCGCCTGCCCATAAGCGATCCACTCCAGACAAAGCCCGTTCGGCGTCAGCGTCGGGCCCGCCAACGCCCGGTCCCCCGTCGCCAAAATCTCGTCCATCCGCGACGGCTCGAAGTGACCCCGGCCGATCTCGATCAGCGTGCCCGCCAGGATGCGGACCGTGTTGTAGAGGAACCCGCTGCCGGACACGACGATGTGCATTTCATCATCGGGTCCGGGCTCGACGTGGCATGCGTGGACCGTCCGAACCGTCGTGGTCCGGCCGTGGCCCGCGTTGGCAAGGCCTTCCAGGTCATGCGTACCGACCAGCCGGGCCGCCGCATCGTTCATGCGGTCGATGTCGAGTGAGTAGATGCATGGGTACACCAGATGCCGAACGCCGAGCGAACGCGTCGGCCGGCTCCATAGCCGGTAGCGGTACTGCTTGGACGTCACCGCCCCGATCACGTCGAAGTCGCTCGCCACAGGCTCGACCCGCCGAACCTCCAGGTCTTCCGGCAGCCGGCTGGTGATCGCCTGGTGGAGCCGTTCGACCGGGATCGGCGTGTCCGCATCAAACACCGCCCGCTGACCCTCGGCGTGCACCCCGGTGTCCGTCCGGCTCGCACCCGTCAGCCCGAGCACCTCCCGCGGCGTCTTGAGCAAACGTACCAAGACATCTTCCAGCACACCCTGCACCGTCCGAAGCGGCTCCACCCCAGGCGGCTCCTGCTTCTGCCAGCCGTGAAACGCGCTGCCGTCGTAGGCCACCGTCATTCTGTAGCGTTGAAGCATCAGGAGGAGCGCTCAGAGGCCGAGTGACAGAAAGTATTCACGATAAAGCATCAGCACGCCGGAGACTGAGTTGATCCCGATGCATATCCAAGCAACCATCCGCCATCGTGTGGGCTTTCCCTTGAGGATCAGCACACCAATCAGCAACGCGACCGGCACTAACAAGTGCTGCAATAAACCCATGCCTGCCACCAATGACCGGAATTCGGTATTCAGCCGAGCGCTACGCTTGATCTCAGAGAGTTCACGCCGTTGAACTCCGCTAAGACTCAGCGCAAATAGCGCTTCCCTGTCTTTAACACTGTCAAGTTCCAAGCCCCGCTCCTGTGCCAATCCAATGCGATAGTGCCACTCCATCATTTTTGGGCCGGCAGCACGCCACTTCACATCATTGCCTTCAAGTGATGGGGGCTGCGGCCTTGGCAAAAACCCGCCGACCGCGTGGTTGTACCACTCGATCCGGATCGCGGTTGACGCTGCGACTGAAGTGATGACAACCATAAGCGCGAGCAGAACCCACGAACCCCTTCGTTGGCGGCTCAACCTTTCATCGCCTCCGGATCGAGCCCGCGCTGCCCGCACCACGCGGCGTACGCCAGCGGGCTGATCTCGCTGGGGGTGATCTCGCTGCGGCCGCCCCAGAACACGTTCGTGTACTCGACCGCAATCCCGGCCTCCTCGAGGTGTTCGTCGATCGCACCCTTGTGGGCGAGGACTTTTTCTTTCTCGGTGCCGTGGGCGACGCCCATGACGTTGACATCGGCGAACTCGGGGCCGCCCTCGCGCCAGTAGGCATGCGTCATGCAGTGGTGTCGGCCAACCTCACGCCCGGCGTCGATCTCTCGGCCCTGCGGGACCTTCCAATGAAACAGCGCGTTGAACCGGGTCACTCGCTGCCCGTCGCTGTGCGGCTTGACGTGCTCGAGGAACGTCGAGAACCGCCCGACCACGCCGGCCTCGGCGAGGCCTTTGGCGACCTCAAGAAAACCGTCCAATGTCTCGCCGGCCTCGTCGGCACGGGCGACCCAGAGATCGGGGACCAGTTCGTCGGGCTCAAACTCACGCTTGAGCGCGGTGAGCACCCGCCACTGCCGGTCGTCGAGGTGGACCACGTTGGTGTCGATCACCCGGCCGGGCTCATCGCTACGACTGCCGGGCTCGAGGCCTTTGCGGCGGACGTGCCCGACGCCGAGGGCGAAGAGCTTTTTGGCGGGCAAGAGCCGGTAGGCCTCGGCTCCGGTCTGGGCGGCGAGGTAGTCGGCGTGCTTGGTCATCGAGTAGCCGACGGGGACCTTGAGTGTGGTCCAGAGGCGGTACTGGGAGCCGGGCGTTTCACGGTCGGTGGTGCGGGTGACGATGTGGCCGGAGAAGGGGTCCTGCTGGGCCATGAACTCGAAGGCCTCGGTCAGCTTCTTGGGCGGGAGCTTCCAGGCGACGAGGGCGCCGGGGGCGAGGCTGGTGGCGAGCAGGGTCTGACGGATGCGCCGGATCGCGCCGGCACGGAGCATGGCCTGGAGGCGTTCGATGACCAGGTTGAGTTCAAGCCCGGCGAGGTCGGCGATGGTGTGCAGCGGCTTGGGGTCGAAGCCCTGGATTCGGTCTTCGGAGACGGCCAGGATCTGCTGGTTGATCGGATCGGCGACGGAGCCGGGATCAACCGAGGACGAGGTGGTGGTCATGTTGCGACTCTAGCGCGGTTGGTGCAGGTGCGGATGGAAGCGCCGATCCGCGTGCAGAACGCGTGCGGCGTTCGGCGGCCCAGCTATCGTCCCGCCTCAATCGCTCGCAACGGCGGGGCGGCGACGGTGGTGAAGACGCCACACCCGCAGAAGCAGCCAAGACGGGCTCATCGCGCCTCGCCCAGAGAGAGGCACGCAGAAGCCGCCGCAAACCGATTGGCAACACCTCGGTTGAAGACCGCCTTGCAAACCTACCGGGGGCAGGTGGAGCGGAAGAACACCGCCCGACTGACACGACTGCGTAGGTCGGCTGGCTTTCTATTACTTCGGAAGACGCTCTAGAAATCCGGCCATCTCAGCAAGCACTGCTTCCGGCGCCTGCAGATGCGGGATGTGCGCGCAGTCAGGCACCATCACGCCATGAGACGGACCGCTCACCCCTGCGCAGATGGTGTCCACTTGGCGCTGCGTTCCGTATTCGTCATCGACCCCTTGGATTGCCAGCACCGGTAGCATGA
>JBCDIM010000090.1:0-11375 GCA_038749105.1 Planctomycetota bacterium
CTCCTCCGCCAGCCTCGCCCACCTCGTCACCGCCCTGCTCTACACCCACATGCGCTACGAGCCCGCCAACCCGGGCCACGCCTGCTCCGACCGCCTGGTCCTCTCCGAGGGCCACGCCGTCCCCATCGTCTACGCCGCCTGTGCCGACCTGGGCATCCACCTCATCGACAACGGCGAGTCCCGGCCGATGACCCGCGAAGACGCCCTCACCCTCCGCGAGCTCGACTCCCCCATCGACGGCCACCCCAACCCCCTCGAAGGCTTCCCCTTCTTCGACTCCGCCACCGGCTCGCTCGGCCAAGGCCTCTCCACCGCCGCCGGCCTCGCCATCGCCGCCCGGCTCGACGGCCTCGACAAGCGCGTGTTCTGCCTCATCGGTGACGGCGAATCCCGCCAAGGACAGATCTGGGAAGCCATCGACTTCATCAAGGACCACGACCTCAAGGCCGTCTGCCCGATCTTCAACTGCAACGCCTACGGCCAGACCGACGCCGTCTCCCCCCAGCAGACCGCCGACACCAACGCCGCCAAGCTCGCCGCCGCCGGCTTCGACGTGAAGCAGATCGACGGGCACAACCCCACCGCCATCGCCGAAGCCCTCTCCGCCCACGCCCAAGCCCAGCACAACCCCGACGCCGCGCCGATCGCGATCGTGGCCGAGACCGCCAAGGGCTGGGGTGCCGCCTCACAGCAGGGCAACGGTCACCACGGCACCGCGGTCAAAGGCGACGCGTTGCAGGCCGTCCTCGACGAGCTCGACGCGACCGGAAAGTCGCTCGGTGCCATCGCCGACACCAAGCTCGAGCCGCCCCGCATGGAGCCCGGCAAGCCCGACGCCAAGGAGCGTATGCGGCCCGCCCCGCTCACCCAGGCCCTCCAAGCCTTCGGCATGGACGACGTCATCTCCAAGGGCAAGCTCGCCACCCGTAAAGCCTACGGCGTCGCCCTCCGCGCCCTCGGCCACGCGTTGCCCGACCTCGTAGCCCTCGACGCCGAGGTGAGCAACTCTACCTTCGCCGACCAGTTCAAGAAGGACGAGAAGCTCGCCGACCGCTTCGTCGAGTGCCGCATCGCCGAGCAGAACATGGTCTCGGTCGCCCTCGGCCTCAACGCCGGCGGCAAGACGCCGTTCTGCTCCACCTTCGGCAAGTTCATCACCCGCGCCTACGACCAGGTCGAGATGGCCCTGAACTCCGGCGGCAACATCAAGCTCGTCGGGTCGCACGCCGGCATCACCCTCGGCGCCGACGGCCCGTCGCAGATGGCGATGCCCGACGTCGCCTGGTTCGGCTCGTTCACCACCATGGTCCGCGGCGGCTACCCCGGCTTCTACGTCGTCACCCCCGCCGACGCCTTCGCCGCCTACGCCCTCACCGCCGCCGCCGCCGAGTATGACGGCTGCGTCTACCTACGCACCCTCCGGCCCGACACCGAGTTCCTCTACTCCGACGACCACAGCTTCGGGCTCGGCGGCCACGAGGTCCTCGTCGAGGGCCGAGACCTGCTGATCTGTGCCACCGGCTACATGGTCCACGAGGCCAACGCCGCCCTCGAACGCCTCGACGCCCAGGGCATCGACGCCACCATCGTCGACCTCTACTCCCTGCCCTTCAACGAAGAGGCCCTGCTCGACCTGGCGAACTCCAACAACGGCATGGTCCTGACCATCGAGGACAATTACGGCGGCGGCTACGGCGCCCACGTCGCCTCGGCCTGTGCCGCCTCCGGCGACGGCTTCACCGTCGAGCAGATGTACGTCCAGCGCCTGCCCAAGTCCGCCAAGGACCACAACCAGATGCTCGACTACTGCGGCCTCTCCGCCGACCACATCGTCGCCAAGGCGATGAACATGCTCGAGCTGTCCTCGGCTTAAACCCGCCGCACCACCGCAATCACCGCCATGACCCAGGCCTGGACCCAAGCGTGGAACGTCTTCGAACGCGGCGGCCCGCTCATGTGGCCGCTGCTCGCCCTCGCGCTGCTCGCCGCCGTCCTCCTTATCGAACGCGCCCTGTTCTTCCTCTTGCTCAACCGCCCCGCCCGGCTCCGGGGCAACCGACAACTCACCGCCATCCTCCGCACCCAACCGCAGAACACCGCGCTCAAAGCCGCCGCCAACACCCCCGGCCTCTACGGCCGCGTCGCCCACGCCCTCGCGTCCGAACCCCAGGTCACCCCCTCCCTCGCCAGCCAGATCACCGACGACGCCCGCCCCGCCGTCGAACGCTTCATGCCCACCCTCTCCACCATCATCACCGCCGCCCCCCTGCTCGGGATCCTCGGCACCGTCCTCGGCATCATCCAGTCCTTCAACGTCATCTCCGCCCAGCAGACCCGCATCGACCTCAACGCCCTGGCCGGCGGCATCGCCGAAGCCCTCATCACCACCGGGGCCGGCCTCGCCATCGCCCTGCTCACCGTCTTCCCCTACAACGCTCTGCGCACCCAGGTCGACCGCTCCCTCTCCCGCATCGAGACCCTCGCCGAAGCCGCAGCGGGTGACCCTAAAGCTCACCACGGAGACACGGAGAGCACGGAGGCAGAGGAGGTTTAAACACGAAGCACACGAAGAGCACGAAGGACGCATGAACGCTTCTTCGTGTCCCTTGTGATCTTCGTGGTTCTGTCTTCTCTTCCCCTCTCCGTGCTCTCCGTGCCTCCGTGGTGAAACACCCGCCGATCAGTACACATTCTTGAACCGATACGACGCCCCCAGCCGCAGCCGCGTCATGTAGATCGCCTCCTGCGCATGCCCCTCTAAGTGGGCCATACTCTGCACCGAAGCGTCCAGCCCGCTGTACTCCCCGATCTGCACGAACCGCACCCGACGCATCTCCGCATCAGACGCCGACTCCACCGCCGCCTGCGCATCCCGCACCGTCTGCCCCAGCACCGCCACCAGCCTCGGCTTCGGGATCGGCCCGACCTCCGCAAACTCCGCCGCCCGGTCCCGATCATCCGGCTCGCCCCGCAGCGTCGTCACCACCCACTGCCGCAGGTTCCCGCACACGTGCAGCACCACGTTCCCCAGCGCGTTCATCGCCGGCGTCGGCCGCCACCAGATGTCCCGCTCGTTGCACTGATCCAGGCAGTGCAGCATCCGGTCCCGGCTATACCCCAAGTGCCACACCATGATCCGCCGCATCTCCGCCAGCGTCTTGTCCGGCTCCACCGCCGCGACCTCTTCTTCCACCGCCGACACCTCGCCAACCGCAGACACCTCGACCGCCGCCGCCTTGTCCTCCGCCTCGTCCACCTTCTTCCCCAACAACCGGTCGGTCTCCGCGTCCCACGCCGCCCGGGCTCGCTTGCTCTGCTTCGCTAGCCGTGACAACACCCGCCACACGTCGTACGGGCTCAACGACAACCCCGCCCGCGTGTTGAACGCATCGACAATCACATCGAACGTCTCGGTGTACACCAGCCGATCCCGCTGCGTGATCGCCTCCAGGTGCTCCTCCGCAAGAAAGACCAGCAACCGCTCCTGCACCGGCTCAATCTTCGGAGCCCCACCCACCATGCCTTCAACGCGCCCCGCCCGCCCCAGCCGCGGCAGCTTCCCCGCCTTCCGCAGGTTCTGCAGCCGACGGAACACCGCCGCCCGCGTCGCCATGGCAGGGTTCTCCGCGTCCCGCCCCTCGGGCCCGTACATGGTCGTGTAGATCGCCTCGAACTCGGCGGTGTACGGCAGGTCGTCCAGCGTCCGCCCCTGCTTCTGATACACCGACATCAGCAGCTCGTCGTCACTCAGCTCGAACAGCGCGTCGGCCATCGGCACACGATAACCAAGCCGTCATAGCTCGATCGAGAACGCCTTCTCCGGCTCGGCCTCGCCCTCCGCCTCAGCCTCCCGGATGTCCGCCAACCCATGGCAACTCGTACTGAACAGCACCTGGCCGTCCTGCCGCTCCCGACGCCCCCGCAGCATCAGGTTCGGCCGGCCACTCGACTGCCCACCGGTCTGCCGGTTGTCCGGATGCTTGTAGCCCACCCGCACCATGCGACGCATCGCGTCGGTCTGGTTCATGTAGCTGCCGTGGATCGTCAGGATGTTGAAGACCACCACATCGCCCGCCTTCGCCGGGACCGGCACCGTGTCCTCCAACGGGAACTGCTGCCACGGCAAATGCGGCGTGCACGCCTCCACTTCGCCCGCATCGTTGGTGAACGACGTGACGTGCTCCAGCCGGCCAAGCTTGTGCGAGCCATCGACAAACCGGATCTCGCCGTTCTCGTGGAACGTGTCGTCGAGGTGGACCAGCACGTCGACGTAGCGGTTGTCCGCGTGGTCGTAGAAGGCCAGGTCCTGGTGCATCGGGAACGGGTGCCCCGTCTCCGGCGGCTTGACGTGCATCGTCGTGTGGTGGAACTCGACCGGGCCGTGCGTCTCGTCCGCATCGTCCGGGTCCGCCAGCAGCTGCGACACGCAGTCCACAAGGTTCGGCCGGGTCACCCCCCGCATCCACGACGGCGCGTAGTACTGCAGGTCGTGCATTGCGATCAGCTTGCTCTTGGTCTCCGTATCGAGGTCCATCAACGCCTTCCGCCAGGGCCCGGTCCATCCCACGCCCACGTTCGCCCACTCACGGATCATCCAGTTCAGGTCCTCCCCCATCTGCAGGATCTCGTCTGCGGGGAAGACCTCTGGGATGTGCAGGAAGCCATGGGTATGGTAAAATTCCACTTGTTCTGGGGCAAGCATAACGCGGGTTCTCAGCAGGAAAAACGATCTCGTATCGGGCCAGAAACCTCCGATTAGTGCCTTTCATTGGCGCTCAAAATCGTACGTTTTCCCCAACTCACGGCTAGCCGAAAAATCTAACAAGGATTGGTACGAATCCAACAAACTGATGCGGGATGAAGACCCCACCCTGATCGAGCTGCCCGCAGACACCCTGCCCGAGATCCACCTCGCCACCCACGCGTTCCACAACGACCGCGCCTTCTCCACCACCTATCAAGCCCCACACCACACCCTCCACGTCTACGGCTACCCCGGCGTCATCCGCCTCGGCCAACACCAACTCGACTTCCACCCCGGCAGCTACACCCTCACCCCGGCCGGCATCCCCGCCCGATACGACCTGCCCCGCGGCGGGCACCACTGGTGCGTCCACTTCCGCTGCATGCAATCGACCACCGCACCGCTCCGCCTGCCGCTCTTGGGCACCCCGCCCGAAGAAGTTCCTTCCGCCGGCGAACGCATCGCACAGATCGCGCTGCTCACCACCGAGCACAGCCCCACCGCCCAACGCCGCGCCCCGCTCCTGCTCCAGGACCTACTCCTGAGCCTTGCCCCCACATCGACCACTAACTCAACCACGCCAAGCCGAACCCGCACGGCTGGCACACCCGACACACCCCCGCACGTCCACCCCGCCGTCCGCCGTGCCGCCCACTCCCTCGTCCACCAGCTCGACCAGCCGCTCGACGTCCCCCGACTCGCCGCCGCCGTCGGGCTCAGCCAGAACTACCTCGCCAAGCTCTTCCGCGACCACTACGGCCAAACCCTCCAGGCCTACCTCGCCCAACAACGCATCGCCCGTGCCGACCTCCTGCTCCGCACCACCGACCTCACGATCAAAGCCATCGCCGCACAGGTCGGCTACCCCGACCCCCAGCACTTCAACAAGACCTTCCGCCGACTCATCGGTGTCGCACCCTCTGCCCGTCGAACCTGATCGGCGACACGACCCAACCGCTCACGGGAAGATGCCACGGATGGCGTACACCTCCGACAAGGACTCCAGCGCCGCCGCGAACGCCGCGGTCCGCAGGTCGCACTTGAGCCGGTGCGCCATCTCCCGCGTCCGCCGCGCCGCCGCGTGCATCAGCTCGCACAGCTCCCGGTCCACGCGGTCCACCGTCCACGTCACCGCGTCGCGGTTCTGACGCCACTCGAAGTAGCTCACCGTCACACCCCCCGAGCTGCACAGGATCGCGGGCAAGACCCGCACGCCCTTCTCGGTCAACACCCGCTCGCCCTCAGGCGTCGTCGGCGCGTTCGCCGCCTCCGCCAGGACCTTGCAGTTCAGCAACCCCGCCTGCTCGGGCCCGATCATCTGCTCCAGCGCCGCGGGGATAAACAGGTCGACCTCGACGCCGTAGAAGGTGGCCTCGTCGATCGTTTCGCAGCCGTGGTTGAAGCCCGCGACGCCGCCGTGCTCGGCGACGTGCTTGGCGAGCCGTTCGACGTCGATCCCGCCGTCCGCGTAGATCGCCCCGGTGTGGTCCATCACCGCCTTGAGCGTCGCCCCGCGGTGCCCCAGCAGACGACCCGCCCACGACCCCACATTCCCGTACCCGATCAGGCTGAAGCTCAGTGTGGCTGGGTCCAGGTCGAGCTCCGGCAGCAGCTCGTCCAGCACAAACACGAGCCCCTGGCCTGTCGCCTTCTCCCGGCCTGGCGACCCGCCAAAGGCCAACGGCTTGCCCGTCACCACCGACTCGCCGTTGATCCGCTGCGTCCGCCCCGCCGTGTTCAGGTAGGTGTCCGCCATCCACCCCATCACCGCGGGGTTCGTGCCCACGTCCGGCGCCGGGATGTCGTGGTCCGGCCCGATGTTGTCCCCCAGCGCCACCGTAAACCGCCGGGTCACGCGACGCAGCTCCTCCAGGCTCACCGCCCGCGGGTCGATCTGCACCCCGCCCTTGCCCCCGCCGAACGGCAACCCGACCAACGCCGACTTCATCGTCATCAATAGCGACAACGCCTTGACGTGATCCAGCGACACGTCCGGGTGGAACCGCACCCCGCCCTTGTAAGGCCCCAGCAGGTTGTTGTGCTGCACCCGGTAGCCCTTGAACAGCCGGTAGTGCCCGTCCTCCATCTTCACCGGGAAGTGCACCATGATCTCGTTTTTGGGCTGGGCCATGATCAGCTGCAGGTGGCGCGGCGTCTCCAGCTTCTCCGCCGCCGTCAGCGTCTGGGTCACCACCTGCTGATACAGGTTGTCGGGCTCAAACCGGAACCCGAGCTCATCGAGGATGCTGAACGGTGCGTCGGCCATGACTTCTTCTTTCCCATTAGCCCCGGGCTCTGCCCGGGGGCACGCGGCGAACCAGATGCTGAAACGAAAACCAAAACGACCCCTACCCAAGACGGGACGGAGCCGAGCATTATTCCCGCTTTCCTCCCGCCATGCATCCCGCAGACGAAACAACTTACGATCCCGACATGCTCATCTACTGCTGCGCTGACCTCATCTTCGCCACCCGCGTCCGCGCCGCCGCCGAAGACGCCGGGCTCACCAGCCGACCGGTGCGCAACCCCGACATGCTTACCGCCCGCCTCGACCGGATCGACGACGGCAAGCCCAACGCCCCGGTCTCCCTGTTCATCGCCGACCTCGAAAACCCTGAGTCCCTCAACCTCATCAACCAGCTCCGCGGCTGGGAATCCGAGCAACCCGAAGCCGCCCCGATCGCCGTCATTGCCTTTGGCCCCCACGTCATGACCGACGCCCTCCAGGCCGCCCAGGACGCCGGCGCGACCCGCGTCATGACCCGCGGCAGCTTCACCTCGGCCCTACCCGCCCTGCTGCAAACCGCCGCGGCTCAATCCTAAATTCAGCCACGCCATAGCCGACGAGCTACGCTCGTCAGGCGCACCCGCCGCACGCTTCAAGCCTCAACCCGCCGGCGGGTCCACAATGCGGATCAAGACCGGCTCGGCCGTGATCGCCTCCATCGCCGCGATCTCCGTCAGCGCCGCCTTCACATCCCCCAACGCCGCGTCGTGCGTCAGCACCACCACCGGCACCGGCTCACCCTCGTCCGCCTCGTGCTGCAGCAACGACGCCAGGCTGATCCCCTTTGCACCTAACACCCGCGTCACCCCCGCCATCACCCCCGGCTCGTCCATCGCCGTCAGCCGTACATACCACCGCGATTCCGTTTCGTCCGGGTCCAGCACATCCGCCGGCCCCTTCAAGTCCGGGGTCAGCCGCATCCCCGCAAACGCCGCCGGCACCGCGCCGCTCGCCACCCCCAACACGTCCGCCACCACCGCCGACGCCGTCGGCCGCGCACCCGCACCCCGCCCGTAATACAGCGTGTGCCCCACCGCATGCCCGTACACCGACAGCGCATTGAACGACCCACTCACCAACGCCAACGGGTCATCCTCCTTCACAAAGCACGGCCGAGTATGCAGACACACCCACGACTCCCCAGGCCAACGCTCCGCCGTCGCCAACAGCTTCACCGTATACCCCAGCTCCCGCCCAAAACCGATGTCCGCCGCATCCAGCTCATCGATCCCCTCCACCGTCACCGCCCCCACCGGCACATGCGCCCCGAACGCCAGCGACGCCAGGACCGCCAGCTTCTGCGCCGCGTCCGCCCCCGACACGTCCGCCGTCGGGTCCGCCTCCGCAAACCCCAGCTCCTGCGCCTCCTTCAACGCCTCCTCATACCCCTGCCCCTTCTCCGCCATCTGCGTCAGGATGAAGTTGCACGTCCCGTTCAGGATCCCGTAGAGCCCATCGATCCGGTTCGCCATCAGCCCGTTCATCAACGCGCTCACACACGGGATCCCCCCGCCGCACGACGCCTCGAACGCGATGCTCACGCCATGCTCCCGCGCCAATCCAAAGAGCTCCGCCCCCCGTTCGGCCAGCAGCGTCTTGTTCGCCGTCACCACATGACACCCCGCCCGCAGCGCCCGCTCCACATACCCGCCCACCGGCTCCACGCCCCCCGCGACTTCGATCACCGCGTCCGCGTCCACCCCGAAAAACACGTCCGCGTCGTCCGTGATCAGCCCCGCGCCCACCACGCCCTTCCCGACCGCCTTGCCCTTGTCCCGCACCAGCACCCCGACCAGTTCTACCGTCTTCCCCAGCCGCTCGGCATACAGCCCCGCCTGCTCCCGCAGCAGCTCGGCCACCCCCGCACCCACCGTGCCCAGCCCGATCATCTTGACCCGGTACACCCCGCCGCTGCCGTCCTGTCCAACGCGATCGCTCATGAGCCGGGCAGCATAGCAACCCCTTCTCAACTCCCCCTAAAGCCCAGCCGAGGCCTCGGCCGGGCTCCACCACCGCTAAACTTCCCCCATGCCCGACGCCCAACTCCCCCCGCCCATCTCCATGCCTATCGACGACGCGTTCGTCCCCCCCCTCTGCGCGATCTTCCGCCGGTTCCTCAAACGCAAGGGCCTCAAGTTCACCACCGAACGCGCCCTAATCCTCGACGCCGTCCTCGACAAGGACGGCATCTTCGAGGCCGACGAACTCCTCGGCGACATGAAGGCCGCCGACGCCCGCGTCTCCAAGGCCACCATCTACCGCACCCTCAAGCACCTGCTCGAAGCCAAGATCATCCGCGAAGAGCTCATCGACTCCCAGCGGGCCCACTACCGCCTGTCCTTCGGCCAGGAACCCAAGGGCCACCTCGTCTGCGTCGAGACCAACCAGATCATCGAGTTCCCCTCCGGCCAGCTCACCGACCTCATGAACCAGATCGCCAAAGAGCACGGCTACGAACCCCTCTCCCACCGCTTCGTCATCTACGGCGTCTCCCCCGCCGCCCAAACCACCGAGCAAGCCGAATCCTCTGAAGACGACTAAACCTCCCTCATCGCCTCACCCATCGCACATCGCACATCGCACATCGCACATCTGATTCAATCACTCTGCTCCAGGTCCGCCTGCTCGATCGGCCGCGACACCCGATACCCCTCGTCCAGCCAACGCCCCAGATCGATCGTCCGACACCGCTCCGAACAAAACGGCGCGTACGTTGCATCGCGCACCTCTACCCCGCAGATCGGGCACTTCCCCAAAACGCCCGCCGCCTTACCCGACGTATCCATCCGGTCACTGCTCACCGCCGTCACACTCCGCTGACCGCCGCCATCAACTCGTCCAGCCGACCCGCCCAACGCGAGCCGGCCTCCGCCCCCAACCTTAGCCCACGCCCCCAACCCGCGTGCGTCAACCGCACGCACAGCCGATCCGCCGGCAACTCCGCCACGATCTTCTCCGCCCACTCCACCGCCACCACCGCTCCCCGCCGAAGCTCCGCGCCCTCCTCCACCCACCCGATCGTTTCCAGCTCATCAGCCCCGCCGAGCCGGTAGGCATCCATGTGCACCAGCCGAAGCCCGCCCGCCTCCGCCTGATACTCCTGCACGATCGTGAACGTCGGGCTCGACACCACGCCCTCTCCAAGACCCATCCCCGCCGCGATCCCCCGGGTCATCGCCGTCTTCCCCACGCCGAGCTCGCCATCCAGAGCGATCACATCCCCCGCCACAGCCGCCGCACCAATCGCCACCCCGAGCGCCCGCGTCGCCCCTGCATCTACCAGCTCGCCGCGTCGCTCAATCACGCCCGTGCTCCCATCCCATCCCCGCCGTCTCCAACACCCCACCATCACGCCCGACAAACGCCACGCCATCGCCCGCCACCAACTCGCCGATCGCCGTTACCGCCAAGCCGTCCGGCAACACTGGCGTCACCCCCGGCGGACAGGCAAACAGCAGCTCGTAGTCCTCCCCATCCCCCACCGCGTGCTCCCATTCCGCCCGCCCCGACCCTCCTGCCGCCACCCGACAAGCTTCACTCATCGGCAACCGATCCACCTCCACCTGGGCCCCACACCCACACGCCTTCACGAGCCGTGGCAAGTCCTTCGCCAACCCGTCCGACACATCCATCATCGCCGTCGCCGTCCCCACCAGTGACTTGCCCGCCGCCAACCGCGGCTCAAAGTCCAGGTGCTTCACAAACCCTTCGAGGTCTTCCATCGACCCGCCCAGTTCACCCGTCACCCAAAGCACGTCCCCCACTCGCCCCTTGTCCCGCCGCACCACCGCCCAGCCCTCGTCGAGCCGCCCCGCCTCCGCCACCACCGTCACACTCACCACAAGCGACTCCCCCGCCATCGACACATCCCCCCCAATCACCGGGCACCCCACCTCTGCCCCGTACGCCCCCAACGCCTCCAGCACCGCCACCCCTTCCTCACACCCCGCCGGAACCACTGCCCCCACCACCGCCGCCAGCGGCTCCGCCCCCATCGCCGCCACATCCGACAGGTTCCGGTTTAGCGCCTTCCGCGCCACCCGCTCCGCCGACGTCCCCCGGGCGTAGTGCACCCCCTCCACCACCGCGTCCACCCCCACCAACACCAGCCGATCCCCCACCTGAATCCCCCCCAGGTCATCCCCCGGCCCAATCACCACCCCACCGCCCGCCATACCGCCCCCCTTCCCCGCCGCCACCGCCAACGCGATCACCTCATCCTCACGCATCCCCGCATCCTATCTCCCCCACCCGACAAGCTTCACTCATCGGCAACCGATCCACCTCCACCTGGGCCCCACACCCACACGCCTTCACGAGCCGTGGCAAGTCCTTCGCCAACCC
>JBCDIM010000091.1:0-11094 GCA_038749105.1 Planctomycetota bacterium
GCCATGGACTCCATGGGCTTCAAGACCTTCGGCTTCGCGTTCGGCCGAGAAGACGTCTGGGAACCCGAAGAAGACGTCTACTGGGGCCCCGAAACCGAGTGGCTGGACAACAAGCGCTACGCCGAGGGCCGTGTCCTCGAGACCCCGCTCGGTGCGGTGCAGATGGGCCTGATCTACGTCAACCCTCAGGGCCCCGACGGCAACCCCGACCCCGCCGCCTCCGCCCATGACATCCGCGAGACCTTCGGCCGTATGGCTATGAACGACGAAGAGACCGTCGCCCTCATCGCCGGCGGTCACACCTTCGGCAAGTCCCACGGCAACGGCGACACCGCTCTCGTCGGCCCCGAGCCCGAAGGCGAAGCCCTCGAAGCCCAGGGCTTCGGCTGGATCAACCGCAACGGCACCGGCTCCGGGCCCGACACCATCACCAGCGAGATGGAAGGCGCCTGGACCAGCAACCCAACCCAGTGGGACAACGGCTACTTCGAGAACCTCTTCGCCTACGACTACGAAAAGACCACCGCCCCCGCAGGCGGCGTCCAGTGGCACCCGACTGACGGCGGCGGCACTGCGACCGTCCCCGATGCCCACGACCCCGCCCTTAAGCATCAGCCCATGATGTTCACCACCGACCTCGCTCTCAAGGTCGACCCCGCCTACGAGAAGATCTCCCGCCGCTTCTACGAGAACCCCGACGAATTCGCCGACGCCTACGCCCGTGCCTGGTACAAGCTCATCCACCGCGACATGGGCCCGCACGCCCGGCTGCTCGGCCCCGACGTCCCCGAAGCCCAGCCCTGGCAGGACCCCGTCCCCGCCGTAGACCATGACCTGATCGACGATACGCAGACCGCTGACCTCAAGGCTGCGCTCCTCGCCTCGGGCCTCTCGGTTAGTCAGCTCGTCTCCACCGCCTGGGCCGCCGCGTCCAGCTTCCGCGGCACCGACCTGCGTGGTGGTGCGAATGGTGGCCGTATCCGGCTCTCGCCGCAGAAGGACTGGGCCGTCAACGACCCCGCGAGCCTGCAGCGCGTGATCCCCGTTATTGAAAAGGTCCAAGCCGAGTTCAACGACGCCCAGGCCGCCGCCGGCAGCAACACCCGCGTGTCGTTCGCTGACCTCGTCGTCCTCGGCGGTTGTGCCGCCGTCGAAGAAGCCGCCCGCGCCGCGGGCCATGACATCACCGTGCCGTTCCACCCCGGCCGGACCGACGCGACGCAGGAACAGACCGACGTCGACTCCTTCGCCGTCCTCGAAACCACCGCCGACGGCTTCCGCAACTACTACCACACCGACCACACCCGGCCGTTCGAAGAGCTCCTGGTCGACAAAGCCCACCTGCTCACGCTCACCGCCCCCGAGATGACCGTCCTGGTCGGCGGCCTCCGCGTGCTCAACGCCAACACCGCCCAGTCCCCCCTCGGCGTCTTCACCGACACCCCCGGCACCCTGAGCAACGACTTCTTCGTCAACCTGCTCACCCACGGCGTCGACTGGGACAAGTCCGCCCGCTGCGAGCACTTCTTCGAAGGCCGCAACGGCACCGGCGAAGTCAAGTGGACCGCCTCCGCCGCCGACCTCATCTTCGGCTCCAACTCCCAACTCCGCGCCCTCGCCGAGGTCTACGCCTGCGACGACGCCAAGGACAAGTTCGTCCACGACTTCGTCGCCGCATGGGCCAAGGTCATGGACCTCGATCGTTTCGACCTCAACTAACTTCCCGCTTGACGCAACGCGTCATAGCCCGATGATCGGAAGGGGGTGGTCCACCCCGCCCCCTCCCTTTACGTCATGCACCCCAACAACACCAACCCGACCCAACCCTCCAAGCGCCCGCCGCTCAACCGCGTAGTCCGCTGGGGCCTCGCCGCGCTCGCCGCGATCAGCTTCGGCATCGGCTGGGTCGGCATCTTCGTCCCCGGCCTCCCCACCACGATCTTCTGGCTCATCGCCGTCGTCCTCGCCACCAAGTCCTGCCCCGTGATCCAACGCTGGGTCTACCAGTCCGGACGCCCCGGCCAACTCGTCCAACAGATCATCGAAACCCGCTCGCTGCCCCAACGTGCAAAGCACCACGCCGTCCTCGGCCTCTGGCTCTCCCTCACCCTCAGCATGGCCCTGCTCTTCTACCTGCTCGGCCCGCAACACGTCCTGCCCTACACCCTCCCCCTCGTCGGCCTCGGCGTCACCTGGCTCATCCTCCGCGGACTCGCCACCGTCGAAAACCCCTCGCTGTGACACCCTCCGTGTAGCGGGTGACGCGAAACGTCCCGCTCCGCGCTGCCGTTACGCTGTCTGTATGCCCACCGCCGCCCTCACCGCGAAACAACAGTCCTTCATCGCCCAACAAAAACTCTTCTTCGTCGCCACCGCCCCCCGCGACGACGCCGGCCTGATCAACCTCTCCCCCAAAGGCCTTGACGGCACCTTCGCCGTCCTCGACCCGTCCACCGTCGCCTACCTCGACCTCACCGGCTCCGGCGTCGAGACCATCGCCCACCTCAAAGAGAACGGCCGAATCTGCCTCATGTTCTGCGCCTTCGAAGGGAAGCCGAACATCCTCCGCATCCAAGGCGCCGGCGACGTCCTCGAACCCGACCACCCCGACTACGACTCCCTCGCCTCGCACTTCCCCGAACTCCCCGGCACCCGTGCCATCATCCGCATCAAAGCCCAACGCATCGCCGACTCCTGCGGCTTCGGCGTCCCCGTCATGCAATACCAGGGCGAACGCGACGAGCTCACCAAATGGGCCAACAAGCAAGGCCCCGACGGCATCGCCAGATACCAAGCCAACAAGAACCGCACCAGCCTCGACGGCCTCCCCGGCATCACCCACTAGCGAGCCGGGACGTGTCGCCCCGGACGACCCGCAGCAACGTCGAAACCCAAGCCATGCCCCTCCTCCACTGCCAATTCCACTCCCGTACGCTAGGCCTCGCCACCGCCATCGACGTCCTGCTGCCTCAACCGACCGACGCCTCCCAGATCGGGCTCGATGGATCAAACACCAACACGCCATGCCAAGGCTGGCCCACCCTCTACCTACTCCACGGCCTCAGCGACGACCACTCCATCTGGCTCCGACGCACCGCCCTCGAACGCTACGCCGCGCCCCTCGGCCTTGCGATCGTCATGCCCAACGCACACCGCTCCTTCTACACCGACATGGCGACCGGGCCCCGCTACTTCGCCTTCCTCACCGAAGAACTCCCCGCCCTCTGCCGCTCCATGTTCCGGCTCTCCGACTCCCGCGCCGACAACTTCGTCGCCGGCCTCTCCATGGGCGGCTACGGCGCCTTCAAGTGGGCCCTCACCCACCCCGACCGATTCGCCGCCGCCGCCTCACTCTCCGGCGCACTCGACATGCAGCTCCACATCAACGACCCCATCGACCGGCTCGACGCACACGAGCTCGCCAACATCTTCGGCCCGCCCGACACCTTCGCCGACTCCCCCAACGACCTCTTCGCACTCGCCCGCAAAGCCGCCTCTCAACCGCAACCCAAACCCAAGCTCTACCAGTGCTGCGGGGCCGACGACTTCCTCATCCAAGACAACCACAACTTCAACCGACTCGCCCAAGACCTCAAGCTCGATCATGTCTATGAAGAGCACCCCAACCACGCACACACCTGGGCGTACTGGGACCAGCAGATCCAACGCGTGCTCGAATGGTTGCCGCTGCCCACCGATCCCCCTAGTCTGGACGCATAACTCCGCCAGGGGTGCCGTCGCAGTTCAACGGAGCGTCGGCTGAGATTACACCCTGGAACCTGATCAGCACCCCCGCGCCCGACGCGGGCAAGCTGCGTAGGAAGGCGGCAACGCATGTCACATCCCAAAACCACCACCGACCCCACCCCTCGTAGCGCCGTCGCTCGCGACGCTAAGGCCTACACCCTCCCCCCCATCGGCGGCAACCCCGGCTCCTCCCCCAACACCACAACCCCCGGAAGTTTTGCCAACAAAGCCACCATCCTTCCAGGGGCAGCCGGAGCGAGAACCTTCTCCTCCCCCGACACCCCCGGCATGCCCCCGCTGCCCACCAAAACAGCCTGGGACTTCCTCCCCAACGAGTGGTCCACCGGCACGTCCGAAGCCCCCCCGCCCAACGGCCACGCTGTCACCACCTTCACCCAGGCCGACGGCTCCCTCCGCTTCGTCACCCACCCCCACGACTTTCAACCCATCACCCAACTCGAATACGCCCGCCTCGGCACGATCACCCCACAGATGCAGCGTGTCGCCGAGCGTGAACCCCACCTCACGGCAGAGCAGGTCCGCGACGAGGTCGCCGCCGGCCGAATGGTCATCCCCGCCAACCGCCAGCACCTCCAATACCAACTCGACCCTATGGCTATCGGCCGGGCCTCCAAGACCAAGATCAACGCCAACATGGGCGCTTCCCCCGTCTCCTCCTCCACCGACGAAGAGGTCGACAAGCTCAAGTGGGCCGAGCGCTGGGGTGCCGACACCGTCATGGACCTCAGCACCGGCGGCGACCTCGACGCGACCCGCCAAGCCATCGTCCAGAACTCCACCACGCCCATCGGCACCGTCCCGATCTACTCCATGATCATCGGGCGCAAGATCGAAGACCTCTCCGAGCAGATCATCCTCGAGACCTGCGAGCACCAGGCCAAGCAAGGCGTCGACTACTTCACGATCCACGCCGGCCTCCTCAAGTCCCACATCAAGCTCGCCAAGAACCGACTCATCGGGCTCGTCTCCCGCGGCGGCTCACTCCTCGCCAAGTGGATGCTCACCCACTCCCAAGAAAACCCCATGAACACCGCGTGGGAAAAGATCTGCGACATCATGCGTGAGCACGATGTGACCTTCTCCATCGGCGACGGCTGCCGCCCCGGCGGCCTTGCGGATGCCACCGACGAACTGCAGCTCGCCGAGCTGGTCGAGATCGGCAAGCTCACCGAACGCGCCTGGCGCAAGGGCGTCCAGGTCATGGTCGAAGGCCCCGGCCACGTCCCCCTCGACCAGATCGAATTCAACATGAAGGCCCAGCGCTACCTCTGCCACGGCGCACCCTTCTACGTCCTCGGCCCCCTCGTCACCGACGTCTTCCCCGGCTACGACCACATCACCTCCTGCATCGGCGCCACCAACGCCGCCTACCACGGCGCGTCCATGCTCTGCTACGTCACGCCCAAGGAGCACGTCGGCCTCCCCAAGAAGGACGACGTCAAGCAAGGCTGCATCGCCTACAAGATCGCCGCCCACGGCGCCGATGTCGCCCTCGGCATCCCTGGCTCCCGCGACTGGGACGACGACCTCACCCGCGCCCGCGCCGCCCTCAACTGGGAAAAGCACTTCGAGCTCGCCTTCGACGGCGACACCGCCCGCGCCTATCACGACGAAGACCTCGACGTCGATACCGACTTCTGCGCCATGTGCGGCCACGACTGGTGCTCCGTCCGCATCTCCAAAGAAATCCAGGACTGGGCCTCTGGCAAAGCCGACGGCTTCGCCCGCGGCCGAACCAAACCCTCACCCGGCCTCACCGAAGAACAACAAGCCATCCTCAACCAGCGCGGCCACCTCTCCCCCGAAGAAGTCCACAAACTCGCCGCCAAAGCCAAGGGCAAACTCACCGCCAAAGACGACTCCGGCAAAGCGAATTGCCACTCCGACTACGTCGAGTCCGACGAAGACGCCAAGAAGCTCGCCCCCCAGGAAGCCCTCGTCCAGCTCGACACCCGCGAAGCCCACGGCCTCTCCAAACGTGATTCACTCATATAGAGCCGGCGAGTCAACAGAGTAAACCAATGCTCGACCCGGTCACTATCGATGGCGTAACGATTGAGCGTGCTTGGATCACGCCACGGGATACGGCTCGAGTCCATCTCCTGCCCGCTTTCAAGGCACCGATTTGCGTCGTCATCGTGAGGCGAACCAGCAAGCGGTTTCACATATTGAAGTGGGACCTTCGCACTAACAAGCTCATGCCTGGTTCCTGGTTCACCGGAACCATTTACAGCAAGCGGTGTGATGTCTCCTGGGACGGACAATGGATGGTATATCTCGCCCTGGGCGCTGACGCCAACAAGTCATGGAACGGACTCTGCCGCCCGCCGTGGCTGAAGACCATGTTGCACTCGCCGAACTCCGGCACCTGGGCCGGCGGCGGGGTTTTCACTACCGAGCGAAGGCTCGAAGCCAACACTCACTGGCACGCTGAATCAGACCTCAGCCAAATCGGCAGTCCGCCATCGGGTATCCGTATCACTCGACTGGACTCCGGCGGCGAAGACTTCCCCGTTCTTTTCAAACGGCTTGAGCGGGATGGTTGGATACGTAACGGCAAGCACTACGGTGATGAAATCGAGCTCAAATCGCTTAAGCACACATACGCTAATGCATACATAAATGACGACGGGTGGGTCTGCCAGCCCACTCGCAAGCACCCACCACTACTGATGTGGTACCGCGGCTATCTCGAGCGTGGGTACACGTTCGAATTCCGGATCGAGTCACACCCGGAACTGCTCCGTACCGCGGAGTGGGCCTGCTGGTCTTCGGGCGGCGATCTACTGGTCGCGGACGATGGTCATCTCAGTCGCTACAAGCTTGGGGACCTGAAAACCGGAGAGCCGAGTTTTTCGACCGATCTGAATGCGTTAACCCCGCCCGCCAGCAGTTGATCAGGAAAACTCCAACGTCTCTGTAGATCACCCACGATGCCAGCAAACAGACGACATCCCAAACCCCAGCGCAACCTCATCACCTTCCCCGGCGTCTCCCGCCGGGCCTACTGGATCGGCACCGGCGTCATCACCGCCGTCCTCATCGCCCTTTCTCTGCTGGCCGGGTTCTACTACACCGAACTCCCCGAGGGCGACCCCGACACCCGCGTCAGCTCCGGCCACCCCATCCTTGAGCTCATCTACACCCCACTAGGCAATGCCACCGTGCTGCTCGTCCTCCAGTTCCTCGCCGCCAACGTGCTCTTCTTCATCGGCGCGTGGATGCTCGAAAAGCGGCGCGGCTAGCGGATATCCTGCGGGCCATGCCCGGCTTCCACCACACCGTCCACTTCTGGCTCAAGCCCGACCTGACTGACGCGGAGCGATCAGACTTCCTCGCCGCCGCCAAGGCCATCGCCGAGTCTCCCAACGTTGCGACCTGCCGCGTTGGCGTCCCCGCCGGCACCGACCGCCCCATCGTCGACAACTCCTACGACGTGCAGCTCCACTGCACCTTCGCCGCCCCCGCCGATCACGACGCGTACCAGTCCGCCGATGACCACGTCCACAACGACTTCATCAACACGTTTAAGTCCTTCTGGACCCGCGTTCTGATCTACGACTCCGTCGACGCCTGACGCCAGGCAATACAACGTCAAACCACGCGTTACCCTCCAACCCACCCTTGGAGCGATCGATGCCACGCCCCCTCCTCGCCGCCGCCCTCCTGCTCCTGCCCATCAACAGCCACGCGCACCCCACCCACCAACACGGTGACGAACACACCCACACCGACGCCACCCTGGTCTTTACTCATAATGCCGTCAGCTCCAAGCCCCAGGCGAAGATCACCACCACCGACACCCACCGCGTCCTCACCGCCAACGGCATCCCCGACCACGCGACCGGTCAATTCCCCAACCGTGGCAACCCCAACCGCATCTCCGCCCAGAGCTATCAGTTCCGGATGCCGCTGAAGCCCACCGAATACAAGACCGTCGAGGCAGCCCGCGGCCACCTCTTCGGCGTCGCGCTCAACGGCGTGCCCTTCGACCCCGGCACCGCCGAGTTCTACGACCCCGATAGCCGACGCAAGGTCTCCCGCCAACGCAACAACTGGAACTACGAAGCCCTCTCCGGCAAGCTCAACCTCGGCCTCGACCGCTCCAACGCCCACGTTCAGCCCACCGGTGCCTACCACTACCACGGCATCCCCGTCGGCCTGCTTAAAGCCGAAGCCGAGCCCAAACAGATGACGCTCCTCGGCTACGCCGCCGACGGCTTCCCCGTCTACGGCCCGCTCGCCCACCAAGACCCCAACGACCCGGCCTCACCCCTGATCAAGCTAAACCCAAGCTATCAACTCAAGCCCGGCCGACGCCCCACCGGCAGCAACAACCCGCCCGGCCGATACGACGGCACCTTCACCGCCGACTGGCGATACGTCGAAGGCGCCGGCCACCTCGACGAAGCCAACGGCCGCAATGGCGTCACCCCCGAATACCCCGAAGGCACCTACTACTACGTCCTCACCGACACCTTCCCCTTCATCCCCCGCCACTTCCGCGGCGAGCCCGATCCCTCCTTCCGCAAGGGCCGAGGCGGCGACGAGCGACGCGGCGGCCCGCCCCAACGCCGGTAAACTGCTGCACCGCGCAAGCCCCGAGCAGCAGACCATGCCCACCCCGCAGACCCGACATCAAAAAAAGATCATCGACCGCTACTACCAGCACAAGGACACCATCCAGTCCACCAAGCTGATGGAGACGCTGTCCGAGCTCTACCTCGCCGACACCGACGCCAAAGCCAACAAGCTCTGGAAGCGCTGCGCCACCGCGCTGAAGCAGCTCGGTGTCAGCCCCGCTCACATCGACACCGTCACCGAGTCCCGCGACGTGGAGAAGCTCGCCAAGCTCATCAAGCAGGCCGACGCTGGTACAGCACCGGGACAAGCCAACACACCCTGACCCACCACTCGTAGCCGCGATGCGACGCGTCGCAGGTCCAATGCCCATCCACACCCTCTCCATCGACTCGCCTCTCGGGACTTGGACCCTCCACGCCACACCTACCCACCTGACCCGCCTCACCCCGGGCCATACCAACAAGCCGTCACCGGACCGAGGCGCGGCACCCGCGGTGCTCAATGACGCCGCCGAACGCCTGGCCGTCTACCTCGCCGGCCAGCCGGTCAGCTTCGACGACCTCCCCCTCGCCCCCGCCGGCACACCCTTCCAGCAACGCGTCTGGGCCGCCCTCCGCCAGATCCCCCGCGGCCAGACCCGCACCTACGGCCGGCTCGCACGAGAACTCGGCCAACCCACCGCCGCCCGGGCCGTCGGCGCCGCCAACGCCCGCAACCCCATCCCCGTCCTCATCCCCTGCCACCGCGTCATCGCCGCCACCGGCAAGCTCCAGGGCTTCGCGCTGGGCCTCGACCTCAAGCAAAAGCTCCTCGATCTCGAACAAGCCCCGGCCCGAGCTAGGCAATCCCCGCTTCTTCCCGTATAACGGATCGGTCGCCTGCATCACCGCGTACGCCACCCACCCCCGCGTGCCCAGCCCGGAAAATGCGAGAAATGCCCAAGACTCAGGCCGAGAAGGCCCCCGACGCGAAAGCCAAGAAAAGCAAATCCAAGAACGGCGAGTCCAAGGAAGGCAAGCTCTCCAACAAGGTCTACGAGAAGGAACTCGCCCGGCTCCAAGTCGAGCTGGTCAAGATGCAGGAGTGGATCAAGGCCACCGGCTACCGCGCCGTCGCGCTCTTCGAGGGTCGCGACGCGGCCGGCAAGGGCGGGGCCATCAAACGCATCACCGAGTGCTGCAGCCCGCGTGTGGTCAAGGTCGTGGCCCTGCCCGCGCCCACCGAACGCGAGAAGACCGAGTGGTATTTCCAGCGCTATGTGAAGCACCTCCCCGCCGCCGGAGAGCTGATCCTCTTCGACCGTTCCTGGTACAACCGCGCCGGCGTCGAACACGTCATGGGCTTCTGCAACAAGCAGCAGTACGAAGAGTTCATGCGCTCCTGCCCCGAGTTCGAACGCATGCTCGTCCGCTCCGGCATCAAGCTCATGAAGTACTGGTTCTCCGTCAGCGACGAAGAACAGGAACGCCGGTTCCAGCAGCGCATCACCGACCCCACCAAGCGCTGGAAGCTCAGCCCCATGGACCTCAAGTCCCGCTCCATGTGGTTTGAATACTCCAAGGCCAAGGACGCGATGTTCGCCCACACCGACATCAAGCAGGCCCCCTGGTACGCCGTGAACTCCACAGTCAAGAAGAAGGCCCGCCTCAACGTCATCTCCCACCTGCTCAGCCTCGTCCCCTACGAGGACCTGACCCCCAAGCCCATCGAGCTGCCGCCCCGCCAGCAGCAGAACGGCTACGTCCGCCCGCCTATGGAAGACCAGACCTTCGTCCCCGAACTGTACTGAGCAAGCCCCGACCCCCAAAGCCAACCCCATGCACAAGTACATCATCATGGGCCCGCAAGGCTCCGGCAAGGGCACCCAGGCCCAGCGCCTCGCCGAGGACTTCGACCTCGTCCACATCTCCGTCGGCGACATCTTCCGCTGGAACATCCAGGCCCACACCAAGCTCGCCGCCCGCATCCAACGCATCATCGACAACGGCCACCTCGTCCCCGACGAGATCGTCGAAGACATCGTCCGCCAACGCCTCGACGAACACGACTGGAACTTCGGCTTCATCCTCGACGGCTTCCCCCGCAACCCCGCCCAGGCCGTCTTCTTCCTCGAGTCTTACGACGTCGATGCGGTGATCTACATCGACGTCCCCGACCAGGTCGTCATGGACCGGGCCATGGCCCGACGCAAGTGCACCGGCTGCGGCCTCGACTACAACCTCATCCATCACCGCCCCAAGGTCGAGGGCATCTGCGATGTCTGCGGCAGCCCCCTCGCCGCCCGGGCCGACGACAACCAGGCCGCCCTCGCCAAACGCCTCCACACGTTCAACACCCAGACCAAGCCCACCCTCGACAAGTTCGAACGCAAGGAGCTCGTCGTCCACGTCGACGGCACCGGGTCCGTCGATGACGTTCAAACCGAGATCCGCGCCGCCCTCAAGCTCGCCGCCAACCCCAACACCAAAGCCACCCCTGCGCCCGCCCTCCCCCCCGTCACCGCCACAGCCGCTGCGTCCCCAGCCCCAGCCCCGCGCTGACCACCCGCTCCACCGCCTCGCCCCACCGCTCCGCATCCACCCGCCAGCGCTCCACCGGATCCACCCCCACCCCTCCCACCAAAACCGCCTCACGCTCCGCCACGTCCTGCTCACTCCGCACCCCCCGCGACAACTCCAACCGCCCCGCCTCTCGGCCCGGCTCCCAGCCCCGCACCCCTCCCTCGCCCCGCGTGGTCCGTAC
>JBCDIM010000092.1:0-10558 GCA_038749105.1 Planctomycetota bacterium
GCGACCGACTTTCAGACGCCGAGGCTCGATGCGCTCGCGGCCTCCGGGGTCCGCTTCACGGCAGGATATGTCACGGCCCCCCAGTGTGCGCCGTCCCGCGCGGGCCTGCTGACCGGCATCAACCAGTCGCGGTTCGGCTTCCGCGACAACGCGGCGACCAAGAGCATCCCGGCCCGCGAAGAGGTGCAGATCATCTCCGAGCAGTTCAAAGAGCTCGGCTACACCACGGGCATGATCGGTAAGTGGCACGTCGATGTGCAACGCAACAAGAACGGCATCATCCAGTACCCGCGGAACCTGCCGCAAAACCGCGGGTTCGATTACGTGCTGTCGATGGACGGCGGCACGTCGCACTACTTCCCGTATAGCCCCGAGGGCAAGGCGTGGATGAAGCAGCGGAAGTGGGAGCCGCGGCTGGAGCTGGTGCGTCGTGAGGGTGCGAAGCCCGAGTTTGTCGAGGGGCTGCCGCCGCGGACGTACCTGACCGATTACCTGTCGGAGGACGCGGCGCGGTTTGTGCATCGCAACCGTGAGGAGCCCTGGTTCCTGCTGCTGTCGTACAACGCGCCGCACACGCCGATGCAGGCCAAGCCGAGCAAGATGAAGAAGTATGCCCACATCAATCCGCCGGTGCGTCGTGCGTTTGTGGGCATGATGGACTCGCTGGACGAAGGGGTGGGCCAGGTGCTGGACGCTCTGGAGAGGACCGGTCAGACCGAGCGGACCATCGTCTGGTTCCTGAGCGACAACGGCGGGCCGACCGCCCGCAACGGCTCGCGGAACGACCCCTTTACGGGCTTCAAGGGGGACATGTACGAGGGCGGCATCCGGGTGCCGTTCTTCATGGCCTGGCCGGGCACGCTGGACGGCGGGCGGGAGGAGTCGGTGGCGGTCAGTGCGTTGGACATCCTGCCGACATCGTTGGCGGCGGCGGGGCGGACCGAGGTCGCGCCGGTGCACGAGGGCCGAAACCTGCTGCCCTGGCTGCGTGACGGCGAGCCGGCACCGATGGCCGAGCTGTACTGGTCGTGGCGGTCGTTGAGCGCGGCGCGGATTGGTTCGCTGAAGATCACCCGCAATGGCCGAACGACCAAGACCAGCGACGGCGTCGAAGTCCCTGCGATCGCGTTCTCCGACCTGTTGAGCAATCCGCGTGAACTGCCGCAGCAGGGGCTGAGCGACGCGCAGGCGAAGGGCGATCTTTCTGACCGGCTCGATGCGTGGCTCACGCAGCTGCGGAGTGATGAGCAGAAGATGACGCCGCCGGCGAACGAGTAGCGGTGGCGGCCCCGGGCTGAGCCCCGTTGCGGGATCGCCGGGGTTCAGCAGTTGAAGAACCGGGGTGGGATCGGTTCGGTGCGCTGCGTCTCGTCGAGCATGCGGGCGAGCATGTCGGCGACGACGCCAGCGTATTCCGGATCCTTCGCGAGGTTGTTCATCTCGTGAGGGTCGCTGCGTCGGTCGAACAGCAGGACCTCGCGGGTCGGGCTGAAGAAGGCCAGCTTGAAGTCGGGGGTGACCAGGGTGCGGACCATGAGGTTCTCGTACTCGGGCAGATCGTTGTTGTTGAACTCGATCAGCGCGCAGCCGCGCTGCGGGTCGGCTCCGTCGAGCAGGACGGGCTTGAGCGATTCGCCGGGCAGGGGGTCGGGGGGGTTGGGGAACTGCTCGAGGATCTCGGGGGTGAGCCGGGGGTCGGTGGGCTGGGGGACGCCGGCGAGGTCGAGCATGGTGGGCACGAGGTCGATCTGGCTGATCGGTGTGTCGACGGTCCGCCCGGCGTGCTGCGGGTCGGCCCAGGGCACATGCACGATCCACGGGATGCGGGCGGACCCGTCGTAGGGGAACAGGCCTTTGAACATGACGCCGTGCTCGCCCATCTGCTCGCCGTGGTCGGAGATGAAGACGACGACGGTATTGTCGGTGAGGCCTTGTTCGCCGAGGCAGGCGAGGACGCGGCCGATCTGTTGGTCGATGTGGGTCATCATGCCGAACATCTGGCGGGTCCATTGGCGCATCTGTTCGGGGTCGCGGGGCTGGACGCCGGGCATGCGTGAGGGCTCGATGGCGGCGAGGGTCTGGCTGGTGCCCGCGTTGGGGACCTCGCCGACCGCGGGCCCGAGCGGCATGTCTTCGACGTCGTACTGCTCGGCGTACTTCCGGCAGGCCGCGAACGGGGTGTGGGGGTCGGGGAACGAACACCAGAGGAAGAACGGGCGGTCTGCTTCGGTCTGGGCGTGACGCTCGATGAAATCGACGCTGCGGTCGGCGATCCAGTGGTTGTAGTGGTGTTCGGGCTTGACGTCGATCGAGTCCCAGCCGTTCTCGGCGTAGCGGGGGATCTCCTCGGGGGCGTGCTGTTTGAGCCACGCGGCGTAGTCGCCTCCCTCGCAGGTGTGCAGGCCGTGCCCGAGGACCATGTCCTGGGTCTGGAGCCCGTAGTAGTTGGAGGGCGAGCGGCGCCAGTGGCCGTCGTCCCAGTGCTGTCGGCGTTCGGGGTTGTCGCCGGGTGCTTCGACGTGTGAGAAGTCGGTGCCGGGGGGGGAGGCCCAGGGCTTGAGGTGGAGCTTGCCGACGGAGTGGGTGCGGTAGCCGGCGTTGCCGAGCATGCCCGGGAGGGTGGGGATGTCTTCGGGGAGGGGGACGCCGTGCTGTCTCATGCCGGTGCCGCGGATGGTGTGCCCGGTGAACATGGCGGCGCGTGCGGGCATGCAGGCGGGGGTGGCGGCGTAGGCACTGGTGAAGCGTTGGCCGCGGGCGGCGAGGGTGTCGAGGTGGGGCGTCTTAAGCTGAGGGGTGACGCAGCCGAGCTGGTCGGCCCGTTGCTGGTCGGTGCAGAAGATCAGGATGTTGGGTCTTGAACTCATGGGCTACGGGAGATGATTGGCGGGACAGGTGCGGGAAAGACGTCGTGAGACCGGGGGGTCTGCCGGGCAATATTAAACGATTTACTTAGTTTTTAATCGGCGATCGACGTCGGTGTCCCTTGTTGGGGCGTGCCCGCGATCGGCGGGGTGTTGGTCAGGTGCTGCTGCGGGGGATGACGTCGCCGCGTTCGAGAGTCTCGTGGATGGGCTCTTTGGGTCGGTGGTCGATGAGTCTGGCGAGGACCTCGGCGGCGCGTCGCCCGAGCTGGTGTCGGTCGAGTGCGACGGTGGAGAGGGACATCCTGCGGTGGGAGGCGTATTCGAAGTCACCGACGCTGATGACGGCGAGGTCGTCGGGGACGTTGATGGCGTTGCGGTCGCAGTAGCCGAGGGCGGCGAAGGCGAGGGCGTCGTTGGTGGCGACGAGGCCGGTGGCGGGCTTCTTGGTTGACTTGAAGTAGTGGTCCAGGGCGTCGGCGGGTGACTGGCCGCGGGGGGGCCGCAGGATGTCGGCGGGGCTGTTGTCGAGCCCGTGCTCGCTCAGCTTCTTGAGGAAGGCGGCGTGCCTCATCTCCTGGGTCAGGCTGTCGTAGTCCGAGCTGAGCATGACCAGCCGATCGTGTCCGGAGGCGATGAGGTGTTCGGTCGCGGCGGCGATGGCATCGGCTTCGTCCCAGAGCACGCGGCTGAATTCGTCGTGGTCACTTAGGGCATCGCCCATAAAGACCAGTGGCACGCCTGAGGCGGTGATGGCTTTGTAGGTGTCGAGGTTCTCGACGTTGGGCGTGGTGAGGATGATGCCGTCGACCTGTCGCCCGAGCATGGAACGCAGGTCCTGCTGCTCGCGCTTGACATCCCACATGCTGATCGCGATCAGCGGGACGGTGCCGGCGGGCTCGAGGACTTCGAGCATGCCGAGCAGGGCGGCGTGGGCCCAGCCGAAGCGGAGATCGGCGAAGGAGACGCCGATGACGTTGGCACGCTGTTCGCGGAGGGACTTGGCGACCAGGTTGGGGATGTAGTTCCACTCGCGGGCCAACGCGCGGATCCGTTCACGGTTGCGCTGGCTGACCTTGTTGATGTGCGGGCTGTCGTTGAGCACGAACGACACGGCCGTGACCGAGAGCCCGAGGTGGCGGGCGATGTCGGTCGCGGTGACGCGGCCGTTGGGTGAATTAGGTCGAGGCATGAAGCGGTTCCCCTCGCCAGCGAATGGCCGCAAGAAGCACGGCGCGTGCGGCCGAGGCGCGATGGGTGAACGTCCCTGACGGCCGAGGAGTCACGCTCGGACTGGACATTAAGGACTTAAGCCGCACCCCGGTAGCCGATTGATCCAACAGCATCTCACCATCGTAACGCTACAGCGACTTCGGCGGAACGGTGGCCCAACGGGTACTGCTGAAAGGCCTGACGGATCACCGGTGTGCGAGACGTTCGTCCAGGAACAGGCCGGGCTTCGGTTCGCAAGGATTGAACACCCGATACGGGGTCTTTGTGGACCGGTCAGGGCGGCTTGGAGTGGGGGTGACGCGATCTGTGGCGTTAGCTTATTATCAGCCTTGACTTGAAGGTAAAACGTTGTATACTGGCATCGCAGTTCATTTTTAGTATTCGTTCCTTTCGATTTTCTCGATTTCACTGTCATTGGGATTTCGACACAGTGGCTACTTTAAAGACCCCTGCCTGCGGACTTTCAGCTCTAACGTGTTTTGCTTTACTGGTGGTGCCATCGACCCATGCTGGCCTCGTCAGTCACTACACGTTCGACGCTGACTCCCAGGTTGGCCGCATCTTCCGCGATACGGCGGGCCGAGCGAGCGGGGTGGTTAAGCCCGATGCGAAGTCGGGCCCCAAGCTTGATAGCGCGAACGTCGCGGTCGGTGACGGTTCACTGAAGCTGGACGGCGTGGATGACCGGCTGGTGATCCGGCCGAGCAATCGGCTGTCGAGTCTCGCGGGGCAGACCAAGGCGTTGACCGTTTCTGTATGGATCAAGCCGGCGAGCGGCGGCAGCACCAACAACCGCGGCATCATCGGCGCGCTGGAACACGGCAGCGACAAGCAGGCCAACCAGTTGTTCATGCTGCAATTGGTCGGGAACGATCTCCGCGGCGTGGTCTATACCGACGCAGGCTTCTTTGTGGCGGGCGGGAACGCACCGATTGAGATGGACGGCCCGGACTTCATCCATGTGGCCTACACCTGGGACGGAGTCCAGCTGGTCCGGTACATAAACGGGCAGGCCGTGCAGGACGACATCGACAACCCGAAGCTCACGACAGGCGCGACGGTGCTGCGCTGGCGGAACGGGGCGGACGAGATCTCGATCGGCGCATCGCAGCCCAAGGGCAACGCGTTCTTCAAGGGCAATATCGACGACCTGGCGGTTTTCGATCACGCGCTGAGCCCCGAGGACATCAAGGCTCTGGCCGAGAAGACCATAACCCCGACGACGGTGCCCGATCCGGACGCCGAGGTGACGACCGCGGCCGCCGACGTGGCGAGCGGCCTGCAAGCCGATTGATGAATCTGTTTCCCATCCATTTGAAACAAGAGGTACAGCATGAATGACCCGATCGCTGGTATGCATCCCACCGAGCCCCGCGGCTCTCGGCCTGTTGGTTTCACCCTGATCGAGCTGTTGGTCGTGATCAGCATCATCGCGTTACTGATTGCGATCCTGCTGCCCGCGCTTGGGGCGGCGCGCGAAGCGGCCCGCATCTCCTCGTGCCTCTCGAACAACCGACAGATCGGGGTCGCGTCCTCGGCGTTTGCGCTTGATCAGAACCAGCGGGTGCCATATGCCGAGCAGGGGTTGGGCACCCCAACGCCTGCTGTCACCTGGGACGATCAACTCTCGCGCTACGACGGCCGAAACCTGACGCTCTTCCAGCGGCAGCAGTTCCTGGCACCGCAGATCAGCGAGGATCAGAACATATACTCGTGCCCGTCCGACGACGTCGAACGGCTTAACGCCGGTGGGTCTAGGCGGTCCTACAGCATGATCCTCGGTATTGCGGCCCATGAAGCCGACCCCGACCTTGCCGGCTCTACCGTTGGCGTCTACAGCACAACCGCGGGAGACCGTGACACCGAGACCGGCATCTTCTGGTCGGCCACCCTCGACCTGATGCCCCAGGCTTCCGCGACCGTCATGATGGCAGAGAACGCGCGCGATCAGAACCAGCTTGGTATCAATAGCCTCCAGGGCGTCAATGGTCGCGTCGGTACGAACTTCGCCCCCGCACCGTTCGGCTTCACGCCGCACAACGACGTGATGAATTTCCTGTATGCCGATATGCATGCCGAAACCGACACGTTTGGGGCGGTTGTTGAAGGCCGTGTCAATGACAACGACCTCAACGGCAGCCGTGTGGATGCGTATCGCTGAGGATTTCGGCGGCCATGAGTCTCCCGAACCTATGTCGATTGTGAAAGCACTTCGTGCATAGAAGTCGCCGCTGGGGCCCGCTCCGCGGCGTGTTTTATGGATACGGATGGCCGGGTATCTTCGGTCGGGGGTGCCGCCCGAGCCTTCCGGATGAGGTTCCGATGCAGAAGCTCGCAACAGCAATTGGTGTGGTCCTGATGAGTATTCCCTTGCATGCGGATGACATCGTGAAACAGATCGACCTCGCGGCGATGGGGCTGATCGCGGACGGCGTGACCGACGACGGGCCGGTGATCCGCCAAGCGTTGTCGGAGGCCGCCTCGCACGACGGGCCAGCGGAGATCGTGTTCCCGAGCGAGTCGACGGTCTTCATCAGCACGGGCGAAGAGTCGTACGCGATCCGGCTCGACGCGGTCCATGACCTGACCCTGAGCGGGAACGGCACCACGGTGCTGCTCGGTCCGGACGTGCGTTTCATTGAGGCGACCTCGTGCGAGCGGCTGGTGGTCACGGGGTTCAACCTGGAGACCGAGCCGTTGCCGATGGTGGAGGCGAAGGTCGTCGCGGTGGAGCCGGGCGGGGGAGAGCTGACGGCTCGGCTGGTGGAACCGGAGCGGGCTCACGAGATGGACGGGCCGCTGCGGATCAGGGGCGAGAACCGGTACTTCGGGATGCTGTGGTGGCCCGAAAAATACTCGGCGCAGTGCCGGCACTACTTCATCACGGACATGGAGCCGACGAAGAACGCGGCCCGCACAGGCTTGGTCCGCGTTACAGGGGAGCACGGGCTGCCCAAGCACCTGATCCAGAAGATCCGAGACGGCGACATGCGGATCACGCTCCCGATCCGGGGGATCGCCCACCTCGCGCCGCCCGGGGCGATGATGGTGCTCGACCGCTGCAGCGATGTGCTCATGGAAGATATCGAGATGTGGTCGGCGCCGTGGTTCGGGTTCCAGGTCTTCCGCAACGTCGGGCCGATGACGTTCCGCCGGGTCAACATGAGGCCCAAGCCGGGCACGGCCCGGATCAGCTCGATCTGGCGGGACGGGTTCCATGTGAAGGGCAACCGCGGCCCGCTGCTGTTCGAGGACTGCATCCTCAAGCACATGAACGACGACGCGTTCAACATCTCGTCGCACGCGCTTCAGGTCTCGGAGATGGTCAGCCCGACCGTGGTCCGGGTTCGTCAGGTGTTCCCGCTGCAGCCGATGCCGGTGTACCCGGGCAATGAGTTGCTGATCGTGACGCCTGATGGGCGACGGCTGGACGCGGGGAAGGTGGCGTCGGTCCGGGTGAGTCGGGAGCTGCCTGACCTGGGGCACGACGCGCCGACGGCACCGGAGTGGGAGATCACGCTCGAGCAGCCGGTGTCGGGGCTGAAGACGGGCTGCACGCTGTGGGACGTCGACGCGGCGAACGCGCAGACGGTCATACGGCGTTGCAAGATCATCCGGACGCTGCGGGTGCAGTCGCCGAACGTGATCATCGAGGACACAGAGATCATCGGGCTGCTGTGGCTGAACTCGGAGCTCAAGGAGGGCCCGTTCGCGTCGAACGCGATTGTCCGGCGGAATATCCTACGGCAGGGCATCGGCAACCCGCAGTTTGCGTTCGTCGTCAATGGCTGGCCCGGGCAGAACGTGCCCAAGACGCTCCCCCCGGCGCGGGCCTTCCCCCTGCAGGGCGTGCAGATCCTGGACAACCGGATCTACGGCGACCTCCGGCTGGAGGGCGTCGCAAACGCGGTGGTGCGGGGCAACCGGTTCTACGGCGGCGAAATGATCGTCGAGCGCAGCCCGGGGCTGAAGACCGACGTCCGGCGTTGATCTCGGCGTTACCGCTTCTTGTCCATCGCGTCGATCAGTGGGTAGACCTTGGCGTGGGCGTCGCGGATCGGGTCGGTGAACGCGGGGTAGGGCCGCCAGTCGTGGCGGAGCAGGCCCTTGTTCTGGTCGATGTCGTCACGGAACTTGAAGTAGTCCCAGCCGACGCTGCCGCGGGAGCGGAGCAGTTGGAGTGTGAAGTTCTGGTACCACAATGCCCGGTCGCGTTGGGTCTTGACGACCCAGCCGGCGCCCTTGTCGTCGGCGAGGCCCGAGTCGACGCCGCGGACGTAGAACTCGCTGATAATGAAGGGGGACTGAGCGAACCGTTCCCAGCGTTCCATCTGTTCGTCGCTCGGCTCCCAGTAGCCGTAGAGGTTGATGGAGACGACGTCGCAGTGCTTACCGCAAGCGGCGACAAGGGCACCCCACTTATGGCCGGAGCCGTGGAGGCGCGAGCCGAGGATCATGTGGTTGGGATCGACCTCACGGACGGCTTCGGAGGCGATGCGGTAGTAGCGTTCGAAGATAACGCCGAGGAAGTTCTTGTTGTCCTCGTGGGTGACCATGCCGGGCTTGGCGTTGCGGCCGTACTTTTCGCGGAGGAACTGCCAGGCCGCTTGGCGGGTGTACTTGTGGACCGGGTGTCTGGGGTCGAGCTTGAGGGCGCGTTCGAGGGCGGTTCGGGTGGTGGGTAGCTCGTTGTCGAGGTAGTGCCCGACGAGCCAGGGGTCGTCCTTGGTCTTGGCGAGTTCTTCACGGACGTACTTGCGGGCGAAGGCGGGGAAGTCGGGGTGAAACGAGGGGATGAGGCTGTGCTCGAAGCCCATGTTGCCGTAGTTCCGGGTGGTGAGTCGGAGCTCACCACCGAAGCTGACCATGACCTTGAGTGAGGTGACGTAGGGCAGGGGCTCAGGGGCGTTACGCAGAGGCCCGGTGTTGGACCAGCGGCCCCAGGCGTTGAAACCGAGGTCGCGGGCGGTCTCCGTCGCGTCGACGGCCCAGCGGGCGGGGTTCTGGTAGCCGAGTTCGGCCTGACGCTCGGGCGGCAGCGCGCCAAACCCGTCGCGGTAGGCCGAGGTGATCCCCTTGCGGATCAGGGGGTGTCCGAGCGGATCGATCATCCACCACCGGCCATCGATCTTCTCGACGCGGAAGAAGCCCGTGGCCCGGTGCTGGATATCCAGGCGGCCGCCGTACTTCGACAACTCGGGCGGCGACATCGAGGCCACCCCGAGCGCCGCGAGCGCCTGGTCATAGGTGGTGGCTTCGTAGGTGTTCCAGTTGTTGCTTCGGCGTGAACGAGACTGCACCTTGGTGGAATCCTCTTGGCTGATCGCGGGTAGAGACATCTGGACAACCGGTGGTGTCTCACGGGGGTCGGCGTGTGCGGTCATGGTGGTGACCAGGAGTCCCGCTCCGAACGCAAGGCAGCGGGCGAGGGGTTTCGGCATCGGGTACAGACGTTCACGGAGTGGAAAGCTCATGGTGGTATCCGGAGTGGGGGGTTCGAGGATGATGCGGAGGTTCAGTATCACGCGACATGTGCCGCAGGCGTTGCGATCATCCGGCGTTGACCGGTTCGCAGGTCCAGGTGTATTCGCCCTCGACGCCGGTCGGTTCGATGCCGGGCAGTCGGACGTGTGCGACGACGCCGGGCGGAAGCTTGAGCGAGACGGTGGTCACCCCACCGACGCGTTTCCAGTCGGTGTCGATGATGCCGTGGGGGGTGGGCACGCGGGCGGAGGCGGTGTCGCAGAGCGTGGTCTCGATGGCGGGCTTGAACTCGATCTCGGTCCAGCCGGGGGCGGTGGGTACGATGCCGCTGAGCAGGCGGGGCAGGTGGTAGATCGGGTGGGCCGACCAGGCGTGCGACCCCGAGGTCGCGCCGTTACCCGGCGGCAGGAAGCGTTCCCAGGTCCCGCCCTGCTCAGCCATCCCCGCCCAGTGCCGGGCCATGTGTTCGACCGCCTCGCTGGACAGGCCGCAGCGGCGTGCGGCCTCGTAGACGTAGGTCATCCAGTAGGGCGTAGGCTCGGCGACCTCTTCGGTCTCGCCACGGAGGTAGGGCCCGATCGCGCCGGTCGCAAACTCGTCGTGGCTCTCCGGACGCAGCCCGCAGAGCATCGCCTGCACCTGTGTGTGGAGCCCGCAGGTCTCGACGAGTTCGCCGTCTGCCCTGACGCCATCGCGGTATCGGCCGCGCTCAGCGTCCCAGTATGTGGCATCGATGGTTTGTCGCAGAGCCCTGGCCATGGGTTCGACGCGGTCGCTGTTGCCGCCGGGCTTGGTCAGCTGAACGAGCTTGACTACGGCATCGAGCGCTTCGAGGAGCAGCAGGTTGAGCAGGGCGGGTTTGCCCTTGCGGGGGATACCGTCGGTCCAGTCGAGGAAGAGCCAGTAGCGGGGGTCGGCGGAGACGAGCCCGCCGTCCGCGATGCCGTAGGCCTCGAAGTAGCGGAGCAGGCGATCGA
>JBCDIM010000093.1:0-10523 GCA_038749105.1 Planctomycetota bacterium
CCGTAGAAGACCTGCACGGGGGTGACGGTCTTGAACTCGAACATGAGCGGGGTGCCGAGCTCGGTGAAGGCCCAGATGAAGACGATGGTGCCGCCGGCGAAGACCCCCGGAAGAATGAGGGGTAATGTCACCTGGAAGAAGCGTTTGATTTTGGAGGCGCCGAGGTTCTGGGCGGCCTCGTCGAGGGCGGGGTCGAGGTTGGCGAGCGCGGCGGTGATGTTGAGGTAGAGGATGGGGTAGAGGTGCAGGACCTGCATGATGACGACGGCCCAGAACCGGCCGTCGAGCTCGAAGCCGAAGATGTCGAAGCGTCCGCCGAGGAAGTCGATGCCGGGGGCGTCGGCGCCGAGGAGTCCGATGTCGCGGAGGATGGAGTTGAGGGCGCCGGCGCGGCCGAGGATGGCTTGTAGGCCGATCGCGCCGACGAACGGCGGGAGGATGAGGGGGACGAGGACGAGGGCGGAGACGAAGCCTTGGCCGGGGAACTTGTACTTGGTGGCGAGGACCGCCATCGGGAGGGTGAGGATGAGGCAGCCGACGGTGGTGCCGATGGCGATGAGCAGGGCGTTGAGCAGGCCTTTGAGGTAGATGGGGTCGCGGAGGACGCCTTCGGTGGGGTGGAAGAACGGGTCGAGGGTGAAGCCGGAGCTGCCTTCGCCGGCCTCACCGGGCGGGATGAACGCGCCCTGGACGGTCAGGTAGATCGGCCAGAGGAGGAAGAGGACGAGGATGAGGAGGATCGACGCGAACAGCCCGTAGCGGAGGGCGGTGCGTTGGGTGCTGTGTTTGAGTTCCACCATGACGCAGCGAGTTTAGCGGGTTGGGTCGCCGACGCGGTGGGCGAGTGGTTGTCGCTGGTCGGGCTCAACGTGTCGGGCACGAGGCGGCGTCAGGGTTGGAGGGTGTTGAGGGGCACCACGTGGTGGATGAGCGGGTTGCCGAAGCGGTCACGGATCTGGAGGGTGAGGGTGGGTGAAGGATTGGGGGCTTGGGTGTCCCAGTCGATGAGGAGCAGGCCGTAGTGGGTCTGGCGGAACACGGAGCGTGGTGCGGGGTGGCGGTAGGGGTTGGGTTCGCTGACGGGTCGGCGGGTTTCGTTGAGGCCGGAGGCGGTGAGGTCGTGGATCGGGTAGCTGACGGGGGTGTCGTGGGCGATGGAGAGCTCGGCGAGGTGGCGGTCGCCAGAGAGGAAGACGACGCCGGTGGCGTGGGTGTCGGCGATGAGTTGGAAGAGGCGGTCGCGTTCGGTGGGGAGGTTGGTCCAGGTCTCGAAGCGGTGCTCGCCGGCGAGGACTTGAATCGATGAGCAGATCAGGCGGAGGTCGGCGGGCTGTTTGAGTTGTTCTTCGAGCCACTGCCACTGGGCGGGGCCGAGCATGGTCTTGTTGGGGTCGGGGTCGGGGACGTATCGGCCCTGGCCGGGGACGCGGAGCAGCCGGTTGCGGAGCAGCGGGGAGCGGTGGTATCGGGTGTCGAGGAGGATGATCTGGACGCGCTGGCCGGGCGGGCCGAAGGTCTCGGCGTGGTAGACGCCTTCGCGGGTACGGCGGGGCGAGTCGGGAGCGACGCCGAAGAAGTCGAGAAAGGCTTCCTGGGCGAGGTGCTTGTGGGGGAACTCGACGCCGGCGTCGTTGAGCCCGAAGTCGTGGTCGTCCCAGGTGGCGAGCATCGGGACGGTGTTGGCGAAGGCTCTGAACTCGGGGATGTCGGCGAGCATCTGGTAGTCGGCATCGAACTCGGCGCGGGTGGTGGGGATACGGGTCTTGCCGTCGAGCTTGTCGATGTAGACGTTGTCGCCAAGGAACAGGAACAGGTCGGGACGGTTGCGGGCGATGACGGGCCAGATGGGTTGTGGTTGGTCTTCGAAAGCGCATGAGCCGAAGGCGATGCGGGTGAGGGTGGTGTCGGGCGCGGGGAGGGGTGCGGTGGGTTGAGCGCTGCTTACAGACGCAGCGAGGAACATGAGCAAAGTTACGAAGGCGGTGAAGGGCTTGGGCATAGCGGTCATGGCTGGGTGGCGGGCGAGTGGATCGGGGCGAGCGGAGTATGCCACCGCTGAGTTATGGCTGCGCGGGGAGTGCGGGTGGGTGTTGCCATTGGCTCATGACCTGGGTCAGGGCCGGCCGCAGTTCGGGGTGGTTGAATGTGAAGCCGAGCTGCTGGAGCTTAGTCGGGAGAATGCGTCGGCCGAGCAGCGCGAGTTCGGGGTCGGTCTTCATGAGCAGCGGGGCGATGAGCTTGACGCCGAGCGCTGGGGCGGGTGGTGACCACGGGCGGCGGCAGGCGCGGCGGAGTTCGCGCATGAAGACGCGGTTGGTCACGGGGTTGGGCGCGGTGGCGAGGATGGGTCCGTGGTAGCGGGCGTCGTCCAGGGCGGTGAGCCAGAGGCGGTTGAGGTCTTCGATGTGGAGCCAGGACATGTATTGGTTGCCGTGGCCGACGGTGCCGCCGAGGAAGGCTTTCGTGAGAGGGACCAGGCGTTGGAGTGCGCCGTCGTCGGGGCCGAGGACGAAGCTGATGCGGAGCATGACGCCGCGTTGGTTGGGTAGGAGGGCGTGCTGGAGGGCCGCTTCCCAGGCGAGGCCGACTTTGGGGGCCATGCCGAAGTCGGGGGGCTGGGTGTTGTCATCGCAGATGGTGTCGGGCGGGTCGGGGTCGCCGAGGATGTGGGCGGTCCCGGCCTGGAGCCAGACGGGCGGCGGGTTGATCACGGCCCGGCAGGCTTCACCGAGGACGCGGACGGAGTCGGTGCGGCTGCGGAAGATCTGGCGGATGTTCCGTTTGTTCTTGATGCAGTCGACGGTGCGGCCGGCGAGGTTGAGGACGGCGGCGGCCCCGTCGAGCGTGTCGGCCCAGGGGCCGAGGGTCTTCCCGTCCCAGGGGTGGACGGTGACACGGGGGTGTTGGATGGCGTCGTTCTCGCGGCCGGGGCGGGCCAGGGCGTGGACGTCGTAGCCGGCGTGGAGGAACGCGGCGGTGGCGTGGCGACCGAGGAAGCCGTTGGCGGCGGCGATGACAATCGTTGGGCGGGCGACATCCCTCGGCATACGGGACGCTAGGCCGCTTGTGCTCGGCTTTCAGCGTGCTGTGGCGACGCTTGAGGTTTGCGTGGCAGCCACGGGTATTGGGGCTATACCGGGCGGAGGATCTTGTGCTGGCTGCCGTTGCCCGCGGTGGCGAGCGCGTCCTGGTAGCTGACGATGAACGATCGGCGGGTCTGGTTGGTCTGGTTGCCGAGGGAGCGGTGCCAGAGCAGGGCATGGAACAGCAGGACGTCGCCGGCGTGGATACGGACGGGGATGGCACCGTCGATCTCGTCGGCTCCATGAGAGAAGGCGCGTCGGCAGTGGCCGGTGGTTTCCAGCTGGGACTCGCGCAGCCCCCACTGGTGGCTGCCGGGGACGACCCAGAGCCCGCCGTTGCGTTCGTCGGTGTCCTGCAGCGGGAGCCAAGTGCTCATCCGGCACGCACTCTGGGAGTTTCGGACGTAGTAGGCATCGTCCTGGTGCCAGTGGCAGATCGCGGAGTCGTTCGGGAGCTTCTCGACCATCTTGGCGGAGTAGATGGCGATGCCTGGGTGGACGATGTCTTCGATGAGTGTGAGGACCCGTTCATCCCGGCAGACCTGTTGGGTGATCGAAGAGCGGTTGCCGAGCGCGAGGATGAAGTTGGCGTCTTCCCCGTCGCCATGGTTCTGGGTTGCTCGGAGCCGGGTGATCTCCGCATCGATGAGGGCAACCTCTTGGCGCGACATGACGTCGGGGATGACGACGAAGCCATCCCTGTCGTACGCGGCTCTCTCCGCTTGGGTCAGGCGGCGGGGCTGGATGTCTGGGGTGGCGAGGACGGCTTGGGGGACGCTCATGGGCTGGCTCCTGGGATGTAGACTGAGTCGTTTGATGCAGCGCAACAATAACGCGCAATGATCGGTTTGATAGGCGATAGTGTTGTGTTTTATGTAGACTCAACCGGTGATCCGTGGAGCCGGCTTGAGTCAAGGAGTCCAGGGTATGGAGCAGGACCAATTACTGGCATGGATCGACGAAGCACGAGAAGCCGATTGGGCCGGCGTTCGTATCCATCACTGCTCGATCACCGAGCTATCGCGCTGGCGGTCGGGGCGACGGAAGAACGATCGACACTACGTTTGGCTGGTGGTGGAGGGCCGGATGGCCGGCGAGGTAGAGGCGCATCGAGTGGAGCTCGAGCCGGGCGATGTGCAGTGGCTACCGCCCCATCGCGAGCACGCGTTTTCGGCCGTCGAAGAGGCGGGCATATTGGGGGTCTACTCGCTGGCGTTTTCGTTGCCGTCTAGTTCGGACGCCGGTGCTCTCCGCGGCGGCGGTATGCCTGGGCTTGAGGCGGCCTCGCGGGTGCGTCGTGGGGCGACGCAAGCCCGGGCTCTCTTTGGGATGTTGGAATCGGCATGGAGAGCGATGGAACGGCCGGCCGGGTGTGCAGCCTTTGCGGGCGCGATGGCTCAGCGTCGGTTTCACGGCCTGCTGGTTGCCCTCCTGGCCGAGGTGGCGTCCGCCCCCCCCGCCGTGGATGCAAGCCCGCTCGACTCGGCCATGCGTGATCGGCTGGAGCGATACGCGGATCGCCATATGCGTGAGGGCGTGAGCCCAACCGACCTTGCGGCTCACTCGGGGCTGAGCCCGGACTATTTCTCCCGGTTGTTCTGCAAAGCCTACGGGGAGCCGCCGCGGCAATGGCTGGTCGGGCGTCGCCTGGACATGGCACGTCTGATGCTGCGCGAGAGCGCGCTGAGCGTGAAAGAGATCGCCGTCGCGTGCGGCTATCGTGATCAGCGGCTGCTCGCACGCCAATTCCGGGAGCGGTTTGGCGTCACCCCCACCGAGGGCCGTCGGCAGTCGAGGTTGTAGGGCACCCGACAGCTTCAAGCTTTATTCAGCGACTCGAGTGCGTGGCCGTGCTAACGCGCACCTGTGCATGGACCGGGGTGACGTGGTGGAAGGCGAAGAGCGGCTTAGTCAGAACCGGCGGGCTGGGTCGCGGCTGCGGAATCCGCGAGCTGTTCAAGGCGCTTGATCTGGTACCGGAGCGTTTGGACTTCGAGTTCTCGGTGTGTCATCCGGCGGAGTTTCTGGGCCAGCCCCACACGCTGGTGTAGCGTCTCGCCCAGGCGGTCTTGCAGCTTCCGTCGGGCTTCGGCGTGGCGGAGGAGCTCGGCCTCAAGGGCTGCGATCAGTTCGCGCCGCCATTGTCGGATCGTGGTGGGAGTGGGCAAGCCGTCGGTGGTGGTCAGCCGCTGCAGGAGCTCGGTGTTGTCGATGACGAATGGGTGGTCTTTCGCGAAGCCCTGCTCGGCGAGTTGCCGGCGCTCTGCCTTGAGATGCTTGATCCGCCGGCGGACGTCGGACGCGACGGCGGAGCGGCGGTAGGCATCGGTTTCCGCCGCGGTCATGGGGGCGTTGGCGTCGATCGCTTTCTTGACGGTTTGGAGGCGGAGCTCGGCGACGGCTTCGGCCTGGTCGTTCTCCAGGATGCGGGCTGTAAGCCGTTCGGCGCGCTGGGCGGAGGCCTGGATCTTGCGCTCTAGCTCGGCCACAGAAGTCGTGTCTGGGCTCCCGTTGTCGCCGAGGCGGCGCTGTTCAAACCGACGCAGATGTCTCTGGTAGATCTCGAGGTCGTCCGCCAGCAGCTGCGGGTCGATCACGATGGCTTCCAGGTCGGGTCCGGTGGGTTTGATGATGGCGGGTTGACTTGTGGCGAGCTGGGTCCGAGTCGGTTGGGTCGAGGCCCCTTGGGTTGCGGCGGGTTGGGTGGCGGGTTGAATGGTGGCGGGTTGGGTGTTCGCGGGCTGCGTGGAAGCTGGACCGGCCTGGCTGTCGGCGTGAATACACGAGACAACCGCAACAGCCACCGCTAAAAAGATCCGGCGGGCACGCGACCGCAAGGGTCCATCGTGTCTTTGGTCGGGGGCGGGCATAGGCACGGCGAGCTACGAGGTCGAGGCGATAGTCAAGGGGGTGACCTGTTCGACGTCGCCGGCGGCGATCTTGGCGGCGCCGGAGCCGAGCTCGCCGATCGGGTCGGGGGGGATGATGTCGACGACTTTTTCGCCGAGCTTCGCTTCGCCGGCGAGGACCTTGTCCTCGAACTGCTTCACCTCTTCGAAGAGCCGGTCGAGGATTTCAGCTTCGGGGACGTTGGCGACCTTCTGGCCCTGGACGTAGATGATGCCGCGCTGGTTGCCGGCGAAGATGGCGACATCCGCCCCCTCGGCTTCGCCGGGGCCGTTGACGATGCAGCCCATGACGGCGACCTTGATCGGTAGCTTCACGTCGGTCTTGAGGCGGTCGCGGACCTCTTGGACCAGCGTGAACAGATCGACCTGGATCCGGCCGCAGGTGGGGCAGGCGATGAGGTCGACGCCCTGGCGTTCGCGGAGCTCGAGGCAGTAGAGCAGTTCGAGGGCGTCTTCGACCTCGTAGACCGGGTCGTTGGCGTAGGAGATGCGGACGGTGTTGCCGATGCCCGACGCGAGGAGGTGGGCCAGCGGGGCGACGCTACGGATGGTGCCCGTTTCTTTGGGGCCGGCATGGGTGACGCCGAGGTGGAGCGGGTGGTCGAAGCGTTTGGCGATCTCGGTGTAGGCGGCGACGCAGAGGGTGGGGTCGGGGGACTTCGCGGAGATGACGATGTCGTAGAAGTCCTGCTCGTAGAAGATGTCGAGGTATTCCTCGAGCTTGGCGATCATGATGGCGAGGAAGTGGCCGTGCTTGTTGTCGGAGAAGACGCCGCCGAGCTCCTTCATCCGTTTCTGCTTGTCCTTGCGCTCGATGATGGAGCCCTCGTTGACTCCGATGCGGATGGGGATGTTCTTTTCCTGGCAGGCCTGGATGACCTCGGTGACCTGCTTGCGGTCGTTGATGTTGCCGGGGTTGAGGCGGATCTTGTGGACGCCGGCGGCGATGGCTTCGAGGGCACGCCCGAAATGGAAGTGGACGTCGGCGACAATCGGGACGCGGACCTGGGGGATGATCTCTTTGAGGGCGTCGGTGTCGGGACGGCCGGGCACGGCGACGCGGACGATGTCGGCCCCGGCGTCGGCGAGCTTGTTGACCTCGGCGACACAGGCGTCGATGTCGTGGGTGTAGCCCGAGGTCATCGACTGGATCGAGACCGGGGCGGGCGTGGTGCCGTTAAGGCCGCCGCCGATCTGGACGCGGCCGACGGCGTCGTTACCGACGGTGACCTGGCGGGTTGGCCGGGGGGTGAAGAACATGTTGGGATTGTACGCGCGGAAACGGGTGGGCTGGCGAGCGATAGGGTTTCGTGTGCGGGGCGATCGGGCGCAGAAGAAACCCCCGCACGCTGGGAGGTGGGTGCGGGGGTTGGTGTGTAGTGCTTTTCTGACGAACGCGAGTGGCGGTTAGCCCGCCCGCGACCACCGGTCGTGGCTTTATGGGTCAGCGCTTCTCTTCGAGCAGTACGGCCTGGCCTTCGGCGGGGACGATCAGGAGCTGGCCGGGGACCACCTTGGTCTGGCCGGCCTGAGCGCGGGTGATCTTGGTGATGTTCGCTTCGGGGGCGACGCTCTCGACGGCGACGCTCTCGATGACTTCCTGGGCGGCGGGCATCGGCTGGGGGGCGGGCCGGCTGCCGATGGCCTGGTTGGTATAGAGGCGGGAACCGGGGGTGGTGTGCAGGTCGTCGGGGCTGAAGACGGCGGCCTCGTGGACGAAGGGGTTGCGGTAGACGGTGGCGGGCTGGGCGGCGCGGTTGCGGACGACGAACGGCGACTGGATGCCCCGTGAGCCGCGGCGGAACGCGGTGGAGGTCGGGTCGATCCCGAGGGCGCGGCGGAGGTCGAACAGCCGGGTCGAGGCGGTGTTGATGAACAGGTCGGACATCGGCCGGGGCGAGTCACGGAAGATCGGGCCGGGCGTCTTCGGCGGGGTGACGAGGGTGATGCCCTGGGCTTCGAGGGCGTCGAGCTCGGCGGGGGTCAGGACGACCTGGGCGTGGGTGGAAGCGGACGTGGTCAAGAGGGCCACAGCAGCGAGCGCGGCTAGGAAGGGCGGGCGGATCATGTTGGGTTTCTCCGTGGATCGGGTCGGGGTTCAGGCCGGGTGGGCGTGTCGGATCGCCACCGTTTGATTGTGTCACGCCGCGACGGGAATTCAATGACCGGTTGGCTGGAATAGGCCTTTGTTCCGTGTGTTTGCGTGGCGGGGTGGCGTGGCGGGCTTGCCTGTTTTGACTAAGCTGCGCAGAGTCACGCGGCGGGAACGAGTCGATTGAAACGGAGCGATTGAAACGATGAAGCCGTACCCGATGAAGTTTGTGCCGGTCTACAAGGAGAAGGTCTGGGGCGGGCGGACGCTCGAACAGCTGGGCAGGGAACTGCCGGGGGAGAGCGATGCCCAGATCGGCGAGTCGTGGGAACTGGTCGATCTGGCGACGACGAGCGTGTCGGGCGGGGGCGGCGGGTCTGAGCGGTCGGTCATCGCGAATGGAGAGCTGGCGGGGAAGACGCTGGCGGAGGCGATCGACGCGATGGGTGCGGGGGTGATGGGCGACCTGCCGTTGTCGGACGACGGCGGGTTCCCGATCCTGCTGAAGTACCTGGACGCGAACGAGAATTTGTCCGTGCAGGTGCACCCGTCGCCGGAGTACGCGGCGACCCATGACGACGCGTTTCTGAAGAGCGAGTCGTGGTACATCGTGGACCGTCGGCCGGGCGCGACGATCTACAAGGGGATTCACGAGGGGGTGACGCCGGAGCAGATGCGTGCGGCGCTTGAGGCGAACACGGACGCCGCGGTGGTGCCGTTGATGATCGAGGTGCCGGTGGAGCCGGGGGACTGTCACTATTTGCCGTCGGGGACGTGCCACGCGTTGGGGGGTGGGATCCTGGTGGCGGAGGTGCAGACGCCGAGCGACACGACCTTCCGGGTGTATGACTGGGGGCGGACGGGGCGGGAGCTGCATGTGGAGCAGGCGATCGCGTGCATCGACTTTGGGCCGGTGGACACGGGCGATATCGAGAAGCGGGTCATCAGGGAGGGCGAGGGGGTGAAGATGACGCGGCTGGTGAACTGCGAGCACTTCGTGCTGGAGAAGGTGGAGGCGGAGGCGGGGTTTGGGGATGAGGTGTCACCCGCGCAACCCATGGCTTGGATGGTGGTGGCGGGCGGGTTGACGCTCGGTGATCTGGAGCTGGTCGCGGGGGACACGCTGCTGCTGCCGGCGGGGATGGATGCGGCGGCGGTCAGTGTGGGTGAAGCGGGGGCGAGCTGGCTGGAGGTGCGGTTCCCGAAGGCGGAGTCGGGGGCGTTGGCGTGAAGGCGGGCTGAAGTCCGCCGCTAAACGGGGTCTTGTTCGTCGTCCGGTTCGTCGTCTTGGGTGGGATCTTGAGTGGGGTCGTGGGTGGGGTCGTCGAGGTCTTCGAAGTTGCCCTGGGCGTGCCGGGCGGCACGGATGCGGGCGCGGCGTTCGGCCCGTTGCTTGGCTTCGGGGTCGGGCCAGTCGTACTGCATCTCGCCGGTCTCGGGGTCACGCCAGTCGGGCTCGTCTTGGGCTTCCGGGGCGTCGGCGTTCTGGTTCTCGGCCCACTGGTCTTCGGGCTGGAGGGCGAGGTGGATCGACTGGAGCTGCGGGTCTTGGGTGACCTGGATCTTGCGCTGGCGGACCAGCTCGAGGGTGGCGAGGAAGAGCCCGATCATCTCGGAGCGGTTGGATCGCCCGACGAAGATGTCTTGCAGGGACATCGGGCCTTCACGCTGGAGGCGGTCGGCGATGTCGGCCGCGTGGAGCGAGATCGGGGTGTCGTCGTAGGTGACCTCGTGGGGGCCACGCTTGATGCCGACGGAGTCGAGGAGGCGGGCGAAGGCGGAGCAGAGGTCGAGAGCCTGGGCGTCTTCGAGGTCGAGCTCGCGGGGGGCGGCGTCGGACTGGGGCAGGTCGGCGGGCTGCGCGGTGGCGGAGGCCCGGGCGAGCCAGTCGGCGTGGCGGGCCTCGAGGGCGTAGGCGGCGTCCTTGTACTTCTTGTAGGCCAGGAGCTGCTGGACCAGCTCGTAGCGGGGGTCTTCGGCGGGCTCGCTGATTGTGGCGGTCGGGTCAGCGCCCTCGGCTTCGCCGCCCTCTTCCGGGGGGGCTGCCGGGACGATCATGCGGGACTTGATCTCGACGAGGGTTGCGGCCATGACCAGGAACTCGCCCGCCTGATCGACATCGACGTACGGCTGGAGCTCCTGCATGAGCGTGAGGTGCTCGAGGTACTGGGCGGTGAGCGTGGCGATGGGGATGTCTTGCAGGTCGATCTCGTGGCGTTTGACGAGGTAGAGCAGCAGGTCGAGGGGCCCGGCGTAGGCGTCGAGCTCGACGCGGTAGCCCTGGGGGGTGGTGGCGGCTGCCGGTGCAGGGGTGGGTGTGGGTGGGGGGTCGCTCACAGTGGTGAGTTTATGGCGTGAGCGTGGAGCCCACACAAGATAGAAGTCATGTGTGGGCGTCGAGGCGGGTGGATAAATCGGGGATGAGCACGCCGGATGCAC
>JBCDIM010000094.1:0-10428 GCA_038749105.1 Planctomycetota bacterium
TGCACCACCACGAACCGCCCCGCGTGCTCCGGCAAGACCGGGGCCACCCCGCTGACTACCAGCGCGTCATACGCAAACCCCGCCCCCGCCGTCGCCGGCGGTGGCCCCCTCGGCCGGATCGCCGGCGACGCCACGCCCAGCACGCCAAACATCGCCACGTCCGCCCCCGAGTCGTTCCCCACCCCCCACCCCCCCCACCCGTCCCGATCGTCCCGGCCCGGAGAGCGTTCGACGTGTCGATGAACGCGTTGAAGTGTTCCGCGGTCATCACCGACCCGATCGGGTCGCCCGGCTGCACCCGATCCAGTGTCACAGCACGCTCCAATCGCCGGGCTCATACAACCGCTCCACATACGCCGCCTTGGGCACCTGCACCAACCGTTCCTTGCCGCCCGTGGTCACGATCTGCGGTTCCTTGTAGACCCACACATGCTCCCACCCCTTTTTGCTCGGCACCGTGATGCCACCCACCACCAGGTTCGTCTTGTTCGGCGCGAACGCCACCAACCCTCGCACGTTCCACGCCCCGTCGCCCCGTTTCCGGCCGCTCACCCCCACCAGCAAACACGAGCCGGCCGGACGGTTTTGATAGGCCGAAGCGTTAGTTGTCCCGACCAACGCCATCGCGTCGATGTCGTAGCCGTCCTCCATGTCCGCCGCCGACACCACACCCGACAGCGTGTAGCGCGCCGTCGGCACAGTGATCTGTGTCCCTGCAACCCGCCCGTCATGGCTGACCTCGATCGCCCCGCCGCGGTCGATCGCGTCCGCAGCCGTGACCCCCGTGATACTCACGGTCTCCAGGCTCTGGTAGACCTGCACCTGGGTCGCCCCGATGTCGAAGCTGAACTCCTGGTCGCCCACCTCCTGGGGCTCGGCGGATCCGCTGCTGCCGTAAGGCACCGTGACTACCCACACCCCGTTCGCGAACTCTCGGTAGCCGACGTCGTTGCTGCGGATGTCCTTGCCATCGTAGACCGACCCCGCCGACGCGATCGCCGCGAGACGAGCCGCCGACGGGTCCGATGTCCCCTCCACCAGGAACTCGCGTTCGGCGGTGTCCCCGCCGCCACGCCGCTTGTTCTGGCCTTCGCGTACGGTGATCGCCATCAGTTCAACCTCCCGCCGTCACGCAGATGCCGCTCCGCCTCGCCCACGTCGCCGCCGATCTCGCCGAGCAACCGCTGCACCGTCCGCAGCTCCTGTACCAGCTTCTCCTCCTGGAACGTCGTCCCCTCTAGCGACTGCAGCGCAAACGGGTTGCTCGTCCCCGGCGACGCCCCCCCAAACCCCGCGATGCGGTTCTCGATCCCGGCCAGCCGTTCCTGCAACACCAGGCGGGCGTCCAGGTCGAACTTCACCCGCAGCTGATCTGCGATCTCTAGCCCCGCCGCCCGCGCCTCCGCCACCGCCCGCCGGTAGCCGGCCCGCAGCAGCTCCAGCGTTCGCTCCACGCCCCGCTGGGTCGATCGGATCCGCAGGTCCTCGATCTCCGCGGTCAGGCCCAGCTCGGCATCCCGCTGGCGCTCGGCCAGGTCCGCCGCCGCCCGCTCCGCCTCCTCCGCATCCCGCCGGCGGAACTCCGCCCGCACGTTCTCGATCGCCTGCAACCGAGCCCGCTCTAATAACGCCGGGTCCTGCTCGGGCTCCAGGTCCCGCGACCGGCGGTCGAAGTCCAGGTTGATGAGCCGCTCGCGCCGCCGCAGCGGGTCCACGATCGCCTCGGCCCGGAGCCGGGCCAGCGTGTCGAGCAGCCCCCGGTTGGCGTCGCCGTAGAAGTCGGCCCCGTCACGCAACACCCGCCGCGTCTGCTCCGCCGTCGTGCGGATGCCCTCGGTGATCCCCCGGAAGAAACCACCCAGACCCCCCGAAGTCGGCCGCACCTTGACCACCGCCGCCGCCGCTCGCTGCGACTCCTCGAGGCTGGCGATCAACTCTTCCAGCGCACGGATCTCGTCCTGGATGGCGATGACCCGATCGACCCGGCCGTCGATCGCCGCCTCCGACGCCCGAGCCCTGGCCAGCTCCTCGCGGGCCGACGCCGCCGACTGGAACAACCGGTCCAGCTTCCGCACCCGCTGCTCGGCCGAATTGAACAGCCCGATCGCCTCCCCGCCCTCCGCCACCAGGCGATCACCGCCCGCCGCCCGGAACGGGGCCGTGACCAGCCCGCCCAGGAAACGCGAGGTCCGGGCCACGCGGCCCTCCGCCGCACGAGCCTCCAGATCCGGGATCCTCGCCGCGTCGGACTCCAGATCATCCAGCTCCGCCCCGACCCGCTTGGACTCCGCCCGCAGCTCCGACAGCTCCCCCTTCAACGCCGCAATGCGCCGGGCCTCGAACGCCCGGTTCATCGCTTCCACCGCCTTCGCCGTACCCTCGGCCGACCGGCCGATGCCGGCGATCGCATCGGACAACGCGGGGTACGCCACCGCCAGCTCCTCCGCTATCCGCTTGGCCTCCCGCTGCTCCGCCGTGGTCGCCCCCAGCTTCCGCCGCAGCTCGTCCAGGCGGGACACCTTGCCCTCGACCGCGACCCGCTCCGCCTCCACCGCCGCGGCCGTCTCCGCCGACGCCCGGCCCAACGCCGAGAAGTCCGGCAGCAGCCGCCTCGCCCGGCTCCCCACAAAGTCCATCGCCGCCGACAGCCCGCCCATCTTCAGAACCAGCAGTCCGACCGCGGCACCCAAGGCCACCATCGGGTTCCTCGCCAGGAAGTTCACCGCCACCCCCAGCCCGCCCGTGGCCCCCGTCAGCACCGTCATGGCCACCGCCAGGCCCTTCGCCCCTACGGCCAATGATCCGAACGTCACCCCCACCGTCAGCAGGATTGCCACCAACGCGCCCATCCCCGCCGTCAGCGTGGCCACCGTGACGATCGCCCCGCGGTTCTCCTTCACCCACTCGATCACCGCCCGTGTCGTCGCCAGCACGTCGCGAGTCAGCCCCTTCACGTCCCCCGCCAACGCCTCCCCGATCAGGCTCAGCACCTGGACCCCCGCCTGCCTCAGCTGCCGGAACGTGAACGCCGCCGTGCTGGAGAGCTTCTCGAACGCCGCGTCCGTCGCGCCCGCCGACTCCGCGATCGCCCGGATGTCGTCCCCGAACGCCCCGAGGTCCGCCAACGCCGGCAGGATGCCCCGCAGTGCCTCCACGTTCGGCACCACGCTCGGCAGGTCGTTATCCGAGATCGCCGACAGCTTCTTGAGCGCCCCCTCCAAGCCCAACGCCGCGAGCGACGTGCGGCTCAGCTCAAGCCCGTACCGGTCCGCCACCACCGCCGCCTCCTGGCCCGGCTTGATGAACGCCCCGATCGTCGCCGTGATCGCCGACATCGCCGCCGGCGTCCGGATGCCCCGACGCGTCAGCGTGGCGATCGTCGCCCCCAGCTCCTCCATCGGGATCCCCACCGCCGCCGCAGTCGTCGCCACCTTGCCGATGTTCGCCGCCAGCTCGGGGAACGTCGTCTTGCCCCGCTCCACAATCCCGAACAGCACGTCGCTCACCCGACCGGCCTGGTCGGCCTCGAGCCCGTAGGCGTTGAGCACCGTAGTGATCGCGTCCACCGCCGTCGCCGTGTCGGTCAGCCCCGCCACCGCCGCCCGTGACGCCACCTCCAGCACGTCCAGGCCCCGCTCCGCCGCGATCCCCGCCGACAGGATGTCGTACAGCCCCCGGGCCAGCACGTCCGTCCCCTGCCCGTACTCGATCGACAGCCGGCGGATGCCTTCCCGGTACCGGCCGAGCAACGCCGTGTTGTCCCCCAGCATCACCGACACCTGGGCCAGCTGCTCCTCGAAGTCGGCGTACACCTTCACCCCGCCGATCAGCGGCGCGGCCGACAACGCGGTGAGCTTCGCCAGACCTTTCGCCGTCCGGTTCACCGCCGCCCCGAACCGCGACAGCCGCCGCTCGGCATCGGTCAGCCCCGCGTCGATGCGGTTCCGCATCCGCAGCTCGACGTGGGCCTTGCCCGCCTCAATGGAACGCGACGAGGGCATCTACCGCACCACTCCCTTCCACGCCTCCAAGGCGAAGTCCAGGTTCTCCGCCAACGCCGGCCGCATATACGGCCTTTCCGGATAATCCAGCGTGACCTGATAGCTGCGGTATCTGGACCGACGCCGGTTGCCTTCGCCGGCGCGCTTCGGCTTGCGCGTCCGCTTGACGGTGATCCGTCCCCCGTGCTCCAACAGCTCTGGCACCGTCGGGCCTATGCCACGATCCGCCTTGGCCGAGTTGGACTTGGCCGGACCAATCACCACGCGGCTCTCTTGCGGGTCGTAGCTGAAGAAGATCAGCTGCTTGAGGAAACCCGTCTTGCTGAATGGCGGATCGCCTGGCTGGGAGATTTGCTCTGGCCGACGCCGTGTGCTGCGAGGGCGGATTGATCGCCTCGCCCAGGTCCTGATCCGCCCACCCACCCGAATCATCACGCGTCGCTCCGCACGCGTGGTCCTCGACAGAACAACCTCCCGGTCGATGAACCAGTCAAACGAAGCGTCGAACGTCGCGGCGGGGCTCGGCATCAGGGCACCAGGGGGTGAAACTCACGCGGCTCGAACGGACGAGGCCGCCTCTTCTTGTCCCGGTGCAGCTCCGCCAGCACCGCCACCACCGACGCCGTGTGCCACCACGCCGCCCGCTGACGGCCGGTGCTCATCCAGTCGAGCTCGCGCAGGCTGTAGCCGTCGGGATCGACCCCGACAATCCCGGCAAGCCGGTAGCAGAGCCCGAGGACCCCACCGGGTTCTCGCGGTCGATCCCGGCCAGCAGCTCGTCGATCGCCTCGTCCAGGACCCCGCCGCTGATCCGCTTCTCTACCTCGTCCGCGGCCCGGCCCTGAAGCGTCTTGCTCGCCTCCAGCATCCGGCGGAGCATAGCCCTCCGCGGGCCCGGGGAAAAATCCACGACCGCCTCCAACAACGCCTCCAGCGCTGCGGCGTACTCGTCGCCCGCCAGCGACTCACCGAACGACGCGGCCGTCACGCCATGCCGCTCCGCCTCGGGCTCGATCAGCAGCCAAAGCACCTCGGTCGCGGTCAGCACATGCTGCAACCGCTCCAGGGTGTCCGACTCGATCACCTCCGACAGGTCCATGTCCATCGCTTCCTTCACCCGCTTGATCCCGCCCACGGTAAGCCGCAGCGACCACTCCCGCCCCTCGCCATCTGTGAAACGCGCCATCACGCAACCTCCTAAAAAAGAACAAAACCAAAGCCAGGGCCCGCTCAAACCACGCGGACCCGGGCCGATCCAGGGTCAAATCGCCGGGGTGACGTAGTCGCGGTTGATAAACGACCGCGGACGCACGAACACCTGCACCTCAGCCACCGATGCCAACTCAAGGTTGGACGGGAAGCGAAGCACCGTGAAGTTTGCCGCGTAGCCTTCAGCGCCCGGGTTGTCGATGTCTTCATCAACGACCGCGAGGGCAACGGGCGTCTTGTCTTTGTAGCCACGTTTCAGCGCCTGATAGAAAGCGTCCTGCTTATCCTTGGCAAGGTTGAGCTGGATGCTGTCCTCGAACGGGCCGTCGAAGTACTGCGTCTCGCCGTCGTTCTCGCGCGTGGCGTAGGTGATCTCGGCTTTCTGCTCATCGAGATTCACATCCGCCGTTGTGGGGGCCTCGACCCAGGACATGCCACTTATGGCACTGTCCGAGGCATCGGTGATTAGCGTGGCGCTGTAGTAGACCTTGAAGTCGCGCCCGAGTTGCTTGCCCATGTTTCTCTCCTCGTGGTTGGGGGTTCTCTCTCGCCTCCGCGTGTCAAACTGCCAGGTACGTCACCAGCACCACCCCCAGGTACACCTTCTTCCGCCGCAGCAGGTCCGCATCCATCAGCGTCGCGTGCTCCGTCCGAAGCCAGCGGGCGTTGACCGCATTGAGCGGCCGGTTGTCGAGGTGCTCCGCGATCGCATCGACCAGGTCGCCCAACGCGTCCGCCTCGTCGTCCGACGTGACGCGCTTGAGCACACCAACTTGGACCGTCCGCTCCTTCGGCGTCCCGCTACGGTTCGCACCGCCTCCCGATTCGCTCGAACCCGCTACAACCACCACCTTCAGCTCGTTCAGCTCCGACAGATCAAAGTCCGCAGTCACCACCCGCTCCGCCGTAAACGCCGGCGTGAAGGTTTCGTCGTTCAACAGTGACACCACCCCGTCCGCAATCTGCCGCGTGCTCGCCCGGTTCATGGCCACACCCCCTCGCCGGCCCGTGGCCGCTTCCGCCGGTCCAGGCCTTCGAGCTGCCGACGCATCGCTTTTCGCTCCCGCTCCGCATCATCCAGCCGCTTCTTCGTCTCGAACCACTTCGCCGCAACGCCCCACGTCAGCCCGACCAGCCACAACGCGACCGCGACCAGCACCGTCACCGGCAGCATCAAGGCCGTCGCATCCCCTCCGGAAGCGCCGGAGGCCTTGGCGATAACCGCGGTAATCAGCAGGATCACGGCACCACCTCCTCGTCGTAGAAGTCGGTGTGGACCCGCCGCCGCGTCTCGCGGTGGTCGGCCCACCGCCAGCAGCCTTGAGCCCCCTCCGGCCGCGTCACCAGGTACTTCCGCCGCACGCCCCCCTTGATCCATTCGATCACGTCGCCCTCGTCGGGCACCACCGCCGCGCCGTTGCCGTCGATCAGGTCCGCCGACTCCACCAGGAAGTCCCGCGACCGACTCAGCACGACCATCTCGCCCGCGCCATTGGTCCCCCCGTGCCGTGTTACCCCCGGCACCATCGTCACCACGATCGGCTCCCCGGCCTCGCCGCCCACGCGGTACGTCATCACCGCCCCCGCCACCGCTTCCACGGCTGAATGGGCTTGCTGGATGGCGGACTCAAACGCGCTCACGTCGATCTCCTAAACCCACCCGCCCCGGTCAGGGGGCAGGCGGGAGGGTGGGGCTAAAAGCCCCCGGGCCGCGGAGGTGGCAACCCAGGGGCGTCGGGGGGGGCTATCAAGCGGCAACCAGCGCCGTCTCGGCCGCCGACACATGCGGCGAGGGCAGCAGCGGGATGCCGTGCGACTCGGTCGGCATGGGGGCCGGAGCCCCGGTCGGATTGGTGGCGGTGCGGCTCTGCTGGAGCGAGGCCTGACCCTCGAAGCTGGTCAACGCCAGCGTCGGGACGCGGGTCTTGGCCTTGGCCCGGATCCGCGAGAACAGATCGTCGGTCAGGCCGTTGGAGCTGCCGGGGGTCGTGTCCACGTTGGCGATCCGCCAGACGCTGAACACACCGCCGGGCTGCAGCGCCATCCAGCCTGCGATCGGCGTCCGCACGATGTCGTACTCGGCATCGCCGACCTGACGCACGGACTCGACGGGGGTGCCGATCTCCATGTTCACGCTGCCGTCGGGGGCGACGATGCAGACGTCGGTGGGCAGGGCCCGCACGAGGTAGACCGAGGTGAGGTTGGAACCCGAACCACCGGCATCGATGACGTTGCTGTCGTCGAGGTGGTCGATGAGGTCGATGTTGGACAGGCCGTTGAAGCCGTCGGCATTCTCGCCGGTGCCGTAGATCAGCTGGCGCTCGGCCGTGGCGAACGAGCTCTGCAAGTGATCCACCGCCTCTTCACGCCAAAGCGCCGGACCGTTCTGGGTGTCGTAGAGACCCTTGTCCATCGTGAAGCCGGCGTCGAGGTACTTCAGCAGCACCGTCACCTTGGAGCGGGTCGCCTTGGTGTTCTCCAGGCCAGCGTTCATGGCCCGGAAGCCGACGGCCGGCGAGCCGGTACGCTTCAGGTACTCGTGCTGGGTGTCGAAGCTCGACTCCTTCACCGGCAACGCGGCCAGGAATGGGGCGTCGAGCAGAAGATCATCGACGCGGATGTCGTCGATGTTGCCGTCGCCCAGCTGTAGGGCGTCCGAGAGATTCGTAAAACTGGGGGGCATGGTGTTTTCTCCGCCTTCGGGGTGTTCGTATCAAGGTCCGTCGCCCGTCCCGCACCGCGCGGGGCCGGCTATCGCGTTCAGGCCGCCCGCTTCCGCGTGGCGTAGTCGTGGGCCGACCGGCCCTTGGTCTGCTCGCCGTCCGGCTTGAACGGCACCGCCTCCGACGCCGACGCGCCGCCGGCCGGCTGCGTTGCCTTCGCCTTCTCGAGCTCGGCCTTGAGCCGCTTGTTCTCCGCCTGTCGCGCCTCGTCGATCGACAAGCCCTGAGCGAAGTACTTCGCGCCCTGGTCGTCGCCGAACTCGGAGAGGAAGGGCTGGGCCTGCTCCTTCACCGACGGCCGCTCGGCCGACTGGCTCGAAGCCGCTGGCGTCTCGCCGCTCGGCTGGGCCTGCTCGGACCCGGCGCCGCCCTCATCGTTCGACTCGTCCGTGGCCGGGGTCGGCTCGGGCGTGCCGCCGCCGGCCTGCTCCTCGGTGGTTTCTTCGCTCTTGGGTTTCTGGTCCTTGTCCATCGCTTCGCTCCTCGTGGTGTTGTCGTCAGCAGCCCGACCGCCACGGCCGGCACCGCCCCCGGAATCTCCCCCGGAACCGCCGCCATCCCGACGCTCACGCACGTCGGCCAGCAGGGCCGCCATCGCCGTGTCGAAGTCCTCGACGGCGTCAACCAGCCCCAGCTCCATCGCTTCATTCGCCCCCCACACCCCGCCCGTCGCCAGCGTCCCCTCCAAGCCGGGCGTCACCCGCTCAACGGGCAGGCCTCGCCCCGCCGCCACCGCCGCCGAAAACTCCAGCTGCAACCCATCCACGCGTTCCTGGAAGTGTTCCCGCTGAGCGTCGGTGATCTTCGCCCCAGGGAACCCCGCACCCTTCAGCGGCCCCGTGCTGAACAGCACCGCCTCTACGCCCTCCTTCGCCGCTAGGCCGCTGAAGTCGTAGAGACCGAGATAGGTCCCGATCGAGCCGATCCACGCCGTCCCGTTGTTCGCACTGATCCGGTCCGCCTGACTCGCCACCCAATACCCCGCCGACGCGCAGAGGTCCTCCACATGCACATGCACCGGCTTGACCGCCGCCGCCGCCGCCACATCCATCGCCAGGTCAGCCGTCCCCGAGCACGTCCCGCCGGGGCTATCGATCACCAGCATGATCCCATCGACAAACGGGTCCGCCGCCGCCCGCCGGATCTCGTTCCGGGCCTGCACCGTCGAGGTTCCGTCGTCCAGGCTGTTCACATGCTTCATCAGCACGCCGTCCAGCCTTATCAACTGAACCCCGCCGCCAACACCCTGCCCGGTGCCGTCCATCGCCCGCACATGCTGCGTTTGCAGCGCCGGGGCCTGCCGACGCTCCGCGACGTGGGCCTGCAAGTCCATCCCCCGGGTCTTCTCAAACAGGCCGACGCCGACGGGCGTGTGGATCGCCCAGGGTCCGAAGTAGTCCGTGAGCCGGGCGAACCGCCGCGCCTCTTCTGGGATCGTCAGCATCTCAGGCATCGCCACCCTCCTCGTTCTCTCCCGCTCCGCCCCGTCGCGGCTGTTGCTCTTCCTCGTCGCTCGGCGGCGTCTCCGGCGTGCTGCCAATCGCCACCGACCCGTCGCTGATCCCGTCCGCCGCTTCCCGCTCCGTCTGCTGCACGATCTCGTCGTACACCTCTTCGTAGTCATCCCCGAACAGCCGCCGGCATGACCGCTTCTTACTCGTCAACTGTGCTGCCACCGCCGCCGCCTCCGCCTTCACTTCCTTGAGCCGATCAATCCACCCCGGACGCACCGACTGCCACTCGAACGTGATCCCCTCGACCGTCATCCCCTCCGGCATCTGAAGCGCCCCGGAATCCACCCACTGCGGCACCCACACCGCCAGCTGCCGCTCGGTACACCAGCCCCGGCAAGACGCCAACTCCTCCCGACGCACCCGGCTGGTCAGGTCGTAGGTCGTCCCCGCCTGCCGGCTGCCGCTGTAGTTGGTGTGGCTCGAATCGTAGAGGCAGAAGTCGAGGTCCAACGCCTTGAGCGCCGCCATCGTCATCGCCTCCAGGAACGCCTGGAAGTTCGTGTGCGGGCTCGCGCCGGTGATCGTGCTGACGTCATCGCCGTGCTCAAGATCGAACACCTGCGGCCCCTGCGAGAAATCGAAGTGATACCCCTTGTCCACTTCCGACTCCGATTCCTCACCCTCGCCCGTCTCGCCTGAGTCGTTGATCCCGTCTAGCGGATCCGCCGCGGCCCGCGTGATCTTGAACCCCAGCAGCTGCTCCAGCTTCATCAACGCCAGCGCGTAGACCTGGGCCTCCATCATGTCCCGGAACGGGTTCAACGCCGGGGCCAGCGGCGACACGCCCCGGACCTGGCCGTACCGGTCAAAGAATCCGTGCTGCCGAATGCTCTCCGCTCGGATCCACTTCACGAACTCCCGCCGGCCGTCCTTCAGCTCCGTCAGGCAATACCGCTTCGCCGCCCCCAGCGCGTCCAGCTCCACCCCGTGCACCACCCGGTCCTTGTCGTACCCCTTCGGCTTCCGCATCGGCTCCGCAAA
>JBCDIM010000095.1:0-10335 GCA_038749105.1 Planctomycetota bacterium
ACGAAAACCCTCGAACAGGACACCGACGCCCAACGCGCCGCCACCGATCTCAACCGACACACCCAGGCCCTCGCCGAGAAGCAAGCCGCCGGCAAGCCCCCGGAGGACACCCCCAGACACCAGCCCTTCACCAACGCCTCCACCCCGCTCACACTCACCCCGCCGGACCGGTTCTCAAACGGCGAAGCCCGTCGTGACATCCCCTCGACCATACCATGCCGACCGTCGATGCCTCGCCCTGCCACAGCCCAACTACCCGCCGCCGCACCCCGCCTTGCCATCACCGGGCTGGGCCTGATCACCCCGCTTGGCGACGCGGCCTGGCCCACATTCCGCGCTCTGCTTGCGGGCAAGACCCTCGAAGCCCGTGCGGCCGCCTGCCCCGCGGAGGCCGACCCGTTCACACTCGCGCAAGCCACCGGGGCCGTGGCCGGCACCGCCTTCGCGAGCGTCGATCCTGCCGTCGACCTCGCCGAGCACGCCGCGCGCGAGGCGGCCGACCAGGCGGGCATCCCGCTCGCTCACCTCCCGCTCTACCTGGGCACCTCCAAGGGGGCCCTCCAGACACTCTCGACACACCTCGGCGACCCCCGCTACGCCAAGCGATCCCCCGCCGAACCCTCGCCTCAGATCGCCCAGCGGTTCCCGCCCCACGCCAACCTCGAACGCCACCTGCAGCGCCGGCTCAACCTCATCCCCAATCGCCACACCGTGGCCGCCTGCGCATCATCCCTCGTCGCCCTCCATCAGGCCCGCATGGACCTGCTCGACCCGCGCCGCGATGAGCACCAGCCCGCACATGCCCTGGTCCTCACCGTCGATGCTGCGCTGTCGCCGGCCCTCCTGCACAGCTACCGCCGGCTCGGCGTCCTCGCCCCGCTCACCCCCGACCAGTACCACCCAAGGCCCTTATCCACCGACCCGCCCGGCTTCGTCCTGGCACAGACCGCCGCCGCTGTGGTCCTTTCCCGACTCCCGGCAGACGCCCAAGCCCCACCGACCCCCGGCACGCTCAGCCTCGATCACACCGCGATCGCTAACGACACCCACCACCTCATCCACCCTGCACCCAGCCTCCCGGCACTCCGCCACCTCGCTGCCCAGATTCTCGACCAACAGCAGACGCAACCCGAGCCGCCAATCACCCTCCTGCACCCCCATGCCCCCGGAACGCCCTATCACGACGCTGCCGAGCTCCAAGCCCTATCGGAGACGTTCAGGCCCCAGCCCGAGGACGGGCCCAAGCTGCCGGTCTACGCCGCGAAGGGCGCGATCGGGCACGCGCTCGGCGCCTCCCCGCTAGCCGCCCTTGTCCTCGCTGCGCTGATGCTCAAGTCCGGAAAACGCCCGCCCATGCCGTGGCTCGACCGGTACGCCCCGCGACTCACGCCCGGCCTCGACCTCTGCTCAGCACCCCTGAGCACGCCCCGCCGTGGCTCACACGCCGTCTTCGCCGCCGGCTTCGCCGGGCATAACGCCGCCGCCCGGATCAGCCATCACGTCTAGCAGCCGACCGGTTCTTGTAGCTGCTTGCATGAAGCCTTCAAACAGCACAGCCAACGGGCTCGCCGTTTGAATCGCTCCGAGCCCATCGTCTCCGCGCGCGGCGGAACGGGTGGCACGAACTCGCGAGCACGTCAGGCCTGCGACGGCCCCACTAAGCCTTCAATGATCGCGCTGAAGTTTCAGCAACGCTGTGGGTGACAGCCATACCACGCGACACAAAACGCCCTGCCCCAGATGGTGGCGAAACCGTTCACAAGACCTTGGAGCGTCACCGGCGTTTGATCGGGCCAACCATTACCGTGGGCCCCGAGACATCGCCGCTGATCTCCAGGGCGATGACATCTGACCACGTCTTACCCTCCGGCCAATCCTCGAATAGACCGGGATGAATGACGACTTCGACGCGATCGAGAGGCGTATCGAGGTGCTGCGTAAAGGTCTTCTCCGGGATCTGTGTGTTTGACTTCAAGACTTTCACGGTGACCTGCCATCGGCTGATGGTGGATCCGGCCCCGTCTAAGGTGATGACAACACCGGAGGCGGTGTCGTGGTTCCAGCGAGGGTCGCCAAGACCTGTGAAGAAGTACGAGAACGTCGATGACCCGGACACGTCGTGCGTGACCCGCACACGCTGGGGGTTGCCGTCTATGGGCTCGAACGCGGGTTGTTCGTGATCGATCCCGGGCCTTGCGTAGAACTGCGTACTGCACACCCCCCACCGGGCTGCCGCTCCAGCACGGACCGCATCGGGCCACGTCTCCGGGAGATCCTCGGCCGGACGCTCTCCAGCCAATCGGAGTGTCGGGCTGTTCAGCACAAGGCCGTCGGTGTATCTGACCCGAGCAAATGCAAGCGATGCTAGAGCGGGCAAGCGATCTGGTTCTCCCGGCCACCAACAATGACCCGCGTCGGCCGGGCTGCCAACAGACCACCAGAGGCACACGTCGTCAATCGGCCGGCTGCTATCCAGTTCAACCGATCCGTCTTCATGAAGGACCGGCTCTTCTGGCAGCGGGGGGCCGTCCATAAGCCATTGCCTCATCCATTGCTCGGCAGCCACGCCTCCCGGTATCCCGCACCAGTGATCGCCGTTGGGTCGGCTGGTTCGACGGACGGGCACCGCGTTGTGCTTGAGCTCGGCGAGCGCGGATTCTGCGACCGAGTGCGGGCCGAAGAAGTCATTCGTCGCGGAGCAGTAGCAGGTCGGCGCACGCAGCCGGCTCTTGGTCAGCGCGAGAGCATCCCACTCTTGCTCCCACGTGGTTCGTACAGGCTCGGGGAGCTGCTTGAAGAACTGTGCGGCGCTAAAACGCTCGTCAAAAAGACCCCCGCAGCCAAACACCGGAACGATGGCCTTCACCCTCTGGTCGTGTGCCGCGACGGCCCAAGTGAGGTAGCCACCCCAGCTGATCCCCGCGACACCGAGTCGGTTTTCATCCACGAGATCCTGTTCCGAGATCCAGTCAAGCGAAGCGGAAGCCCCGAGCATGGCTGTCGGGATCAGTGCTTGCTGCTCGCTCTCGATCGGGTCGTAGCGCGTTTGGATCGCAGGGGCCCATCGGCTCTTCCGTTCTGGGTCGTGTGCGGGGTTATGGCGGTTCTCCCAATCCATCGACACCGCAGCGAAGCCCCGACGCGCCCACCACACCAGGTCGGTCGGGTCAACAGTCTGCCCGCCCCCTGGCAAGTGCAAGACGCCCGCCACCGGGCTGGTAACGCCGTGTGGCAAGCAACGCGCCGCGTACACCTCGTGGGTGCGATCCCAACGATCCCTGATGGTGAGGAACGAGGATTCAATGCGGTACCCAAGGTGCTCGATCACATCACAGACACGGGTTGCTTCAAGATGTCTTGGCATGGCGGAGAGATGGCGGCATGAAAAAGATAAAGGCCCATCTAACTCTGGGCCGCTGCTTTTATGGGCGGCGAGTCTACGCGAAAGCAAAGGCGCTGTATCTGGCTTTACGGCGTCCCCTTCACCCCGTCCCTGCTCACCCCGCAGGCGACCGGAAGCAGTAGCTGCCCTAAACCCTGCTCTGTACGAAAAAACCCCCGGACACCTCTCTCCCCCCACCGTGTCCGGGGGCCTGTTCCTCCAACTGTCCCCCAAACCTCCGGCCTTTCCCCGTCGCCGGGCCTTCCGCCACATCCCCAACCACTACTTCTCAACCGAGGCCGGCAAGGCGACTCAGGGCTCGCCGCGTTCGCGGATCGGTGTGCCTGGCAAGGCTGCCGAAGCGCCCGCCGTCGCAGGTACCGGTTCGACCTGGGCTTCCGAGCCATGGGGCTCGATCGCCTGCCCCAAACGGATGTATGCCACCGCCACCAGCAACATCGCCACCACAACACCCACGAACGTCAAACGATCCTGTGTTAGTCGCATCGCAAGAGCTCCCGAATTGAAGTGAAACCACGAAGAGAAAGGTGAAACAACACAATGCCGCAGCTAAGACCAGACCGGCCAGAACAAACCGCCGCTGCATCTAGTGTGCCACCCGCTTCTGCCCGTGGCAAGAAGAATTTCACGCCCGGCCGCTTCTTGCTCAGACCGCCGATCTAACAGGCGTATCACGGTCCGGTGCCGACATCGCCCCCCGACGGATCCGCTTCATGAGCGGGCTGGGTTGACGCCGCACGGCGGGTTTCTACCCCGACGATGACCAAGGCGACCTGCGGCTCAGCCAGCGTCCCGGTCAAGTGGTACCGCGCCAACCCGCCCGTGAGCCGATCCCACAAGTCACCCGCACGGCCGATCAGCTCCTGTACCCGCTCGAAGGGCCCGGCGTTGAGGAACACGTCGAGGCCACCGTTCAACCACACCGTCCCGTACCCCCGTGCCGCGACCAGCCCTGGCGTCGAAAGCCGGATCCCGTCCCGGGCAAACACGGCCTTATCGCCCTCAAGGGTGAACTCCAGACGCAGCCGATCGCCCGGCGCCGACTCGCGCTCCGCCAGCGTCCGACGACGCTTGAGCCGCATCGACTCAGCCAACGCCCCCAAGATCCGGCCAGCCCCCCGGAACGCGGTCAGCTCCGCATCCTCCAGTGTCGCCTGCCCGCCGCCCGACAGCGTCGCCAGCGGATCAGACCCCTGCATCACGACCGCCACGTCCAGCCCCAGCCGACCCCACACCCGTTGAGACGCCAACCCGTCCGCCTGCGTCGCCGCTCCACTGGCCGGCTCATCCGCGGCCGACTCCACCCGTTCGTCACCCAGCAGGACGAGCACCGTGTCGAGCCGTAGCCCGTCCCCCGACACCACCAACTCGGCGGGATACGTCTCGCCGAGCCCGATCCGGCCCGTCGCGTCGAGCCGACCCGACATCGTCCGCACCCCCAAGCGTTCCAGCACCAACTCACCCGCTCCGATCGTTATGCTCGCCCGCAGCTCATCCAGATCGATCATCCGTTCCCGCAGCACGACCCGGCCTTCGCCAAGCAACAACTCGATCAGCAGCTCGCTGGCGGTCCAATCTTCCAGGTCGATCGTGCCCCGGCCATCGAGCCGAAGCCTCCCGCTGATCCCGTACCGCTTGACGATCGATCCCAGCTGCGGCGGCAGAGCCGTCAACTCCTCCGGCGACACCGCCGCCTCCAGCTCAAACGCCCGGAGCCGGAGCTCCAAGTCATCCAGGTCCAGCACCAGCTCCGCCCGCAGCCCCAGCAGCTCGCCCCGCCCCAACGACAGCGTCAGCCCGTAATCCCCCGGCGACGACTGGTCCAGACGCAGCCGCGTCGAAACCCTGTCCAGGACCAGCCCTGTCCCCTCCGCCTCACGCCGGTCGGCGTACTCCACCCGTGCATCCTTGAGCTCGATCTCTTCAAACCGAAGCCAGTCCGAAAACTGCGAGCGCACCTCCGCCATCGCGTCCCCAACCGCCTCGGTCAACTCGGCGGACGGGTGTTTCTCCGGCACCGCGGCCGTCCCGCTATTCCCATCAGCATCCTCCGCTCCACGCACCGGCTCATCCGCAAGCGTCTGCCCGTCAGCCACCACCGCCGGCCTCGGCTCACTGGTGTCCGGTGCGAGGTTGTCAAAGCCGATCAGCCCCCCGTCCAAACCGTGGATCAGCCGCACCGTGGGCGACTCCAGCCGAAGCGACCTGATCACCAAAGGCTTGCCCTGCTTCGGCGTCTCCGCCAGCTCGATCCGCAGCACCGCCGATTCCACAATATCGACCGTCTGCCCCGGCCGATCCGGGTCCGCCGCCCGCAGGCGGATGTTCCGCAGCACCACGGTGGTCGGGGCCTGATAGTCCAGGTCCTCAAACACCAGCTCCGGCCCAAGCCGTTCGTTGACAAACCCCAGCACCCGCTCGCCTACCCAGCGCTCCAGCCCGCTGCTCCCCTCACGCTGCACCCACGCGTAGACCCCCAGCCCCAACACCACCACGAGCAGAGCCACCACGAACACCCACCTCGTACACCAACGCGTCACACTCAAGAACCGGCGCACACGAACTCCCGACGTCAACCCGACTCAACCAGATCCAAACCGACACGACGACCCACGCCGCAGCAATGCAACCCAAAACGCCCGTAGATCATCCCGAGCTTTCCGCGGTTCGGCACAGGAACAAGGCCGTCTCGTCGTCCGCCCGTGCCGCCGAGCCCTGGTAAGCCACCAACGCCCGGCGGAGCTCCGCGACCCGGCCCTCGACCCCCCCGGCCGCCGCACACGCCTGACCGATCGCCGACTGCAGCGCTTCAATCCCCAGCATCGCCCCCGACTCGTCCACCGCCTCGGTCAGCCCGTCCGAATAAAACACCAAGGTCTGCCCGGGCTCGAGCCGGACCGCTTCGCAGCTCAGCGTCGTCTCGATGCAGCCCAGGATCATGTTGTCGCCCGTGCCCATCGCCGAGACCGACCCGTCCGCTCCCACCACCATCGCCGGCGGATGGCCCGCGTTGCACACCTCACCCTCACCGGTCGCCGGATCCAGGAGTGCTGCTACGAGTGTCGCGAAGCTCCCGGTTGGTGTGTACTCACAGAGGTGATCGTTCACGCGTTCGAGCAGTGTTGCCAACGACAGCCCCGCACCCTCCACGCCCTCCGCCTGCGCAACGCCCGCGTGCACCACCGCATGCACCGCCGCGGTCACCAACGCCGCCTGCAACCCCTTGCCCGAGACGTCTGCCAGCACCGCCAAGACCTGTCCGTCCTTCAGGTTCATCACGTCCACATAGTCCCCACCGACCGCGAGGCAAGGATCGAACCAGACCCCGACCTCGAAACCCTTCACCGTGGGCCGGTCCGGCACCAGCCCCAGCTGGATCTTGCGCGCCTGGGTCTGTTCGCGATCGGCCGCCGCCCGCTCGGCCGCCGCGGCCCGCAAGCCCCAAGCCGACTCCCCCTCCCGGTACAGCCTTGCCGCGAGCTCCAGCAGCGTTAACCAGACCGACGACCCCCGTTCCCGCTGGGCCACCACATACAGCACGTCCAGCCACGCCCCGTCACCCGCGCCCTCATCCCCACCGCCTTCACCGACCGGTGCCGCCATCACCGTGATCGCGGCCTGTTCCGCATTGATCGATAGCTCCGCCCACGACGAATCATCGCCCCCGCTCCCGGCCGATCCACCGCCCTGCCCCGCCCCCTCGTTGGTCGCCATCACCGGCTGCCGTCGCGCCACCAATGCCCTGAGCACCGAACGCGACACGTGCGGCTCCTCCAACGCCTCACCCACCCGCGCCACCGACGGGCTCACCACCCGGGGCGGCTTCTCCGGCCGATCCACCCACACCCGGATCATCGTCGCGCAACGGCAGCCCATCTCGCCGCTCACCATCACCCGACACAATGCCCCCCGCCGGTCAGCCGCCAAGTCCATACCCAGCAGCGACCGACCAAAATCCAACAGATACCGGATGTGCTCCGCCTCCAGAGCCGGCACCGACAACTCATCCAGCGCCGCCACCCCACGCCCCTGAGCACCGCCCCCCGCGGCCAAGCCCCCGAACCCGCTGCTGTCCTCTTGCCAGACCAGCGTTCGTTCCAGCTCCTCGGTTCCGTCGTCCTCACCGGCCGACGCCTGATCCACCAGCAGGTGCAGCGTGAACGCCCCCAGCCGGACCGGCTGATCCGCGCGAAGCTCGGCCTCCGCAACCCGCTCGTCGCCGACCCACACACCGTTTTGGGAGCCAAGATCGATGATGCGCCAGCCCGCCGCGTCCTGCGTGTCGTCTGATCCGTCGGCCCAGCGGAGCTCCGCGTGACGACGCGACACGGTCGAATCATCCAACCGAAGGTCGGCATCCCGGCTGCGACCCACGACAATCACCGCGTCCTGGAGCGGAAAAACCCCCCCAGAACCCGGCGGTTGGTCCCGGTGATCCGCCCGCACCCGACCCCTGATGAAACCGGTCTCCGATTCGCCCATGCCCCAATTGTGCGCGCAACGCCGCATCATCGCACGTCGCCAGGCACGCGCGGCTCCCCTGCCACACCCCCGTGACCCTTTCTCTGGGCCTTCCTGTCAAATAAAAACCGGCTTCAGTCCGCCCACAGGGCCGGTTCACGCCGGTCTTGACGACTTTACCGGCTGGCTCAGGCAAGCCTGGCAATCTGGGTCCATTTCTCGCTTATCCATCTTCACACGAGGCCCCCAAAGGCCGAATCCATTCTCACGCAACCGTTCGCTTGAACTGTTCGGAGCAATACCCAATGATCAGTGCGCCCCAATCAACGTCTTTTGCCGCCCCAGCCATGCATGACGGCCGAACTCCATCCCCCGCCCTGCGGCACCGAGCCACCACACGCTCAGTCGCAGCCACGACCACGAGCCAGCCCCGCTGCGCCGCCATGGTGGCCGCCCTGGCGGCGCTAGTCCTGGCGTGGATCGTCGCGCCGGCTCTGAACGCCCAGAACGCGCCCGACGCCCAGGCCTACGCCGTCTTCGTCGACGGCACGCCCGATGTCTGGCCCCGCACCAGCACTACGGGCATCAGCTACGAGGGCGTTAACTTCGATCTGCGTGACCGCAACGTGTCCCTGGTGATCCAAGCCTGGGACCACACCGCGCGTCGCCTCGTGCCCAACTTCGCCTACCGGGTCCGGGACCCCGAAGCCACCGGCACTATCCCGCCCGATTCGCTGCGAAAGCTCCCGCTTCGCAAAGTCGAGCTCCAGCTGATGACCCGCGTGGACGGCCGCATCGTTCACATCGCCAAGCGCGACCTGACGCTGGTCCCCACTCCTCCTGTCGTCGCACCCGCCCGGGCCGTCTTCGACGCCGGATTCCAGGCCTACGTGCTCGGCTCCGACGCCGACGTACCGTTCACGGTTGAGCCCGCCAATCTTGACAACACCGAGTTCCTCCTGCTGGCGTGGGACATCGATCGCCGGCAGCTCGTCCGCGGCTTTAGCCATGTCCTCGACGAAGGCCCCTGGGTCATCGCTGCCGACCGGCTGAACACCCTCGAGCCCGGCCGTGTCGAACTGCAAGTCATCACCCGCGTTAATGGTCAGACCAAGGCACGGGCCCGACACACCATCACCGTTGGTGCCCCCGCGGCCGTGACGCCCGAGGTCTCCTTCGCACAGAACGCCCTGGCCCGCCAGCAGGGTGCCGCTCAGTCGATCGGGCTCGAGCTGTCCGAACCGCTGCCCGTGGGCGGCGATGTTCTGCTGATCGCCTGGTCGGACGCCGAACGCCGGCTCGTCCGCGACTTCGCCACCGTGATTAACCCTGGTCAAGCCGTGGTGGTGCCCGCCGACAAGCTCAACCTCCTCGCCCCTGGGCCCTACAAGATCCAGGCCCTGGTCCGGATCAATAACCGGGTCGTCGACCGCGTCGAGGCCAGCCTCACCGTGACCGCGCCGCCCGCGCCCCAGCCCGAGCCCACCCCCGAACCCGTGCCCGCCCCCCTGCCCCCGCAGGTCGACGCGCCGATCGAGCAGCAGCCCACCACCCCGACCGCGCCCGCGCCGGCTCCAGAGCCCCAGCCCGAACCCGTCACCACGCCGGCTCCGCAGCCGCAGCCCGAACCGACCCCCCAGCCGGAACCCACGCCGCAGCCCGAGCCAGTCACCGCGCCCGCTCCCGAGCCGCAGCCACAGCCCGAGCCCGTGATCGCGCCCGATCCGGACCCCGTGCCCGCCCCGCTGCCCATCACCGTCAGCTTCCCCGCGGACGCTCCAGACACCTTCAGCGAAGGCTCTGGCGTGAGCATCCCCTTGAGCGTCAACACCGCGCCCGGCACCGACGCCGACGTCGTGGTCCAGGCCTGGTCGATCGAGCAGCGACGGCTCGTCCCGGACTTCGCCCACACGTTGACCGGTGCACCGTGGACCATCACGTCCGCCAAGCTCGATCAGCTCCCTGCCGGTGAGGTGATCCTGCAGGCCCTGCCGCGTGTCGACGACACCCAGACCGCCAAGATCCAGCACCCGATCCGTGTCACCCGCGAAACCGCGCTGCCCGAGCCGGCGCCCGCACCCGCGCCCGCCCCGGCCGATCCCGGCGCGCTAGAGCTGCCGCCCGTCGCTGCGGGCTGGCTCAACCTCCAGCCCTCCAACGACTCCCGCGTGATCTACGTCTCCGAGTCCCTCGGCAGCGACAACAACGATGGGCTGTCCCCCAACCGCCCCGTCCGCTCGATCGGCAAGGCCAAGTCCATGCTCCGCTCCGGCAGGCCCGACTGGCTGCTGTTCCGGGCCGGCGACACCTGGAACGACCGCTTCGGCTCTTGGAACTGGTCCGGCCGGTCCGCCAACGAGCCCATGGTCATCGGGGCCTACGGCTCCGGCGCCCGCCCCAAGTTCAACGTCGACCGCGCCTTCATCGAGTGCTTCAACCGCGGCCAGGACCCCATCAAGCACGTCGTGTTC
>JBCDIM010000096.1:0-10013 GCA_038749105.1 Planctomycetota bacterium
AGACCGCTTCATCGACCGCGTCTCCGCCGGCAAGACCGGCCAGCTCCTGTTCCTCCTCTCGGTCACCTGCTTCTGGTTCGGCGTCAACAACGCCGCCAAGGAGATCGTCAAGGAACGCCTCATCATCGACCGCGAACGCGACGTCAACCTCCTCGCCCCCGCCTACTACGCCTCCAAGTTCGCGCTCCTCGGCACCCTCACCGTGCTCCAGGCCCTGGCGCTGTTCTTCATCGTCAAGCTCGTCACCGGCTTCGAGGGCGGCTGGGTCATGCAGATGCTCAGCCTCGCCCTGCTCGCCAAGGCCGGCGTCGCCCTGGGGCTCTTGATCTCCTCGGTCGCCAAGTCCACCGACATGGCCGTCACCCTCGTGCCCATCGCCGTGATCCCCCAGATCGTCCTCGCCGGCATCATCGCCAAGCTCGACGGCCTCGCCGACGTCTTCGCCATGCTCACCATCACCAGCTACTGGGGCTGGGGCACCCTCGCCGCCGACCTCCCCGCCAAGATGGCCCGCGTGCTCGGCCGCCACACCTGGGAGCCCTGGCTCACCGTCTGGCTCATCGCCGCCCACACCGCCGTCTTCACCGCCGCCGGCCTCGCCGCGCTGATGCTGAGTGGCGACAAACAGAACCGCACCGGCGCCGCCCTCAACGCATGGGTCACCGCCGCCCGAAAACGCATCCGGAAATCTGATTAGGTAACGACACCACCAATTTTGCGCAGCACTCAGCTAGCCGAAACAGCAAAGTCCACATTTTCAACAAATGTCTATTGCACTACGCTAGACCGACGTCTAGCGTAATGTAGGGACGAGCAAACGGTAGCCGTCCTTCGCAAGCGATTAAATCTCTTTTCCGGAGTCACTCATGCGCACCCGCAAGATCGATGCAGTAATACTATTAATTCTCTCGGGCATACTCACGGTAATCTCATCGCCCGCGTCACTTGCTCAGTCTTTTACACACGCGGACTTCAGCTCCTGGGTACCTGAGGCGAACTCTGGGACAGTACAATGGGACGGCATTGACGGCAGAATCAATGTCACAGCCCAGATTACCGGAAACCCACGACCGAGATTCCCTTTAGGAAATTCTGATGTTTTTGATTACCGAGAAATATGGTTTGGCACATGGTTTGACGATGCCGGCGTGACAGACACCGCTCACACTCCCGATGTGATCGGGGTCTGGAATAGTGGAACCGACAATATTGTGTTTACTTTCGATCGCGCGTTGGATGGAAAGCAGAACTTTATGGCGTTTCACGAAAATGATTTTTCAACAACAACCTACACAATGGAAGCCTTTTTTAATGGAAACCCATTAGATTATGGACTCATCGAGTTGGATAACAGCTCTGGCAGCATGTCCATTACCAACAACGGCTCCAGTATTACCATGAATGACCCCTTGGCGTTTGCTGAGCGAAGACACCTACTACGTTTCAATCAACCTTTTGATGAAATTAGAATTTTAGAAGATAACCCTGCTGATCGTACCGCATACGGTTTCTTCGGAACTGGTGCTGTTATACCGGAGCCAAACTCATTTCTATTGTTACTAACCGGCGTAGGAATCTTAGCGCTTAGAAACCGATGGCGATCACTTGAGATACGAGAAGCGTACTGATCAATCGAAAAGCCACTACGCCTGTGGGAAAGCGGTGATCGTTAAGTAAATAATTCACTCGCTGATTCAGTAATGTCGGCCGTAGTTTTGCTGAGATATCTAGGCTAAATCAAGAAACGGACCGTAGTCGTCCGGAGATCCGTAACGGTTCGAGTAACTGCTCGTTGCGGCGGAATGTATCTAGCTGTTGACTCAGCGCAGCCGCATCCCCAACGCCTTGCCATGCTCACCAAAATCTCGTCAAGCTCTGGGGTCAGTGAGTCTCGTTAGTCGCCTTCCATTACTTGGCTGAGTTCACCGCTGACCTGACACCCCGCGTGCTCAACACGGCTCGACGCGTCATGGGCGATCCCGGCGGCGATGGGTTGGCCGGTCACGGTAAAGCTTGCACCGGTCACGGCGAGCTCGGACTCGCCGGTGACGCGAATCAGGGCGGTGTCCTGCCGTGGGATCGACCCCGCGGTGTCGGAGCCGAACACGCCGCCGTTGACGCGGGTGGTGCGGGCTCCTTGGATGACCAGGCCTTCCTTGTTCCGCACGAAAACGCCGGAGGCGATCTCGTTGCCGTGGCCGCCGGTCATCAGCAGACCGAGGCCGTCGTTGTCGGCGAAGCACGGCCCCTGCACGACTGTGTAGATGCACGCATCCAGGTGCAGCCCGTTGCCACACTCCGAGAACCAGCACTGATTGATGATCCCCGCGTCGCTGTGCTTCAAATACGCACACCACTGGCACTCGATGACGTAGAGCCGTTCGAGCAGCAGCGCGTCGGTCGAGCCCCAGGTGCGGTGCGCCGGGCAGAGCACCTTGATACCGGTCTGCCCGCCGCTGCGTCCCGTCCCGGCGATGCCGAACTCGCGCAGCGTGATCCCGCCGAGCCGGTCCAGCTCCCCCGGCTCCGCCTCGATCACGATCCCGTCCACGCCGGCGTCGAATACCAGCAGCGACCCCTGCCCGACCTGTTTGCCCGGCTCGAACAGCTTGCTCAGCAGCCCGCAGTTCGCGCCCTGGATCGTCACGTGCGACCGCCCGATCCGCAGGCTCGCCCCGCACCGCATCCGGCCGGTCGGCAGCAGCACCACCCCGCCCGCGGCCGGCAGGCTGTCGATCGCCCGCTGCAACGCCGGCCCGTCGTCGTGGGAGCCGTCCGCCTTCACGCCGAACCACCGCGCCTCCACCCGGCTCGGGTCACACGCCCGCACCCACCACGCCCCCTCCCGGTCACGGATGACCACGCCGCCGTTGTCTCGCTCGTAGGCTTCGGCACTCCTGGTCCACAGCCCCGCCGCCCCGCCGGTCTGCACTGCGACGGCATCCCCCGCCCGGCCTGCCTCAGCTCATCCACCTCAGAGAACACGAACATGCTTGGCCTTTCGAATCACCCATGACAACCGAGACCGACGCGGACCGGCGCGCGGCAGGCTAACAGATGCACCCTATGCCTTGATCGCTCACCCGCTACCGCGTCAGCGCAGCCGTGTCCCCAGCGCCTTGCCCATGCTCACCGACACCGCGTCAAACCCCGGCGTCAATCGGAACCCCGGCTGCATCACCGGCGTGAGCGCGTCGAGCTTCACGTGGGCCATCGGCTCCACCGCCCGCTCCCGCCCCGGCGGCAGGCCCCACACCACCCGCGTCTGGTCGGCCACGAACAGCAGCCGGGTCCGCCCCAACTCGTCCTGATGCCCGACATCGATCATCGGTACCCGCCGGTGCCAGCCCCGGCCCGCGAGCTGCTTCAACAAGTCCAGGCCCGCAGACAGCTCCGAGCCCGCCCACAGCTCGCCCTCGAACGGCGGCGGCTCGCTCACGCCCTTGATCACCGGCAGCCCCCGCTCCACCAACGCCGTCACATGGTGCGCCTCGTAGACCAGCGGCAGCCGGACCCCCGTGTGGTCCACGAGGTGGTAGCCGTTGGCGGACTCCACCACCGCGACCGGCCGACGGTACGCCGCCGAGACCGCGATCGTGCCGTCGCCCCGCCGCCGGACCTGATGCACGTCTTCCAGCCAGGGCAGCTCGCGCAGCGCCGCCGCGGCGGTCCGCAGGCCCTCGCCGTCGATGGGTTGAGCGGTGGTCGTCTCGAAGATGACCTGGCGGATCGCGGTGCGGGCCGGGGCCTGCGTCCACTCCGGGGCGTCCACCAGCACCACGTCGGACCCGCTGAGCGGCCGATCCGCCCGCGCGTTCGCCCAGTTCACCAACGCCCCCTGCGTCACGAACCACCCCGTGGTTACCCCCACCACCGCCGCGAAGAACCCCGCGATCTTCAGCCCTTTCACCGTCCGGGCCGGATCCCATGCCGCCTTCTTCCCCCCCCGGCGCCGGCTGCGCTTGCTCTGCTTCTTGCTCGCCCCGCCGCCAAACCAGCTCTTGATCGTTGACCAGTCCATATCGGTGCTCCCTTCAGCCCCACGCGCAGAAACAACCCCACGAACCCGCCTGCTCTCCAAACATCGACCATCCCGCCGCTCCCGCCCCAACCCTGGCCCCCGCTTTATCGGCCGCTGCCCACCCCACCCACCGACACTACTCCCGGCTGCCGGTCGAGATCAGCCGAGAGATCGGCATCAGCAGGTGCGGCACCAGCCGATCGCTCGCCAACGCCTCCGCCCGCTCCACCATCGCGTCGTACAGCTTCGGCAGGTCTTCGAGCTGGTCGATCGGCCCATACCGCCGGAGCGTCAGGAACATGCTGATCGGCTCGTCCGCATACCGCCGCCCTGACCCCCGCCGCGACTTGGTCCGCGTCTTGATCTCGAAATACGCCTGCGTGTCACCCGACTCGGTCAGCTGCAGCCCGAGCACCGGCTGCATGTCCAACGGCTTGGCCCCCTCGACCTCCAACGCCGCCCCCATCGGCGTGTCCGCCAAAAGCGCCTCCGACACGATCTCGTCATGGTCCCGCTTGCACTCCAGGTCGAACCCGAACATCACCTCCAAGTAGTCGACATCCAGCGGGCTGATCGTCAGGTGATAAGGCGACTGCTCCAGCAGCAATTTATGGAACGAAGCGGCCGACTCCATCGTCGGCGGGTTCACATGCCCCGACCGGATCGAGTTCTGGCGGATCGCCAGCCAGTGATACGTCGACTCCCGGCGCGACGACTCCAGTGCCAACTCCCCGTCGTACCGGCGGAACCGGTTCATCGCCGGCAGCGGCTTCCGCACCCGGTCAAAAAAGTGCAGCACCGTCTCCCGGTCGTACGGCAAATCCATCTTCACCGCGAGCTTCTGATTGATATAGAAGTCGGTGCACAAGGCCCCGTAACTCGTCGCCATGCGTTCTCCTCAGTAACCCGCTAGCCGAAGTATACCGCAACGACCCTCCGCCCTTAGGCCTCGGCTCGGTCGGGGGCACGCAGCGAGCCCGCTGCCTCCACTCCCCCGAGCGATCAAAGGTGGTACGGCCCGCCATCCCCATACCGCCGCCACCACTTCCTGTCCGCCCGCAACATCCCGTAGAACCCGCCCAGGATCAGCCCGAACGGAAAGATGATCCCCCCAAACGCCAGCGGGGCTGACTGATTCATCCGGTCAAACCGCATCATCAGCCACCACACGAACACGATCACCACCAACGCCAGCAATAACCCCGAAGACGTCCCCACGACGCGATACTCCCGCCGCGTCTTCGGTCGCCAATTCCACCAACGCTCGCTCATCCGCATCAACCCCCCTGTTACAGAGACGCGTCATCCCCCGGCTCCCACCCCGCCACGCACCCCACCGCCTCGCTCACCGACACCCCCTCCATCTTCACGCCATCCGGCAACCCCTCCATCACCGCCAGCCCGACCTGCTCCGCCACCCGCTCCGCCGACACGTTCACCACCAACGCCCCGCTCTGCCCCGCGAACGGCGGCACCTCGTTCAGACACCGGTTCGACCACGGCCCCACCACCGCCCGCAACCGATCCATCAGCGCATGGAAATCCATCACGCAGTCCGCCCCGTCCAGCCGCTGCCCGCTCACCGTCACCCGGACCGTCCAGTCGTGACCGTGCACCGGCTCCAGCGAGCCATCCGGCAGCCGCAGCGCGTGGGCTGCGCTAAACGTGTGCTCTGCCCTGATCCAGTACCGCGCCATCGCTGAAACCTCCATCACCCCGCTGCTCGGCGGGCTTCGGCCCGTCCGTCGTCGGCCCACAACCTACCGCGCATAAACTCCCGCCTATGGCCGAACCCTCCGATCATCCCACCGACCCCATCGTTGGCATCGACTTGGGCACCACCAACTCCCTCGTCGCCCACGCCACCGCCGCCGGGCCCCGCATCCTCGGCGAAGACCACCCCGACGGGCCCATCCTCCCCTCCGTCGTCCGCTACGCCCCCGAGGGCTCGGGCGTCGAAGCCCTCGGCCAACCCGCCCGCCAACACGCCGTTGAACACCCCACCCGCACCGTCCACTCCGCCAAGCGGCTGATGGGCCGATCGCTCGAAGACCTCGACCCCGCCGAAGCGGCCGCCCTGCCCTACCAGGTTGTCGAAGGCCCGCAGAACACCGCCCGCATCGCCGTCGGCGCCGCCGTCATCAGCCCCCAGGAGGTCGCCGCCGCGATCCTGGCCGAACTCCGCCAACGCGCCTCTGCCGAACTCGGCACCGAGGTGACCCGGGCCGTCATCACCGTCCCCGCCTACTTCGACGACGCCCAGCGTCAGGCCACCCGCGACGCCGCCCGCCTCGCCGGCCTCGAACCCCTCCGCATCCTCAACGAGCCCACCGCCGCCGCCCTCGCCTACCACCTCTCCCCACCCAACCCACCCGCCTCGCCCCAAAGCCCGCAGAAGCCGCAGGATGCTGCGGGCTCCGCGTCGCCCCGAACCATCGCCCTCAACACCAAGCTCAACCCCGAGGCCTGCGCTTCAGACCCCACCCCCGACAGCGCGCCACCAACCGCCACGCCCCCCGCCCAGACCATCGCCGTCTACGACCTCGGCGGCGGCACCTTCGACCTCTCCCTGCTCCGCCTCGAACACACCGAGCACGGCACCGTCGATCAGGTCCTCGCCACCGCCGGCGACACCCACCTCGGCGGCGACGACCTCGACCAGGCCATCATCGCCCACCTCCAGCAGGGCATCGCCGAACACCTCGGCCATCAACTCGACTTTCCCCCTGCCACGCGCCAAGCCTTCCGCCAGCTCGCCGAGGCCGCCAAGATCCGCCTCTCCACCCACCACCAGACCCCCATCGAGATCGACTTGGCCGACGCCCTAAGAGCTACCGCGGACCAGCCCGACGCCGACCCAATCTTCCGGACGACGCTCACCCGCGAGCAGCTCAACGCTTTTGCCCAACCGCTGATCGACCGCACGCTTGACGCCTGCCGATCCGCCCTGCGTTCCGCCGAACTCACCGCCGACCGCATCAACCGCGTGGTGATGGTGGGCGGCTCGACGCGCATCCCCGCGGTCCGTGACGCCGTCGCCGACTTCTTCCGGACCGAGCCCTACACCGCCCTCGACCCCGACCGCGTCGTCGCGCTCGGTGCCGCGGTTCAGGCCGCGATCCTCGCCGGCGACCACCCGCAACAACTCCTGCTCGACGTCATCCCCCTGTCGCTAGGCATCGAGACCATGGGCGGGGCCGTCGCCAAGCTCATCACCGCCAACACCACCATCCCCGCGACCGCCACCGAGCGCTTCTCCACCTACGCCGAGGGCCAGACCAGCGTCGCGATCAACATCTACCAGGGCGAACGCGAGCTGGCTCAGGACTGCCGGCTCCTCGGCCGGTTCGACCTCACCGGCATCCCCCCCATGCCCGCCGGCCTGCCCAAGCTCGTGGTCACCTTCCTGGTTGACGCCAACGGCATCCTCACCGTCTCCGCCCTCGAAGAACGCTCCGGCAAGAACGCCCGTGTCCAGGTCGTCCCCAACCACGGCCTCACGCCCGAAGAAATCACCCGCATCGAAACCGAGTCCCTCCAGCACGCCAAGCAGGACATGACCGCCCACCGCCTGATCGACCTCAAGAACCAGGCCCGCCTCGACCTCCGCGCGATCGACCGCCAGCTCGACCGCGTCGGCGAAGCGCTCGATACCGAAACCCGGACCGGCCTCGATGAGCACATCGCCGTCGTCCAACAGTTCCTCGACGCGACCGACCCCGACCCCGACGCCTTCTACCAGGCCCTGACCGACATGGACCACGCCAGCATCCCCCTCGCCGAGAAGGCCATCGCCCAGACCCTCCGCGAAGCCCAGCCCCAGACGCCCGAAGCCTGAGACTAATCAGCCCGACCACGAATCATCCCACCTTACGCAGATTATCCAGCTTCACAAGAATCCGGGTAAAAGCACCAAATTCCCCCGAAAACCGCTGTGACCGGCCTTGCCAAGGCCCCATTCCACGGTATTTTTGGTGAGAGCACCGTCGTCCGGGCGTTAGGCCGTTCCGGAGCCTCCGCAGACCGTTTGCGAAACACGATCAGGCCGCCGGCCGGTGCCGATTCATCACAGGGAGAGAAAGCAGATGACCCATACCTCTACTCGCAGTCGATTCGGCCTGATCCGCCGAGCTCTTGTCGGCACCACGGCCGTGGCCGCGCTCGCCTTCGGCGTCCACGCCAACGCCGACTCTGTCTGGCTGGCTGGCAACGGTGGCCTCAAGGACAGCTACTTCGGCGACCTCGGCGACGGCCTCACCGTCACCATCACCGCCGGCAACTACAAGAACGACGCCTACCGCACCGCACAGGTCGGCCAGTACTCCAACGGCCTCGGCGTCACCAACCCCACCAATGGTGATTCGCACCTGGTCGACGGCAAGGGCTCCGACGACATCCTCTGGTTCGAGTTCAACCAGTACGTCACCCTCAAGGGCTTCAAGTTCTCCTACGTCGATTGGAACGACGACGCCAAACTCCTCGACGGCGACAAAGACCAGCTCAAGAAGTTCGACGTCAAGGACTCCGTCTGGTTCGACGACGGCTACTACGGCAAGACCTTCGGCATCAAGGCCTACGGCTCGAACGACGAGTTCAAGGTCAAGAAGCTCTACTACCACCACACCCCCATCCCGACGCCCTCCGCCGCCCTCGCCGGGGCCTTCTCCCTCGGCCTGATCGCGCTGCGGCGTCGCCGCAAGTCCGAAGACAGCTGATTCGGCTCACAACACCTGCCCCACCCGCCCGCGGCCTGAGTCCCCCTCGGGGTCGACTCAGGCCGCTTTTTCATACCCTGAGCCCGTGACACCCTCTGCCCTGCTCACGAGCCCCGCCCTCACCTCACTCGGGATCCCTCACGGCTTCACCACGCGGCACACCCCGCTCGATGACGCCCTCCACCAGCTCGGCGTCCCCCAGACTCGCTGCGTTACCGCTCACCAGGTCCACGGCTGTGCCGTCTCGCACCCCAACGCCCGCCTCACCGAGGCCGACGCCATCGTCGTGACCGAGCCCAGCCACGCCGCTGCCATCCGCATCGCCGACTGCGTCCCCGTCCTCATCGCCTGCCACACCGAAAACCACGTCCTCGCGGTGGCCGCCGCCCACGCGGGCTGGCGCGGCCTCGTTGCCGGCGTCCTCACGCAAGCCGGCGAGGCCCTCTACGCCGACCACCCGGACGCCTCGCTCACCGCCGCCGTCGGCCCCTGCATGTCCGTCACACACTTCGAGGTCAGCCCCGACGTCGCCGACCACTTCGACCCCAGACACGTCCAGCACAACCTGCCCCCCGACCCCGCCACCCCACCCCGGCCCCACGTCGACCTCCGCGCCGCCGCCCACGACCAACTCCACGCCGCCGGCGTCACCACCATCGACCACGTCCCCGGCTGCACTTACGCCGAGCCCGACCGCTTCTTCTCCCACCGCCGCGACGTCACCCACCTCGGCCAAGACACCACCGGCCGACAGCACGCCCTCATCGCCATGCCGCACCCGCCACACCCACCCCATTAGCCCCCGGCTCTGCCGGGGGGCACGCGGCGGACCGGATGATCCCCGTCCACGACCCACGCATGACACAACCCGTAAAACACCCGGCACCCCACGCGCCCCCCCCCGGGCAAAGCCCGGGGCTAAATGTTGGACCCCACCCCCGCCAACCCGTAACCTGAACAGGCTATGACCCCCATCACCATCCGCGGACTCCGCAAAACCTTCGGCACCCCCGCCAACCCCACCCACGCCGTCGACGGCATCGACCTCGACATCCCCCCCGGCGACCTGTTCTTCCTCCTCGGGCCCTCCGGCTGCGGCAAGACCACCCTCCTCCGCATGATCGCCGGCTTCACCGACCCCACCGAGGGCACCCTCAGCTTCGGCGACGACGACGTCACCCACCTCGCCCCCAACAAACGCGACACCGGCATGGTCTTCCAGGGCTACGCCCTCTGGCCCCACATGACCGTCCGCCAAAACGTCGCCTTCGGGCTCG
>JBCDIM010000097.1:0-9834 GCA_038749105.1 Planctomycetota bacterium
CGTCAGGCAATACCGCTTCGCCGCCCCCAGCGCGTCCAGCTCCACCCCGTGCACCACCCGGTCCTTGTCGTACCCCTTCGGCTTCCGCATCGGCTCCGCAAACCGATCCCCCTCGATCAGCTGCACCCGGCCGTCCGGCAGCACATTCACAAACACGTCGCCGTCCCCCGTCGCCGACAGCTCCGTGATCCAGATCAACCGATCAAACGTGTGCCGACCCGCCGCGTCCACCGCCTTCGGGTCCCGCAGCCGCTTGTTCATCAACCGCTCAAGATTCCGGTTGAACTCCCGATCGGGCGTCGTCACCTGCAGCGTGTGCTGCGCCACGTGCGCCACGTGCATCCGCATCGCCCACCCCGCCACCGCCAGATTCCGCCGCAGGTCGTGGGCGTCGGTCTGCATCCGACCCCGCTTCGCGGGGGTCAGAATCTTGTCCTCGCTCTTGTGCCGCCCGCTCTTGCGAATCCGCTTGCCCGCCCCCGTCGCCTCCGCCGCGTCATACGTCGCAGTGGGCTTCGCCGGACCATCAGGCCCGAAGATGCCAAGCCTGGGCAACCAACGCTCGACCAGGGCAGGAACGGGCATCAGAGCCGACCCCCGGACAGGTTCACCGGCCGCACGATCCGCCGCGTGTTCGTCTCGCGCGCGACCTCCGACCGCCAGAACCTAAGCTCGCTGATCGCTTGTGACCTATTCCATTTCACCACCTCCCCATCAACGGAGACTTCAACAACACCGGCCGGGCTCGACGCCAGGGCGGTCTGAATCTGGCTGACCATGTCGGTCGCTACGCTCATCCCCTACCGCTTCGACCCCCCACACCGCGCCATCCACCAAGGAAATCCGAATCTCGGATTAAATCTGCTCGACCAGGTCGAACTCGATCCGGGTCACGAGGTCCCCCGGCCCACACCCCATCGCCTTGCCGAACATCGACACAAACCCCGCCGGGCTCATCCCCGGGAACCCCTCCGCCACCACATCCGCCCGATCGATCGCGTCCAACCGCTCCCGCCGCACACTCACGACCTCGATCACCCCCAACCGCTTCAGCTTCTCGCCCTTCTTCAGCCCCATCGCCTTCTCCACCGCACACACCCGGTCGCCCGCCTTCAAGAACGCCCACCCCAGCCGACGCGTCACCGTCTTCGACCCGTCCAGCAGCTGCCCCGTCGTCAACGCAAAGCTCATGTTCCGCATGTCGGCCTCCGTGCCAAAGTATCAAACCAAAGGCACCGGCTAGGTCTCCCCGGCCGGAGCCGCATCATTTCTGATCGGGCGTTAGCAATACCGTCACCCGCTCCGTCACGCTGCGCTCCACCACCCGGACCGTTACCCCCGGATCAGACCGGCGGTACTCCCAGGCGATCGCACGGGCTGCCTCCAGGCCTCGCTCGGCCTTGAGCTGTGCCCCCGGCACATCCCGCCACTCTTCCAACGCCCCACTCACCCACAGGCGTTGCACGCCGATCGTCGTCTTCTCGGTCATCACGGACCTCCTTGAGTAAAGAGGCCCCGCCGGGTGATCCCGGCGGGGCCGGTCCATGAATCAACCGAACGCCGCGACCGCGGCCTCCAACGCCTTGCCCGTCCGGCCGACCGTCTCGCCGAACAGCCGGTTGCGGACCCGGTTCTCCGCCCGAGCCGCCGCGGTCTTCCCCGTCACCGGCCGATCGTGCTGCATCCAGCCCGTGAACGCGTTCAACGCCAGCAACGCCGACGGCCGAGCGCCCAACGCGTCCCGCTCCAGGTCGAATCGAGCCGCCATCGCCTTCATCGCCCGCTCCGCCGCCGTCCGCTGGGCCTTCTCGCCCGGCGTCGAGGGGTTCGCCGGCACCGGGGCCTGAATCCGCTGGTACACGTCGAGCCAGAAGTCCTGGATCGCCGACCGGCTCACATCCTTCGCCGCCAGCGTCCCCAGCAGGCTCGCCGTCGCGTCACGACTCCGGCCATACAGCTCGAGCGCCCGCTTGGCCTCCTCCACCTTGCTCCTCACGTCGCCCGTGTGTCGGACCACGAACCCATTGCCGATCCGCCCCCGATCGGCCCCGTCCGGGATCACCATGTGAAGCGTGTTGCTGCACACCACCCGGACCGTCGTCGGCGTGCAACGCATCGCCGCCGTCCCGTCGTGCCCGTTGCTCACGCAGATATAGGGCACATGCTCCCCGTCCCCGTCGATCGATAGGCTCTCCCCCTTCAGCAGGAACCACAGCCGCTTGCCGCCGCGGATCGACCCGGCCGACTCGATCTCAACCTCGTCGCCCTGCTCGGCCAAGGCCTCCGAGAACGCCGCCAACTCCGCGTTCTGGATCGGCTCATACCCCCGACCCACCACGCCCAGCACCCCGCCCGTGTCGCTCCGCACGTTGGCCACATAGTCCGGCACCGGCACCGGCTCATCCAGCCCCTCGTGGGCCGACCCCGCCACCAGGTCCAGCTGCTGGACCGACCAACCCAGCCCCGCCAACTCCAACGCCTCCCGCGGCGTCGGGGCGTCCTCCACCACCGTCCCCAGGCCGTGCCAGGCCCCCCGCTCGTGCAGTACCAGATTGTCCGTGTCCGTGATCTCGTGCATGATGCACTCCTTCGATTGGCCCGGCGGGTGGCTCCTGCCAGAGATACAACCCGCCGGGCCGGTCCTTAAAAGCCCCGAGACAGCCCCGAGGCAAAACGCCCGCGGCCAGCTCTCGCCGACCCAGGCGTCACTTCCGGGGGTCACGCCGCGATCGAGACCGTGCTCAACCGCTCCCGCAGCCGACGCCCCGCCGCGTTCCGCCGGGCCCGCTCACGCCCAACCTCGGGCTTCCGCACCCCGTAGAACCGCGTGCGGAACTGGTTGTAGGTTGCGCTCCACCGGCCAAACTTGGCCCGGTAGAAGCGGTAGAAGTCGCGGATCGTCCAAGACTCCATCAGGTCGATCAGCTCTTCCATAAACGCCCGTTGAGCAGGCGTCCAGTGGTGAATCTCGCGGGCATCGGTGGTAGTCGTGTCGGTGTTCATCGGGGTCTCCTGGTTAGGGGGTGTGGGTAAAGGGATAAGCAATCGGGATCACATCTGTGCGTACTTGATCGCCGCGGCGAGGGTCTTGAAGTAGCTACCGCAGCTGTACTCCCCACCGTAGGCTTCACTCACGCGTTGGCTGAACACGTAGAAGTTGCACGCTGTACCCTGGTCACCGCTGGGCCGGAACTGAACGGTGTAGTCACCGATCACGGCTCGGTAAGCCCCGCAGCCGCTCCGGTCCAGCTCCACGACCCCGGCGGCCTTGGACAGTTTCTTGATGGCGTTCTGAATCAACATTCTGCTACTCCTGGTCAGGGGTGAGTGGGTTTCCTTCAACACCCATATATTACACGATCCGTGTATTTACACAACGCCTAAATACACGTTTCGTTGATATTTTTTGGTATTCTGCTAACCTCCCTGCAGTGAAGCCGTTGCCCTACTACACCCAGGCCGGGGCAGCCCGCGAACTCGGGCTCGCCCCCGGCACCGTGCGGAAGCACGTCCAGAACGGCACCCTCCGCGTCCGCGAAACCCTCGACGGCCACCGCCTGATCACCCCCGCCGAACTCGAACGCTTCCGCCGCGACCACCTCGGCCAACGCGGGCGGCGGCGTAACCAATGAAGCTACCTTCGGGGAGTATCAAGACCATGCCGATATTCGACAATAAGGAGCAGGCAGCGATACGGGCTCTGGCAAAGATCTACTCCGAGGGGATGGTTTCTATCCCATCCCAGCGCTTTAGACAGGTCGCTCATGACTCGGGATTTGTCCCTGAAGGTGCCACAAATGCTGCGCAGCTCCTGCAAACCTGTGCCGAGAGACTTAAAGCGATTGGAGCGCTGACGGATGTCACGTATGCGTTGGGTGTGAGCGGACCGTTAGGAGCACAGATTGATCCGTATGTCGTAGATCTTGCAAGAGGCATCGATAAAGCTGAAGCGGATGAACAACGACAAGCGGAGAGAGTCGCCAAGCAGATCATCGACAGTCGCCCAACGCTACTAGAACGCTTCAAAAAACACTGGATCGTTGGCTTGATCGTTATTACTGCTGCCACACTAGTCGCGCTAGCTACCATTGCTACTGGCATTGACGCCTTCTTAAACGTCATTGAACGCCTGACCGACCAGTCGGCCAGCGAAGTCACGCCCGCCACCCAACCTCGCCGATAGGCGAAGTGTGCCCGCTGTCACCGTCCACCACTCCACCCCCATCACCAGGACCTTCCGCGTCGAGCAGGTCGCCGGCATCTTCGACCTCCCCCTCGCCGACGCCACCTCCACCCAGTTCACGGTCCACGTCCCGCCCCTCACCGGCCCCGGCTCCGACTGGTCCATCGGGGCCATCATCGGGCCCTCCGGCTCCGGCAAGTCTTCCGTCGCCCGCCAATGGCTCGGCGACCACGCCGCCGGCGGCTGCTTCGTCAAGGCCTTCGACTGGCCCGACGACCGCTCCATCCTCGACGGCTTCCCCCCAGAGCTCGCCTCCAAAGACTTCACCGCCGCCCTCACCGCCGTCGGCTTCTCCTCGCCCCCCGTCTGGGTCCAGCCCTACCACACCCTCTCCGACGGCCAAAAGTTCCGTGCCGACCTCGCCCGGGCCCTCCTCCTCGACACCCCCCACAGCTGCGTCGGCATGGACGAGTTCGGCGGCACAGTCACCGAGCAGGTCGCCCAGTTCGCCGCCGCCGCCATCGCAAAAGGCATCCGCCGCGGGGCCTTCCCGAACCAGAAGTTTATTGCCGTTGGAGCCCGCTCCGAGTTCGCCCAGTGGATCGAGCCCGACTGGGTCCTCGATATGTCGCAGCGCCGCCTGGCAAGGGGGTGGGTTCAACCCCCACCCGCCCCCGGAAGCGACACCAGCCCCGACCAGCTCCTCCCCGGCGAAACCCCCGCTACCGACGACTGGTGCCAAAAACACTTCCGGGGGAGGCCGCCTATCGACATCGAAGTCGTCCACGGCACCCGCGACCACTGGCCCCGTTTTGAGCCGCATCACTATCTAAGCGCCAACCTCCACCGCGCCGCCCGGGTCTACCTCGCCACCTGGCGGGCCGAGCCCATCGCCTTCTGCGCCACCCTCCCCCAGCCCGGCAAGTTCACCGGCTACCGCCGCTGCCACCGCCTCGTCGTGCTCCCCGACTACCAGGGCATGGGCATCGGCCTCAAGCTCCTGGACGCCGTCGCCGCCCTCGAGCTCGACCCGCCCCCGGAAGCCTCACCCGCCCCGCGGTGCCGGCGGTTCTCCATCACCACCAGCCATCCGGCCCTCATGCGGGCCCTCCACCGCCGACCCACCTGGACCATGACCACACTCGACCGCGGCAACCTCGCCAAGCTCCGCTCCGCCTTCCACGCCTCCGCCGCCACCCGTACCACCGCCAGCTTCGCCTACGCCGCCTGAAGCCCACGGCCACCGGCCGTGGGACGCTCGTATCGGTGATTCAAGTGGTTCGCGCATGCAAAAGCCGGCTCGCCCGAGCCGGCTAAGTCGCAGCCTAATCGATCGTGCTCATCCGCGCCTCGACCCCGTCGAGCCCTGCCGCCATCACCGCCTCATGGACCGCCCGCTGACCCGCCTCGTCTGGGCACCGCACCTTCACGAAATACAGGCTCGGCGACAGCTTCACCCCCGCTTTCTCCAGCCACGTCTCGCCCACCACCGACGCCAGCCCCGCCAGCCCCGCGGCGTCGAACGCCTCCAGCTCCGCCAGCAACGCTGCATCGTCCCACTCGGTGAGCGTGGCCACCTGGTTGTCCGCGATCCGCAGGCTCCGCACCCGGTCCGGGTCCAGGTCCGCCGCCACATGCACCGGCACCGTCTTGAGCTTCAGCCGCTTCGCCGCCCGCAGCCGGGCGTGCCCCATGATGATCGTGTACTCCGCGTCGACCACGATCGGCTGCGTCCACCCGTACAGCTCGATCGAGCTGGCCAGCCCCGCCACCGCCGCCTTCGGGATCCGCCGCGGGTTGCGGTCGTACCGCTTGACCCGCCCGATCTCTACCTCCTCGACCAAATACTCGACAGCCTTCATCCGATCGTCTCCGTGTCCACCTCGACGCCCTCGAGCCCGAGCCCGCCGACCAGCTCCGCCACCGCCCGCTGCGTCCCCTCGTCCGGGCACTCGATCACCAGGTCATACACCGCCGGCAGCTCCCGCTGTTTCACGACACGGCCGGCGTCACCGTCCTCGTCGACGTCCTCCCCATCGCCATCCTCAACCCCCTCTCCCGGCCCAGAATCGACGGCGCCGCCCTCCGACAGCTCCCCGGCCGTGTCCACTTCCGGGGGCGGCTCGACCAGGCCCATCAGCTCGTCCAGCCGATCCGCCTCCATGCCCAGCACGCCCAGGTCCGCCGACCCCGGGTCGTCGCCGCACAACGCCGCCAGCTCCGCCTTCAGCTTCGCCTCGTCGTCGGCCGTCGCCTCGCCCGTCGCGTTATCAGCAATCCGGTACGCCCGCGCCGCCGCCGCATCAAGGTCGGCCCGAACTAGCACCGGCACCTTCCGCAGCCGCAGCCGCTTCGCCGCCAGGTACCGGGTGTGACCGGCCAGAATCACCCCGTCACCATCCACCACGATCGGCTGCCGCCACCCGTGGTGCTGGATCACCACCGCCAGCTCCCGCACCGCCTCCTCCGGGATCGCCCGAGGGTTCCCGGCATACGGCTCGATCGACGACAACGCCCGAAGCTCAACCTTCACGCGGCCGCTCCTCGAGGAAACGTGACCTCACGGCCACCGATCATCCATCGACCGCCAGGCCCATACCGCGGCACCTCGATCGTCAGCATGTCGAGCTGGCCGGCCGTCGATTCACAGCGGACGCTGCGGACCGTCAACGACCGACCGCTCACGGTGTCGTAGACCTCCTCGTGCAAGACCCCGTGAAGGTCCACAAATCGGGTCCCGAGCCTGATGGGTTCTCGTGTCATGTTGCCGTCCTGTTCTCATAGGTGATGTCCGTCCGCAGCTGACCGCAGTCGCTGCACTTGCACCGCTTCCACACCTTGTGGGTGTAGGGCTGGCCCGTCGCGGGATCGACCCCGCAGTGGTGCATTTCGTGCTTGCTCGTGTAGGGCTCCCGGTTGGTCGAACCGCACCGCGGGCACCGGCTGAGCACCGCCGTCACCTTCGGCGGGTCCGCCGTCTTGCTCCCCGCCGGCCGGCCGGGTTTCTTCTTCGCCAGCCCCTTACGTTTCGGCGTACGCGCTGTTCCTCGCACCTCGACTTGGCCAATCACCGTCATCTGTCGCTCCTCTCAAAACAGGATCAAACCGTCACCCTCGTCCGTCCACGCCGCTTCCGCTGCGGCCGGGGCGCTTCGCCCAACTCCACCGGCACCCCAAGCGTCGAAGCCGCCACCGCGTTTCCGATCAGACAGTCGAACAGGTCGTTGTCCTGGTGCGGCTTCTGCGACCACATCTCCAACACCTGCCCGCGTGCCTCCACCCGCTCCGGCCACTCCGCCCGGATGTGATCCACCAGCATCTGGTGATCCCGCTGGTTCCCCGCGTGCCACGTCACCGCCTGGTCCCCGCCCACCGCCGCCCGCAGCCGGCCAGCCACCAACGTCTTCCAGCGGTTCGTGTCGTAGAAGCAGTGGATCGTGGACCGACGGACCGGCCGCTGAATCTGCCAGTGATGCCCCACCCGAACGCCCTCCCGCTTCTTCCGGTCCGGCAGCGCGATATCCCGCGGCCCCAACCCATCGCCCTTGCTCGGCATCACCACCGACCCCGCCGCAGACTCCCGGCAGAACCGGAACACCGTGTCCGTGAACGCCCCCGAGTCGATGAAGCACCGCTCCACTCGCATCTCCGCCTCGTCGTCCCGCCGGTAGCTCCGACCCACCACATGTTCCACGCACTCCCCCAGCGCGTGATACAGCTGGGCCTCGGGCTTCTCGCCCTTGAGCCGGGCTGCGAACGTCCGCTTGGCGTCCCGCTTCGTGAAGTAACGCCGCCCCTGGTCCGGCCACGCCCCGTACGCCACGACGTGCCCGCCCATCCCCGGAGCCCAGCCGCACACCATCCACCACAGCAGCTTCTTCTGCACGTCGATAAAGGCCGTCAGCCGCTCGCACCGCGACGGCACCAGGCCACGCTCGATCTTCACCACCCGGCCCATCAGCTCCGCCGGCGTTAACGCCTCGACCTCGCCATCGGCCGACTGGGGCGACTCGTTCTGATACTCCGGCTCGAACATCGGCCCCAGGTCCAGCTTCAGATTCATCGCATGCTGCTGGGCCGACAGCTCCGTCTCCCGGTCAAACCGCTCCGTCCACGACACCTCGAACCCCCTATCCATGGGGGCGCGATTACCGCGGTAATACTCCGTCGCGGCCGTCGGGTCCGCCCCGCTCCTCTGGCTCGCAATCCGCAGCTCCGCGTACCGGTCCCAGTGCTTCACCGCCTCGTCGTCGTCCGGCCACCGCTCCACCATCCGCGTCCGCTCCCCCCGGAACGCCGGGTACCGCTCCTGGTCCAGGATCGTGTCCGCCAGGTCGTTCTCCGCCACCACCGTGCAGGGCACGAGCAAGCCCACCCGCTGCCCCGGCCCCGCCAGGCCGGCGATGTCGGCCGTCAACACCTCCAACCGCTTCTGCGTCTGCACCGGCGACTGGGCCGAGCTCTTCGTCTGCGGGTCGTCGCCCAGCCCCAGCGTCGGCCGGACCTGCTCCCCCGCCGGCGTCTTGTGGTTCAGGCCCCGGATCGCCGAGCCCAGGCTCGCCGCCTGGATGATCGCCCCCGACGCGTCCGATCCCGGGATCTCCGGCAGGACGATCTTTTCGTCGCCCCACTCGATGTACGTCCGCCGGCCGTGGTGCAGCTGCCCCTTCGCCCGCCGGGTCTCTCCGTCCAGCCGGCGGATCGCGTAGCACACCTCGGGGAAGTCGGCGAGCAGCCGATCGTTGGTTTCCAGCTCCCGCTTCACGTTCGCCATCATGTCCAGCGCCAGCTTCTTCGTCGCCGCGACGAACACCACCGACCGGTGATGCCCCAGAAGTACCGCCCACAACACGGCAGCCATGCAAAGCGCCGTCTTCCCGGTACCGCGGGGCATCGCTACCGCCAGGCTCGCCGAGTCGAGCACCACCAGCGTGATCTTGTCGATCACCTTCAGGTGGTTAGCGCTCCACGGCAGACAGAACGTCTTAGGCAGGTAGGTCTCGCAGAAGATGCGGAAGTGAAGCTCCGCCAGCCGCCGCCGTTCCGGATCCTCGATCGGGGGGATGTCGCCGATGTCCCGCGCGTCCCGCGACTTCGCCCGCGACCGCTCCGCCATCCGCCGCTTGTGATCGTCGTAGGCCCGGCTCACCATCACGCCGCCGCCTTCCGGACGATCCCCGCGGCGATCCGCGCGTGCTCCGCCAGCGGGTAATCCTCCGGCGCAAGTTCTAACGGCAACAGGTGCCCGGCGATCTTTTCCAGCTCACCCGACGACTCACCCGCGTCCTCGCCACCGTCGCCGGCGTCCTCGACCTCTCGATCGAGCCGTAGCAACCGCCCCCGTTCGCGCTGGGCCGACAACGCCACCGACACCTCGCCGTCGTTCAACGCCTTGCGATAGAGGTGGTCTAGCCGGCTCAACGCCGTCGCCAGCTCCTGCTTGTGATCGACCGTCGCCGCCTGGGCAATCCGCCGCTGGGCTTCGCCGACACCCGCCGCCGCCATCGCCTGCGTCATGCCCAACAGCCGCGCCGCGTTCGCCTCGGTCTCCGCCGCCGGGATGCCCTGAAGGAGCATCACGGCGATCTTGCTCAGCTGATCCTCGGTCGCCTTCCTAGGCCGACCCTTCCCCTTGGCCGGACTCGACTTAG
>JBCDIM010000098.1:0-9800 GCA_038749105.1 Planctomycetota bacterium
GGGGAACAGCAGGTAGGGCAGGATGAACAGCGGCACGCACTGGATCAGCATCAGCGACCAGGTCTGGACCTTGACGTACGGCGTCTTGCGTCGCTTGATGCGGCGGAAGCCGAAGACGACGATCAGCGTGCAGTACAGCAGCGAGAACCAGAACCCCGGCGAGCCAGACGAGAGCACGAACGTGCCGATCGGGTTGGTCGGTGTGGTGAAGATTGCACCCAGCGAGCTGAGCCAGTCCGGCAGGAAGTGTGGGAACCAGTTCTTGCCCTGCCACCACTCGGCGAGCGGGATCCAGGTGCCGGGCTTCTTCCACTGGTAGAAAAAGGTGAAGACGCCGAGTACCAGCAGCAGCGTGCCCCACCACATCCAGCCGCGGTCGCCGAGGATCTTGACGCCGGACTTGCGGAAGAAGTCGAGCGGGGGCTCGCGGCCGATCATGGTGAAGACGGCATCGTTTTTGATGCTCTGCGTGCTGCCGTCTTTGAGCTTGAGCTCGACGGTGTCCTCGTGGATTTCCTTCACGTTGGACGCCATGACGAGGTTGAGCCTGCCTTTGGCCGGGCTGGGCGGCATTTCGGGCGGGAGCGTCGCGCTCTGCCGGGCGTCGGAGGCGGACTCGATACCCATGTCGGCATCGGGGTCGGCGGCGAGGGCGGCGATCGCGTCGGCGTTCTCGGGTTTCGGTCGGTTGAACGTGTCCTTGCGGTACGAGAGGGTGACCGAGCCGCCGCACTTGGCGAGCGCGATCGCGGCTTCGAGGGCGGAGTCGCCGCCGCCGACGATGAGCACGTCCTGGCTGCAGAAGTCTTTGGGGTCGTGGAGGCGGTTGTAGACCTTGTGGGCCTTGTCTTCGCCGGGCACGCCGAGCTTGCGGTAGTTGCCCGAGCGCCCGATGCCGACGATGACGCGGCGGGCCTTGACGCGTTTTTCGCCGACGACCCAGCCCGTGCCGTTGAGGTTTACGCCGTCGGCGGGCTCGCTGCCGTTGGGCAGGACGACTTCAAAAAGCCCGCCTTTGCGTTCGACGTGGCTGGCCTTGCCGAGCACATACTTGAGCCCGAGGTCGACGGTCTGTTCCTCAAGGTCTTCGATCAGTCCCTCTTTGATGTCGGACTTGTCGTGGAAGGTGATGCCGCCCTCGAGCTCCATGTCGGTCGGGTACTTGAAGATCGGCTTCTCTTTGGGGAAGTTCGCGATCGTGTTGAACGGCTGCGAGGCCTCGAAGACCAGGTACTTGAGCCCGAGCTTCTCGGCTTCGAGCGCAGCGGAGAAGCCGGCCGTCCCGCCACCGATGATGGCGACATCGAGCACGTCGTCCGCGGCGGCCCCGGCGTTCTGCAGCTCGGCATGCACCCGGCGGGCGATGCGCGTCCCGCCGTTGACCGAGAGCTTCAGCAGCGGGATGCCCGAGAGGTCGCCGACGACGAAGAGCCCCGGCACGTTGGTCGTGTTGTCTTCGTTGACGATCGGGAGGATCTCGGGCTTGCCCGCGGGCCAACGGCTGTGCAGCCAGTGGGTGTAGGCCGTGACGGGCTTGGCGGCTGTACGGGCGACGCGCTTCGCGACCGGGAGGGCTTGACGCAACAGGCCGCGGTCTTCCGGTCCGGTGTCGGTCGGCGTCTGCGGTAAAGCTGGATCATCGCGTCGCGGGATCGATGGCGAGCGGGTCATGCCCATCCCCTTTGGTTGAGTACGGGGACCGATCCTGAGCCGCGGTCGGTGAGCGGGTCTGAGTCGGCCAAGCCTCCGACCGTCTTCGGGCGGTGAAGGCTGAGGTACAAGCACTGAAGCCGTTGAGCTATTCCAGGCAAACCCTCTTCACGCTTCCAGAAAAATACTCTGTAAACGTCCACCGTCTCATGCTAACTCGCCGCCGGTCGGCTGAGTGTGCGTGCGCTTGGCTTTGGGGCAATTGATTGGTTTTCTCATTTCAGAGGGCCGCGCATCTGGGGGCTTGTCTGTACCGCGTTCCGTAGGATCTTCAGTTCTTTCACTTCTTAAAGATTTGTTGCTTGCCGGGCCGGTCGTTAATCCGGTCTCGGTCGATGGCGGGCGTCGCGGGTTCACGGGCTTGCCCGCGCGGTAATGGTTGATCTGTGGCAGCGGTCTGTTGTTCTGGAGCGTGCGTCTTTATGATGGCTGAGGCGAGATTGATACATACCCCTTCGGGAGGGCCCTGATGCGTCCGTTCATCCCATCGCTTGTGCTCATGCTGGCTGGAGCCGTCACCCTGCCCACACAGGCTCAGCCGACCCCCGCCAATGGCGAGCCAACCGTCCGCCGGAAGATCTCGGATAACCCCGACGGCCCACGGAAAATCGAGCTCGACGACGCCGACTACTACCTCCGGCAGTTCGAGTCCTACGCCAAGAGCCTGCGGGGCGAGAAGGGCGACTTCACCCGCGGCTCGCGGATCGCCCTGCAGAAGGTCAGCGACCTCCGCAAGAAGTACCCCGGCGATCCGCAGGTCGAGGCGCTGTTTGTTCGTGCCCGCGCCGCCGCCCGGCTGCTGCAGGGCGTGACCCTCGAGATCACGCCCGAGATGCTCGCCTACCGCGCGTTGGCGAAGAAGAACGCGGAGCGGTTGGCGGGGATCTCGGTCAAGGCCTGGGAGAGCTATCTCGCCGAGGTCAGTGCCACGGAAGGCGCGATCCTCGATCCGCTGCCGGCACCCGACCCCGAAGAGATCGTGATGGACGAGCTCCAGGGCCGGCTGGTCGTGCTCGAGGGGCTCCGCTACCCCGACGACCTGTTCCGGGAATACGGGCGCCAGTACATCGCCATCGGCAAGCCCTCGACGGGTTACTACTTCGTCGATGTCTCGAGCCGGCCGTTCGTCGGGGCCTACGAGGCGGTCCGCCGGTACGAGCGTCGGATCAGCAACGACATCCCCGCGGAGTGGATCGTGGTGGGGGAGATTGTCGCCGCGGAGCTGATGGTGCCCGATGCGGGCGAGGTGAAGATCAGCGCCGCCCAGACCGGGTGGCTGGTCCGTCCGCGGGCGATCTATGTCCCGGGCAAAGTCTTCGCGGTCGCCGATGAGACGCACGAAGAGGGGGGTCGCTTCGCCGGCGAGGCCCAGATGGACGAGATCCTGGCGGAGCAATACACCGTCCGGTCCGTCCCTGCGGACGCGACCCCTCAAGAGCTGCTGGACGTCTTCGTGACCGCGATCAAGGAACGGAACTACGAGCTCTACGCCGACTGCATCGACCCGGCCGATCGGCAGACCGTGACCCAGCTGGAATGGCTCGAGCGCAAGTACGACATCTTCCAGCGGCGTCTCGCATCGGACTACGTCCACGTCTCGGTCTACAAGGCCGACCCCGTGATCGTGATGCAGGGCGGCGAGAGCGTTAGTGACGAGGACCTGCTCGCCGAGTTCCTTGACGCCGATACCCGGGCCCGCGAAGCCAAGCACAGCCTGCCCCGGATCGAACAGCAGCGGCTCTGGCTGCACCTCTACGACGAGACCGGCAAGGTCCGCGAAGCCCCCAAGGGCCTCACCGTCCGCCGTCAAGCTGATGTCAACAACAACCGCTGGTACATCTACCGCGGCTTCCCGTTCTGATCCCAGGAGCGAATGCATGCGCCTTCCCGTCCCCATTGTCGTGGTCATCCTGGCCTTGGCCTGGCCCACGCTCGTGCAGGCTCAAGCGGCCGCGGGTGATGCCCCCGCGGGCACCGATGCCATCGACCCGTCCGAAGGCCTCCGCGTCAGCGAGCCGCTCCGAGAACTCGGCGCCGCCTGGAAGCGGATCGAGGCCGGGCGCTCCGCCGCCGTCAACAAGGCCATCGCGGGCATGCGTGACCTCAACAACGAGGACTACGGCTACTCGGGCGGCGACTACCAGAGCCTTGAGGGCATCGCGACCATGGCCGCCAAGCACGTCCAGCAACTCGGAGACATCGAGCCCGCCGACGAAGACGATCGGGCGTTTATCAGCCTGTTGAGAGAGTCGTTTATCGAAGAGTCATCTCGCTGCGGCGACCTCTGGATGTCGTCGCAGCGATACGGTGACATGCGCGACGCGCTCGCTTTGTATTGCGAGCTCCTGAACGACGTGCTCAAGGACGTCGACATGAAGCTCCAGCGGCTCGAGGCGTGGGAGCGAGAGATCCGTGAACTCGCGGTTAAAGATCAGTACCAGCTCAACTCCCGCGTCGTCATGGCGATCGGCCAGAAGCGCAACTTCGACGCGGTGATCCGGGACATCGATCGGGAGCTGGGTCAGTTCGCGCGGACCCGCGCCCGGGCCAAGCTCCTCGAGCGTAAGGCCAAGTCGGAAAAGGACGAACTCGACGACATGCTCAACGAGCTCGAGCGCGAGGACCTGTCTGCCAAGGCCGGCTTACTGCCGCCCGCCACACCGCCCGCGCAGGCCGTCGGGCTGGCGGACTCCGCCCAATACGCCCGGCTCAATCCGGCCTGGCGTGAGGTCATCGACAAGTGGATCAAGGAGTACGACAGCCTCTACGGCGACCTGGCCGACGTCTACAACGAACAGGCCGAGCTGTCCGCCAAGATCCCCCCGCTGATCGCCGTCTACGAAGCACGCCAGAAGCAGCTCGTGAAATGGAGGGAGCAGCTGGTCGCCGCCAAGAAGGCGGCCGGTGAGTAGAGGCCACGCCTCGGAGGCACTCCCCGCCGCGGCGGACCCGACCGGCTCGCCTGCAGCCCCGAGCCTTCTGGCGTTCGCAGGCTTGTCCAGATCGGCCGCGCTCCGGTACACTCTCGCGTCCGGGGCGATTAGCTCAGCTGGCTAGAGCGCACGCTTCACACGCGTGAGGTCACAGGTTCGAGTCCTGTATCGCCCATTGCCTTTCGGCCCCGACGCTTCATGCGTCGCCGCACTCGCGGGGCCTCCCCAACCCGTCTTTCCCCCCCGTCTCTTTGAGCAGCCTGATGGCAAGTGATTCCAATCGGCCGGCACTGATCCCGCTGCCGTTGATCTTGCCGTTTGTGTTGGTGACAACGCTGTTCGCGCTGTGGGGGTTTGCCAACGACGTGACCAACCCGCTGGTCAAGGCGTTCAAGGACATCTTCGTGATCAGCAACGCTCAGTCGTCGCTGGTGCAGACCGCGTTCTACGGGGGGTACGCGACCATGGCGATCCCGGCGGCGCTGTTCATCTACCGGTTCTCGTACAAGGCGGGGATCCTGCTCGGTCTGGCGTTGTATGCCGTGGGGGCGCTGCTGGCGTTCCCCGCGGCTCAGGTGCGTGATTTCAACCTGTTCCTGGTGGCCCTGTATGTGCTGACGTTCGGGCTGGCGTTTCTCGAGACGACCGCGAACCCATACATCCTGTCGATGGGCCCCGCCGAGACGGCGACGCTTCGGCTGAACCTGGCGCAGGCGTTTAACCCGATCGGGTCATTGACCGGGATGACGGTCGCGAGCCTGTTCATCCTCTCGTCGCTGCAGGTCGAAGAGATCCGCAGCGAGACGCAGGCCCACGCGGACCCGGCGGCTGCGGTGGAGGTCACGGTTGATCCGGTGCTCGCTGCGCACCTGAACGCGAACCCGAAGGCGGGTTTCGACCAGGTCATGATCGACTACAAGGCGGGTGACCTGGCGTCGCATCAAGGGCGGGACTTCGGGGCGATGCAGGACCACGACCTGGGCATTGTGAAGCTGCCGTATGTGGTGATCGGGTTGGTGGTGATCGGGGTGTTCTTTGTGTTCTTGTTCACCAAGATGCCGGACACGCAGCACGCTGAGCGGGGCGGGGCTCGCCTCGGGGAGGTCGCGGGGAAGGTCTTGCGGAACAAGCTGTATCTCGGCGGGGTCGTCGCGCAGACCGCGTATGTCGGGGCGCAGATCATGTGCTGGACGTTCATCATCCACTACGCGACCGAGAACCTCGGGATGTCGGCGGCGACGGCTCAGAACCACAACATCGCGGCGATGGCGATCTTCTGCTCCAGCCGATTCATCTGCACGTTCTTCCTCAAGTTTGTCTCGGCCCCGGTGCTGCTGCTGGTGCTGTCGATCGGGGCGTTCGCGGCCACGGCCGGGGCGATCTTCCTGGAGGGGCACGCCGGGCTTTACAGCCTGATCGCGGTCTCGGCGTGCATGTCGCTGATGTTCCCGACGATCTACGGGCTGGCGTTGGGGGGGATGGGTGAGGAGGCGAAGCTGGCGTCGGCGGGGCTGATCTTTGCGATCGTGGGCGGGGCGTTGATGCCGCCGCTGCAGGGACGGCTGATCGACCTGCGCGACGCCGAGGGCATGCTGTGGGGGCTGCCGGCGGTGAATGCGTCGTTCGTGCTGCCTTTGGGCTGCTTTGTGGTGATCGCGGGGTATGCGCTGTTTGCGTTCGCCGCTCGGCGATCGGTGGGACGGGCGAGCGATACGGGCGCGTAACGGTTGCTACCCTAGCGTGCCGTCGTGGTTGACCGGGCCTGTGGTCGCCGGGCGGTGTGAGTCGGCGGCGCGTCTGTCCGCGGGTCGACTCGGGAGCTGGGCATGGACCCGATCTGGGTCGTCATCGCGTTCTTTGTCGGTCTGGTGGTGAAGCAGTTGGGGCTGCCACCGATGGTGGGGTTTCTGGGTGCGGGGTTTGTGCTCTCAGCGATGGGGGTCGCGCCGTCGGAGACGCTGACGTACATGGCGGACCTGGGGATCTATCTGCTGCTGTTTAGCATCGGGCTGAAGCTGGACCTTCGGGGCTTGGCGAAGCCGGAGGTCTGGGGGGTGGCGTCGGTGCACATGGCGGTGACGACGGTGTTGGTCGGCGGGGGGGTGTTTGCGCTGTCGCTGCTGGGTCTGGGGATGTTCGCGGAGCTGACGTGGCAGACGTCGCTGCTGGTGGCGTTTGCGCTGAGCTTCTCGAGCACGGTGTTCGCGGTGAAGGTGCTGGAAGAGAAGGCGGAGATGAAGAGCCGGCACGGGAGCGAGGCGATCGGGGTGCTGATCGTGCAGGACATCTTTGCGATTGTGTTTCTGACGGTGTCGCTGGGGAAGATGCCGTCGGAGTGGGCGTTGTGCCTGTTGGCGTTGCCGCTGGCTCGGCCGGTGCTGGGGCTGCTGATGGACCGGGTGGGGCACGGCGAGCTGATGGTGCTCACGGGGCTGGTGCTGGTGTACGCGTTCACGACCCTGTTCGGGGTGGTGGACCTGAAGCCGGACCTCGGGGCGTTGATCGCGGGGCTGTTGGTGGGGGCGCACCCGAAGGCGAGCGAGCTGGGCAAGACGCTGCTGAGCCTGAAGGATCTGCTGCTGGTGGCGTTCTTCCTGACGATCGGGCTCAACGGGCTGCCCGGGGTCGAGCAGCTGGTGATCGCGGTGGGGCTGGTGGCGCTGGTCCCGATCAAGACGGTCGGGTTCTTCTGGCTGATGACGAAGTTCCGGCTGCGGGCGCGGACGGCGATGCTGAGTTCGCTGGCGCTGGCGAACGCGAGCGAGTTCGGGCTGATCGTGGGGGCACTGGGGGCGTCGAAGGGCTGGATCAGCGGCGAGTGGCTGGTGATCTTGGCGATCTCGGTGAGCCTGAGCTTCATCCTGGCGGCGCCGTTCAACGCCAAGGCACACGGGCTGTTCGGGCGGTTCGCCAAGCGGTTGACGCGGTTCGAGTCGGACACACGCTTGCCCGACGACCAGCACATCGCGTTCGACAAGCCGCCGCGGGCGATCGTGGTGGCGCTGGGGCGGACGGGCACGGCGGCGTACGACGCGTTGCAGGAACACCTGGGCGACGAGGTCGTCGGGCTCGATGCCGATCCGGTGTCTGCTGAGCGTCACCGGGCCGAGGGCCGGACGGTGATTGTGGGCGACGCGACGGACCCGGACTTCTACGAGCGGCTCGGGGAGGCGTCGGGGTGTGAACTGGTATTGATCGGGCTGCAGTCCAAGTCGGAGGCCGGCACGATCACGCGGCTGCTGCGGGAGAACGGGTTCACCGGGCACGTTGTGGCGATGGCCCGGTTCCGGGACGAGATCGAGCAGCTGCGTGAGGCGGGCGTGGATGTGCCGCGGTACCTGCACGACGAGATGGGGTTGGGGTTGGCGAGTTCGGCGCTCGAGTATCTGGAGCCCGAGACGGAAGAGGCGGGCAGCGGCGGTTCAGCCCGCTGAGCGGGGGCCTCGGCCGAGGTGCGTGTTGGGTTGTGATCAACGCGTCAGTTGAAGAAACGGATCACGGTGTCCGCGACGTGTTGGCGTTGTTCGTCGGTCAGCTCGGGGAAGATCGGGAGCGACAGGCAGGTCGCGGCGGCGTGCTCGGTGTGGGGGAAGTCGCCCTTCTTGTAGCCGAGGTGGGCGAAGCACTTCTGCTCGTGGAGCCCGAGCGGGTAGTAGATGGCGGTGCCGACGCCGGCGTCCTTGAGGTATTGCTGGAGGGCGTCGCGTTGCTGGTTGGTATTGGTGGTGACGGTGTACTGGTTGTAGACGCTGCGGTGGCCGGGCCGGACGGTGGGGGTGGTCAGGCCGTCGAGCTCGGCGAAGGCGGCGTTGTAGAACGCGGCGTGCTGGTTGCGCTTGTCGTGCCAGGACTCGAGGTGCTTCAGTTTGACGCGGAGGTACGCGGCCTGGAGGGTGTCGAGGCGGAAGTTGCCGCCGACCTCTTCGTGGAAGTATCGCTGCTGGGCGCCGTGGTTCCGGAACATGACGGCCCGGTGGTAGACGTCTTCGTGGGTGGTGGTGAGCAGGCCGCCGTCGCCGGCCCCGCCAAGGTTTTTGGTGGGGTAGAACGAGAACGCGGCGGCATCGCCCATCGAGCCGGCGGGTCGCCCGTAGGACTGTGCGCCGATGGCCTGGGCGGCGTCTTCGATGCAGAGCAGGTTGTGCTGCTTGCAGAGCTCGAGGATGGGGTCCATGTCAGCGGTCTGGCCGAAGAGGTGGACAGGCATGATCGCCTTGGTGCGTTCGGTCAGCGCCGCTTCGAGCTGGGTCGGGTCGAGGTTGAAGGTGTCGGGCTGGATATCGACGAAGACGGGGGTGACGCCCTGGCGGTGGAGCGAGCCGGCGGTGGCGAAGAAGGTGAAGGGGGAGGTGATGATCTCGTGGCCGCAGTGGAGTTTGAGGGCCATGAGGGCGAGGATGAGGGCGTCGGTGCCGGAGGAGCAGCCGAGGGCGTAGGGGGCTTGGGTGTAACCGGCGAGGTCGCACTCGAGCTCAGCGATGGCGGGGCCGTTGACGCAGGCCTGGGCGTCAAGCACTTCTTCGAGCGCAGCCATGACCTCGGTCTTGATGGGCTTGAACTGGTCCCTGAGGTCGAATGCGGGGACTTGCAGAAACGGGGGCGGGGCGGTGGTGGATGCCATGGCCTCATTGTAGAGCAGGCCGACGCAGAAACGACCGGCGATGCATCGCATCGCGGCTACGAACGTGCTGATGTGGTGGGTGGGGTTAGAGCTTGGGCTTGTGCTTCAGGCCGCGGACCTGCATGGGCAGGCCGTAGAGGTCGATGAAGCCGCGGGCGGCGGTGATGTCGTAGCCGTCCATGGCGAAGCTGGCGAGGTCTTCGTCGTAGAGCGAGGTCTTGGGCGCGTCGGCCTTGATGGCTAGGGCGCTGCCCTTGTAGAGCTTGACGGTGACCTCGCCGGTGACGGTCTGGTTGGCGTAGTCCATGAACGCTTGCAAGGCTTCGCGGAGCGGGTGGAACCACTGGCCGTTGTAGGTCAGCTCGGCGTAGCGGTGGGCAAGCTGGAGCTTCTGGTGGTAGAGGTCGCGTTCGATGCAGAGCTCAAGCTCGCCAAAAAGTACTACGAGCTGACATAAACCGCCCTGTGTATCCAACACCACCCCGTACTTCTTGCCGAGCAGGAGGTTCTCGACGTAGAGGTCGCTTACGATCCGA
>JBCDIM010000099.1:0-9615 GCA_038749105.1 Planctomycetota bacterium
CGTCAGGCAATACCGCTTCGCCGCCCCCAGCGCGTCCAGCTCCACCCCGTGCACCACCCGGTCCTTGTCGTACCCCTTCGGCTTCCGCATCGGCTCCGCAAACCGATCCCCCTCGATCAGCTGCACCCGGCCGTCCGGCAGGACGTTGACGAATATGTCGCCATCACCCGTCGCCGACAACTCCGTGATCCAGATCAAGCGGTCGTTCGTGTGGCGACCCGCCGCGTCCACCGCCTTCGGGTCCTTCAACCGCTTTTTCATCAGCCGCTCAAGGTCCCGGTTGAACTCACGGTCCGGCGTCGTCACCTGGAGCGTGTGTTGGGCCACATGAGCCACATGCATCCGCATCGCCCAACCGGCCACCGCCAGGTTCCGCCGCAGGTCGTGGGCGTCGGTCTGCATCCGACCCCGCTTCGCCGGCGTCAGGACCTTGTCCTCGCTCTTGTGCCGCCCGCTCTTCCGGATCCGCTTCCCCGCCCCCGTCGCCTCCGCCGCGTCGTACGTCGCCGAAGGCTTGGCCGTCTCCGGACTCGCCAGAGTCGCCAGCGCCGCCGCCGCTTCATCGATCACCGCAGCGGCACCACTCACAGCCGCCCCCCCGACAGGTTCACCGGCCGCACGATCCGCCGCTTGCTCGTCTCGCGTGCGACCTTCGCCTCCCAGAACCGCAGCTCACTGATCGCTTGTGACCTATTCCATTTCACAACCTCCCCATCAACGGAGACTTCAACGACACCGGCCGGGCTAGACGCCAGGGCGGTCTGAATCTGGCTGACCATGTCGGTCGCAACGCTCATCCCCCTCCGCTTCGACGCCCCAGACCGGCCCATCCATCAAAGAAATCCGAATCTCGGATTAAATCTTCTCGACCAGGTCGAATTCGATCCGCGTCACCTCTTCCCCCGGCCCACACCCCATCGCCTTCCCGAACATCGACACAAACCCCGCCGGGCTCATCTTCGGGAACCCCTCCGCCACCACATCCTCCTGATCGATCGCATCCAACCGCTCCCGCCGCACACTCACCACCTCGATCACCCCTAGCCGCTTGAGCTTCTCCCCCTTCTTGAGCCCCATCGCTTTCTCCACCGCACACACCCGATCCCCAGCCTTCAGGAAGCCCCAACCCAGCCGACGCGTCACCGTCTTCGACCCGTCCAGCAGCTGCCCTGTCGTCAACGCAAAGCTCATGTTCCGCATGTCGGCCTCCGTGCCAAAGTATCAAACCAAAGGCCCCGGCCAGGTGTCCCCGGCCGGGGCCGCATCATGCACCGGGCGTGTGCAGCACCACCACCCGCTCCGACACCGTCCGCTCCACCACGCGGACACTCACCCCCGGATCGTCCCGGTGGTACGCCTCCGCGATCGCACGGGCCGAGGCCTCGCCCCGCTCGGGCTTCAGCTCAGCCCCCGGCACATCCCGCCACTCCTCCAACGCCCCACTCACCCACAGGCGCTGCACGCCGATCGTCGTCTTCTCGGTCATCACGAACCTCCTCGAGTAAGCAGGCCCCGCCGGGCGATCCCGGCGGGGCCGGTCCATGAATCAACCGAACGCCGCGACCGCGGCCTCCAACGCCTTGCCCGTCCGACCGACTGTCTCGCCGAACAGCCGGTTGCGGACCCGGTTCTCCGCCCGAGCCGCCAGGGTCTTTCCCGTCACCGGCCGATCATGCTGCATCCAGCCCGTGAACGCGTTCAACGCCAGCAACGCCGACGGCCGAGCCCCCAGCGCGTCCCGCTCCAGATCAAAGCGAGCCGCCATCGACTTCATCGCCCGCTCCGCCGCCGTCCGCTGGGCCTTCTCGCCCGGTGTCGAGGGGTTCGTTGGCACCGGGGCCTGAATCCGCTGGTACACATCCAGCCAGAAGTCCTGGATCGCCGACCGGCTCACATCCTTCGCCGCCAGCGTCCCCAGCAGCTCCGCCGTCGCGTCCCGACTCCGGCCATACAGCTCCAGCGCCCGCTTCGCGGCCTCAACCTTCCCCCGGACGTCGCCCGTGTGCCGAACCACGAACCCCTTGGTGATCCGCCCAGAGTCCCGGCCATCGGGGATCACCATGTGCAGCGTGTTGCTGCACACCACCCGGACCGTCGTCGGCGTGCAACGCATCGCCGCCGTCCCGTCGTGCCCATTGCTCACACAGATGTACGGCACATGCTCCCCGTCCCCGTCGATCGACAGGCTCTCCCCCTTCAGCAGAAACCACACCCGCTTGCCGCTGCGGATTGACCCGGCCGACTCGATCTTCACCTCGTCGCCCTGCTCGGCCAACGCCTCCGAAAACGCCGCCAGCTCCGCGTTCTGGATCGGCTCGTACCCCCGACCCACGACGCCCAGCACCCCGCCCGTGTCGCTCCGCACGTTGGCCACATGGCTCGGCACCGGCAACGGCTCATCCAACCCCTCGTCCTCCGAGCCAGCGACCAGGTCCAGCTGCTGGACCGTCCACCCCAGCCCTGCCAGCTCCAACGCCTCCCGTGGCGTCGGGGCGTCCTCCACCACCGTCCCCAGCCCGTGCCAGGCCCCCCGCTCGTGCAGTACCAGATTGTCGGTGTCCGTGATCTCGTGCATGATGCACTCCTTCGATTGGCCCGGCGGGTGGCTCCTGCCAGAGATACAACCCGCCGGGCCGGTCCTTAAAAACCCCAAGACATCCCCAGGGCAAAACGCCCACGGCCGGCTCTCGCCGACCCAGGCGTAACTTCCGCGGCTCACGCCGCGATCGAGATCGTGCTCAACCGCTCCCGCAGCCGACGACCCGCCGCGTTCCGCCGGGCCCGCTCACGGCCAACCTCCGGCTTCCGCACCCCGTAGAACCGCGTCCGGAACTGGTTGTAGGTTGCGCTCCACCGGCCGAACTTGGCCCGGTAGAAGCGGTAGAAGTCGCGAATCGTCCAAGCCTCCATCAGGTCGATCAGCTCCTCCATGAACGCCCGCTGAGCGGGGGTCCAGTGGTGAATCTCGCGGGCATCGGTGGTGGTCGTATCGGTGTTCATCGGGGGCTCCTGGTCAGGGGTGAGTAGGTTTCCTTCAACACCCATATATTACTGTATACAGTAATAAAGACAAGCCCCAGCCTTGCCTTTTTTTCTGTTTTCGGCAATTATTTCGGAGTGTCCCTGTCCAAGCCTTACAACCTCGTCCTGGTCGTCGCGGAAGCCGCCGAAACCCTGGGCGTGACCGAAGGCCGCGTCCGCCAGCTCTGCCGCGACGGCGAACTCGACGCCCGAGCCGCCGGCGGGACCTGGCTCATCGACCGCCAATCCGCCGAGTCCTACCAACGCCGCCCCCGCGGCAGAGAGCCCAAGAAATGACCCCCGCCGAACAAATGATTGCCGAGCTCAAGAAAGTGATCGCCCGTTTGGATGGTGGCGAGGTGCATGAGTTCGATCACTTCAGCCGCTCCATCGGAACGGCACAAGTTTCCCACCCCACCACAGGTGAGGTGCGGTTTTGCCGCGACGGTCGCGTGAGCTGGGAAATCAACTACTACGACCCAGACTACGACGATCGGAACGAGACGCTCGATGAGGTGTTGCAGCAATAGACCAGGCCTCGCCGATAGGCGAAACGTGCCTGCCGTCACCGTCCACCACTCCACCCCCATCACCAAGACCTTCCGCGTCGAGCAGGTCGCCGGCATCTTCGACCTCCCCCTCGCCGACGCCACGGCCACCCAGTTCACCGTCCACGTTCCACCCCTCACCGGCCCAGGCTCCGACTGGTCCATCGGGGCCATCATCGGACCCTCCGGCTCCGGCAAGTCCTCCGTCGCCCGCCGATGGCTCGGCGACCACGCCGCCGGCGGCTGTTTCGTCAAGGCGTTCGACTGGCCCGACGACCGCTCCATCCTCGACGGCTTCCCCCCCGAGCTCGCCTCCAAGGACTTCACCGCCGCCCTCACCGCCGTCGGCTTCTCCTCGCCCCCCGTCTGGGTCCAGCCCTACCACACCCTTTCCGACGGCCAGAAGTTCCGCGCCGACCTCGCCCGAGCCCTCCTCCTCGACACCCCCCACCGCTGCGTCGGCATGGACGAGTTCGGCGGCACCGTCACCGAGCAGGTCGCCCAGTTCGCCGCCGCCGCCATCGCCAAAGGCATCCGCCGCGGGGCCTTCCCCAACCAGAAGTTCGTCGCCGTCGGAGCCCGCTCCGAGTTCGCCCAGTGGATCGAGCCCGACTGGGTCCTCGACATGTCCGAACGCCGCCTGGCAAGGGGGTGGGTTCAACCCCCGGAAGAAGACGCCGAGCAAGGCGAGCCAGCCGAACGCGATCAAGCCTGGTGCCGGAAGCACTTCAGCGGAAGACCCCCCATCGACATCGAAGTCGTCCGCGGCACCCGCGACCACTGGCCCCGTTTTGAGCCGCATCACTATCTAAGCGCCAACCTCCACCGCGCCGCACGCGTCTACCTCGCCACCTGGCGGGCCGAGCCCATCGCCTTCTGCGCCACCCTCCCCCAGCCCGGCAAGTTCACCGGCTACCGCCGCTGCCACCGCCTCGTCGTACTCCCTGACTACCAGGGCATGGGCATCGGCCTCAAACTCCTCGACGCCGTCGCCGCCCTCGAGCTCGCCGCCGACTCACCCCCGCGGTGCCGGCGGTTCTCCATCACCACCAGCCACCCCGCCCTCATGCGGGCCCTCCACCGCCGCCCCACCTGGACCATGACCACCCTCGACCGCGGCAACCTCGCCAAGCTCCGCTCCGCCTTCCACGCCTCCGCCGCCACCCGTACGACCGCCAGCTTCGCCTACGCCAGACAATAGTTTTTGGACAGGCTTAGGATTGTATTCCTTATCGATAAAACGCTGTACTCGAAAGTACCAAAGATAAAAACCGACCAAGCTAAGCGGAATCCCAATCCATTTCAGGACCTTGACTTGATCCCGTTTCCTGCGAAGGTATTCCAGCTGATTCATACTGCTCTCGTTCTGGCTTTTCACCCACGCCGAGAGCGATCGAAAATGCCTGTTGTAGATCCCCCAGGCGTCTCTACTGAACTTTTCGCCCGTATCCAAGGTCAATCGTTCAGATTCATCGACTTCATCCAAGCTCAGTATAAAGTCTAGATATGTACGCAAATCGACAAGCCCGGACCTAGTCTGTTCTTGGTAGGAGATGGTCATAGCATGATAAATATCAGCACGCTTAAGCTCGTATGCTTGCTCCAAGTATAGTCCCAGAGCTATTAAGAGCACCCCGGCGATTGCCATAAACTTATAGAGGTTGTCTGTCGGCGGTTGGATCATGCTTCACCAAAACCTTAGCCTAATCGATCGTGCTCATCCGCACCTCGACCCCGTCGAGCCCGGCGCCCAGCACCGCCTCATGCACCGCCCGCTGCCCCGCTTCGTCTGGGCACCGCACCTTCACGAAATACAGGCTCGGCGACAGCCTCACCCCCGCCTTCTCCAGCCAAGTCTCGCCCACCACGTTCGATAAACCCGCCAGTCCTGCCTCATCGAACGCCTCCAGCTCCGCGAGCAACGCCGCGTCGTCCCACTCGGTCAGCGTCGCCACCTGGTTGTCCGCGATCCGCAGGCTCCGCACCCGGTCCGGGTCCAGGTCCGCCGCCACATGTACCGGCACCGTCTTGAGCTTCAGCCGCTTCGCCGCCCGCAGCCGGGCGTGCCCCATGATGATCGTGTAATCCGCGTCGACCACGATCGGCTGCGTCCAGCCATACAGCTCGATCGAGTTCGCCAGCCCTGCCACCGCCGCCTTCGGGATCCGCCGCGGGTTGCGGTCGTACCGCTTCACCCGCCCGATCTCGACCTCCTCGACCACATACTCGACAGCCTTCATCCGATCGTCTCCGTGTCCACCTCGACGCCCTCGAGCCCGAGCCCGCCAACCAGTTCGGCGACCGCCCGCTGCGTCCCCTCGTCCGGGCACTCGATCACCAGGTCATACACCGCCGGCAGCTCTGCCTGACTGCCGCACACCACCAGGACGCCGCCGCCCTCGTCGTCCTCATCTTTATCATCCGCCACCTCGTCCTCCGTCTTCGGCGCCGCGGCCTCCTCCGCCGGTACCGCCGGCGACTCGTCGGCCGGCTCGACCAGTCCCAGCAGCTCATCCAGCCGATCCGCCTCCATGCCCAGCACGCCCAGGTCCGCAGCCCCTGGATCATCCCCGCACAACGCCGCCAGCTCCGCCTTCAGCTTCGCCTCGTCGTCGCCCGTTGCCTCGCCCGTCGCGTTGTCAGCAATCCGGTACGCCCGCGCCGCCGCGGCGTCCAGGTCGTCCCTGACCAGCACCGGCACCTTCCGCAGCCGCAGCCGCTTCGCCGCCAGGTACCGCGTATGCCCGGCCAGGATCACCCCGTCCCCATCCACCACGATCGGCTGACGCCACCCGTGGTGCTGGATCACCACCGCCAGCTCCCGCACCGCCTCGTCGGGGATCACCCGCGGGTTCCCTTCGTACGGCTCGATCGACGACAACGCCCGCAGCTCAACCTTCATCGGCGAAGACCTCCACCAGTTCAGGCTCCCCGGCCATCGGTACCAACACGGCAAAATCGTGCGGCTGACCAGCAAGACATCCAACCTGACAGAACTGATGACGCCGGTACCGGCCACGATCAAAGAACGTGATCTCGAACAGGTTCATGGCTCCGACTACCTCACGCCCAGTGATGAGGTCATACACCTGCTCAACAAGCACGCCGCCCCGATCGACGTACCGCAGTCCGAGCTGGATAGGTTGTGGCGTCGGCTCCGAGCTCATGCCGTCGTCCGGTTCTCGTAGGTGATGTCCGTCCGCAGCTGGCCGCAGTCGCTGCACTTGCACCGCTTCCACACCTTGTGGGTGTATGGCTGGCCCGTCGCCGGATCGACGCCGCAGTGATGCATCTCGTGCTTGCTCGTGTAAGGCTCCCGATTCGTGGAACCGCACCGCGGGCACCGGCTGAGCACCGCCGTCACCCTCGGCGGGTCCGCCGTCTTGCTCCCCGGCGGCCGGCCGGGTTTCTTCTTGCCCGACCGCTTCTTCGCCGCCGGCTTCGGCTGGGCCGTCTCCTCGATCGTCTGCATCACGCGCTCCTCTCACAACAGGATCAAACCGTTACTCTCGTCCGCCCCCGCCGCTTCCGCCGCGGCCGCGGCGCTTCGCCCAACTCCACCGGCACCCCCAGCGTTGAAGCCGCCACCGCGTTCCCGATCAGACAGTCGAACAGGTCGTTGTCCTGGTGCGGCTTCTGCGACCACATCTCCAACACCTGCCCCCGTGCCTCCACCCGCTCCGGCCACTCCGCCCGGATGTGATCCACCAGCATCTGGTGATCCCGCTCGTTCCCCGCGTGCCACGTCACCGCCTGGTCCCCACCCACCGCCGCCCGCAGCCGCCCCGCGATGAGCGTCTTCCAGCGGTTCGTGTCATAGAAGCAATGAATCGTGGACCGACGCACCGGCCGCTGAATCTGCCAGTGATGCCCAACCCGAACCCCCTCCCGCTTCTTCCGGTCCGGCAGCGCGATATCGCGGGGCCCCAACCCATCCCCCTTGCTCGGCATCACCACCGACCCCGCCGCCGACTCCCGGCAGAACCGGAACACCGTGTCCGTAAACGCCCCCGAGTCGATGAAGCACCGCTCCACCCGCATCTCCGCCTCGTCGTCCCGCCGGTAGCTCCGACCCACCACATACTCCACACACTCCCCCAACGCGTGATACAGCTGGGCCTCGGGCTTCTCGCCCTTGAGCCGCGCGGCAAACGTCCGCTTGGCGTCCCGCTTCGTGAAGTACCGCCGCCCCTGGTCCGGCCACGCCCCGTACGCCACGACGTGCCCGCCCATCCCCGGGGCCCAGCCACACACCATCCACCACAGCAGCTTCTTCTGCACGTCGATAAACGCCGTCAGCCGCTCGCACCGCGACGGCACCAGGCCCCGCTCGATCTTGACAACTCGGCCCATCAGCTCCGCCGGCGTCAACGTCTCGACCTCGCCGTCGGCCGACTGGGGCGACTCGTTCTGATACTCCGGCTCAAACATCGGCCCCAGGTCCAGCTTTAGATTCATCGCGTGCTGCTGGGCCGACAGCTCCGACTCCCGATCGAACCGCTCCAACCAGGACACCTCGAACCCGCGATCCATGGGCTCCCGATTACGGCCGTAATAGTCCGTCGCCGCCGTCGGGTCCGCCCCGCTCCGTTGGCTCGCAATCCGCAGCTCCGCGTACCGGTCCCAGTGCTTCACCGCCTCGTCGTCATCGGGCCACCGCTCCACCATCCGCGTCCGCTCCCCCCGGAACGCCGGGTAACGCTCCTGGTCCAGGATCGTGTCCGCCAGGTCGTTCTCCGCTACCACCGTACATGGCACGAGCAAGCCCACCCGCTGGCCAGGCCCCGCCAGCCCCGCGATGTCTGCGGTCAACACCTCCAGCCGCTTCTGCGTCTGCACTGGTGACTGGGCCGAGCTCTTCGTCTGCGGGTCATCGCCCAGCCCAAGCGTCGGCCGGACCTGCTCGCCGGCCGGCGTCTTATGGTTCAGGCCTCTGATCGCCGAGCCCAGGCTCGCCGCCTGGATGATCGCCCCCGACGCATCCGATCCTGGGATCTCCGGCAGGACGATCTTCTCGTCGCCCCACTCGATGTACGTCCGCCGCCCGTGGTGCAGCTGCCCCTTCGCCCGCCGTGTCTCCCCCTCCAGCCGGCGGATCGCGTAGCACACCTCGGGGAAGTCGGCGAGCAACCGATCGTTGGTCTCCAGCTCCCGCTTCAGGTTGGCCATCATGTCCAGCGCCAGCTTCTTCGTCGCGGCGACGAACACCACCGATCGGTGATGCCCCAGAAGCACCGCCCACAACACCGCTGCCATGCAAAGCGCCGTCTTCCCGGTACCGCGGGGCATCGCCACCGCCAGGCTCGCCGAATCGAGCACCACCAGCGTGATCTTGTCGATCACCTTCAGGTGGTTCGCGCTCCACGGCAGGCAGAACGTCTTGGGCAGGTAGGTCTCGCAGAATATGCGGAAGTGCAGCTCCGCCAGCCGACGCCGTTCCGGATCCTCGATCGGGGGGATGTCGCCGATGTCTCGCGCGTCCCGCGACTTCGCCCGCGACCGCTCCGCCATGCGCCGCTTGTGATCGTCGTAAGCTCGGCCCACCATCACGCCGCCGCCTTCCGCACGATCCCCGCGGCGATCCGCGCGTGCTCCGCCAGCGGGTATTCCTCTGGCGCAAGCCCCAAAGGCAACAAGTGCCCGGCAATCTTCTCCAGCTCACCCGACGATTCACCCGTGTCCTCGCCACCGTCGCCGGCGTCCTCGACCTCTCGATCAAGCCGTAGTAACCGCCCCCGTTCGCGCTGGGCCGACAACGCCACCGACACCTCCCCGTCGTTGAGGGCCTTGCGATAGAGATGGTCTAGCCGACTCAACGCTGTCGCCAGTTCCTGCTTGTGATCGACCGTCGCCGCCTGAGCGATCCGCCGTTGGGCTTCGCCGACACCCGCCGCCGCCATCGCCGGCGTCATGCCCAACAGCCGCGCCGCGTTCGCCTCGGTCTCCGCCGCCGGGATGCCCTGAAGGAGCATCACGGCGATCTTGCTCAGCTGATCCTCGGTCGCCTTCCTAGGCCGACCCTTCCCCTTGGCCGGACTCGACTTAG
>JBCDIM010000100.1:0-9342 GCA_038749105.1 Planctomycetota bacterium
CCGCGGGACCGCTCGGCCCGCCTATTCTCTGGCTACCTCATCCATACATCACACCGGCCCGGAGCCCCACGATGCCTGCCCTCCCCCAACTGTTCACCCCCACCCTCGCCGTCACCGAGATCGTCGTCTGGGCCGTCGTCGTCGTCCTCGCGATCGTCGTCATCGCCTTCCTCGCCATCTTCTTCAAGTTCTTCAACCTCTGGATCCAGGCCCTCATGTCCGGCGCCAAGGTCACCTTCTTCTCCCTCATCGGGATGTGGCTCCGGAAGGTCAACCCCCGCACCATTGTCTACTCCCGCATCCAGGCCGTGAAGGCCGGGCTCACGCCCAGCACCAACCAGCTCGAAACCCACTATCTCGCACGCGGCAACGTCCCCCGCGTCGTCAACGCCCTGATCGCCGCCGACCGCGCCAAGATCCAGCTCGACTGGGACACCGCCTGCGCCATCGACCTCGCCGGCCGTGACATCCTCGACGCCGTCCAGACCTCGGTGAACCCCAAGGTCATCGACTGCCCCTCCGCCCAGCAGGGCCGCGGCACTGTCGACGCCGTCGCCCAGGACGGCATCCAGCTCAAGGCCAAGGCCCGCGTCACCGTACGGGCCAACCTCAAGCGCCTCATCGGTGGTGCGACCGAAGAGACGATCATCGCCCGTGTCGGCGAGGGCATCGTCACCACCATCGGCTCCGCCTCTTCCCACAAGGCCGTGCTCGAGAACCCGGACAACATCTCCAAGGTCGTGCTCGAGCGTGGCCTCGACGCCGGCACCGCCTTCGAGATCCTCTCGATCGATATCGCCGACATCGACGTGGGCGAGAACATCGGTGCGAAGCTGCAGGCCGACCAGGCCGAGTCGGACAAGCGCCGCTTCCAGGCCGAGGCCGAGAAGCGCCGTGCGATGGCCGTTGCTCAGGAGCAAGAGCACCAGGCCGAGGCGGAAAAGAACCGGGCGCTGGTCGTCCTCGCCGAGGCCGAAGTGCCCAAAGCGATGGCCGACGCCTTCCGCTCGGGCAACCTCGGGATCATGGACTACTACCGCATGCGGAACATCGAGTCCGACACCACGATGCGCGACGCCATCGGGAACAACGGGGCCGACAGCGAATAAGCCGCCCCACCCACGACAACCCACCAGCGCCCCGGCCTCCCCGCCGGGGCGTTTTTCTTGGCACCCCGTACCTGGCCCTGGAATACTCAGCTCCCCAAGCGCATTCTCCGACACGAGAAAGGCCATGTGTTCTGAGATTCGCCCATCACCCGGAGCCACGATGCCGATCCCCCTCTTCCCGAGCCGTTCTCCCCTCAGCCGAACCGCCCTCGCAACCACCGGTGCCTTGTTCCTGGCCGTCGCCGTCGGCTGTCAGACAACCCCCGAGAGCGATCCACCCGCGACCCAAGCGGCGACCCAGCCCGCCGAGGAGACGGGCTGGACCCCACCGCCCCGGCCCGAGCCCCGCAAGACCATCCTCGAACGCCAGAGCGACAAGATCAGCCGCAGCATCCGCCGCGGCCGCTACTGACCCGCCGCATCGAGCTCGGTATAGCCAGTTAGCAAGCCGAAGTCCCCCGCGGCGACCCGACGCAGCGTCGGCGTAAACGCCCAAAGCTCCTCAAGCCCGCGGTTGTTCTGCAATCCGAGCCGGCTCAGCACCAATTGCTCCAACCGATCCAGGCCCACGCCCGACGAAGCACTCACCGGCAGCGGGTGCTGCTTACCCATCCCCGCGTCACCCGCGCCCCCGCCCGTCACATTGTCTTGTTTGCTATGCACCCACAGATCAGCCGATCTGCCGCCCGTGAGGTCCTGCCACGCCGCGACCTGTCCGCCCTCGTCAAACCCCGTCTCGCTCAGCGCGACCACCACATCCGCCTCCGCCAATAAGCCCTCGATCGCACCGATCGCCCGCCCCTCCACCGCCTCCCCTTCCACTCCCCGCAGCCCCGGCGTATCCAGCCACCGCACCGCCACCCCACCCACCCCACCCGCCGCATCTGCCCCGCCTGTCGCATCCGCCGCATCCACACCGCCCAGTTCCACCACGCCGCCCACCCAGTCCCGCGTCGTCCCCGGCCGACCCGACACGACGCTCACCGTCCGCCCCAGCAGCCGGTTGGTGAGCGTGCTCTTCCCGGCATTCGGTGGCCCGACGACGACCACCGTTGCGGGCTCGATCAGCCGGTCCAACTGCGCGGACCTTTCCGCGACGCGGCCCCAATCCACCGCGTCGGCCGACACGGACGACCATAAGCGCGGCTGGTCCGCCAACCCCCTCACCGCCGCCGGGCTCGCCGCCCGCGCCACCGCCGCGAGCATCTCCGCCTCCAGGCCGCTCCGCGCTTCGGGGTAGTCACGGCGTGCGGTCTCCAGATCCGCCTCATCCTCCGGCACCGGCCCCACACCGAGCTCCCCCAAAGCCTCAGCCAACGCCCGCAACACCCCCGTCCCCCCGTGCGGCATCAGCTGGATCACCGGGCCCTCCGATCCATCGAGTACCGCGACCAAGCCTTCGTCAATCTCATCGAACCGCCGCAACCCCATGCCGCCCGCATCGGGCAACGGCCGCCCGGTCAACCGCTCCACCGCCGAGACTCCACCCGCTCCGCCGACCTGAATCAGCGACACGCCCCCGGCCCTGCCCCCGACCGGTGTCGTCACCCGAAGCCACGCCGTGTCACTCATCGCTCCGCCCCACCCGCCCCACCCGCCCCACCCTGCCCACCCGTCCCACCTGCTTCCATCGGACCCATCCTCGGGCGATTGATCCCCTCGAGGGTCATCGCCACCACCCCAGGGATAGCATAGCGCGGATCCGCTGAACACAGGACCGCCAAGGCCGAGAGCGTCACCGCCAGGTCCAGAACCCCGAAGACCCAAAGGTTCCCACGCACATAGCCCTTGGGCAGGACCACTGGCCCCTGCCAATACCGCTTATAGCTCTGCATCCGCGCATAACCCGCCACCCCAAACCCCGGCAGCACCAGCAGCGACGCAGCAACCAGTAAGCCCAGCCCCGCCCGCGGCCAATCCAACAAGGGACCTCCGGCGGTGAACCCCAAGGCCGTTCCCAGCAACGACACATGCCACACGAGCATCCCAAGCCATAGCCGGCTCATCATCCTGTGGGCCTGCTGTGGCGTCGGCTCCTCGCTCGGCTGCAATCCCGGCCCACCGCCGTCTCCCGCGGGGTCGCTGCTCACTCCTCAAGCGCCTTGCGGAGCGTGACCGCGAGCCCCATCAGCGTCAGGTCCGGCACCACCCGATCCACCAGGTCGTCTTCACGGAACAGCAGGTTCGCGTCGCCGCCGGTCGCGATCACCATCGGGTACTGGCCGTGCACCTCGGCGAAGCGTTCGACCAGCTCGTGGACCATGCCGCGGAGCCCGAAGTACACGCCGCTGCGCATCGCCTGGGTGGTGTTGTGACCAATCACTTCCTCGGGTCGCTCAAAGAGCACCTCGGGGAGCTGGTCGGTACGTTGGTTCAGGGCGTCGAGCTGGAGCTGGGCACCCGGCGCGATCGCCCCGCCGTGGAAAGTCCCCGCCCCGTCGACGAAATCAACCGTGATGGCGGTGCCCGCGTCGACGACGACACACGCCTGCTTGAGCACGTCGAAAGCCGCCGCCGCGTTGAGCAGCCGGTCTTCACCCACCATCGCCTCGGGGTCGAGCTGCCGGCCGATCGGGACGTTCACGTCTTCTTCCACCCGCCGGACCTCGCGCTTGAGGTGCCCGGCGAGCGTCTTGGCGACCGGGCCCGCGGCCTGCTGATTGACCGAGGACATCAGTACGACCGCGTCGTCCCGGTGCGCGAGGGGTGAGAATGCGTGGTCGATCGCTTTGGCGATCTCCCCCTGACGGTCGTTGCGGAACGTCGCGGTCTCGGTCAGCTTGTCCTCGACAAACGCACCGACCCTGGTCCGGGTGTTGCCCACGCTCACCGCCAGGAGGTTGATCTGCTGCATGTTTGTTACCCGCGGACCGGCTCACTCGACCGGCCGCCTCGCTTGGCCTGAATCTACCACACCCCGGCGTGCGCCGTCCCTACCCGGCCGGTGCGATCGCGGGCTGCGCGTCGGGCGAAGTCGCCGGCTGGGTAGCGGGCTGGGTCGCCGCATTCTCAGCCCGGATCATGGCCCCGATTTGAGCCCGCTGCCGGAACCCGATCTGGGCCACATACTGGGCCATTGCGTAGATCACGTCGCCCGACACGTCGGTGGGAACATAGACCTTGAAAATCAGCAGGAAGCGGCCGTCGGGCAAGCGTTCGACCCCCCACGACCCCACCGCAAGCGACCCGTTGGTCAGCATGAGCTGGTTGATGACCGACGGCCGGATATCGCCCGACCCTCGGGCGAGCACGACGAAGATGTTGCGGACCTCTTGGCCGGCGATGGTGAGCCGGCGGGACCGCACGATCACGGGCATGCCCGCGGTGTCCTCGGGGTTCTGACGGAACCGGACCAGAAAGTCTCCGCTCGGGAGCGCCTGAAAAGCGGCCCCCGATTCGGTCAGCGCCGCCCGCAGCTGTTCATCGGACTCCGGTGCCGCCGCGGGCTGAGTGGCCTGCGCTTCTGTCGCCCCAGACCCCATCGCCGCTGAAACGACGCCGACCATACACCATGCAACCGCCCAGCTCTTCCAACAATTACGCATCACATCGCTCCCAAGGCTTCTGCTTCCAGGTCAATCCCACGCGGCAACCTACCACGAACGCTTGCCGGTGCTCGGCCCGGTCCGCCTAGACCCGCGACTGCAGCTCATCCACGATGCCCCGGTCTTCGAGCGTGGTGGTGTCTTGGGTGATTTCTTGGCCCGCAGCGATATCCCGCAGCAGCCGACGCATGATCTTGCCCGACCGGGTCTTCGGCAGGCCCGGCGTAAACACGATCAGGTCCGGCTTGGTGATCGGGCCCAGCTCCTTCGCGACGTGGTCTCGCACCTCGGCCTTGAGCACTTTGCCTTCGTCCGAATGCGGTGCGGGCAGGTCGCCCTGCGGGATCGCAAACGCGGCGATCCCCGTGCCCTTCACCTCGTGCGGGAAACCGACGACCGCCGACTCCGCCACCGCGTCGTGGCTGTTGATCGCCGCCTCGACCTCCATCGTCCCGATGTTGTGACCCGCCACGACGATCACGTCGTCGATCCGGCCCATGATCCAGAAGTTGCCGTGCTCATCGATACGCGCCCCGTCGCCCGCCGTGTACATCCCAGGCACCTTCGACCAGTACGTCTCCAAAAAACGCTCGCGGTCACCGTAAATGCCTCGCAGCATCGACGGCCAGGGCTTACGGACGACGAGGATTCCACCCTCGTTGGCGCCCACCTCTTCCCCGTCCGAGTTCACCACCGCCGCGTCGATCCCCAGGAACGGCGTTGTGCATGACCCGGGCGTCGTTACCGTGACCCCGGGCTTCGGGGTGAGCATGTGCCCGCCCGTCTCGGTCTGCCACCATGTATCGACAATCGGGCAGCGCTCGCCACCGATGGTCTGGTGGTACCACACCCACGCCTCGGGGTTGATCGGCTCACCCACCGTGCCCAAGAGCCGCAGCGACGACAGGTCGTGTTTCTTGGGGTGGTCGTCCCCGGCCTTCATGAAAGCCCGGATCGCGGTCGGCGCGGTGTAGAACTGCGTGACCTTATGCCTCTCCACGATGTCCCAGAAACGGTCCCACTCGGGGAAGTTGGGCGCACCTTCGTACATCAGTGTCGGGACGCGGTTCGGCAGGATGCCATAGACAATGTACGAGTGCCCGGTGATCCAGCCGATGTCGGCGGTGCACCAGTAAACGTCCGTTGTATCGATCGAAGGGTCCAACGGTCCGGTCGCCCAGGGCTTCGAGCCCCGATCGTCGGAGCCGCCGCGCGGCTTCCGCTTGGGCGACTCGCCATAACCACGCAGATCAAAGCTGATCCGGCTGGTCAGATAGGTGTGCGTCAGATACCCGCCGGTGGTGTGCATGATGCCTTTGGGCTTACCCGTGCTCCCCGAGGTGTACAGGATGAACAGCAGGTCTTCGCTGTCCATGGGCTCGCAGGGGCAGACGTCCGACACGCCTTCGACCGCATCGTGCCACCACATATCTCGCCCGTCCTGCATCGCGACGTCCTGCCCGTTGTGTTTCAGCACGACGCAGGTCTCGACCAGGTCGGTCATCCCCATCGCCTCGTCGCAGTTGCCCTTGAGGTCGACGGTCTTGCCGCGCCGCCAGCCGCCGTCGGCGGTGATCAGCAGCTTCGACTTGCCGTCCTCCACCCGGTCGCGGATCGCGGTGGCGGAGAACCCGCCGAAGATGATCGAGTGCGGTGCACCGATCCGGGCACAGGCCAGCATCGCGATCGCCAGCTCCGGCACCATCGGCATGTAGATCGTGACCACGTCGCCCTTACCCACGCCAAGCTTCTTCAGCGCGTTGGCGAACCGCGACGTCTCCCGCTGCAGGTCTGAATAGGTCAGCCGGCGGATCTCCGGCCCGTCAGGCCCTACGGCCTCGGACTCCCAGACAATCGCGACCCGGTCACCAAAGCCCGCGTCCACCTGACGGTCCACCGCGTTGTCACACGCGTTGAGCTTCCCGCCCACAAACCACTTGGCGTCCGGGGCCTGCCAGTCCAGCACCTTGTCCCAGGGCTGCATCCAGCGCAGCTGCCCCGCCACTTCGCCCCAGAACGCCTCGGGCTCCCCGATCGAACGCCTCTGGATACGGTCGTACACGTCGCGGTTTGAAATCAGCGCATCCTGAGCAAACCCGGCCGGCGGCGGGAAGCGTCGTGATTCGTGCAGGACCGATTCGATGGAGGTGGGGGCTTGATCCATTAAGAGAAACTCCGGGAACAGCAATGACAAGTCGATGCGAGCGACTCAAACTACCCGCCAGACCCGGACCGCTCAACACCTACCATCCGCTGTGCCGCTGATCCTCGACGCCTACAACCTGCTCCACGCCGAGAAGCCCGACGCCCTCGCCGGGCTGGACGAACCGGGGCTCTGTCGGGTGCTTGACGCCTCCCCGCTCGCCCGCCACGGCATCACGGTCGTCTGCGACGGCCGCCCCAAGCCCCACTCGCTACACCCCGACGCCCTGGACCACGTGGAGCTCCGCTTCAGCCAGGACGAGTCCGCCGACGCCGCGATCGTTCGCATGGTGCATCAGGACTCGGCCCCCAAACGCCTCACCGTCGTCACCGATGACCGCCAGATCGCCGCTTTGATCAAGCGTAAGCGAGCCCGCCATCAGTCCTGCCACGCCTTCCTCACTACCCTCGCACGCCTCGCCCCGGTCACTCCACCTTCAAATCAGCCCTCTAAAGCCAAGCCCCACGTCGACTCGCTCGGCGAGGCTCAAACCCGCGCCTGGCTCAAAGCCTTCGGCCTCGACGAACACGCCTGACTCCGTCACCCTCCAGCACCGATCAATCCTGCTGCAACACCACGGGCCGCGTATCCATCTCACGCAGTTCCTCAATTGGGCCGAAGGCAATGACCTCTTGGATTAATCCGATCCGCCCATCCGGGCCTCCTCTACGGGTCTCGCGGTAGACCACCAAACCTGGCACTTCGGGACTCAGCCACCGCCGCTGGTACCCCTTCGCCGATCCACGCTCTGACCGTACCAGGGTGACGGTCGTCTCGAGATAGCACTCGACCCGCTGCCCGGCCACCTCCCGCACCACCGGCTCAGGATGCAGCTCGATCAAGTGCTGCACATGCGACCGCTTGGCATTGCCGCGGTAGACCGACGTCTCGACGCGAACCACCGAGGGATCCAGCCATAGATTCCACGCAAACGAGTCGGGTCCCGTGGGCCGGCCCACCCAACGCCGATCAGGGTGGTGGTACAAACGCCAGACCACGCGGACCCCTTCGCGCTTGTACTCGCACCGCGTTTCGAGGAGCTGCGTGGGCCGACCCAACCACTGCCGCTCCACAGGCTGGTCCCTCCGCTTGACCACCACACTCTCATCTTCATCCGGAACCAGAACATGGTTGCCCGCACCGCTTTCCCGATATCTCCGTTCCTGGCTTAACCAATAACGGCTGTAGAGCTCTACTCCCTCGTTCCCTCGTGAGGACCTGCCCAGCCACAACGTGCTGAATGTCCCTTTACGCTGCTCGCCTTTCGCTCCGGGAATCAGAGTCTTCTGGACGGCCCCCTGACCCAATGGGCTGTAGCTCCACCGAGCTGCGCGCTTAGGTGCGTGTAACAGCTCAGCGATCTCTTCGCCAGACAACGTGCTCGGGCCGTAACACACACACGCCAGCAATAGGCAGTATGGACTCAACCTAAACCGCATCGGCATCTCTCCTTGACGGGCTCGCCGGTTGACCCATCCCACCTGATCACCGATCTCTTCCCGCCCAACTTACCGCCAAATCAGATGGCTCGATGCACACCAAACCTGACAACCGCTACGCTGCCACCATGCGTGACCCCCGCCTCGACAAGCTCGCCAATGTCCTCGTCCACTACTCCACCAAGGTCAAGCCAGAGCAGGTCGTCCGCATCTCCGGCAGCGTCGCCGCCCTGCCGCTGCTCGAAGCCGTGTACGAGACCTGCCTCAAGGCCGGGGCCCACCCGTTTGTCCGGTGCAGCCCCGACTCCCTCGCCGACCTGTTCTTTGAGCACGCCAACGACGACCAGCTCGACTACCTCAGCCCCCTGGCCGTGCATGAGATCGAGAACATCGACGTCTCGATCGGTGCCTGGGCCGACCTCAACACCAAGGCCATGAGCCAGGTCGATCCCGCACGCCAGGGCAAGGTCTCCGCCGCCCGTCGGCCCATCTCCGAGACCTTCATGAAACGCGCGGCCGCGGCCGAAGACCCTCAGGGCCACCCCGGGGTCAAACCGCTCACCTGGTGCGGCACCCAGTATCCGACCCAGGCCTCCGCCCAGGACGCCGAGTGCTCGCTCTACCAGTACGAGCATTTCGTCTTCAACGCCGGCTTCCTCGACCACGACGATCCCGTCACCGTTTGGAAAGAGATCCACACCCGCCAGCAACGCGTCGTCGACTACCTCAACACCAAGTCCACCCTCCACTTCTCGACGCCCACCGGCACCGACCTCACCGTCAATATCGACGGCATGAAGTGGGTCAACTGCGCCGGCGAGTGCAACTTCCCCGACGGCGAAGTCTTCACCGGCCCCAACCTCGACCACCCCGATGGCGGCGTCAACGGCGTCGTCCAGTACTCTTTCCCCGCCGTCCACCACGGCCGAGAAGTCCACGACATCGTCCTGACCTTCGAGAAGGGCCGCGTCGTCGACGCTCAAGCCTCCAAGGGCCTCGACTTCCTCAACGCCATGCTCGACCAGGACGAGGGTGCCCGCGCCCTC
>JBCDIM010000101.1:0-9113 GCA_038749105.1 Planctomycetota bacterium
GGCGGGGGGGGGGGGGGGGGTTCTTGCGGGTATTTTTGGGTTGGCCGCTTTACCTCATTGTTGTTCCCCGGGCGGGGGGGGGGGGTGGCCTCACCGAACCGAGGCGATGGCGTGCGTTTTGATGTCCTGACACTGTTCCCGGAGATGTTCACCGGCGCGCTGGGCAGCAGCATCCTTCGGCGGGCGGCGGAGGCGGGCGTGGCGAGCTATCACCTGCACCAGATCCGGGACTACTCGGCAGACCCGAAGCACCGGCGGGTCGATGCGCCGCCGTATGGCGGGGGGCCGGGGATGGTGATGCAGTGCCAGCCGGTGTTTGATGCGGTGCGGGCGGCGGAGCGGCAACAGCCGGAACTTCCGGGGGCGCGGGTGGTGATGACGCCGACGGGGGTGCCGATGACGCAGGCACTGGTTCAAAAGCTGGCGGAGAAGCCTCGGCTGGTGGTTTTGGCGGGGCACTACGAGGGGTTCGATCAGCGGGTGCTGGATGAGTTGCGGCCGATGGAGATCAGCCTAGGGGACTATGTGCTGTCGGGCGGGGAGCTGCCGGCGATGGTGCTGATAGACGCGGTGGTTCGGCTGCTGCCCGGGGCATTGGGGGACGCGGGGTCGGCGGCGCAGGACAGTTTTGGAGCGGAGTCGGACGGGCTGTTGGAGCACCCGCATTACACCCGGCCGGCGGAGTGGCACGGGCGTGAGGTGCCGGCGGTGCTGATGTCGGGCGACCACGAAAAGATCGCGGCGTGGCGGCGGGCGGAAGCGGAGCGGGTCACGCGGGAGCGTCGGCCAGACCTCTTGGGGTTGGGTGACAGCGGTGATGCGGGTTTGGTGGTGGTGCGATGCGAACGGCCTGGTGATGAAGCGGGGATTGCGGCGGTGCAACGGGAAGCGTTCGGCGGAGATGGCGTCGAGGCGGAGCTGGTCGATCGGCTGCGGGAACGGGGGGAGCTGCTGGTGTCGGTGGTGGCGGAGGCGAAAGGGCGGATCGTCGGGCACGCGGCGGTGTCGGAGATGGAGCTGGACGGGCAGCTGGCCGTGCGGGGGTTGATGGGGTTGGGGCCGGTGGGGGTGGCGGCCGACTGGCAGGGCCGGGGGATCGGCAGTCAGCTGGTGCGGGAGGCGGTGGAGCAGGGCCGGCAGCTCGGGGGGCGGGCGTTATTCGTGCTGGGGGAGCCGGCGTACTACGGGCCCTTGGGGTTTGTCTCGGCGGTGGAGCACGGCTTCGGCTCGGACTACGGCGACGGCCCGGCATTCCAGGTCTCCGTCCTGAAGCCCCTGCGTGAGGGCCAGTCCGGGCGGGTGCGCTACGCGTCGGCTTTTGGCGAGCTGCTGCCTCCGGACCCGGACAACCCCCCGGGCGACACCTCGCACCAGACCCCGGATAACCCCCTCGACAAGCCGGGCTGATCCACTTACACTGCTCGGCTCGCCGGAATCCGCGGCGATGCCCTGAACCACACGATTTCCCCCGTACGACCGATCGGGCCCACGCCCGGGAGCCCCGCCATGAGCGACGCCATCCTTGCCGAGATCCAGAAGTCCCAGATGAAGACCGACCTGCCCCGCGTTGACGTGGGCGACACGGTCGATGTGCACGTCCGCATCATCGAGGGCAACAAGGAACGCATCCAGGTCTTCACCGGCGTGGTGATCGCCGACCAGAACGGGGGCCTGGAGCGGACCATCTGTGTCCGCCGGATTGTGGCGAACGAGGGCGTCGAGCGGACCTTCCCCGTGCACTCGCCGCGGATCGCCAAGATCGAGGTCAAGCGGCACGGCGACACCCGCCGGGCCAAGCTCTACTTCCTGCGTGACCGCGTGGGCAAGAAGCGTCGCCTCCGGGACCGCCGCCGGGGCATCGGCTACCTCGACTCGGCGGCGTCCGAGCTGCTCGAGGCCAAGAGCCGGCAGCGCAAGGCCGCCAAGGCCGCGGCCGGCAAGAGCTGACCCGCTGCCTCTGCTGCCCTTCTCGAAGCACCACAAAAAAACGCCCGGCCGATCGGGCGGGCGTTTTGCTTTGATGGTGCTTAAGCTGCCGGGAGCGGTTAGTCCGCCTCGGTCTGACGCCGCCGGCGAGCGACAAAGAGCCCGCACAGGGCGAGCCCCCCAAGGACCGTACTCGGCGAAGGGACCGACACCGCCGACACACGGGCCGACCCGACGGTCGCGCCGGTCAGGTCTGACGAGGCCAGGCTCTGCCCGAGCAGGAAGTTCGCAAACTCGTTGGAAACCAGCAGGTCCGCCTCGATGGTCAGCGAATCGCTCTGTGCGTCGAGCAGGCTGGGGGCGCCAATGTCGAACAGCACGGCCGCGATCCCGGTGGTGCTCTCCACGAAGAAGCCGCTGGCGTTCCCGCCGGCCCGGCTTGCGTCGAAGCCGATCGTGAAGTCGCCGACCTCGACCGCGTCGTTGTTAAAGAAGACCGAGCCGCTGTGCTCGATCGCTCCGGAGAAGCTGCCCAGGAAGTCGGCGGGGTCGTACGCGAACGTGGTGGGCAGGCTGCCATCGGTGGGGTTGATGGCGAAGGCGACGGAGTTGGGGCCGAGCTCGCCGGGGGCGATGACGTCGCTGGAGACGCCCGAGAGGTCGAGGTTGGCCGCGGCGCTGAGGGTCGCGGTGTCCAGCAGCACGCTGGTCTGACCGCCGACCACCTGGACCGATCCCGCCGAAGCCTCCGAAGCGAGCATCCCGCCCGTGACCCCGAGCGCAAGGCCCGTCGCTGCTGCCATCCGTTGCATCTTGAACATGTCAATCACCTTTCAAGGCCCGAGCAGGGCCACCCGGGCCGGACTCTCGTGTGTGCAAAATGCACACGGTTCATTTGAATCGGGTCGGCCACGCGGCTCGCCCCGTTCCTGATCGGCAACCTATTCGTCACCCGGCCTGAAACGGTTTCAACCCGGCCCCAACGACCCCGAAACCCGCTTAGGCTGTCCCGATGAAACCGCCACTCCGCTGGGGCATCATCGGCTGCGGCGACGTCTGCGAGGTCAAGTCCGGGCCCGCGCTCCAGAAAGCCGAAGGCAGCCGCCTGGTCAGCGTCTGCCGGCGAAACGGTAGCCTCGCACGGGACTTCGCCGAGCGTCATGGCGTCCCCCGCTGGACCGCCGACCCCCAAGCGGTCATCGATGACCCCGAGGTCGACATCGTCTACATCGCCACCCCGCCGGGCTCCCACCGCGACTACGCCACACGGACCGCAGCGGCCGGGAAGCCCTGCTACGTCGAGAAGCCGATGGCCCGGTCCGCCGCCGAGTGCGACGCCATGACCCGGGCTTTCGACGAGGCCGATCAGCCCCTGTTTGTCGCCTACTACCGACGGGCCCTACCCCGTTTTGTCGAGATCAAGCGCCTGCTCGACGCTGAAGCCCTCGGCACGATCACCGCGGTCAGCCTGCGTCATACCCACAGCGCACCCGCGCGGAGCGAATCCTGGCGGATCGACCCCGCTGTCAGCGGCGGCGGCCTGTTCCTCGACGTCGGCTCCCACGCGCTCGACCTCCTCGATTTCCTCTTCGGGCCGCTCACCGATGTCCAGGGCCACGCCCAACGCCTCGCCCCCTCCATGCCAGACGCCCCGCCCGTCGAGGACCGCGTGGCTGCCAGCTTCGCCCTGCCCAACCGCGCACCCGGCACCGCGCTCTGGGACTTCGCCGCCACCACCCGTGAAGAAGGCATCGAAATCCGCGGCACCCGCGGCACCGCCCGCGTCGCCGTGTTCAGCCACTGCCAACTCGAAACCCAGATCGACGGCCAGACCACCACCACCGATTACCCCGACCCCCCGCACGTCCACCAGCCGCTGGTCCAGACGCTGATCGATCAGCTGCTCCACCCCGGCCAATCCCCGCCCTGCCCCAGCACGGGCGAATCAGCCGCCCGCACGTCCCAGGTCATGGACCGCCTCCTCGAGACCTACTACGCCGGTCGCAACGACGATTTTTGGAACCACCCGCAGCGCTGGGGCAACCCCGTCATCACACCGAGTTGATCAGGGCACATCTGCACGGACGTTGCGCTTCAACACTCCTGCCCGCCGCCGTGCCTCGGCGTGCCCGTCGGCAAACAGAACGTTCACCGCACCACCGTCGCTCCCGTTTGCCAAGCCATCGCCAGCGTGCCGCCACCGCAGGTCCCCGTTGCCGGGCGTGATGTTGCCGTCGAGGTTGAACCCAGGATCGATCGGGTCGTCGTTGTCGGCCGCGGTCGGGTCAAAGTAGTCGGCGGTGTCGTTCGCGCCGTAGTTGTCGAGCCGGTCCAACGCGGCGTATGCATCCCCGACGTACTGCCCGTACGCCGTCGTATCCACCTGCCCGCCATCGGCGACCAACAGCAGCTCGGTCGGCCGCTTCATCGCGTCCATGCTGTAGGGGTTGAGATTCCCCGCGAAGGCGTTGGAGATGAAGAACGGCATCAGCATGAGGTTGCTGCTGTAGTGCAGCCGACCCGCATCGATCAACGCGGACGGGCACTGCAGCCCCGGGCTGTAGAGGTCTTGCCCACCCTCGCCGTAGTTGGTTGTCCCGTCGTTGATCATGTAGGCCGCGATCTGCAGAGCCCAGTCGGCCTGCTGCGCACTGTCGCCGCTGCCGTCGAAATAGCTGATCGGAAGGATGCCGTCGTACTCGAAGCTGTACCCGTAGACGCCCACGCCGATCTGGCGCAGGTTGGACAGGCACTGCGCGTCCCGCCCCGCCTGACGCGCCGAACTCAGCACCGGCAACAGGATCCCAATCAGCAGCGCGATGATGCTGATCACCACCAGCAGCTCAATCAGTGTGAAACCCCTGCGACCGGGGACGCCAGCGTGCGGACGGTCAGCCATGTTCTACCTCAACAGACACGGGCCAAGATGGGCCCTAAAAAGCCATGAAACAAGCGGCCGCAGCCGCAAAAGAAACAAATACTGTAACTAATACAACTTTAGTACATCCACCCCGCGCACGCCACCCCTTCAGCCTCAGAACCGCTCACACCAACCGCACCTCTCCCCCCGCGCAAAATCTTTGACACCCCGCCCCACGCGGGCCACACTACCCCCGACCCAGCACGGAGGTCGTCGGTCGCTACGGGGCGATGTCAGGAGGGACGTGCTCACCCCGCCCGCCCACCTACCCCCCCCACCCCTCGGGCGAACCGGAGCCTCCCCATGTCCGACCGCGTCTTCCCCGTCGATCAACACAACGCCCTCGTCGCCGCCGCCTACCAGCACCGCGGCTTCACCGAAGACGAAGCCCAGCAGGGAGCCCGGTTCTGCCAGCTCGCCGCGTGGCACGGCATCAAAACCCACAACGCCCTCAAGGCCCTGCACCTCGACCACCTCTTCGGCTCGGGCAACCCCGACAACCCCGGCTGCGTGCCCGGTGCATCCATCCGCAAACTCCCGTCCATGTTCGACGCCGCTCAGGTCTGGGACGCCCAGAAAAAACTCGGGCAGGCCGTCGCCTTTGAAGCCATTACGGAGTGCGAAGCCATGGCCGACAAGCACGGCGTCGGCATCGTCTCCGTCGACCACGCCTTCCACTACCTCTGGGGCGGCGGCTACGTCATGGACTCCGCCAAGCGCGGCTACATCGCCTACACCAACTGCACCGCCGCCCTCGCCGAGGTCGTCCCCTTCATGGGCAAGCACCCGACGCTCGGCACCAACCCCCACTCCTGGGGCTTCCCCACCACCGAGGCCATCGGCTTCCCCATCGTCATCGACTGGGCCACCTCTGTCATCGCCATGGGCCGCGTCCAGCAGTTCAAACGCGAAGGCCAATCCTTACCACCCAACGCCGCCGTCGATGCTGAGGGCAACCCCACCACCGACCCCAACGCCGTCAACGCCCTGCTCCCGTTCGGGGCCCACAAGGGCTACGGCATGTCGCTCATCAACGAGCTCGTCGGCGCCCTCATCGGCGGCTCGCTCCCCACCCTCCGCTCACGCCCCGACCAGGCCGGGCCCGACGAAAAAACCACCCCCGCCTTCTACTTCCAGGTCATCCACCCCGAAGCCGTGAGCTCCGGCCTCTTCGCCCAAGACCGCGATCAAGCCCAGAACCTCAAGGCCGTCATCGACGACGTCCTCGGCCACGGCAACGCGTCCTGCCTCCTGCCCGGCCAGCTCGAACACCAGGCCGCCCAGCAGTCCGAAGCCGCCGGCGGCCTCCTGTTCACCGACGCCGAGCTCGACGAGTTCAAAGCACTCGCCGACGAGTGTGGGCACGCGTTCGACCCGACCGGCTTCGCCACCGCGTAGCCCTCGACAGCACCGCCATCACCACACGTCTCCGGGCCACAAAAAGCCAGAAAACCCCTGCCAAAACACCTTGCACCCGCAAGCACGCGTGGTAAGGTTCGCGGTCCTTTTCACCCCCCCAAGCCTGCGAGCCCTACCCATGAAACTCTTCTCCTCCGCAAAAGACATCAAAGTCGGCGTCATCGGATATGGCGGCGCCTTCAACATGGGCAAGGCCCACATGGACGGCATGAAGCGGGCCGGCATGACCCCCTTCGCCGTCTGCGAGCTCGACCCCGCCCGGCTCGAGGTTGCCACCACCGACTTCCCCGGCATCGAGACCTACGACTCCCTCGACGCGATGCTCAAGCACTCCGACGTCGACCTCATCACCCACATCACCCCCCACAACCTGCACTACCCCCTGGCCGCCAAGTGCGTCAAGGCCGGCAAGCATGTCGTGACCGAAAAGCCCTTCGTCGTCACCACCGCCGAGGCCGACAAGCTCATCGCCCTGGCCGAGAAGCACGACGTCATGGTCAGCACCTACCACAACCGGCACTGGGACGGCCACATCCTCCGGGCCGTCGATCAGATCGTCGACAAGGGCCGCATCGGCGACGTCTTCCGCGCCGAGCTCCACATGGGCGGGTACGGCGCACCCCGCGCCTGGTGGCGCACCTCCCGCTCCATCTCCGGCGGCATCCTCTACGACTGGGGCGTCCACCTCCTCGAGTACACCCTCCAGATCATCCCCTCCGAAATCGTCGAAGTCTCCGGCTTCGCCCACAACGGCTACTGGGAATCGCTCGCCAAGAAGGACTTCCCCTACATCGGCGACATGAACGAGGACGAAGCCACCGCCGTCGTCCGCTTCGCCAGCGGCGCCCTGATCAACCTCTCGATCTCCCACCTCGATACCAGCGGCCGACCCCCCGCCGCCTTCCACGGAACCAAGGGGTCCTACACCATCAACAACTTCGGCTGGGGCGACACCGACGCCGGCTGGACCACCAAGATCGCCACCAAGAGCGGCAAGATCACCGAGAAGTCCGGCAAGCACCCCAAATCCAGGGGGCACCTCTTCTACCAGAACATCGCCGACTACCTGACCGGCCAAGCCGACCTCATCATCACCCCCCAGTGGGCCCGCCGACCCATCCACATCCTCGACCTCGCCCGCCAGTCCGTCGAAAAGGGCAAAGCCCTCAAAGCCAAGTACGGCTGATCCGCGAACGCGACGCCATCAACCACCCCGCGTAGCGTGGCCGCATGCGGCCAACTGCTTCCGCTGCGCCCCTACCCCTCCACCTCCGCCCCCCACACCCCCGCCAACTCCCCCTCGTCCCCCCCCATCAGCTCCCACCGCCAACCGCTCAATAGCGGCGAGTCCGGCAGCACATGCCCCAGCCTCGCTGCGATCACCAGCCGCGCCAACGCCTTCTTGCTCGTCACCACCGCCGGCGACACCGACCGCCACGCACAACGCCCTTCCACCAACGCCCACACCTCTTCCACCGCCGCCCGCAGCTCATCATCTTGGCGCGGCGGCGGCGCGACCCGCTTCGGTAATGGCCCCGCCTTCGCCCCGGCAATCACCTCCAACAACCGCTCACCGTACTGCTGCTTCAACGGCCTCGGCACCCCCTTCACGACCGCCAACTCCTTCTCATCCCGCGGCATCGCCCCCGCCAGGTCCACCACCACCGGGTCTGCCAACAGCGACCGCGGCGGCACATCCAGCTCCTCCGCCAACCCCTCACGCCACAACAGAAGCGCATTCAACACCGCCCGCTTCCGCCGCCCCAACGCCCCCGCCCCCCGGGCCTTGACCTTCCGCTGCAGCGGGTCCATCTCAAAATTGCTCGCGGCACAGAGCTCGCCCTGCGCCGCCCACATCGCGTCGGTGTTCCCCAGCTCCGCCACGCGTTGCTCCACCAGCTTCGCCGCCGCCGGCAGATACCGCACGTCGTTCGCCGCGTAACGCAGCTGCACCTCCGACAACGGTCGACGGTCCCACCGGCTGAACTTCAGCCCCTTGCCCATGTCCGCCCCCAGCAGCTCCAGCACCAGGTTCGCCAGGCTCAGCGGATACCCCATCCCCGCAAAACCCCCCGCCAGCTGCGTGTCCAGCACATTCGCCGGCGGCTTCCCGGTATGCCGCAGCACCGGCTCCAGGTCCTGCAGCCCGGCGTGCACAATCACCCGCACCCGCTCGTCCGCCAGCAGCTCCCAGAACCCCGTCAGGTCCACCCCCTCCGCCATCGGGTCGATGAGCTCCACCCGCTCCACGGTCGCCGCCTGGATCACGCACAGCCGCGGGAAGTAGCTCTCCTCTCCAATGAACTCCGTGTCGTACGCAAACGACCCCGCCGACCGCAGCCGCTCGACCACCGCGTCCACCCCCGCCTGGTCCGTCACCAGCCCCGGCCGATTCACCGGCCCATGCGTCGGGTCCAGCTCCTCCTTCGACCCCGCCGCCCCCGACTCCTCCAGGTCCGCGTGTGCCGCCGCGTCGCTGTCTTCCCGATGCCGACTCCGGTAAGGCCGAAACCCCACCAAACCCCGCCCATCACCACGATCACCACCCGTACCCGCGCCCGCACCCTCCCCCTTCACCGGGAAGGCACCCCCCTCTTCACCAGAATCAATTCCAGGAGCATCAGCCATTACAAGAATCAAGACAGAATCACACCGCCCAGCGTAACCCATCCCGCCCACCCCCACATGGTCCCGTCCACGCCCCACGCATAAAAGCCCGGCCCCCGCCCACCCTTGACCCCTATCGCCACCAACCCCGCCATCGCCGCAGCCGCCCCCCGCTCCGCCCACCCCGCCCCCCCCACACCACTCAGCCCCAGCACCATCAACCCCACCGCCAACCCCCCCA
>JBCDIM010000102.1:0-8978 GCA_038749105.1 Planctomycetota bacterium
CGGCGACGACGACGTCACCCACCTCGCCCCCAACAAACGCGACACCGGCATGGTCTTCCAGGGCTACGCCCTCTGGCCCCACATGACCGTCCGCCAAAACGTCGCCTTCGGGCTCGAGGTCCGCAAGGTCACCAAAGCCGAGATGGCGAAGCGCGTTGACGACGCCCTCGCCAACGTCCAGCTCACCGCCCAGGCCGACCGCAAGATCAATCAGCTCTCCGGCGGCCAGCAGCAACGCGTCGCCCTCGCCCGTGCCCTCGTCGTCAAGCCCCGCGTGCTGCTCCTCGACGAGCCGCTGTCCAACCTCGACGCCAAGCTCCGCCTCGAGATGCGCCAATCCATCCGCGACATCTGCAAAGACTCCGGCATCACCGGCGTCTACGTCACCCACGACCAGCATGAGGCCCTCTCCATGGCCGATGGCATCGCCGTGCTCCAACACGGCAAGGTCATGCAGTCCGGCCCGCCCCGCGACCTCTACGCCCGACCCGCCAACCGCTTCGTCGCCGACTTCCTCGGCGAAACCAACTTCGTCCCCGCCGAAGTCAAAGGCACGGACGACTCCAGCGGCACCCCCACCGTCACCCTCGAAACCGCCTTTGGCACCCTCCACTCCACCGCCTTCGACTCTGATTTACCGGTCGGAGGCAACGTCACCTGCTCCATCCGCCCCGAAGCCCTCCACCTCCAAAAGGGCGAACCCAACGGCTCACCCAACAGCTTCACCGCCGACCTCCACCGCACGATCTACCTCGGCTCCCTCGCCCAATACCAACTCTCCCTCAAGGGCACCCCACCGACCACCAACGGCGACACCGACGCCCCCACCTCCGGCCCCATGAAAGCCTTCGAGCTCAACCCCACCATCCTCGACACCCCCGACCACGCCCTCCACGCCACCATCAAGCCCGACGACGTCGTGATCCTCCACGACTGACCTTATCTCTCCCACGTCCCGCGTATCGCTCATGCCTATCGTTTGGTTGCAAATCCATACGCCCAACCGATCACCGCAACGACAACTTTCTCCGGAGCCGACCATGAACCGCTACCCCCGCACGCTGGTTGCCCTGCTCGCATGCCTGTTCATCCCGTCTCTTGCTCACACCGACGAGCTACAGATCGAGGGCTACGAGAAGCTCGATCAGGGCCAGCTCGTCCTCGAGATCGGAGCGACCGAAGTCGAATACCGACGCAACGACCAGGGCATCTTCGAGGGCACCAAAAGCACAAGCAGCGCCCGCTTCGCCACCACCAACGAGGACGGCACGCTCGAATGGAGCGAGCCCGAGCAGGAAACCGACCGCGTCGGAGACAAAGAGATCAGCCGGCTCCAGATCGCCATCTCGACCGACGGCTCCGTCACCGCCTACACCTTCGACCAGGGCTTCATCGACGATGACACCCCCGAGCTCGGCCAATACGAAATCGGGGCGACCTACCGCATGGAGTTCACCCGCGGCAGCCTCGCCGCCTACCTCCGCGGCGACCGCGTGGAGCTTGAGATCCCCGACGAAGAGGCCGAGGCGGTCATCACCAAGTCGGAGCGGCTGATCGACTCGATCTTCCAGAACCAGTTCGGCTTCATGTTCCGACAGATGGTGGCCGAGGGCGGGCTCGACGAAGACCTGCCCGACAACGCCATCGTCGTCGCCACCCAGACCACCATCGAACGCAAAGGCATCGACCTGGGCACCACCGTCATCGACGGCAAGCGCCTGACCATGACCACCGACCGCCCCATGCGGGCCACCGTCAAATACGCCGTCTACTTGAAGGAATTCGAGTAACGCCCGTCACGCGTCGTCCAGCGCCGCGACCGTGCTGAATCGCTTGCCCTCGAGCATCTCGAGTGAAGCACCGCCGCCGGTGCTGACGTGGGTGACCTTGTCGGACAAGCCCATCTGCTCGATCGCGGCCGCCGAGTCGCCGCCGCCGATGATGGACGTGGCATCCGAGGCGGCGATGGCCTCGGCGACGGTGCGGGTGCCGTGGTCGAACGGCGGGACCTCGAAGACGCCCATCGGGCCGTTCCACACGACCGTCTTCGCGGCCGTGACGAGTGAGGCGTAGTGGGCGGCGGTTTCGGGGCCGATGTCCAAGCCCTCGTAGCCGTCGGGGATGTGGCCCGACTTCACGGTCTGCTTGTCGAGCGCCGCTGCGGCCTCGGCGTCCTTCGGGAAGCCCGATGCGGCGTGCGTATCGGTCGGCAACACCAGCTTGTCGTCGCCCTTCTCAAGCAGCGACTTCGCCAGCTCCACCTTGTCGGGCTCGACGAGCGAATCGCCTACCGCCCCGCCCTCAGCCAGCGAGAACGTGTACGCCATCGCCCCGCCAATCAAGACCTGGTCACACACGGACAGCAGGTTCTCGATGACGCTGATCTTGTCCGAGACCTTCGCCCCGCCGAGGATCGCCACGAACGGGCGGGCCGGGCTCGCCAGCGTGTCGTCGAGGTACTTGATCTCCTTCTCGACCAGGAACCCCACCACCGCCGGCTTGCCCGCCGCCTTCATCGCCTGCGGCACCGCGAACATCGAGGCGTGCTCCCGGTGGCAGGTCCCGAACGCGTCGTTGACATAGAGATCGCCCAGGGCCGCGAGCTGGGCTGCGAACTCGGCGTCGCCCTTCTTCTCGGCCTTGGCAAAACGCAGGTTCTCCAGCACCAACACTTCGCCGGGCTTCAGTGCGGACGCCGCAGCCGTCACTGACTCACCCACCGTTGCATCCGCCATCGTCACCGGCCGGCCCAGCAGCTCGCCGAGCCGCTCCGCCGCGGGCTTCAGCGAGTACTCGGGCTCCGGGCCGTCACCGGCCGGCCGACCCAAGTGTGACATCAACACCGCCGAGCCGCCCCGGTCCAGCACCGAGTTGATCGTCGGCAGCGCCATCCGTACCCGGCGGTCGTCCGTAATCGCCCCGTCCTTCAGCGGCACATTGAAGTCCACACGGATCAGCGCGGTCTGGTTGGCGACATCGACATCGGCAATGGTCTTCTTGGCCACGGCGGGCTCCTCGTCTCGAAGGGGATGGGGGGATTGGGGTTCGGTGGGCCGAACACTTTACCGCCAACCGCCCCGACGATGGATCGCACTAACCCACTTGGAGCGCTACCCGTCCCCACGCAACACATACAGCGGCCGGTTCTTGACCTCGTCGTAGATCCGCGCCAGGTATTCGCCGAGGATCCCCACGGCCAGCAGCTGCATCCCGCCCAGCGTCACGATCAGCGTCACCAGCGTCGTGAACCCGACCTCGGCGGTCTCAAACCCCAGCAACCGCTTGGCAATGAAGTATCCCCCGATCGAGAACCCCAGCAGGCTCACCACACACCCGGTGTACGTCATGATCCGCAGCGGCTTGTACGAGAAGCTCAGGATGCCGTCGACCGCGTACTTGATCAGCCGGACCAGGCTCTGCTTCGGCTCGCCGCCCGCCCGCGCCTGCCGGTCGTAGTACACCGTGAAGCGATCGAAGCCGACCCAGTGACGCAGCCCCGGCAGGAACCGGTTCCGCTCGGTCAGCCCCCGCAACGCCTCGACCACCCGCCGATCCAGCAGCCCGAAGATCCCCGTGTTCGGCGGGATCTGGAAGTCGGTGAGCACCCCTTGAAACCGGTGGAACAGCTTAAAACCCAAACCCCTCAACCCGCTGTCCTGCCGGCTCCGCCGCGCCGCCAGGATCACCTGATGCCCGTCCCGCCACGCCGCGATCATCTCCGGCAACACCTCCGGCGGGTCCTGCAGATCCGCATCCATCAACACCACCGCGTCGCCCTGCGCGTGATCGAGCCCCGCGGTCAACGCCGCCTGGTGCCCGAAGTTCCGTGACAACCGCAGCACCGAGAACCGCCCGTCCTTCGACCCGTGCTCCGTGATCATCTGGGCCGTCGCGTCCCGGCTCCCGTCGTCCACAAACAGCACCGACCACGCCAAGTCTTCCACGCCATCAAGCGTCTGCGTTAGCCGATCGATCAGCTCCGGCAGCGTCTCCGCTTCGTTGAACACCGGCGTGACCACCACGAGTGACTGCATGCCCCAAAGCCTACCGCAACGGCTACTCACCGCGGCGGCACATACACCACGCCAAACCGCATCCCGCCCCCCGCCGCCTCCGGATCGCCCGGCCACGGCACCACCACATCCTCCAACACCGCGTGTGCTGGGAACCGCTCCGCCAGGCCCTCGTAAGGGCAGGGCACGTGCGTGGCCGGGTCCGCGTCCGCCCGCCGGGCCTTGGTCCACACGATCAGCCCACCCCGCTCCCGCATCGCCGCGTCGTCCACCCACGGCGCCCGGAGCGGGTCCGCGTACAGGTACGCCGTCGGCCGCTGCGGCAGGTACCACGCCGGGTTGCACGACTCCCACACCCGGCCCGCGACAATCGTCAACGGCCGATCCGTCCGCTCACGCCACGCCGACTCCAGCGCCTGTGAAAACGCCACCCCGTCGAAGTTCGTCCGCTTGCCCTTGTCCCGCACCGCCACGCTGGTCAGCGTCGTCCCCGCATATACCCCCGCCAGCACAACACACACGATCAGCGGTGGCAGCACCAGCCGCTTCGCATCGCCGACCCGCGTGAACCGGAACCGGTCGGCGAGCACCGCCCCCAGCAGCAGCAGCAGCGGCGTCCCCCACATCGACCGCAGCTCGAACCCCGCCACCAGCGATAGCCCGCAGAACACCCCCATGGGCGTCGCCGCCATCACCAGCAAGAACCGGCTCGCGTGCGGCACCCCAGCTACTTCATCTGCCCCGGCCACTGCTTGTGTCGCGTCCCCTTTACCCCGCCGACGGATCCCCCACGCCCACACAATCGGCACCGTCGCCAACGCCGCCAACGCCTGCGCCAGCACGAAATCGATCGGGTGCACCACATGATCCAGCAGCGACCACGGCTCGTCCGCCCCCGCCCGGTCCAGCCCGTACGTCAACGTCATCCACTGGTTCTGGCTCGCCCACCACAGGTGCGGCAGCACCACCAACAAGCACACCCCCGCCGACACATACATCCCCGGCTTCCGCAACACCCACCGGTGCTCCCGGCTCACCAGCGGGAACAGCAGCAGCGGGAACACAATCAGCCCGCCGAGATACTTGCTCAGCACCGCCAGCCCCACGCACAGCCCGATCCCGCCCCACTGCCACAGCCGGTCGTCCCGCAGTGCGAGCCAGTACAGGTAGAACGCGAACGCCCAGAACGGCAGCTGCGCGACATTGACGTTGAACTCCGGGCTCGTGAAGTGGTGGTACGTCACCCCCTGCATCAGCAGCACCGCCAGCACCGCACGCCGCCCCCCGCCCCCAGCCCCCAGCGTCTCTCGCCCCAACAGATACACGCCCAACATCGCCGCCACCACGCACACCTGACTGAGCAGATACAGCGCCCAATCCCCGGTCCCCAGCCCGGTCGCATCCGCCACCGCCCGCCCCACCCAGCCCGCACCAGCCGCCATCCACCCGCTCAGCGGCGGGTGCTTGTCGTACCCCCACTCCCACTCCGCCCCCCACGCGATCGCCTCCACCACATCCAACGGCAGGTTCTGATTCACCACCGCCGGCACCACCGTCCACACCAGCAAGTGGATCACCAGCAACAGCAATAGCGGCCGACCCATCCCCCGCACCCCACTCGCCGCCGCGTCGTCGGCTGATTCCATGCGCGGATTATGCGGCATCCCCCTCCCGACGCAACCCCGTCACCGGCGAGCCGGGGCGTGTCGCACCGGCCGTCGCGTCGCACGCTCTCGCGCAAGCACCGCCCCGCTACGGCTCCGTCGTGAACGGCGATGCCGGCAGCCCCGCCCGGTTGTAGAAGTTGAACGCTTCCACTGATCGCGTATATGCAAACCGCACCGCCACCGGCTCGGGCACCACGTCCGACCACACCACCACCTCATCCCCCCGCACCTCCGCCTCCGCCCCGTGCCAGACGCCGTCCATCCCCTTGATCCCAAAGTGCCGAAGGGCTTCACCCGGCGTTTCCACCGGCGGCTCCATGCCCTGCTTGCTCGCCGCCATCAACCCACCCCCCACGTAATCGAACGACACGATCGCCCGGCCGTCCTCAAACCGCACCGACCGGTACAACGGCCCCGACGCCACCACGTCCTGCTTCCCGTACGCATCCGCCAACGCCCACCGCGTCAGCCGACGCCCCACGTCCAGCTTGTTCTTCGGGTGGATGTCACCCGGATCACCCACGTCCATCGCCACCGCCATCCCCGTCCGCGGGATCGACAGCGCTCGCCGCTGCGCCTCCCGCACCGCGGCAAACCCGGCCCCGTCCCAGGCCTGACCCGTCACCTCTCCGAACCCCGCCAGCTGCACGAAATAGAACGGCAGATCCTCCCGCCCCCAGCTCGCCCGCCAGCCCGCGACCAGGGCCTCCATCATCGGCGTATACCCCAACCCGTCCCCGGCGTTCGACTCGCCCTGGTACCAGATCACCCCCGCCACCGGCACCCGCGTCAGCGGCGCAATCATCGCGTTGTAGATCCGCGTCGGCCGACCAAACGCCGTCTCCAAAAGCGGCACGCTCGGCGAGGGCCGCGGCTCACGCTGCTCCGCCACCGCCACACGCGCTTCCACCAGCCACGCCTCCATCGCCGCCATCCGCTCCGCGTACCACGCCTGCCCCTCCGGCGACGACGCAAAGCCCCCCCGCAGGTACGCCGCGTGCGCCGCCATCGCCGGCACCCGCTCGAAACCCACCGGCGGTGTGAACGGCTCGATCCGTCGCCCCCCCCAGCTCGCACTGATCACCCCGATCGGCACCCCCGTCGCCTGATGCACCTCACGGGCAAAGTAAAACGCCACCGCCGAAAAACCCCGCACCGACTCCGGCGTGCTCACCGCCCAAGGCTGCAGGCTGCCCACCTCCGTACGCGGCGTCTGCGTCCGCCACGGCGATATCGTCGTCATCCGCACGCCCGGCACATCCATCTCTTCGCCGGCATGAAACGACTGCCGAATCCGCCACTGCATATTCGACTGCCCCGACGCCACCCACACATCCCCGACCAGCACGTCGCGGATCACCAACGCCTCGTCTTCCCCGTCGGCCATGATCTCGAGCTTCTGCGGCTCCGACGTCGCGCCCGGTGTCTGGATCACCACCTGCCACCGCCCGTCCTCCCCCGCCGTCGCCGAGCCGCGCTGGCCCCAGCTCGCCTCGACCGTCACCCGCGCCCCCGCCGCCGCCTCGCCCCACACCGGCACGGCCGCCGACCGCTGCACCACCATGTGGTCGGCGATCAGCCGCGACACCGCCAGCTCCGCCGAGGCCGACGGCCCCCACCCCACAGCCGTCACCAGCACACCGATCAGCCCGCACACCGCCGCACCGACACGATCCATCCGAATCTTCATGGGTCTTGATCCTTGTTGCGAGCCAGAGACGCCCACACCGCCGGCCGAATGCAACTCGTCACCTTACCGCCGAAACCGCGACCACGCGGGTTCCAACCCCGCCCCTCGTCCTGTAAATTACCGCCGGCCACCCGCCCCCATCGCCTGCACACCCGCCTCACCCACCCAAGCCCCGCCCCACCCCACGCCTGGCCTGCTGCCAGACGGATCGGCCGGGAGTACGAGACCGCCGTGACCATCCGCGTCGCCCTGAACCACCTCACCGAATACCACTACGACCGCCCCGTCTCCCTCGGGCCGCAGGTCGTCCGGCTGCGCCCCGCGCCGCACTGCCGCACCCCCATCATCAGCTACTCCCTCAAGGTCCAGCCCACCGACCACTTCATCAACTGGCAGCAGGACCCGCAGAGCAACCAGCTCGCCCGCCTCGTGTTCCCGAAGCCCGTCAACCAGTTCGGCATCGAGGTCGACCTCGTCGCCGACATGACGGTGATCAACCCGTTCGACTTCTTCCTCGAAGAGGACGCCCAGGAGTACCCCTTCGAGTACAGCCCGGCGCTCAAGAAGTCACTCCGGCCCTACCTCGCCAAGCAGGCCATGGGCCAACGCTTCCGCGCACTGTTCGAGTCGATCGACCGCTCGCCCGCCCAGACCAACGACTTCATCGTGTCGGTCAACCAGCTGGTGAACCAGAGCCTCGACTACACCATCCGCATGTCGCCGGGCGTCTACACCCCCGAGCGCCTGCTGAAGGTCGGCGTCGGCAGCTGCCGCGACTTCGCCTGGCTGCTGGTCCACCTCTTCCGCCGCTGCGGGATCGCCGCCCGCTTCGTCTCGGGCTACTCCATCCAGCTCCAGCCCGACATCAAACCGATCGACCCCGACGCACCGGCCGGCGTTGCGCAAGACGTCTGCGACCTCCACGCCTGGTGCGAGGTCTACCTCCCCGGCGCCGGCTGGGTCGGGCTCGACGCCACCAGCGGGCTCATGTGCGGCGAGGGCCACATCCCATTGGCGACCGGCGCCGACGCCAGCCACGCCGCGCCCATCGAGGGCGCGGTCAGCGCCAGCAAGGTCGACTTCAACGTCGCCATGACCGTCACGCGGATCCACGAAGACCCCCGCGTCACCAAGCCCTACTCCCCCGGCCAGTGGCAGTCGATCGAGGAGCTCGGCCAGGCCGTCGACCAACGTCTCACCGACAACGACGTCCGCCTCAGCATGGGCGGCGAGCCCACCTTCGTCTCCATCGAAGACCAGGAGGGCGAGGAGTGGAACACCGGCGCCGTCGGCCCGACCAAGAAGCCCAAGTCCGACGCCCTGATCCGTCGCCTCCGCCAGCACTTCGCCCCCGGCGGCCTCCTGCACTACGGCCAGGGCAAGTGGTACCCCGGCGAACAACTCCCCCGCTGGGCCATCGGGCTCTACTGGCGCCGCGACGGCGTCCCCATCTGGGAAGACGACGCCCTCATCGGCGACGAGACCCGCGACGACGGCTGCACCCACGAAGACGCCGATCGCTTCATCCACGAGTTCGCCCGCCAGATGGAGGTCGACGACCGCTACGTCGTCCCCGCCTTCGAAGACCCCGTCAAGCTCGCGCTCCGC
>JBCDIM010000103.1:0-8847 GCA_038749105.1 Planctomycetota bacterium
CTACGGCGGCGAAAAAGTCACCCCCGGCTACAACGTCATGGGCGTCGCCAAGGCCTGCCTCGAACACACCACCCGCTACCTCGCCTTCGAGCTCGGCAGCAAAGACATCCGCGTCAACTGCATCTCCGCCGGCCCCTTCAAGACCCTCGCCGGCTCCGGCGTCGGCGGCATCGAGGACATGATCAAGTTCCAGGAATACGCCTCCTCCATGAAGCGCTGCAACACCGGCGAAGAGGTCGGCGACACCGCGGTCTACCTCCTATCCGATCTTTCTTCCGGGGTCACCGGCGAGACGATCCATGTCGACTGCGGCTACAGCATCGTCGGCGTACCCGAAAAGCCCACCGAAGACGTGCGCTGACCCTCACCTACGCTACGGACGAATCCAAACCGTGTAGCGGGTGACGCGAAGCTTCCCGCTTACACCCGCGGGGACCTGGGGCGCTCCGGCTACACACCCATTCAATCGTGCACCAACCACGCGTCGTGCGCACCCGCCGCCTCGAACAGGTTATCGCTCGTATGCTCGCGCCGGGTACCCGGCGTGGTCGCGGGCACCGATGACGGCTCGGTATACGCGGTCTCGACCACGTGCGTCTTCTTGAACATCGTGCTGTTATCGTTCCGCAAGACGCTGCCCTGCCAGTCGCCGGGCGCTGCCGTCCACACGCTCTGAACGTTCGCTGTCGCATCCACACCGGTATTGCGGTCCGACAGCACGGCCTCTTCGTAGCTCATCGTCACCGACCACGCATTGACCCGGCCGCCCGGTGTCCTCAGTTCCAGGCCTGCGTACGAATGATTCGCCGGAGTCACCACGTAACCCGAACCGACGTCTAACGCCTCGGCCATCGATGCCTCCACCGGATTGATCAGGTATTCAGGGGTAAACGAGTTGGCATCCAGCAGCAGTGCAAACCGCTCGGAGACCGCCGACGCAACCACCGCGCCAGAGCTGTCGAGCCCAGGGAAATAGTCCTTGTTGCCCTGCGCATAGATCACCATCGCCTGATGGATCCCCCGGAGCTGTGTCTGGTTGACCAGGTGCCGTGGGGTCCGGCGTACCTGTGATTCGCGGAGCGACGGGAGGATGATCATCGCCCCGATCGCCAAGAGACACCCGATCACAATCAGCACCAGCACGTCGTTGCGTTTCATCTCGACATCTTACCGACCGCTCCGCCCCACCCACCTCGCCCACCCACCGCACCCGCCCACCGCCTCAATCATGCACCAACCACGCGTCGTGCGCACCCGCCGCCTCGAACAGATTGTCGCTGTTGTTCCAATGGCGGCCCCCCGCCATCGCCCCCGGACTGGACAGCGGCACGAAGTACCCCGTGTCCACCAGATGCGTGAGCTCGTACGACGTGCTGTTGTCGTTCCACACGACCATCCCCTCCCAACCACCCGAGCGGGCGCTCCACACGCTGCGGGTATCGGAGTGCGCGTCGGCCCCCGTGTTGCGATCGCCCAGCACCACCTCATGTGTGTCCAGCGTCTCCGACCACGCGTGCACCCGCCCGCCCGGCACCGTCAGATCGAGCCCCGCATAAGAGTGATTGGCGGTCGTCACGGCGTAGCCCGAACCGGGATCGACCGCCTCGATCGGATGACGGTCGGCGGGGTTGATCAGGTAGTCGGGCGGCAGCGAGCCGGCGTCGAGCAACACCGCAAACTGGCCGGACAGCGTGGGCTCAACCACCGCCCCGCTCGCATCAATCCCGGGGTAATTCCCCTTGTTGCTCTGGGCATAGACCACCATGCCCTGATGAATGCCCCGCAACTGCGTCGAGTTCGTGGGTTGCCACCCTTGCACACGCGGCGCGGTCAGCACCGGCAGGACGATCACGGCTAACAGACTCACCACACACAGGATCACGATCAAGGCAATAACATCGTTCCGCCGCATTGACGGAGCGTAACACGGTCAACAATGAGACCCCTAACGGATTGAAGCGGCGGCGCTGGCATCGGATCGAGCGACCACGCGTTGCCGAGCACCCGTAGACGGACACGGACAGCGTCCGCCCCAGACGCCGTAGGCCTCCGGCTTCCACCGCACAGTCCATCACAGCCACGAAATCAATCGTGCACCATCCACGCGTCGTGCGGCCCCGCCGCCTCAAACAGGTTGTCGCTCGGAAACGCATACGGGCTTGGCGCTGTGGCGGCACTTGTGAGGTACGGAGACCGGCCCGAGTAGTCCGTGGCCTGGATATGAGACTCTTCATACCGGGTGCTGTTGTCGTTCCATGCGATCGAACCCGACCAGACGCCCGGGCTTCCTGACCAGACACTCTCCACATTGGCGTGGGGGTCCGGCCCCGTGTTGCGATCACTCAGAACAATCTCCTGTCGAGAAAGCGTCTCGCTCCATGCCGACCGGCGACGCCCACTCGTACGGATGTCCAGCCCCGCGAACGAGTGGTTGTAGATGCTCACCACATAGCCCGACCCGTAGTCGATCGCTTCGGTGAGGTGGTCATCTAAAGGGTTGATGATGTAGTCGGGAGTGAACGCGTTGGTGTCGAGCAGGATGGCTAGCCGGCGCGACATCGTCGGATCAGACAGCACGCCGGCAGAGTCCAGCCCTGGGAAGTGGCCCTTGTTGCCCAGCGCGTAGATCACCATGCTCTGGTGGATCCCGCGGAGCTGCGTGTTGTTGGTGACGAACCGCGGCGTGGGCCCACGGCGATCGCCGAGAAGCGGAAGAACCAGGACCACCAAAGCTCCGCCCACAATCACGATAGCGATCAGGGCGATCACATCATTCCGTCGCATGGCTTCAGCTTACTCCAACCCAGCATGAACGCATTCCGCGAATCGGAGCTTCCAACGACCGCTGCCGGTTGACAAGGTGTTGGCCTCAGCGAACCAGTGGTCAATCATGCACCAACCACGCGTCGTGCGGCCCCACCGCCTCGAAGAGGTTGTCACTTGCAATCGTGTAACGTTGACTCGGCATCCTGGCGGTCTGACCAAACAGTGTGCTTATCGAATACTCGGCGTACTCCGTATCCAAGCGATGGGTCTGCTCGTACCTGACGCTGCCATCGTTCCTAACTACGGTCCCCTCCCACACTCCGGGGGCTTGCGTCCAAACACTCCGAACACCACTGCCTGCATTAGGACCTGTATTGCGATCAGAAAGCACAACTTGATATGTATCATTAGTCTCGCTCCATGCAGCGGTTCTAGCTCCAGACTGTGAAAGGTCCAAGCCAGCGTACGAATGATTTAACTTGCTCAAAACAAATCCCGCATCGCCACCAGACGCTTGCTGTACGCCGGAGTCTGCGGGGTTGACCAGATAGTCCGGATCAATGAAATTTCCATTGAGCAGTAGTTCAAACCGCTTCGAAAGTGCAGCCTCAACGACATTGCCCTGCGAATCAATCCCAGGGAAGTATCCGTTGTTGTTCCGGGAATAGATGATCATCGCCATATGAAGCCCACGCAGTTGGGTGGCATTGAGCATCTGAAACTTCTCAGCTGTTGATAGCTGATCCGAAGAACTTTGCCTGTCGCTTGAATGATCTGGCGTATCGCTACCACACGAAAGCAACACAGAGGCACCCAGCCCGAATGCGCAAAACATCCCGACCAACACAACAACGTCACGTATTTGCATCGCTTCAGTGTATAGGGATAAGGCGGCCAACAAAAACACCCCGACCTTTGAGCCGAGGCGTTTTCGTAGTTCAATTGCAATCGGCGGAGCCGAAATCCTTAGCGGTAGTATTCGATGATCAGGTTCATGTTCACGTCGAACGGCACCTGGTCGGGCGTGGGGACCGACACGATCGACGCGGTCAGCGTGGACGGATCGAAGCTCAGCCAGCCGGGGACTTCGAGGCCGGCGAGGGATTCGAGGGACTCGCGGACGAGGTTCTTGACCTTGTCCTTCTTGATGGTGAGGGTGTCGCCAACCTTGATCTGGTAGGAGGGGCGGTCGACCTTCTTGCCGTTGACCTGGATGTGGCCGTGGGCGACGAGCTGGCGGGCGGCCCAGATGGTGCGGGCGAATCCGAGGCGGCGGATGACGTTGTCGAGGCGCTGCTCGAGGAGGCGGAGCAGGTTGTCGCCGGTGTTGCCCTTCTGGCGGTTGGCTTCCTTGACGGTGAGGCGGAACTGCTTCTCCATCACGTTGTAGTGGAAGCGGAGTTTCTGTTTTTCGTTGAGGCGGACGCCGTAGTCGCGGAGGCGTCGGCCGCGGAAGCCGTGCATACCCGGGGGGTTGAGCTGGCGCTTGGTGGTGTGCTTGGGGATGTCGGCGATGGGGACGCCAACGCGGCGGGAGAGCTTGACCTTGGGGCCGGTGTAGTTGGCCATGATGGGTGTACCCGGCGGTTTCCCGGCGGGCCCTCGTTCGTGCTCGGCCGTGGCTACGACGTCGCAGGGGGAAGAAGTTCAGGGCGGCGGTCGCCCTGCGTGGGATCGGGGAGTATGGCGGATTAAGGCGTATTTGGCAAGCTGGCGGATGGAGCCGCGGGTGTGAACCCGCGGGCGGCGCTGCGGCCCCCTTGGCCCGGCCCGCGGATTGAGATCCGCGGCTTCATCAAGCCCCCGCCGGGCTCAGCAGGTGCTTCGCCACCGCGTACCCCAGCAGCGCCAACGCCAGCGCCCCCGCGTTGTGGGCCAGCACGTGCAGCGCCGTGTTCAGCCACTGCCCGCCCCGGGCGTGCGTCACCGCCTGGAACGCGTAGGTTGAGAACGTCGTGAACGCCCCCATGAACCCCGTCAGCAGCACCAGCTTCACCGGCTCGGGCCAGTGCGACCGTGCTTCGAACAACCCGAACACCAGCCCGTACAGCAAAGACCCCACCAGGTTCACCAGCAGCGTCCCCAGCACAAGGCGCTTCGCCGCCGCACTCTGCGAGAGCACGTCGATCCCGTACCGGGCCAGCGTCCCAGCCCCCCCCGCACCCGCCAACGCGAGCCCCAAGATCAGGTGATTCCCAGACGGCATCCCGCCACTGTAACGGCCACGCAAAGCCCCGCGAAATCGCCCCGTTCGCCCCCTCGGAACACGCCCGCCGGTCTATACTTTCGAACGCCTCCAAACAGACCGGATGAACGTTTTCGGGGGTCATCCGGGGGGCAGCTATCAGGCCCGGTTCAGCCGGCCATCACGCCATGAGTGCCAAGTACCGACGCGTCAAGGAAGCCGACCTCGCACTGCCCGCCCCGCTGCGCTGGCTGACCCGTGCGTTCTCGTCCATCACCCTGGCGGTCATCCTCCTCTCGATCATCTGCGTCTACGGCCTCTTCGCCTCGGTGCCCATCTACATGATCGGGCTCGGCGTCGGCTATGCCGTCATCGCCGCGTGCCTCGTCGGCCCGGTCGGGCTCGGGCTGCACGCCTTCCGCAAACGACTCGCCCACCACAACAGCCCGTGGCCCACCTGGAAGTGGCTCGCGTTGAGCCTGCCACTCCTCGCCGCCGCGGGCACGCTCACCGTCTGGTGTTCGCGTCACGCCAAAGCCTGGGCCGCCGACTTCGAGCCCTTCGCCGAGCACCGCGCCACCGTCATCTACCGCCTGCCGGGCATCGAGATGACCGAGCTCGAGTTCTATTCGTGGTGGCCCATGCGGCTGCTGCTGATCCTCTTCGTGATCAACATGGTCTGGGCGACCATCCGCCGTATCCCCTTCGACCTGCCCCGCGCCGGCGTGCTCACCATCCACTCCGGCATCGTCATCATGGCCCTGGGCTCGCTGCTCTACGGCCAGTTCAAGCTCGAGGGCGACATGTTCCTCGTCCGCCAAGACCTCGCCGGGCCCGGCCAATCCTTCACGCAGTACTTCTACGACCGCAACGACCCGGCCCTCTACCTCAGCCTCAACGGCCAGCCCGCTACCCCCATCCCCCTCAAGGGCAAGCTCCCCCGCTACAACGACTACACCCTCGGCGAGCTCGACATCCCGATCCACGAGACGCCCGGCTTCTCCCAACGCTACACCGACCGCCTCCGCGTCAGTATCGTCGGCTTCTTCGCATACGCCGAGATGACCGCCAAGCTCATCGACCTCTCCGACACCGCGGCCGTCCGGGCCGGGCAGACCGCGGGCCTCGCCCCCGGCGTCCGCATGGCCGTCGGTGATATCCACCACGCCCATGGCGAGGCCCAGACCCTCCTCGCCGGCGTGCCCGACCGACGCGTCATCGCCGCCGGGGACGCCATCGTTGAGCTCCTGCCCGGCCTAACCCCGCAGCGCCGACGCGACCTCAACGAGACCTTCCTCGGGCCGCACGGCCTCATCGTCGACATCCCCGCCACCGGCTTCCGACAGGTCTACCCCATCACCCCCGGCCAGACCCTCACCCCCGAAGGCACCGGCTACACCCTCAACATCGAAAGCATCGGCCCCTATCAGCTCCCCTTCGTCACCGACGGCTACCAGAACGCCCAGGACACCTACACCCTCGTCCACATCACCGGCAACGGCAAAGACATCCGCCGACACGTCTTCCACCGCTACCCCGAACTCCACACCGACTTCCTCCCCGCCGATGGCGAAAACGTCGGCCCCATGGGACAACGCCAGGACGCCATCGACCTCGACATCCGGCTGACCTTCATCGACGACGCCGTCCTGACCTACCGACTCATCCCCGTCAATAACTCGGCCGACGAACTCCAGCTCATGCTCCGCGGCAAGGGCCTGCCGCCCACCACCGGGCCGCTGCAGGAGTCCAAGTTCCCCCTGCCCAACGTGGGTGAGACCGGCAGCGACGGTATGCCCTGGATGCACATCACCGAGCGCGCCGACTTCGCCCTCGAAGGCTTCCAGCCCCAGCCCGTCCCCAAGCTCGCGCGCGACCCCAAGGAAGAGGGCAACTTCACGCACGCCGTCGTCCCCGTCGTCATCGAGAAACTCGCCGCCGACGGCAAGACCGTCGAGGCCCGGGCCGAACGTTTGCTCCGCTACCACACCTACCCCGACTCCGACCAGTCGCCCCAGGCTGTCAACCTGCCCGGCCTCGGCGAGCTCACCCTCACCCTCAGCCGAGACCGCTACGAGCTGCCCTTCACCATCTCGCTCCAAGACTTCGAGATGACGCCCTACCCCGGCTCCGATCAGCCCCGCGACTTCGCCTCTGACCTGCTCATCACCGAGATCGGCGAGGACGGCAGCCTCGGCCGTCCCCGCGTCCTCCGCACCCACATGAACAACCCCATCATGTTCTCCCCCGAGCACGCCCCCTTCCACATGGGCCGGATCAAGATCAGCCAGGTCTCCTGGGACCCCGGCGACCCCGAGATGTCCGAGGCCGAGAAGGCCATGACCAACGACCGCGGCCGGTACGTCAACAAGCACCGCTTCTCCGTCGTGGGCATCTCCAACAACGTCGGCGTCCGCATCATCGCCCTCGGCGCCGTCCTCACCTTCGCCGGCATCCCCTACGCCTTCTACGTCAAGCCCTGGCTCCTCAAACGCCGCGCCCGCCAAAAGGTCGCCAACGCCCTGCAACGACAAGCCGCCGACAACGTCCCAACTTCTGAAGCCTCGGCACCAGACCGCGAAGAGGTCCCACGCACCCCCGAACTCGTCTGACCCGCCCAATTAGCCCCAGGCTTTGCCCGGGGGCACGCGGCGGACCGGATGCCTTGATACCACGCCACCCACGTCCCCCAACTCAACCCCGCACACCATGCGTATCCCCACCCCCACCATCCTCCTCACGATCACCGCCCTCCTCGGCCTGCTGACTACACCCCCCGCGCTCGCCCAGGCCCGCCAGGACATCGCCGGCAATTACAACGAGGCCCCCGTCGCCGGCCCCATCGAAGCCCCCGCCACCCACGCCGCGCCCCAATACCCCGCCAAGCCCATCGACCGCACCGAGCACCAGGCCTTCCACCAGGCCCTCGACCTAGAACCCCTCGCTGCGCTTGCCGTGTTCGACGACGGCCGGGTCAAGACCCTCGACACCCTCGCCCGTGAGCACGTCGCCCGGTTCAACGGACGCACCCACCTCCGCGACATCGTCGCCGTCGACGCCAAGCTCCCTCCCGGCCAACGCCAGATCTACAAGTACGACCACCTCTTCGCCTTCTTCGACGTCGCCTTCCGCGACCCCACCCACCACGACTCGTACCTCCACAGCAAGCCGCTGGTCTACGTCGAGTCGCTCCCGCTCCGGCGTCAGCTCATCGCCCACCTCCCGCCGGAAGAACAAGAGCTCTGGAAGGTCCGCGGCCGGCTGTCGCCCGCCATGCTCCTGAGCCCCCAGGTCCTCGCCAACCTCCGCAGCGAGACCGGTGACCTCCGCGAAGCCAACGCCAAGGGCGAGGTCTGGCTCGCCTACACCGCGATGCGCGACACCGCCCAACGCTTCAACCTCGTCAGCCCCCCCGAAGGCTCCGAGACCTGGGCTCACATCGAGTCTCTTACTGACGTCACACTCCCTAACGGAGACTCTAATCAGCTCCCTGCGGTCTTCTCCGCCGCCAATTCCGACGCAGCCGTCAAAGCCGCCGGGGCTTTCTTCGCCCTCCGCGACGCCTGGCTCGCTTCCGATGCCACCGCCGTCAACGCTGCTGCCGCAGAGCTCGCCGCCGCCCTGCCGCTGATCAACCCCGAGACCTACCCCGAGCAGACCCGCCGCAGCGTCGAGGTCATGTACAACCGCACGGGCCGCTACGCCATGGGCTGGCTGCTCTTCGCCGGGGCGGCCGTCTGCATGATCCTCGCCGCCTCGACCGGCCGTCGCCTCGCCATCGGGTTCGGCGTCGCCCTCCTCGGGCTCGGCATGCTCACCCAGCTCGCCGGCCTGCTCACCCGCTCGGTCATCTCCGGCCGCTGGCCCATCCACAACCAGTACGAGTCCTTCATGGC
>JBCDIM010000104.1:0-8548 GCA_038749105.1 Planctomycetota bacterium
CCCGCGCCCCGGGGGGGGGGGCGGGGCCGCGGCGTGGTGGGCGGCGGGCGGGGCGGGGGGCGGGGGGGGCCCCGGCGGCGTAGAGGGGGAGGTTGTGGGCGAGGTTCCGGCAGGTGCGGGCCGAGTTGACCAGGGCGGTCGCGACGTTGGTGCGGCAGAAGGCGGTGAGGTCCTGGACGTGGGTAGCGAAGCGGTCGATGGACTCCCCGGCGTCGGAGGACAGCCGGCGGGCGGCGGCGTGGGGCAGCAGGTGGGTGCCCTGGGTGATCAGGGAGGAGAAGGACTCGGCCCGCCCGAAGAGCGTGGCGCGGTCGGTCTCGGGGTCGGCGAGGATCGTGTGGGGGTGGGCGAGCCAGCTGCTGTGATCGAGGTGGGTGAGGACGGCCTTGAGGTGGGGCAGGTGCGGCTCGAAGGCGATGAGCAGGCCCAGGGCGTTGTGCTTGTGGAGGCGCTTGAAGGCCGCGGCGGCGTGGTAGCCGAGGCCTAGGCCGAGGCAGGCGACAGCGGCGGCCTTGGTGAAGTCGATGGCGTCAATGGTCTTCTGGGCTTCGCCGAGCGGGTCGTAGCGGGAGGCGAGAGCGAGGGGACGCGACGATTCGTGATGGGTGAATGTGGCGGTGAGCGGGCCGGCCTTGGAGGCAGTGAACGCGAGTTCGGTCTCGGGGGTTGGCGTCGCGGCGTCGAGGCGGTCGGCGAGGGCGGGGTGGAAGCGGCGGACCGCGGCGAGGTTGCGCTGGAGGATGATGGGGTCAGACGGCATACCCGGTGGTTATCGGGTGTGGTGGCGGTGATGGGTGAAAAGGGGTTGGCATGGGGGATCGCTCGCAAGCCGCACGGCTAAACCGCAGCGTCGTCGAGGGCGTAGAGTGGGGTGATGCGGACGTTCGAGCAATATGTGTTGGAGAACCCGTGGCCGGTGATGGTGGGGTGCGTGGTGCTGTGGGCGGTGCTGCGGGTGCTGGGTCGGCGGCGGGAGAGCCGGGGGCTGGTGATTGCGAGCTGGGTGGTGCTGCTGTTGGGTGCAGGAGCGGGGCTGCTGGGGCACTTCGTGGAGACGCGGGGTGAGAAGCTCTTGGTGGCGGTGGACGGGTTTTTAGTCGCGGCGGGCGAGGGTCGGGTGCTGGGTGTGGACGGGATGGAGGGGTATGTGGCGCCGGGATTGGTGGCGACGGACTCGCAGGGGGCGGTACAGGTGACATGGGTGGAAGTGCGGGACCGACTGCAGGGGGTGACAATCGATGAGTTGTCGTACCGGGTGGTGCCGCCGGTGGTGATGGCGGCGGGCGGGGCGCAGGGGGCGGCGCTGGAGATCGACGTCCGGGTCACGGCGGGGGGCCAGCCGGTCGGGACCACGCGTTGGCGGATGAACTGGGTGTACAGCGACGCGGACGGCTGGCGGGTCCGCGAGCTGCGTTGGCTGGCGTGGCGGGGCGAGAACCCGGATGGGCTGTGGCGGATGGCGCTGGGGCGTTAGCGGGTCTGTGTCGGGCAGGGTTATGATCTGGTCATGCGAATAACACAGGCTGCGTGCTGGTTAGCGGTGGGGCTGCTGATATTGGGCTGGGCCGGTGAGCTTGCAGCCGAGGAGGAGCAGACGGTGTCGGTTCGGCCGGCGTGGGTGGAGGGGCAGCGGGCGGTGTATGAGTCGTGGTCGGAGCGCACGCGGGAGGAGGTGCTGCGGTTCAATGGTGAGGAGCGGGAGGTGTCGTTTGAGGTGCGCACGGAGGGGCGGCTGAGCTGGGTGGTCGAAGAGGTCAAGGCGGACGGTTCGGCGGTGTGTCTGTTCACGTTTGAGGCGCTGCGGTTGGAGCGGACCGGCCGGGCGGGCGGTGAAGACTTCGAGATGGCGGGAGGCGCAGGGGACGGGATGAAGAAGGGGGACGGCCCGATGCAGGACCTGGTCGGGTCGGTGGTCGGCAAAGCGGTGACGGTAGAGGTCAACGCGGACGGGACGATCGCGTCGGTCGATGGGCTGGACGCGATGAAGAAGTCAGCGGAGAACGCGGAGCTGATCCCGAGCGAGCGAGACTTCATGCGGATGGTCTCCGAGCTGGCCGTGTTGCCTGGCGCACCCGAAGCGTTGGTGGTCGGGGATTCCTGGGAACAGGAAGACTTGTGGGAGGGTGAGCCGGTGTTCCCGAGGATCCCGTCGGATGTGCAGACAACGGTGGAGACGAGCGTGGTCGGGCTGGGGTTAATGGGCGGTGTGCCGGTGGCGACACTGGAAACCCGGACAGGGCTGGAGGTTGAAGTGAAGCGGGATGAGCTGCCCAAGAACGCTCCGGCGGTCAAGGCCCGGTTTGTGGATCCCGAGGTGTCGTCGGAGGTGTATTTCGATCTGGATCGGCGTGAGGTGGTGGCCCGGAACGAGCAGTCTTCCACGCGGATGGTGTCGGAGCTGAAGCTGCCGAACGGCGTCACGGTGGAGCGTGAGGTGACGACTCAGGAGCTCAGCCAGGTGCTCCGGGTAGAGGCGGAGTGAGCTTGATGTCCGACGTTCGATCTTCGAGGTGTGATGTATCGGGGGGTGGCGATGCCGGCTTGCAATATTGATGCGAAGGGGCGGGCGGTTCGCCTCGTCACGGGTCTTGTCAGCCTGGTGGGGGCGATTGTCGTTGCGGTCTTGGTGTTGACAGCAGTCATGCCCGCGTGGGGCTGGGCGGTAGCCATTGGTGCGGCGGTGGGCGGCGGGTTTGCGGTCTACGAGGGGTGGGCGGGGTGGTGTGCGTTACGGGCGATAGGTGTGAAGACGCCGATGTGAATCAAGGCGTTGAGCGGCGCGGCCCCAGGTGGCTGGCCCGGGCGAAATGGGAGCATCAGGCCATGTGGTAGGGGCCGCCGTCGGCGAGGTACTCGCGGGCCGTGATGTGGTGGTGCCACTGAGCGGCGAGCTTGGCGAGGCGGGGGCCGCCGTCGGTAAACGGCGGGGCGAACGCGGGCTGTTTGGGGGAGAGGCCCAGGAGGTCGTGGAGGACAACGACGTGGCCGTGGCAGTTGGGGCCGGCACCGCAGCCGATGACGGGGATCTGGGTGGCGTCGAGGACGGCCTGGGCGGCCTCGGCGGTGGTGGCCTCGAGCAGGAGCATGACAGCCCCGGCGGCCTGGCACTGCTGGGCGAGGGTAACGAGCTTGTCGCGGTCGGCGGGGGTCTTGCCAGCCACAGTCGGTGTGCCGGTCATCTGGGTGTGCTGCGGCTTGAAGCCCACGTGGGCGATGACTGGGATGCCGGCCTCGGCGAGGGCGTGGAGGGCTTCGACCTGGCCGGGGCCGATCTCAAGCTTCACGGCGTCGGCTCGGCCCCGGGTAAGGAACTTGGTGGCGTTGCGGATCGCTTGAGCAGTGGACTCCTGGTAAGAGCCAAAGGGCAGGTCACCGATGACGAAGGCGTGAGGCGCGCCGCGTTTGACCGCTGCGGTGATCTCGACGAGGAACGGCAGCGGGGCATGGATCGTTGAGGGTTGCCCGAGGATGACCTGGCCGGCGGAGTCACCGACGAGCAGGACATCGATGCCGCCCTCGGCGAGCCAGTGGGCGGTGGTGGCGTCGTATGCGGTGAGGACCGGGATGGGGGTGCCTTCGGCAACGCGTTGGCGGAGCGTGCGGAGGGTGACGGGCTTGGGTGAGCTGCTGTCCGGGGGTGCAGGCGTGGTCATGCCCGCATGGTAAAGAGGTGGTCGCGGGGGGGCACGACGGGGTAGAGGTTTCGGTCACGCGGCGTCGGCGCGTCGGGCGGATGGGTCGTCCGCTTCGTCGACGTCGTGGTGGCGGAGGGTCAGGGCTGGGGTGGCGGTGTCGGTGGGAACGGGGTCGCTGGTGGTCAGGGCCTTGAGCTGGCGATCGACGCGCTGCCGCTCCTGCTCGACGATCTCGAAGAGCTGGTCCTGGGCCCGACGGACGGCGTGGGCGGTCTCCCACTGGACGCTGAGCTCTTCACGCTCCGCCTCGAGGGCGGCGGCGAGGTCCTGCACCTCGGCGCGTTGGGTGTCGAGCGAGGAGCGGGCGGCGTCGAGGGCCTGCTGTTCGTCACGCAGCTTGGCACGGTCGGCATTGAGGGCCCTCCGGTCGGCGTTGGCGGCCTTCTGGCGGTCGGCGAGCGTCTTCTCTTTGGTCTTGAGGCTGGTCAGACGCTTGTCGATGTCGGCGCGGCTGCGCTGCTGGGCGGCCTGCTCCTTGTCGACCTGGGCCTTCTGGTTCTCGAGCTCCTTGGCCTGGGCCTGGTGCCAATTAACGAGGTCGCTGAAGCGTTCCTGGACGCCGCCGACAAGGTGTTCGAGCGACTCCGGCGACGGGTCGGGCTGGGCGGCGGGCTTGGCAGTGGTAGCGCGTTTGGGGGTGGCCTTACGCTTCGTGGCGGCTCGGGCTTTGCTGGGCATGGCGGGGTCTCGTGGCGGGGTGGGTGGAGGCGGAGCCTCCGTCACAGTCGTTAGGGTCGTCACGATCGGACGGTTGCTGAAGCGGCGGGGCGTTAGAATCCTGGGATGGATCAACGGCCATGGATTGGTTGCGTGTTTTTGGCGGGTTTGGTGGTGGTGGCTGGGCTGAGCGTAGGTTGTCGATCGCTGTATTACCGGGCCCAGAGTGCGCTGGGGAACGAGAAGCGGGACCTGCTCGTGGACGCGATCGAGGACGTGCGCGACGAGCAGCAGGACGCGAAGGAGGAATTCACGTCGGCACTGGATCGGCTGCTGGCCCTGACCGGCGGTGAGATCACGGATCTGAAGCAGGCGTACGACAAGCTGCGATCGGACTACGAAGACGCGGCGGACGCGGCGGCGGACGTGCGGGGCGAAATCGCGGAGGTCAAGCGGGTCGCCGGTGACCTGTTCGTGGAGTGGGAAGCGCGGATCGAAGAGAACACCGATGCGGACCAGCGGGCGATCATGAAGCGGCAGCTGTCAGACTCAAAGCAGCGGTACGCGACGCTGGAGTCGAAGATGGACGCAGCGGCGGCGCGGATGGCCCCGGTGCTCGAGGCGTTCAGCAACCAGGTGATCTTCCTGGAGAGCAGCCTCAACGCGCAGGCGATCGCGAGCCTGGAGGGCAAGGCGGTGCAGATCGAGAGCGACGTGGCGGCGTTGATCGAGCAGATGAACGCGTCGATCGCCGAGGCGGATGCGTTCATTGCCTCGATGCAGCAGTAGGGTTACGGCGGGTATGCCGGCCGTGCGTGGTGCATGACATGAGGTATGCGGTCACGCGGCCCGACACCACCGGTGTCGGCTTTATGTCAATCCTCTTTTTTCTCGGCGTCGGGGGTGGCGGCGACGACCTCGTCGACGAGGCCGTAGGCCTTGGCTTCCTCGGCGTTGAAGAACTTGTCGCGTTCGGAGTCATCGGCGACCTTCTCGACGGGCTGGCCCGTGAACTTGGCGAGCATGTCGTTGAGCTCGTTCTTGGTCTTGATGATTTCCTCAGCCTGGATCTGGACATCGGTGGTCTGGCCGTAGATCCCGCCGTAGGGCTGATGGATCATGACCTTCGCGTGGGGCAGGCAGTACCGCTTGCCCTTCTCGCCGGCGGCGAGGGTGAGGGCCCCGCCGGACATGGCTTTACCGATGCAGTAGGTCGCGACGGGCGAGGAGATGAACTGCATCGTGTCGATCATGGCGAGCGTGTCATCGACAGCCCCGCCGGGGGAGTTGATGTAGAGGTTGATATCGACGCCGGGCTTGGAGTTCTGGAGGTAGAGCAGCCGCATGACGACGCCCATGGCCGAGCCGTGGTGGATCTCGCCGACGAGGAAGATGACGCGGTTCTCGAGGAGCATCTCGTCGATGGTCATCTCGCGGTAGCGCATCGTGCCGCCGCCGGGGGGCGCGGCAGCGGGCATCATGCGGGGGTCGAGCATGGGGTCACGCGCGGGGCCGGCCGCGGTGGGCCACGCTTGGGGCATGACGGGCATCGCTTGGGGTGGGGTGTCGTGGGCGAGCTGTTGGAGGCGGGGCAGGTCCATGTGGGACATGACCTGCTGCAAGTCGTTCATCGAGGGGGTGGTCATGGAGAGCATCCTTAAGTTGCGGGGCAGCAGTTTAGCGCAAGGATGCGTCGGGCGTCTCAGACATCGCGCTGATTCGTGATCATGGCCTGGAGGGCATGCCAGCCGTCGAGCTGTTGCTGGGTGAGGGAGGCACGGCCGGTGGTGCGGAGGCGGTGTTCGACCGCCCGGAGCCAGCGGCGTTTCTGGCGGGGGAGGTTGACACTCTGGTTGACGACGAGGCCAGTGACGCGTTGCTGCTGATGTTGGCGGAGGACGCGGAGCTTGCCACGGGTGTGGACGGTGTAGCCGTGGGCCTTGGCGATGCGTCGGACTTTCTGAATGGTGCCGCGGACGTACTTGGGCCAGTCTTCGGGGTAGCTGACGGTGATGTCGTCGGCGTATCGGGTGTAGGTGCCGCGGTGCTTGGTGACGTAGCGGTGGATCTGGGCGTCGAGGACGTGGTTGACGAGGTTGGCGAGGCGGGGGCTGGTGGGCGCGCCCTGCGGAAGGCCAGCGTCGTGGGTGGTCAGCTGGGTGAGCAGGCCGGCGGCCTCGGCATCCCAGCCGACGCGTCGGAAGTATTGATCGACACGGTCGGCGGTGGTGCTGGGGAAGAAGTCCTTGAGGTCGAGCTTGATGACGACGGCCTGTCCGGTGTGGAAGGCGGCGTTGTGGGCGATGGAGAGGCCGGGCTCGAAGCCGGTGGCGGCGGGGTGGACGCGGAGCCTGCGGAGCAGGCGTCGGAGGATGGTGCGTTGGAGGCGTTTGAGGTCGGGGGCGGGGCTGGCGAGTTGGCGTTGGCCGCCGCGGCGTTTAGGTATGGTGAAGGTGTGGTAGCTCGCGGGGGTGATGCGGAGCTGGTGGGCGGTGAGGTCCAGGGCGGTGGCGAGTTGTTCGATGCTTCGGCCCTTGCCCTGCATCGCTCGCCGTCGATGCGCGCGGTGATTTTCGTGCCGCCGAGACAGCAGCGCATGAGACTGCAAGCGTTGACGCAAGATCGCAAGCAGTACGAACAAAGTGACCAGCCCGAGAACCGTGAGGAGGACCCACAAAAAGCTGGCGTCCGGATTAACGGGCACCAGCCCGCCTTGCTCAGTGTGTGGAAGTGCTTACGGGACGTAAGCACTTGCATCCCACTGACGGTCGAGTCTGAAGGCCGTGTCACACGACCCGGGCGACGAAACATCACCCTGCGCTCTATGGAGCTTCGCCAAGGCTCAATCACTGTATGCGGAATCCGGGAGTAAGAGCTTCAGCCGCACCCGCATCCGCCACCACCGCAGCATCCGCCGCCCATCGGGCCGGCACCGGGGTCCGGGGCGAGGTTTGCACGGCTGTTGGAGAGGACCATGCCGGTGCCGAGGAGTTTTTCGATGGGTGTGTCAGTGGGGGTGTCGCCGGGGTCGAGGTCGGCCTGGTCGCAGAGCTCGCCCCAGGTGTTGAGGGTGGTGGTCATGCCGTGCATGACTTCGAGGGACTGGCCGTTGTCGGGACAGAAGTACTCGTAGGTGGGCATGTTGGCTCTCCTTGAAACGTTTGGACTATAGGACTGCGTTGCGGTGACCGGCGGGTGGGTTGCAGGGCAGGGGCTAAGGCATAAACAACTTGTCGATCAGTCGATCCCATACCACCAGTACCACACGTCGCCGGTCGTGGGATCGAACCACAAGAAAGCCATCTCAATCGTGCCAAACTGTTCACCGGTCAGCTCCGCCTGGTAAAGCTCGACGGACGGACCCGAAGAAGGCCGCCACCAGCTCGGGGCGTCGGCATCATGGTCGTTGAATGTATCGACACGCTGCCAGGTTCGGCTTGCGACGATTCTCTGTCCAACCGCGGGATCGGCTTGGAATCTCAGGTGGCGTTCTCCGCTATCGCCCAAGATAAACTGCGAACTTTCAAGCTGCCTTACGCTGTTTGTCGGTGGGAAGCCAAAGGTCATCTCGAAGACAGCGGCGGGTCGGGTCATCCACATATAGGCGGCGGTGACGGACGAGAGAAAGAGGATGCCGTAGACGGGCAATGCACAGAGCCACCAAGCCCATCGGCGTGTCGGTTTGCGCCAAGCGATCAAGCCCCACCACAGCAACGCGAACGGCACGAATAGAAACCCCGCGACCACCATAAGCACGACAATGATGACGAGCAGGTTGATAAGCACGATCATGCTGGGCCAGCCTCGCTGTCCAAAGAAAAATGGCTCCCGCGAATTTGCAAGAGCCATTGAAGCGTTATTGACTGAATTTGTCGACACAAGCTAGGCATCAAGCTGGGGGCGGTGGGGTTCGGGCCAGTCGACGTGGAATTTCTCGCCGCGGGGCTTGTCGACGCGCTCGTAGGTGTGGGCGCCGAAGTAGTCGCGCTGGGCCTGGAGGAGGTTGGCGGGGACGACGGCGGAGCGGTAGCCGTCGAAGTAGGCCAGGGCGGAGCTGAACGCCGGGGTCGGCACGCCGTGGAGGACGGCGAGGCTGACGACCTTGCGCCAGTTGGCCTGGCAGCGGTGCAATTCACCCTTGAAGAACGGGTCGAGCATTAGGTTCTGCAGGTTCGGGTCGTTCTGGTAGGCCTCGG
>JBCDIM010000105.1:0-8543 GCA_038749105.1 Planctomycetota bacterium
ACCAACCGCTCGAAGACACCGCTGTGAAGATGGGCTTGGTCGTGGGCGACGAACTCGACAAGCTGCTCGCCCAATACGCCAAGCTCGAAGAACGCATCAACGCCGCCGGCGGCTACGCCGTCGACCACAAGATCGACCAGGTCCTCCACGGCCTCGGCGTCCCCGACGCCGTCTTCAACGTCAAGACCGCCGACCTCTCCGGCGGCCAAAAAGGCCGGCTCGCCCTCGCCAAGCTCCTCCTCGCCGAGCCCGACATCCTCCTCCTCGACGAGCCGACCAACCACCTCGACATCGCCGGCCGGGTCTGGCTCGAAGAGTTCCTCCGCGACTTCCCCGGGGCGGTCATCGTCATCTCCCACGACCGCTGGCTCCTCGACCGCGTTGCCCACAAGATCTACGAACTGGAAATGGGCCAGCTCGTCGAATACCCCGGCAACTACGCCAAGTTCCGTGAGCTCCGCGCCCTCCGCGTACTCGACGCCCAGCGGGCCTTCGACAAGCAGCAGACCAAGATCAAGCAGGAACAGGCCTTCATCGACCGCTACCGGGCCGGGCAGCGTGCCAAGCAGGCCCAGGGCCGAGAGAAACGCCTGGAACGCTACAAGCGCGACCAGGGCCTCGAAGCCCCCATGGAGCTCGACTCCATGAAGCTCAGCTTCTCGCCCAAGGCCCGCTCCGGCGACCAGGTCGTCACCGCCGAGGACCTCACCGTCGAGTACCCCGGCAAGCCGCTGTTTAATGGCTTCAATCTCGCCCTCAAGCGCGGCGACCGCCTCGGCGTCATCGGCCCCAACGGCGCTGGCAAGTCCACCCTGATCCGCTGCCTGTTGGAAGAACAGCAACCCACTTCCGGGGGAGCCAAGCGCGGGGCCCAGGTCGACGTCGGCCACTTCTCCCAGACCCACGAACACCTCGACACCTCCCGCACCGTCGTCGAGTACCTGCAACGCTTCGTCCCCAACGAGACCGAGCAGGAGGCCCGCGACCTCGCGGGGGCCTTCCTCTTCTCCGGCCTCGACCAGGACAAACCCCTCTCTGTCCTCTCCGGCGGCGAACGCAGCCGAGCCGTCCTGGCGGGCCTGATGACCCAGGGCCACAACCTCATGGTCCTCGACGAACCGACGAACCACCTCGACATCCCCTCCGCCGAGCGCCTCGAAGAAGCGCTCAAGAAGTATGTCACCAACGAGAAGCGCTACTCCACCACCAGCTCCAACAGCGGCGCCGAGGGCACCCTGATCCTCATCACCCACGACCGCATGCTCCTCGACCACCTCGTCGACCAGCTCATCATCTTCGACGGCAACGGTCAGGCCACCCACTTCCAAGGCACCTACTCCGACTACCAACGCGAACAGGCCAAGACCCCACCCGCTTCCAACGGTGACGCTGTCACACCTCAACCCGCGCCCGCCAATCCCAAACCCGAAAAGCAGGCGCAGAAACCGAAGCCCAAGAGCAAGCCCAAAAACAAGAACAAAGCCCTCGCCGGCCTCTCCCAGTCCGACCTCGAAGCGAAGATCGAGCAGCTCGAATCCCAGATCGCTGACATCGACACCCAGCTCGCCGACCCCGAGACCTACCGCGACAAAGACAAGTTCAACACCCTCCAGAACGAACGCGACAGCCTCGCCCGCAAGCTCACCCCCCTCGAAACCGAGTGGTCTTCGCGAGCCTGAATCTCACCACTGAGACGCGGAGGACACGGAGATTGAACCACGAAGAACACGAAGGGCACGAAGAAAAAACAGCTTGTGCTCGGCGGTTTACGGCCTGTGCATAGCTCTTCGTGATCTTTGTGTTCTTCGTGGTTAACCTGCTTCTGACCTCCGTGCACTCCGTGCCTCCGTGGTGAATCACCCCGCATCGCCCGCATCCAACCCCACCGGCGTGCCGAACACCGGCGGCGCATCGTCCTTCCAGAACTGTAGCCAATCAAAAAACGTCGGCAGGTCGGGGTAGTCGCGGTAGACATACGCCGCGCCGCCCGCAAAGAGCCGGCCCCGGTTGTCCGACGCCCACGCGATCCACGGCCGGCTGTCCACCGGCAACTCCGCCTGCCCGGTCAAAAACACCAGCGACTGATACGCCGCCTGGGAGACGCTGAAGTTGGCGTCGTTGAGCACACCGACCAGCGTGTCGAACACGACCGGCTGCTCGTACTGCCCCAGCGCCACCGCGGCCGATCGGCGGACATCGACCGACTCGTCGTCATTGACCGCCTGGATCAACGGCTGCACCGCGGTGTGCGGCAGGTGGATGCGTTGCAGAGCGTCGGCGGCCGCCCAGCGGACCATCGGCGAATCGTCCCCAAGGCGACGGAGGATCGCCGGGCCGTCGCTGGTGTCGCCGTGTCGGCCGAGTGCTCGGAGACAGGCGGCGGTGACCAGCGGGTCGGGGTCGTCGAGGATCAGGCGGTAGGTCTTGAGGTACTGCTCGTCCCCGCCGAAGGGCGCCGCGGCGAGCAGGTCGATCGCTTCGCGTCGGCGGTCCGGGTCGAAGGTGTTGTACGCGTCCAGCACCGCCTCCCGGGGCGAGGGCGTGACGGCAATATCAACAATCCGCCCCACAATCGGGTATCCCGACCGCCCGGTACAGCCCGTGATCGGCAGCAGCAGCCCGACGCTGAGCAGGGACAGCCCAAGGGTGCTGATGAGTCTGGAAGTTTGGCGAAGCTGAGCCATGGGCGGAGTTTACTGCCTCAGAGCGATCAGGAAGACCCAAAAAAGCGAAGAGAAATGGCGGGCCTTATGCCCTGCCGGGCACCATCGACGCGACACGGCGGTTTCATTGACTTGTGATGCCGTGTTAACCGAGCGTTAACAGTGCAAAGGTAGGGTTTCGCGCTGCGGCCGGTAATGGACCCCGGCGTAGCACCCCCAGAACGCCGCTGAGAGACAGCGGCAACCGTTTAAGGAACCCCTGCGATGACCCTGTTGAAGACCCTGACCCGTACCAGCACCGCAGCCGCCGCCGGCCTCGCCCTGGCCCTGCCCGCGACCGCCGAGATCACCGGCTCGGTCGAAGTGGCCGGCTCCTCGACCGTCTACCCCATCTCGACCTTCGTCGGCGAGCAGTTCACCAAGGCCTACCCCCAGGTCTCCGTGAACATCCAGAAGATCGGCTCGGGCGGCGGCTTCAAGCAGTTCGTCGCTGGCAACACCGACGCCTCCAACGCCTCCCGCCTGATCAAGGCCTCCGAAATCCAGGCCGCCGCCGACAACAACATCCAGTTCATCGAGATGCTCGTCGCCTACGACGGCCTCTCCATCGTGATCAACAAGGAAAACAGCTGGGCCACGCAGCTCACCGTCGATCAGCTCAAGACCATCTTCGACGCCAACTCGGCCGCGAAGACCTGGGCCGATGTTGACCCCAGCTTCCCCAACGTGCCCCTCAAGCTCTTCATCCCCGGCGAGACCTCCGGCACCTTCTCCTACTTCCAGAGCAAGGTCGTGGGCAAGGGCGGCGAGATCCGCGGCACGTCCATCGGTGAGAACGACAACCTGACCGTCGCCGGCGTCGCCGACGACAAGGGTGCCATCGGCTTCCTGGGCTACGCCTTCTACGCCGAGAACAAGGACAAGATCAACTCCGTCGCCATCCAGAACAACGCCGGCGAGTTCGTCAAGCCCACCCCCTCGACCATCGAGAAGGGCTCCTACAACCCCTTCAGCCGCCCGCTGTTCGTCTACTGGAACATCGAGAGCCTGAAGAAGCCCGAAGTCGCCGCCCTGGCTGAGTTCACCATCGACGTCGCCCCGACCGCCGCGGAAGAAGTCGGCTACGTCCGTCTGCCCGAGTGGGTCTACGAGACCATGCTCGACCGCCTCGAGAACAAGACCGCCGGCTCGATCTACTACGACGCCGACCTCAACCCCAAGACCGGCACCCTCAAGGAACTCCTTGGCGAGTAAGCCCCGCTTCGGCGTGACGCATCCGACGCGTCCGCCGTTGCCGAACAACCTTTCCGGGGCGGTGCCAAACCGCACCGTCCCGGTTTCCCGAACAGAGACGGGCTCCGGCCACATCCTGCGTCTAAACGACCGCGACGGGCACTTAGGCCCGCCTCCGTCAGTAACCCTTTGCCCGCGACGGCATCCTTCTTATGAGTGCAAGCACCTCACCTGGCAATGGGCTTACCGCCAACCACGGATCCGCCTTGCCGGGGCGGACGCGTTCCACCCTCATCCGTGACATCAAGGAGCGGCTGATCCTCGGCACGATCATCCTCTGCGGCGTGATCACGATCAGCATCACGATCCTGATCCTGTTCATCCTGGCCCGCGAGGCCTCGGGGTTCTTCGGCGGGGGCATCACCGACGTGCAGGGCCGTGAGGCCAACGTCAGCCTCACCGACTTCCTGTTCACACTCGAGTGGAACCCGCTTCAGGGCAGCGAGAAAGAGTTCGGCATCTGGCCCCTGATCGTCGGGACTTTCCAAGTCACGATCGTCGCGATGTGCATCGCCATCCCCGTGGGGCTGATGGTTGCGATCTGGCTCAGCGAGTTTGCTCCGCCCAAGGCCCGAGCCATCCTCAAGCCCATGATCGAGATCATCGCGGGCGTGCCCACCGTGGTCTTCGGCTACTTCGCCCTGACCTTCGTCACCCCCCTGCTCCAGCTGAACTTCGGCGACTGGTACACCGGGCCGAGGAACCCCTTCGACATCCAGATCTTCAATGTGCTCGCTGCGGGGCTCACCGTCGGGATCATGTGCATCCCCATCGTGGCGTCCCTCTCCGAAGACGCTCTGCGGGCCGTGCCGCGAGCGCTGCGTGAAGGGGCGTACGGCCTCGGCTCGTCCCGCTTCGAGACCTCCGTCAAGGTCGTGTTCCCCGCCGCGTTGTCCGGCGTTGTCGCCGCGTGCCTGCTCGCCTTCGCCCGGGCCGTCGGCGAGACGATGATCGTCGCCCTCGCCGCCGGGCTGAACCCCCCCGATCTCGTGTCGGGGCTCGGCCGGGTCTTCGAGCTCAACCAGGGCACGCAGACCATGACCGGCTACATGGTCTCCGTCTTCTTCGGCGACATCACCACCCAGGACAGCGTCGAATACAAGTCGGTCTACGCCGTGGGCATGACGCTCTTCCTGATCACGCTGGTGATCACGATCATCGGGGCTTACATCCGCAAGAGATTCCGCCAGCAGTACGAATAGCCCGACGAGTAGCACGATGCCCGACTACCAGCCCACCAGCCGCAAGGCCCGCCAGATCAAGAACACGCTGTTCCAAGCGGTCGCCATGACCGCCGCCGGCGTCGCGCTCATCGTCCTCGCCACGCTGCTGCTGTCCATCGGGACCCGCGGCTTCCCCCGGCTCGACGGCAACTTCATCACCGACCCGATGTCCAGCGACCCCCACGCCGCCGGCGTCGGGCCCGCCCTGCTTGGCTCCATCTCCATCCTCGCCGTCTGCGCCCTGAGCGCCATCCCCCTCGGCGTCGCCTCCGCCATCCTCCTCGAGGAGTACCGGCCCAAGGGCAAGTTCCCGCGGATGCTCCACGGCTTCGTGCAGAGCAACATCACCAACCTCGCCGGCGTGCCCTCCATCGTCTACGGCATCCTCGGCTTCTCGCTCTTCGTGACCATGTTCAGCAGCGAGAACCTCAACGACCCCTGGGTCGACTTCGGCCAGGACTTCTACCTCGAATACACCGGGGCCGGCGGCGACAGCTACTACGTCGAAACCACCGAGGGCGGCGAATTAACGCCCGCCACCCTTAACATGAGTGTGCCGATCTTCGCCAGCATCCAAGACGCCGAGTCCGGCGGCCCGCTGGCCGACGTCCGCGTGGTGCCCGCGGGTGATGGCGAGCTGGAAGAGGCCCGGCAGGGAGCCCGCAGCCGGCTGCGTAAGGTCAATCGCTCCATGCGGCGTGCCCTGCGTTCCGCCACGGTCAACGGGGCGTTGCAGGTCGACGAAGCCTCCGCCCAGGACATTGCCGACCAGATGCTGACGCCGCTGCGTGACGACATCAAGGCCGACTACGAGGAGATGAAGGCCATCGCCGCGGCGGAGCTTGTGGCCATGAACGGGCTCAGCGCGACCGACCAGATCCTGCCCCGCCGGAAGCTCTATGACAAGCTGCTCGACAAGGAGTTTGCCGCCGCCGGGCTCAAGGGCATCATCATCGAGGGCACCGAGCCCCTGCGTAAAGAGCAGGAGAAGTGGTACTACATCCAGTTCCCGTTCGGCAAGGGCATCCTCGCCGGGGGCCTGACGCTCATGCTCGTGATCCTGCCGGTCATCATCGTCTCCGCCCAGGAGTCGATCCGGGCCGTCTCCCAGGAGATGCGGGCCGGCGTCCTCGCCCTAGGCGGAACCAAGTGGCAGGCCATCGAAAAAGTCGTGCTGCCCACCGCGGTGCCCGGCATCTGTACCGGCGCGATCCTCGCGCTGTCCCGCGCGATCGGCGAGGCAGCCCCGATCCTGCTGATCGGCTACGTCGGGCTCCAGTCCGGGCCCAGCAACCTCATGGCCGGCTTCTCCGCCCTGCCGCTGGAGATCTACAACTGGACCTCCGAACCCGAAGACGCGTTCCGTGACGCCGCCGCCGCGGGCATCATCGTGCTGCTCGCCGTGCTGTTCACTTTCAACGGGATCGCCGTGTTCATCCGCCAGAAATTCCAGCAGGCCAACTGACGCCGTAAGCCCACCCCAAACCGTCCTCTGTGAGAAATGAAACCCGGCCATTGGCCCCCGAGAGGAGCCCATTAAGATGATGCCCGTGACCGAACCCACGCAATCCGACCTCGCCGCCCCGCCGCCGCCCACCGCCGCCCTGAAGGACGCCGAGCCTGCCGTTGCCGCCGAAACCCTGGTCGAAATCCGGGACTTCAACTGCTGGTACGGCGACTTCCAGGCCATCCACCACCTGAGCATGCCCATCGCCGACCGACAGGTCACCGCCTTCATCGGACCCTCGGGCTGCGGCAAGTCCACCTTCCTGCGGTGGATCAACCGCATGAACGACCTGATCCCGGGCGCCCGAGCCGAGGGCACCGTCGATCTGCACGGCGAGAACCTGCTCGACAGGAGCACAGACGTCGTCACCCTCCGCCGAAAGATCGGCATGGTCTTCCAGAAGCCCAACCCCTTCCCCAAGTCGATCTACGACAACATCGCGTTCGGGCCCCGGCTGCACCTCAAGCTCTCCAAGTCCGAGACCGACGACATCGTCGAAAACTCCCTCAAGGGCGCCGCCCTCTGGGGTGAGGTCAAGGACCGCCTCAAGGACTCCGCCCTCAGCCTCTCCGGCGGCCAGCAGCAACGCCTCTGCATTGCTCGGGCCATCGCCGCTGAGCCCGAGATCCTGCTGATGGACGAGCCCTGCTCCGCGCTGGACCCCAAGTCGACCGTGGCCATCGAAGACCTGATGTCCGAGCTGAAGAAGAAGTACACAATCGCCATCGTGACGCACAACATGCAGCAGGCCGCCCGCGCTTCCGACTTCACCGCCTTCTTCTTCGAGGGCAAGCTCATCGAGTTCGGAGCCACCGCCCAGATCTTCACCAACCCCGAGTCCAAGCAGACCGAGGACTACATCACCGGCCGGTTCGGGTAAGCCGGGCAACGGCTCAGGCGAGCGCTGCCGCCGTTTCCCGCTCGAACACGACCCGAGCCCCCAACCGCTGAGCCGCCGCGTAAAGCAGGTAGCGCGATCGCTGCTCCCGGCCCACGAAGATGTCACTGTCAGCCACGCCCGACTCCGGGCAGATCGATGACAGCAGCCGGACATATGCCAGGTCATCGCCTTCCCAGGACAGCGACTCACTGAGCCCCAGCCGAATCACTCGGCCCCGCTCAACCAACTCGAGATAGCCCATCACGCGGATCTCCTACACAGGGCGAACGCCCGACCGTGAAACACCCCGCCACGACGGCGTCCTACCAACTCACCGCGCGTGCCTCCTTGCACACTGGCCCCCACCGGCTTACTCCCCGGAAGCTACCGCCCACCCCACCCATTGACAAGCCCAAACCCGTCGAGATTGTCCCTGATTTCACCGCCGCGCAAACCTCCAACGCCCCTGCGAATCCACGGGTTCTCCCTTGCCGATCGTCGCCGTGACGGCTACGCTACTTACGCAATGTTCAGCCAGCGGCTCATCTCGACCCTTCACACCGTGCTCGCCCCGCTGGCGAAATGGCGCGCGGTCTATGCCACCCCGGTCCATGCCAATTTCATGGGCTGCTTCGGCACCTGCTCCGCCATCCGCGTCTCCGCGGATCAACGCCGGGAATCGCTCGATCGGTTCTCACTCCCCAAGGCGTAACCACCCACCCCTCACATTTCAGCACACACCCCCCGCACAGCAGCCTGTGACGGGCTCGCCCGCCGCCCCGCATCCGGCCTGGTTCTTCTCGCCAGTCCCCTCCCGGCTCCCGGCAGGCCACCCCTACACCGCTCATCCGGAATCCCACGATGCCCCCCGCTCCCCCCCCGACACTGCGCCTCGACCCCCCCGCCCCACCCGAGACCCCCACCGCCACGCCCCCGGTCCGTCGGCACAACCCGATCCCCCCGGCGCTCACGCCCCG
>JBCDIM010000106.1:0-8468 GCA_038749105.1 Planctomycetota bacterium
CGGTTCCGCACCCTGGGCGACTACCCGTTGTCGGGCGCGACGCCCAGCCGGGCCGACACCCTGCCGCAGATCATCCAGGAGATGCTGCTGGCGACACGCAGCGAGCGTGAGGGCCGGGCGGTCGACAAGGACCCCGGTGCTTCGATGGAAGAGAAGAAACAACAGGGCTACTACTAGCCGCAAGCGATCGAGCCATGACAGCAGCCCAGACCGAACTCATCGCCACGGACATCAACGCCTACCTCGCGCAGCACGAGCGCAAGGAGATGCTGCGTTTCCTCACCTGCGGGAGCGTAGACGACGGCAAATCGACCCTGATCGGCCGGCTCCTCTACGACTCGAAGATGGTCTACGAAGACCAGCTCGCGGCGCTGGAGGTCGACTCCAAACGCTTCGGCACCACGGGCGGCGAGTTCGACCCGGCGCTGCTGACCGACGGCTTGAAGGCCGAGCGCGAGCAGGGGATCACGATCGACGTGGCGTACCGCTACTTCTCGACCGCCAAGCGGAAGTTCATCATCGCCGACACGCCCGGCCACGAGCAGTACACCCGGAACATGGCGACCGGCGCGTCGACCGCCGACCTGGCGATCATCCTGATCGACGCCCGGCACGGCGTGCAGACCCAGACCCGCCGGCACTCGTTCATCGCGTCGCTCCTCGGCATCAAGCACGTCGTCGTCGCGGTCAACAAGATGGACCTCGTCGATTTCTCCGAAGAGCGCTACGAGGTCATCCGTCGGGAGTACGCCGACTTCGCCGCGAAGCTGGACCTGCCCGACGTGCGGTTTGTGCCCATGTCGGCGCTGAATGGCGACAACGTCGTCAACCCCTCCGAGCACACCCCGTGGTACCGCGGCGGCACGCTGATGCACATCCTCGAGACCGTGCACATCGGCTCAGACCGGAACCTGATCGACCTGCGGTTCCCCGTGCAGTACGTCAACCGCCCCGACCTGAACTTCCGCGGGTTCACCGGGACGCTGGCGTCGGGTGTGGTCCGCAAGGGCGACGAGGTGATGGTCTTGCCGTCCCGGAAGACCTCCAAGGTGAAGCAGATCGTGACGTTCGAGGGCGAGATCGATGAGGCGTTCGCGCCGATGTCGCCGACGATCACGCTGGAGGACGAGATCGACGCCAGCCGCGGCGACATGCTCGTGCACCCGAACAACCAGCCGACGGTCAGCCAGGCCTTCGAGGCGATGCTGGTGTGGATGAACGAGGAGGCGTTGGAGCCGGGTCGGCCTTACCTGATCAAGCAGACCACGCGGCAGACGCCGGGCGTGATCACGTCGGTCCGCTATCGGATGGACGTCAACACGCTGCACCGGCACGACGAGACCGACGGGCTGCAGCTCAACGAGATCGGGCGCGTCGTGGTCGAGCTCGCCCGTCCGCTGTGCTTCGACCCGTACACCAAGAACCGCGGCACCGGCGGGTTCATCGTCATCGACCGCCTGACACACAACACCGTCGCGGCGGGCATGATCCTGGACCGCTCCGCCAGTGCCGAGCAGGCCGCCCGCGATCGGCTGGCCCAGTCGCTGGCGACCCACGCCACGCAGCACCACTCGCTGGTGAGCGACGACGAACGCGCCGGCCGGCTCAAGCAGCAGCCCGCCACCGTCTGGATCACCGGGATGACCGGCTCGGGCAAGTCCCCGATCGCCTACGCCCTGGAACGCCGGCTCTTCGACGAGGGCTACACCACCCTCACGCTCGACGGCCGGAACAACCGCCTGGGACTGTCCTCCGACCTCACGTTCTCCGACGCCGACCGGGCGGAGAACCTGCGCCGTGCGGCCCACGTGGCCAAGCTGGCGAACGACAGCGGGCTCATCTCGGTCTGTGCGTTCCTCTCGCCGAGCGACGCCGACCGGGCGGTGGCCCGCGAGGTCCTGGGCGAGCACTTCATCGAGGTGTTCACCGACGCCCCGGAAGACGTCTGCAAGCAGCGGGCGAAGGAGCAGGGCTCGAGCATGGCCGCGTTCAGCGACATCGCCGCCCCCTACGAGCCCCCCGCCAGCCCGGACCTCCGGCTGACGACCGATGAGCTGTCGATCGACGCCTGCGTCGAGCAGATCATGGGCCTGCTCAAGAGCCGCGGCGTCTTGGGCTGAGGCCTCACACGACCGATTGGCGGCCAAGCGACTCTATCGGGATCAGGCTGGAATAACCGGGTGCCCCTCGGGCTTGCTCTATCGGTACCCGTTGTGATTCCGTAGAGTAGACGCATGGCCCAGCTCAATGAGCCGATCTCTTTGACCGTTTCCGGGAGCACCGCCTACACCCCCAACGCGTTCGACGACGCGGTGGCGGACGCGATCGGCGGGCCGCTCCGTGCCGGGTCGCTCACCACATTCCAGGTCAACATCGGGCTCACCTGCAACCTCGCCTGTGAGCACTGCCACGTCGAGAGCTCGCCCAACCGCCGCGAGCAGATGGACTGGGCCACGATGGAGCTGATCCTCGACGCCGCCGACCGGGCCGGTTCGACAGACCTGGACATTACCGGTGGGGCCCCCGAGATGAACCCGCACTTCCGGCGGTTTGTCGCCGCGGCAAGGGCCCAGGGGATGTCCGTCAACGTGAGGACCAACCTGACCATCGTGCTGCAGCCGGGGTACGAGGACCTGCCCGAGTTCTTTCGGGCACAGGGGGTGTCGCTGGTGGCGTCGCTGCCGTGCTATCTGCCGGAGAACGTCGACAAGCAGCGGGGCGAGCATGTGTACGAGGACTCGGTCGAGGTGCTGCAACGGCTCAACGCGGTGGGGTTCGGGGTAGATCCGCAGCTTGAGTTGAACCTGGTGTACAACCCCGGCGGCCCGAGCCTGCCGCCGCCCACGGAGAAGCTCGAGCAGGACTACAAGAAGGTGCTGAGCGAGCGTTGGGGGATCGAATTCAACTCGCTGTACACGATCACGAACGTGCCGATCGGCCGATTCATGCGCGACCTGCGCCGGGCGGGCAAAGGCGACGCGTACGACCAGCTGCTGCGGGACCGGTTTAATTGCGCGACGATCGAGCCGTTGATGTGTCGGCACCAGGTGCACATCTCGCACGACGGGACGATGCACGATTGTGATTTCAATTACGCGTTGAAGATGCCCGTGAATGACGTGCCGGGCACGCACATCCGGGACTTCGATCCGGAGGTGCATGGGCGTCGGCGGGTCGCGACGGGCGAGCACTGCTTCGCGTGCACGGCCGGGGCGGGGTCGAGCTGCAGCGGGGCGTTGGCTTGAGCGACGGGCTCGGGCTGAAGCAGGGGCGTTTGTGGGGAGGTTTGGCGTGCGTCGGTTTGGTGGGCGGGGCCGTGTGGGCGATGGCGTTGGCGTGGGTGTCGTGGCGGGTGGACCGGTGGCAGAGCGGCGACGGCGACGCGGTCTGGGGCACGATCGATCCGGCGTGGGGGTGGACGGCGGTGGGCCTGATGATGGGTGCGGGCGTGTGGTGGCTCGTCACGTTGACAGGGATGGTGAGGTGGCGACGGATAGCGTCATGGCGTGCGGGTGTGTTGGCGGTTCTGGTGGCGGGCGGGGCGATGCGTGCGGTGATGTTCGGCAGCCTGCCGATGATGGAGGACGATTACCACCGGACGCTGTGGGACGGGTCGGTGGTGGCCGCGGGGCTGGACCCCTACGCGGTGACGCCGGCCGAGGTGCGAGACGGCACAGCCCCGGTGTCGTACCTGGCGTTGGCGCAGGAGCCCGGTGCGGCGGCGACGCTGGAACGCATCAACCACGCGGAGATCGCCACGATCTATCCGGGGCTGACGCAGGCGGCGGCGGCTTTGGGCCACTGGATCGACCCCTGGGGCTTGGTGGGTCTGCGGCTGATCGTGACGGTCTCGGACCTGTTGGTGCTGCTGGCGGTGTGGAGCCTGGTGCGGGTGCGGGACGGCGGCGAGCGTGGGCGACGCGCGGCGGTCGTGGGTGGGGTGGCGTGGTGGTGCAATCCGCTGGTGGTGTTGATGGGGGTGGGGGCGGTGCACCTGGACACGCTGGCGATCGCGGGGGGGATGGCGGCGTTGGCGTGTGCAGCAAGGGTGCGGCGGACGGGTTGGCGGTGCGACATCGCGGGGCGGAAGTCGGGGGTAGACGGCCGGGGCCTGGGGTGGTCGGGGGCGGCCGGTGCGCTGCTGGGGTTGGGTATTGGGGCGAAGCTGTGGCCCGCACTCTGGGGGCTGTTGGTTTTGGGCTGGGTAGGGCGGAGCGGTCGGCCGGTTTGGGTGGGGCGGGTGTTGGCGGTGGCGTTGGCGGGTGGGTTGGTGGGCGGGGGGTTGGTGGGGCCGTTGGTCTGGCACACGTCGCGGGGGGGGGAGGTGTCGATCGACCCGGCGGAGGTGGGGGATGCGGGGGTAACGAACTACGCGACGCGTTGGTCGAACAACGCGCCGATCTACACGGCTCACGCGGCGGCGTGGCGGGAGGGCTTGGCGTGGTGGGATGAGAACTGGCGCGGGGTGACCGAGCAGCAGCCGGACGGGCGTCGGCCTTGGGCGTGGTCGTCGGAGCTGGTGGCGAGGGGGGTGACGGTGGGGGTGATCGGGGCGGCGGTGTTGGTGGCGTTCGGGGGCGTGATCCTGGGGGTCGGTGGCCGCTCGGAGGAGGGTCTGGTGGGCTGGGCGCTGCTGGTGTTGGTGGTGGCGTTCTTGGTCGGGCCGACGGCGTTCCCGTGGTATTTCGTGTGGGGTTTGGGGGTGGCGTCGGTGTTGGTGGCGAGCTCTGGTGTCGGGTGGAAGAGGGTGGGTGGGGTGGGGTGGGCGTGGGGGTTGGGGGTGGTGGTGCTGCCGTTGTATTACGTTCAGGTGTGGGACATGGCGACGCACGACGGGTTGATGTGGGTGCAGCACGGGGTGCTGGGGGTAGGGGTGTTGGGTGCGGGGTTGTACGCGGTGCGGGCGTCTTCCGCGTCGAAGAGCAAGCCGACTATGGGTTTAGAGATGGGTGACGAAATGAAGCGAATTGCGGTGGTGATCCCGGCACTGAACGAGGCGGCGTCGATCGGGAAGGTCGTGAGCGGGGTGCGAGCGGTGGCGGACGGGATCAATGCGGGAGTGGGGGCGGGTGCAAGTGCGGGGGGTTGGGTATTGGACCGGGTGGTGGTGGTGGACAACGGGTCGAGCGACGGGACGGATCGGGTGGCGGCAGAAGCGGGGGCGGAGGTGGTGCGGGAGGACCAGCGGGGGTACGGGCGGGCGTGCTTGACGGGGCTGGGATATCTGGAGGCGGAAGGGTTTGGGGAAGAGGGGGAGGTAGCGGGTGGTGGGGGTGGTGGGGTGGTGTTGTTTATGGATGCGGACTACGCGGATCGGCCGGAAGACTTGCCGGCGGTGGTGGGGCCGGTGGTGCGGGGGGAGGCGGATTTGGTGATCGGCTCGCGGGTGTTGGGGGAGGCGGAGAAGGGGAGCCTGACGATTGTGCAGCGGTTCGGGAACGGGCTGGCGACGCGGCTGTTGCGGTGGGCTTTTGGGGTGCGGTTCACGGACCTGGGGCCGTTCCGGGCGGTGAGTTGGGAGGCTTTGAAGCGGCTCGAGATGGACGACGAGGATTTCGGGTGGACGGTGCAGATGCAGGCGCGGGCGGCGGCACGGGGGGTTCTGTGTACAGAGGTGCCGGTGGCCTATCGGAAGCGGATCGGCAAGTCGAAGATCAGCGGGACGGTGCGAGGGGTGGTGCTGGCGGGGACGAAGATCCTGTGGACGATCGGGGCGGAGCGGGTCCGCTTAATGACGGAGGACGAATATCAAATACCAAAGATTGATGGGCCTGAAAGACTGATCGGACGACGGTTGATTCTGTTTACGAAGTATCCGGTGCCAGGGCTGAGCAAGACCCGGATGATCCCGGCGTTGGGGGAAGCGGGGGCGGCGGCGCTGCAGGAGGCGATGACGCGGCACCTAATGGAAACGCTGGGTGGGGCGTTCCCGCTGGAGGTGCGGTATGCAGGTGGGAGTGAGGCGGGGATGGTGCGTATGTTTGGGCCGGGGCGGTATGCGTCTCAGGGCGAGGGGGATTTGGGTGAGCGGCTAGCGAAGGCGGTGCGGGAGGCGTTTGAAGGCAGGGCGGGTGGGGTCGTAGTGATTGGGGCGGATTGTCCGCAGATCACGCCGGGGTATGTGGAGGCGGCGTTCTCGGGGCTGGTTAATGACGACATGGTGATCGGCCCGGCCCGGGACGGGGGGTACACACTGATCGGGCTACGCGTGGCGGAGCCGGCGGTGTTTGCGGGGATCGATTGGGGGACGGAGCGGGTGTTTGAGCAGACGATGGTGGCTGCGGGTGAGGCGGGTTTGGGTGTGAAGGTGTTGGGGGAGTTGGACGACGTGGATCGGCCGGAGGACCTGGGGGTGTGGGAGGCGGTGAAGGCGGGGCGAGCCAAGGGGGGATAGAGGCGGTTAGTGGTGGTGGTGGTGATGTGGTTGGGTCGTGCTGCCGGGGCCTTTGGTGAAGGTCAGTTCCGTGTCGGCGGGGAGCTTTGTGATCTGGCTGATGTGGTAGGCGGCGGGGGGGTTCTCGGCGGCAAAGAAGGTATCGACGGTGAACTCGATCTTGTCGCCGGGCTGGAGATCGTTGAGGCTGACGCCGTCGGCCACGGCGAAGGGCATGGGCATCTCCTCCATGCCGACCCGGCCTTGGCCGTCGACCCAGTCGGGGATCGCCTCGTGGTAGATCATGAATTCCCGGAGCGGCGTGCCGTCGGGCAGCTGGAGGACTTCGCCGCGGACGGTGTAGGACGCGTCGGGGGCGGGGTTTTCGTCAGTGTTTCCACAGCCGGGGAGGAGGAGCAGGGCAGCAAGCAGCGCGGGTAGGGGTAGGGTTTTCATGGGGTATCGGGGTGTTTAGGGGGCGTTATGGCGATGTTACGCGGGGGTTGTCCCGTGGGTTGGCGCGGGCGATGAAAATTTATGGGGATCAGGCTGCGCGGTGGCTTGACAGGTGTGCGAGTACCCTTAAACTATGCGGCTCGCCACCAGGCAGCCCGGTAAGGGTTGCCGACGGCGAGGCCGGCCTGATGAACGGCCGATCGCCGGAGACGGCAGCGGGTCTTTGACAAATGAACAGTCGAGAAGCCACGAGGATGTGACCTCGGACGCCTAGCTCCACAGCCGGGTTGACGAGGAATAACAAAATCCCGCTCAGCGTGTTCACAGACGACTGAGCAATGGGGTCATTCTTGTGGCGGCCGAGCCGCACGCATGCACCGAGGTTCGATTCACTGGCTTGCCAGTAAGTCCTTCAACGCGTTCATGCTCCACCCACGCGGCTCGGCTGAAGAAGAGCCCTTCTTAAAACAAGTCCTGTCGGCTTTAGCCGGCTGGCAGGCCGAGGCTCTCGTGGCAACACGGGAGGCTTGAGACGGTTCAACCCGGCACCGCTTCGGTGGTGTGGGATTGAGCGACAGGCAAACATTCAATCGAAGACACCACGCTTCCGGACAGGCCTTTGAGCTTCCCGGGAGCGGTCAACGAATCAAATTGAAGAGTTTGATCCTGGCTCAGATTGAACGCTGGCGGCATGGCTAAAACATGCAAGTCGAACGCGAAAGTCACTTCGGTGGCGAGTAGAGTGGCGAAAGGGCGAGTAAGGCGTATCTAACGTGCCCCAAGGTCAGGGATAGCTCAGGGAAACCTGTGGTAATACCTGATGATCTCATTGCTTCGCATGGAGCGATGAGCAAAGGCTTGCTGCCTTGGGATCGGGATACGTGGTATCAGCTTGTTGGTGAGGTAAAGGCTCACCAAGGCTAAGACGCCTAGCGGGTGTGAGAGCACGACCCGCCGCATCGGGACTGAGACACTGCCCGGACTCCTACGGGAGGCTGCAGTAACGAATATTCCGCAATGCACGAAAGTGTGACGGAGCAATGCCGCGTGCAGGATGAAGCCCTTCCGGGTGTAAACTGCTGTCAGGGGTCACCAAGCTCTGAGGAGCCCCAAAGGAAGGACCGGCTAACTCTGTGCCAGCAGCCGCGGTAATACAGAGGGTCCAAGCGTTAATCGGAATCACTGGGCTTAAAGGGTCCGCAGGCGGATCAGCAAGTGTCTTGTGAAATACCACCGCTCAACGGTGGAATTGCTCGGCAGACTGCTGATCTTGAGCTCGACAGGGGTCGTCAGAACGTTAGGTGGAGCGGTGAAATGCGTAGATATCTAACGGAATGCCAACGGTGAAGACAGACGACTGGGTCGATGCTGACGCTCAGGGACGAAAGCATGGGTAGCGAACGGGATTAGATACCCCGGTAGTCCATGCCCTAAACGATGTGCACTAGGTCGGGGAGGTTTTGACGCCATCCCGGCTGTAACGAAAGCATTAAGTGCACCGCCTGGGGAGTACGGTCGCAAGGCTAAAACTCAAAGGAATTGACGGGGGCTCACACAAGCGGTGGAGCATGTGGCTTAATTCGAAGCAACGCGAAGAACCTTATCCTGGATTTGACATGCACGGATTAGTTTCCCGAAA
>JBCDIM010000107.1:0-8323 GCA_038749105.1 Planctomycetota bacterium
CCCACCCCAACCATTCGCCCTGACTCAGGCCCAATCCGCCCCCAAATCCGCCCGATCTGCCCCTTGCCCTGAGGCGTAGATCGGGTAGTTTGAAGCAGCGCACACGAACTCGTGCGAACGCCCCACCCATTCCTGTCCCCCTTCCGGAAAGCAGAGAGAAACCGATGGCCTACTACGACGAACAGCCCATCCCCGCCGGCCAGTGGGCCGACGGCCCCGCCGCCGCCGCCCCCGTGGACGCCCGCATGGCGTTCATCCAACGCACCTACCTGCACCTCACCGGGGCGGTCTTCGCCTTCGCCGGTCTCGCCGCGTTCCTGCTGTTCTTCACGCCGCTGCCCGGGGCCATGCTCGGTCTCATCGGCCAATCCCCCATCTACTGGCTGCTCATCCTCGGTGGCTTCATGGCCGTCGGCTGGATGGCCGACAGCTGGGCCCAGTCCGACAACAGCAAGGGCATCCAGTACCTCGGGCTCGGCGTCGTCGTGGTCGCTTGGGCGGTCATCTTCCAGCCCCTCCTCGCCATGGCCCTGGTGGTGGCCCCCGACGCCATCCCCCTCGCCGCCGGCTCCACCGTCCTACTCTTCGGCACCCTCACCGCCTCGGTCTTCCTCACCAAGCACGACTTCTCCTGGACGCGACACCTGCTCTCCATCGGGGGTATCGCCGCCCTCATCTTCATCGGTATCACCGTCTTCACCGGCGTCTCCGAGGGCCTCTGGCTCTTCTTCGCCTGCGCCATGGTCTTCCTCGCCTGCGGCTACATCCTCTACTACACCTCCAACATCCTCCACCACTACCGCACCAATCAGCACGTCGCCGCCGCCCTCGCCCTCTTCGGCGCCGTCGCCCTCCTGTTCTGGTACCTCGTCCAGATCTTCATGTCACGCGACTGAGCCCGCCTCCCCCATCGCAACCCCCCCTTACAGGCCCGCGCCACCGCGCGGGCTTTTTCTTCCACCCCACACACACCGCTATACCGCTGCGTCATCCGACCCCGCGTCAAGCCTCAAGCCCCTCCGCTCACTCACGCCGCCCCCACCCGGTCCACACACAGCATCGTCACATCGTCGTCCGCCGGCCGATCCGCCCGGTGCAACACCAGCTGATGGCTCAGCTGACGCACCACCGTGTCCGCGTCCCAGTCCTCCCGCTGGGCCGCCGCCTCGATCGGCCCCATCCCGAAGAACCGGTCGCTCACGTCCTGCGTCTCGTTTACCCCGTCCGACGTGAACACCACCCTGTCCCCCATCGACAGCTGCACCGTCGTCTGCTCGTCCTCGTCCCACCCCGCGGCCAGCTCGGGGAACGCCGCGAACAAACCCAGCGGCGGCCGGTGTGAATCCAGCCGCTCCACCGACCCGCCCCGCACCACCATCGCCGGTGCATGGCCCGCGTTGGCGTAGGTCAGCCGGCCGTCGTCCCGCAAGACCCCCAGCACCATCGTGATGAACCGGCCGTCGGTCAGGTCTTGGGCCAGCTGCCGCTCCAGCCGACGCATCAGCTCGCTCGGCTCCAGCCCCTCCTGCGCCAAAGCCCGCAGCGCCGACCGGCAGCTCGCCATGATCAGCGACGGCCCCAGCCCGTGGCCCGTCACGTCCGCCAGCAGGATCACCGAGTCGCCGTTCGGTAACGCAAAGGCGTCCAGGTAGTCGCCCCCCGTCGCGTCGCACGGGTCCGACCGGTACGCGAACCGGTACCCCGGCGCGTCCGGCGGGGCCTTGGGCACAAACCCCGCCTGGATCGCCCGCGCCGCGTTCAGCTGCGTGCTCATCGTGTTGAGCGCCTCGGCCAGGTCCTCCAGCTCGTCCCCCGTCCGCACCTCGGTCCGGTGCTTGAAGTTGTGGTCCGACAAAGCCCGCATCCCCTCGTGGATCTTCCGCACCGGGCGGATCACCAGCCGCCGGAGCACCAACCAGCCCACCAAGGACGCGAACACCAGCCCCAGCACCGCCGCGAAGCCCGTGGTCAGCAGCGTCCGGTCGATCCGCGCCAACGCCGCGTCCGCCCGCTTCGCCACCTCCAGCAGCCCCGTGACTTGACCGGCCCGGTCCCGGATCGGAGCCACCGCCGCGATCCACTCGCCATACGGGTCCGTGAACAGCCCCGTCGTCTTGGTCGTCCCCGTCTGCCACGCCATCGCCTGGTGTTCCTTGGTCTGGTACGGATCACCCAGGAACGGCTCATTGTGAATCATCACCCCGAACCGAAGCCGGCCGGCCTCGGCGTCGTTCGAGTAGGTGTAGATGTTGTCCGGTGAGTACCCGTTCACCGCCGCGATCGCCCGCAGCCGATCCCGCAGGGCCACAAACGCCGGGCTCGTCGCGTCCCCGCTCGCCACCGCCTCGGCGTGCAGGTCGCCGTCCAGCTGCAACGCCGCCGTCGACGCCACCGACCGCAGCTCCTGCTGGATGTCCTCCACCACCTGCGTCCGCATCGACGCCCGGATCGGCACGATCATCCCGAATACCAACAGCAGCAACACCAACTCCCCGAACAGCAACAGCTTCGTGCTCAGCCGCCAACCCCGCCGACCCTCCCCCGCCAACGACGACGCTGCTTCTGACATCAAGAGACCTCCGCATTGCACCCCGGGCTCCGCCCGGCCAACGGACGTTCCCCTAGTGCAACCTCACCCTACACCAGATCATTCCCCCAACCGAACCCAGGCCGCCAAAGCCGGCGTGCTGCCCGGCAATCAACGCACCCGACGTGGCTTGAATGACACAACCCAAGCCACACCCAACATCGCATAGACCATGAGCAGTAGCAGCAGGATAGTCAGCCACGTCCCCCCACGATTCAGCGCTGTCAGCACAGCCCACGACCGTGGACAGGAAGGGCCCGGGAAGCCATCCCGTACTGTTGGCGGGCCCAACCACAACTTTCTCCCACCAGGCAAAGGCGCAATGCAGCCGCCCGGATTCGCCTGTTCAGACACCGGCCTGTGTGCATCAAAGCCGCATCTCTGAGCTGGGCGGGCTTCGGGCTCTACCGAAGGCGAAGATAACGGCATGTCATCGGAGAAACGCATGAAGTGGGATCCCAAGACCACACTGATCGCCAAGCCTGCGGCTGTCGCCGCAAAGCCACGGACAAGCCCTCCGGCTCGCCAATAGCCATAGGCCTAATTATGGCATCCCAAAACTAATTGTCAATTACCACCTGGGCGACGCCGCACTGCATCTCGTGCTGCCTTTAGCAAGCTCTCTCTGACCCAATCCGTGAGCGATTTCCCGGAGCTTTCCGCTGCATGTTTGATGGCCTGCTTGTCTTCGGGAGTGAGACGGATATTCAGACGTGCGTCGGCCCGGCCGTGATCCGACTTAGGCGGTCGTCCACCGGGCACTGGACTCCTTGAAGACCGAGAAACAATTCTCGGCCTTACGAATTATCAGTTCAATGATAAGCCCTAACCCGCAGATCGGTACTTTCTGCCACCAAACAAATCACGGATACTCAAACATTCTACGCACAAAACAGGCGCCCTTCAGACCCGAACAGCAGATCGTCATAACTTCGCCCAACCCACCGGCCGTGCCGCCTTGATCCACCGATCGATCACCCAAGGCCCGAACGGCACCACCGCCGCCACCACCGACCACACCGACAGCTTCAGACTCAACCCCCTCCCCCATGCATACGCGATCACCGCCAGCAACACCAGGAACAACCCCCCGTGGATCGACCCCACGATCGTCACCGCCATGGGCATATCCGCCCCGTACTTCAACGGCATCGCCACGAAGAACAGCAGCACGTTCGACACCCCCTCCACGATCGCTGTCACCCGCAGCAACCCGATCGTCCGTCGCCAACTCCGTTCCGCCTGGTTCATCACGAACTCCTCAACGCTCGATCAGCTCTTGCCCGATCGTATCCAACCCGACATCGCTTCACGCTTGCTCCCCCAGCCGCTGCCCATCCGCTCGTTCAGAAACACCCCGAACACGCCTTCCAGCAACGCCCCCAGGTCCACCACCAGCTCCAGCCGGGCGTCCAGCAGCTCGCGTGGCGACTGCGCGTCCACCACATCCGGCAGCCGGCACCCGCTCACCGCCAGGCTGTCCGCCGTCAGCGTTAGCTCAAACTGCGAGTCCCCGTCCGACACAATCAGCGACGCCCTCCTCGGCCACTTGCCCATCCGAAGCGCGTCCCGCGCCTCCGGCCCCCGCGTCGGCTGATCCGACCGCACGTTCACCTTCCCCGTCAGCCCCCACGCACACTCCAGGTCCAAACCCGACACCATCACCACAGCGCATTCCCCACCGTCAATCTCGATCACACCCCCGCCGTCCCGCGACTCCGTCCGGTGCCACAACCACAACAAGAACTCACTACCCAGGAAGTCCTTCAAGTCCGTCGCCTTGCTCAACCACGGGACCGGAGGCAGTTGCGTATCAGGGCCCTCGACGACATCCCCGCCATCCGCCGGCGGCTTCGTGAACGCCGAGGGATGCAAGTCCTCCCAGTCCCGGCTGCGCCCCGATGCCTTCACGACGCGCCCCGCCACCGCCCCGCTGCTCAGCACCTGCAGCTGCGCACCAAACGCCCCCTTCATCAACCGAGAGACCTGCTCGATCAGCGTCGTCGAGGTCGATGCGACATACAGCTCCTGCTTCCGCAGGTCCCACAGCAGCTCGGTGGCCTTGGACTTGCGGAACCGACCCGACGCCAGCTCGTCCTTGACCTGCCGGTCCGCCAGGTCTTTCGCGTCCGCCTTCTGGGCCCGCGTCGCAAACCCCGACGGGTTCTCCGCCGCCGCCGCCTGCGTGTGGATCTCCCGGTAGGCCTTCTTCAGGTCGCCCGGCACCTTGTGCGTGTCCACCCGCACCGCGGCCCGCAGCAGCCCCGAGTCCCCGCCAAACCCGCACGACTCGTAGGTGAAGTCGGTATCCAGCAGGTGCCGACCCGTCGTGAAGCCCACGTCCGCCGCGTCCAGGCTCGGCACGCTCGACGCCTCAAAACCGTGCTCCCGCAGCCGATCCAACAGCTCCCCATCGACCCGAACGGGCAGACCCGGGCCGGCCACCACAAACCGCGTAAACGCCACTCTTCCCGACTCAAACGACATCCATCACACTCCATCTCGACTCAACGGGCCGCGGAGTGTACTGGCCCCCAACCACCCCTGTTTAGCGCCGGGCTTCAGCCCGCTCTCTCGACCCCACCACGTTCATCACCACCCAAGGCAGCACCAACACCCCCGCCGACACGCCCGTCCACCACGCCACCCCCATCACGAACGACACCCACGACGCCCCGAAAACCAGCGGTGCGGTCACCACAAACACCAGCAGCCGCACCCGCCGATCCACCTCACCCCGTACCGGCGTCGCCACCAGCAGCACATACGCCGGGAACACCGAGCCGTACAGCAGCAGCAGCCCGCGATACACCGCTTCGCCCAGCGTCATCCCCATCCCGTCCGCCGTCGTCAGCACCGGCTCCGTCACCACCCGCGCCGCAATCCCTAGGCCCATCCCGATCACCACCGCCAGCAGCACCCGCTCCGGCCGCGCCCCCGGCGACCCTGGGTCCGACGCCTCCCGCCCGTGCACCACCAAGGTGAACCCCATCTGCATCGGGATGTGGATCGCCAGCAACCCCACCCACACCCCGGAAAGGACCACCTTGCTCGCCAACGCCACACCCTGATCCTCAAACACCGGGATCAGCTTCCCTGCGTAGCCCAACGACAGGAAGATCATCGTCCCGAACACGCCCAAAAACCCCAACGCAAACGCCCCCTTGCCCGTCGGGGTGTCCGTCGCCTGCCGCGCCCGGTGGAACGTCAGGTCCAGGTACGGGCACAACGCAAACCCCCCCACCATCGCCGGCACCAGCCACAGCAGCTCCGCCATCCCAAACCGCGGCACGAGCTGCAACCCATCCACCCCCGCGCTCGGCCCCAACGGCGGCACAAACAAGAACCCCTCGCTCAGCTTCGCCACGTACGAAAACACCCCCAACGACAACAGCGTCACCACCGCCGCCACCACCAGCATCGCCAGGTTCCGATCCCGCAGCCCATACCCCGCCCCCACCAGCAGCGTCAGGATCAGTACGCCTAATCCCATCGGCCCAAACAGCCCCATGACCAGCCAGGTCACCACAAACAGATGGAACGCGATCGTCACCTGCGAAAACGCCTGACACGCCACCGCGTGCCGCTGCACAAACAGCTCCGAGTCCCGCCGACGAGCCAGCACAAACCCGAACGCCGCCGCCCCCACCATGTTCGGCACCGCGAACGCCACCCACCCCCAAGGCCCGTAGTCCCGCAGCAACAGCACCGGGAAAAACATCCCGATCACCCACGTCCACGACGACCCCAGAAACGCCGCCCACAGCAACGCCGGCCCCAGCCCCCGGTCCGGCGGCAACGGCGTATCCCCTGGCGTCACAGCAGCTGGCATCGACTCATCAACCATCAGCCCCACAGCCTACCCCACCCACGCCCACCCTACCCCGCCCCATTAGCCCCCAGCTCTGCCGGGGGGCACGCGGCGAACCCGATGCCTTTCGTTCAACAAAAACTGACCCCAACCACTCCCCCGAAACCCAAAGTTCAGATCGCCCCCTGCAGCCCCCGCGTTGCCTGCAGCCCCAGGTCCATCGAATCACTGACCATGTAATACCGATACCCCGCACGCACCCACGTCAGCACCATGACCTCGGACCGCAACCCATCCACCCCCGACTGCGTCGCGTACACCGAACCGGCCTGCAGCCGCTCGTCCCCAGCCTGCACCGGACGCACCCAAAGGCTCACCGCGTTCGGCTTGCCCAACCCGCCCGACGCCCCGTCCTCGTGATAGATCACATGCACCGCGTTCTCCCCCGGCACCGGGCACACCCCCGCCGCGGTGAACACCAGCCCCAGATCGCTCAGGTCCATCTCCACCCCCTGCAACGGCCCGCCCACCACCGACGCGATCGCCGCCGGCAGCCCGTCCACCGTCTCCGGGAACCGCTCCCGCTCCATCAACGCGTCCGGCCCATCCGTGCACTGCCGGTGCCGGGCCGTAAACCGCGCCCGCTGCTCCGCCGGGATCACCAACGCCACCGGCGTCGCCCCACCCACACCACCCGCACCACCCACACCGCTCAACCCGTCGTCCACGCCACTGCCCCCGCCCTCCAACCCCGCGTGCAGCAAAAAGCCCGCCGCCAGCCCGATCGCCGCCGCCACCGCCATCGGCGGCAGCCAACGCCCCAGCCGATCCCAAACCCCAGGCCCCGCCGCGTCCGTCGTCTTCTGCGTCCCCCGACCCACCAACCGCAGCTCCGGCGCCGCCTCCCGCGCACCCGCCCCCTGCTCCACCCCGTCTTCGTCCCACGCCTGCAAGATCGACTTCTTCAACTCGTCCGGGCAACGCATCGTCTTCTCGCAGTCCATGCACTTCGCCATCAGCCGACGCAGAGCCTGCTGGAACTGCACCCGTTCGCTGTTCGCCGGGTCCGCCCCCAGGCGCTCTAACACCTCACGCTGGTTCTGCACCTCCAGCTCCCCGTCCGCCAACGCCGCCAGAAACGCTCGGCTCTCCTCAGGGCTCATCTTGTCATCGCTCATCGCTGACTTCCTCATATCCGGTCAACCCCGCCAACCGGCATTCCATTCCATCAATAGCGTCTCAAATGCCCGCCCAGGCAAAAAAATCTCATCGATCCACCACAATCCCGTGCTCCGCCGCCAGCTCCGCCAGCTGCTCCGAGAGCAGCGAACGGGCCCGATACAGCCGGGACATCACCGTCCCCAGGGCCACCCCCAGGACATCGGCGATCTCCCGGTACTTCAGCCCCTCCACCGCCCACAGCAGCAGAACCTCCCGATAATGGGCCGGCAGCTCCGCCACCGCGTGCTTCAGCCGGTCGTCCACCTGCTCCCAGTCCAGCGACTCGAGGTCCCAGGCCGGCGGCGGCTCGTCGGTCACGCCCTCGGTCTGGCCCAGCACGTCGTCGGAGACCAGCGTCTCCCGCTTGGCCTTGCTCAGCCGGCTGTAGAACGCGTTGTGCAGGATCTTGAACAGCCAAGGCCGGACGCCGTGGTCCCGCAGCTCGAACTTGTCCGACGCCTTGAGCGCCTTGAGGAACGTCTCCTGCGTCAGGTCCGACGCCTCGTGCGGGTTCCGGCTCAGGTGCATCGCCATCCGGTAGACGCTGTCCAGTTCAGCCAGGGCGAGTTCTCGGAAGGCGGCGCTATCCAATTCGGGACCCCTTGTAATCACCCCGGCGAACCAGCACAACCCCGCCCCCCCCGCGGGTATTCCCGCCCACCCCCGCGTGGTCGCGATGACCGAGCCACCAGGTGAGGTCGCGG
>JBCDIM010000108.1:0-8110 GCA_038749105.1 Planctomycetota bacterium
CCCCCGCCGTTTGCCTACGGCTGCGGGGGGGCGACACCTCAGTAGGCTCGCCCAACGGCGGCGTCTCAACGCCCGCGGGTTAAACCTCATTGAGGCTGGGTCACAAGCAGGCTGCCGACCGCCGTCTTGTGTCTGAGATGAAACGCTCGGATATGCACGTAGACGCTACGGGTTCACTGTCACGGCACGGGGGTTCGAATCCCCCCGGCTCCATTTTTCTTCATCCGCCACTGCATGCCTTTACGTCCCCGTCGGTTTCGGGGCTTGCAGGCGGACGGATGGCCGGAGGAGCAGGCGTGACCCTGGATGATCGAGACCCGGCCCTGCGGGACGCGATGGCGGAGCTGGCCCTGGGCCTGCCGGGGGTTTACGAGTCGTCGCAGTGGGGGGGCTGGGTGTACAAGGTCCCGGACCCGCGTCACGGCCGGAAGAAGGCCAAGATGCTGTGCTTCGTTGTCGATGGCAAGAACCACGGCTGGCACAGCCAGTTCAAGCTGCCGTTGGAGCAGGCCGTCACGGTCATCGATGAACAGGATTGGGTGGAGGAGCACCCGTGGAAGACGCTGGGCCCGTCGGGCTGGGTGGTGGCGCGTCCGCGCGATAAGGCTCAGCTGAAGGTCTTGGGGGGGCTGCTCGGGGAGAGCCGTGCGTTGTTGCCGGAGGTCACGGTGGAAGCCCCAGAGCAACCCGAAAGGGAAAAGGGTCGGGCCCAGTCCAACGGCGTGGCCCGGAAAGTGAACCGAGTGATGGAAGCGGCGTTGGCGGACGGCTGGCACCACGCCGACGTGGACGCGGCGGCGTTCGACGCATGACTGGCAGCCGAGAACGGGCCGCACGGCGACGTGGGTGGCTTACACAGAGAACCGAAGCGTGACGGTCCAGCGGTACCGACCAGGGGTGATCAGGTAGTGTTCGAGCGTGTCCGGGCCGCAGGACGCGGTGCCGAGGCCGCGGTGGGCGTGGTCGAGGCAGAGGACGGTCTCAGGGCGGGGCGTGAGCTGGTGGGTGTGCGACGCGGCGGTCAGGTCGGCGGGGGTGTAGTGGCTGGCGTTGAAGTGCAAGAGCCCGGGTGTCGTGGCGGCGCGGGGCGGATCGGCCCTGCGGAGGCCTTGCGGGGTGATGCGCAGGGCGAGCCCGGTGGTGGGGTGGGTCAGGGTGAGCCAGCGGGTGTCGGCACGGAGGCCGTGCTCCTGTGGGACGACATAGGGGATGTAGGTGTCGGTGACGGTGGTGGTGTATCGACCGACGGGCGATCCGGCCAGACGGTCGGGGTAAGACTCGCCGGGGCCACGACCGAACCAGGCCAGATCCTCGAAGCCGGGCGCGAGCTGGAGGATGAGGCCCAGGCGGGGGAGGTCGGGGAGGCCGGCGTCGATCGTGCAATCGTTGGCGATGGAGAGGAGGCCATCGGGGCTGAGGGTGTAGGCGTGGCGGTGGGCGATCAGCCGGGTGGTCCTGTCGCGGTCGGTGGCAGCCCAAGTGTCAAGGAGGGCGAAGACGGCGCTGCCATCGCGTTTGCATTTTGGCGTTTCGAGTGTGGAGTCGGCAAGGGTGAGCTTGTCGAGGCCGGCGTTGCACCACCTGCCGAGGGGCTTCCAGTCGGCGTGCCACTGCTCGGGCTTGCCCTTGACCCCGTCGTTGCTGGTCGAGCCGCGCCAGGTGTTGAGCCGGGGCCCCTCGACCACGACGGGCTGATCGGCGACGCGGATCGCATCGATACCGGGCCGCTTGCGGTTGAGCCTGAGCGTGGTGCCTGATTCGGGGTGCAGCAGCTCGAAACGGCTCTTGAGTTCACGGATCTCGATGGACGCGGCCGGCCTGGGCCTGGGGGTACGCGTTGGGAGGGTCGATTTCGCGGAGGGCGCCGGCAATGCGAGCTGTTCCCAGGCCACCACATGGCCCTTCGGGCACCACGCGGTCTTGGTTGCGGCCCGGGCTTCGACATGGAGCAACGCCTCTCCCGCGGGGCGTTTGGCGGGGAGCTCCAGGGTCACGGTCGTGCGGGCCTGCGGCTTGGTGTTCGCATCGGGGGTAAAGGCGCCTCGGGCGATGTGTCTGCCGTCCACTTCGAGCCGCCAATGGAAGGTCAGCCAGCCGAGCCCGGTGAAGTACTGCTTGTTGGTGACGGACAGGCGGTTGCCACGCAGCGGGCCGAAGCCGATCGGCTGCATAAGCTTCTTGCACTCGGCCATCGCAGGGTGCGGTTCACGGTCGGGACCGATCAGCCCGTCGCAGACGAACTCGGCGTCGTGGACGGCTTCACCGAAGTCGCCGCCGTAGGCGTACCAGACTGTGCCGTCGTCGGCGACTTGCTTGAGGCCGTGGTCGATCCACTCCCAGATGAAGCCGCCCTGGAGGCCGTCGCAGGCTGCAAAGGCTTCCCAGTATTCGCGGAGGCAGCCGTTGGAGTTGCCCATGGCGTGGGAGTATTCGCAGAGGATGGCGGGGCGGGCGTCTTTTTTGCGTTTAGACCAGTCGCGCATCAGGTCGATGCCAGGGTACATGGGCCCAAAGATCGTGTTGGCGTGGCGGTCGCCCTCCTCTGCCGCGCTGCCGCCCTGCCACCAGCCCGCGCGGACCGCCCCTTCATAGTGCAGCGGACGGGTGTCGTCGTACTGCCTGATCCACGAGGCCATGGCGTCGTGGTTCTCGCCGTAGCCTGATTCGTTGCCGAGGGACCAGGCGAAGACGCAGGCGTGGTTCTTGGCGCGGCGGACCATGTTCTCGCCACGATCGACAAAGGCGGCGCGGTAGCGGGGGTCGCGGCAGAGGGTGGCGTAGTTGGCGTGGGCCTCGATGTTGGCCTCGTCCATGACGTAGAGGCCGTACGCGTCGCAGAGGTCATACCAGCGGGGGTCGTTGGGGTAGTGGGCGTTGCGGACGGCGTTGAAGCTGTGGCGCTTCATCAGCTCGATGTCGCGGATCATGCTCTCGGTCGACAGGGCCTTGGCGGTGACCGGGTCGTGCTCGTGGCGGTTGACGCCGCGGATCATGACGGGCTGGCCGTTGATGAGCAGCTCGCGGTGGCCGATCTCGATGCGGCGGAACCCGACGCGGCAGGCGGTGTGCTCGATCGCTTTGGCGGCCGGCTTGCCGTCACGCCCCGCGGGGTGGAGCGACACCACGAGCGTGTAGAGGTTCGGCGCTTCGGCAGACCAGGGCAAGACGCGACGCAGGTCGGCGTGGAGCCGAGCGGTGTTGCGGTGTATCGCGTAGTCGTTATTGATCCGGACCGGCTTCGCGAACCCACGCACCGCCTTGCCCTGCGGGTCGAACAGCTGGGCCTTGACGAAGACCGGGTCCTTCGGCTCGGACGTGAAGTTCAGCTTCACCTCCACCGCGAGGCTGCCCGCACGGTTGCTCTTATCGAGGGTTGGCTTGGCGAAGACGTCTTCGATGTAGGCGTGATCCTGTGCGTAGAGGCAGACGCCGCGGAAGATGCCGCCGAGCCACCATTGGTCCTGGTCTTCGATGTACGACGCGTCGGACCAGCGGATGACCGCCGCGGCGAGGTGGTTCTTGCCGGGCTTGAGATGGGGCGTCAGGTCGAATTCGCTGGGCAGGCGGCTGTCCTTGCTCATGCCGACGAACGCGCCGTTGGCCCAGACGCAGAGCACGCTCTCGGCTGCGCCGACGTGCAGCACGACGCGTCGATCGGCCCACGCTTGGGGGAGCGTGAACGACTTGCGGTAAACGCCCGTGGGGTTGGCGTCGGGCACCCGGGGCGGGTCGTTCTCGAACGGCATCTGGATGTTGGTGTAGATCGGCGAGCTGTGGCCGTGCTGGGTCCAGTTGCTGGGGACGGGCAGGGTGTTCCACGCTTGATCGCGGTGTCCGGGCGCAACGGCATCGGCGGGGACCGCTTCGGGGCGACCGTAGAGCTTGAACCGCCAGTCGCCGTCGAGGCTGAGATGCCACGGCGATCGGTCGGCGTCGCGGCGCTTCGCCGCGGCCAGTGTGGGGAACGGCGTGAGCGGAGAACGGCCCGGCAGGCGGTTGATATGCAGGAGTTCGGGCGTTTGCCAAAACGGGGAAAAAGACTGGAACAGCGCGGTCATATAGAGCTCTTGGCGGGGACGGGCGGGCGAGTGTATCAGGGTGCACCAACGCCTTGGGGCGCCGTGGCCTCTTCGGAGCAAGACACGAAGATCTGTCACAATGCGAGCATGCAGCTGCTCCCCGCCTACCTCGCCGGTTACGAAGATCTTTACCGCACGGACCCGCGGGCGGCGGCGAAGCGTTGGTTTTACGAGGCCCGGTACGGCCTGTTTGTGCACTTCGGGCTGTACTCGCTGCTTGGCCGGCATGAGTGGGTGCAACTCAGAGAGACGATCCGGGTCGCCGATTACGCGCAGTTGGCGCACGGGTTCAAGGCCGACGCGTTCGAGGCCGAAGCGTTGGCCGACCTCGCGGTGGCGGGCGGGATGAAGTACGTGAACCTGACGACGCGGCACCACGAGTCGTTCTGCCTGTGGCCCACGGCAGAAAACGCATTCCATGTCGGGACCAGCCCGTGCAAGCGCGACCTGGTCGGCGAGCTAGCGGCCGCGTGTGATACGCGCGGCCTCGGCCTCTGCCTCTATTACTCCCACGGCCGGGACTGGAAACACCCCCACGCCCCCAACAACGACCGCTTTGGGGGATCGGCCCGGCCCGAGTATGACCCGGCCGAGCCAACCTACGCCACCGGCGTCGCCCACGACCTGGGCTACTACCGACAGTTCATGCTCCGGCAGATCGAAGAGCTGCTCACGCAGTACGGGCCGATCGCGTCGATCTGGCTCGATGGGATCATGGTGCCGCTGTCGCCGAAGGACGACGCCGGCCAAGTCATCGAGGGCTACGACCCGCGGGAGCACGGCGACCCTTTTGGGTGTCAGGAACTGTACGACCTGGTGCACCAGCTCCAGCCGCAGTGCCTGGTCAGCTACAAGCAGGGCTACCTCGGTACCGAAGACTACTTCGCGCCTGAACACAAGGCCTACAACCGCTTCGGTTCCGCGATGGGCCCGGAGATGCCCGGCGAAATCTGTACGACACCCAGCGGCAGCTGGGGGTATATGGCCGGCCAGTCCTACCTCAGCCACGACGAGCTCTGGGCAACTCTGAGGAACGCCCGACAGAGCGATGTGAACCTGCTCATGAATGTGGGCCCGATGCCCGACGGCCGGGTACCGGAGGAGGCGGTGGCGTGCCTGACCGCGATCGGTGACCGCATCCGTCGGGACGGCTTCCCGTCGTCGGGCGAAGCGACCCCGGCCTGAGACTTCACACAACGGGTGAAACGCGGACGTAGTACGCCCCGATGGTGCCCTCGGCGTCGCCCTCGAAGTCGGCCTGCAGCAGCAACGGCCCGGCGTCGAGCAGCACCTCAAACACCGCGGCCTCGGCGTCAGACGCAACGGGCTGCTCGTAGCGGGTGTCGTCGATGCGGATCACCGCCCGCTCGAAGACCGTCCGGCGGCCGCCGTCGTACCAGTCGGCGAACTCGGCGTGTACCGCATCGCGCCGCCAATCGACAGCGGGCGGGTCGGCGTCCAAGGCCGCGCCCGCCTCGATCGGCCAGCGTCGCATCTCGATCCGGTAGACGCCGGCCACACCGACCTCGAGCTCCCAGTGGCCGCGGCAGACGTAGCCCGTACGGATCATGCCCTGGTGCCACGGGGCGTCCGAGGTGTCGTTCCGCCAGTCGTGGGCGTTGAGGTCGGTCGGGCGGTCGGGCAGCACCGAGATAGGGATGCGTTCGTCGGCCCGCACGGTGACCAGGTCCCACCAGGTTTCGTAGCCGGCACGGAGGTCGCTAACGATCTGCGGGTGGTCGTTGGCGAGGTCATCACGCTGCTCGGGGTCGGCCGCGGTGTCGTAGAGCGCCTCGCCGTTGATCAGCCGCCACTTGCCACGCATTGCGGCGGAGTCTTTCCATTTCACGGGGCGGACGTTGCGCTGAGAGTCGGTGACGACGATGCGGCCGTCGAGCTTGGGTTGAGGTTCGCCGCGGAGCAGCGGGACGAGGCTGGTACCGTGGAACGTGCGGTCGTCGGGGACGGTCGCGCCACAGAGGTCGAGGAGGGTGGGCATGAAGTCAACGCTGGCGGTGAGGTCGTCAACGTCTTTCGCGGATGCGGGCGTGCCGCCGAGTCCGCCGTTGGGCCAGCGGATGAAGCAGGGCACGCGGTGTCCGCCCTCGTGGGCCCAGCCCTTAACGCCACGCATGCCAGCGTTGAACCCGTCGGTCACGAAGCCGTTGCGGTCGAGCGCGACGCCGCCCGCGGTGCCGTTGTCGGTCATGAAGACCACGATGGTGTTGTCGGCCAGGCCGTTGGCTTCGAGGTGATCCAGCAGACGGCCCAGGTTCTCATCGAGGTTGGCGATCAGCCCGAAGAAGCGGGCGCGGTCGTCGGGGCACCTGCCGCGGTACGGCTCGACGTAGCGGTCTTCGACGTTCCACGGCGTGTGCGGCGCGTTCGGTGCGATCATGCAGCAGAACGGGCGGTCGTCGGGGGTGTCGATGTAGTCCGTGGCGAGGCGGAACCAGACATCGGTGCAGTAACCGTCGTAGGGCTGGGGGTTGCCGTTGTAGGAGTAGGTGTCGTCGAAGTAGTCGTTGCCCCAGTGGTCGGGGGTCTGGGAGATGCCGCCCCCAGCGTGGGTGACGGTGGTCTGGAAACCGCGGTCCATGGGGCGGTAGGGGTAGTTGTCGCCGAGGTGCCACTTGCCGAAGAGGGCGGTGCGGTAGCCGTCGGCCTGGAGGGCGTCGGCGAAGGTCCACTCGTCGTCGCGGAGCAGGGAGCGGCCGCCGATGGTGTGCCAGACGCCGGTGGAGTTGGCGTAGTGGCCGGTGAGGAGGGTGGATCGGGTCGGGGCACAGGTGGGCCCGACGTGGAAGTCGGTGAGGCGGACGGACTCGGCGTGGAGGCGGTCCATCGCGGGGGTCTGGAGGACGGGGCTGCCGTGGCAGGACAGGTCGCCGTAGCCCTGGTCATCGGTGAGGATGAACAGGACGTTGGGTGGGGCGGTGGTTTGCATCGGTGAGGTGGTAGGGCAGCTCGCGGGTGGGTGCAAGTGGCGAGGCGATTGGGTCACGCTAGCCGGTAGGCGGAGCGGAAGGCTGTCGGGCTCTGCCCGGTATGCGACTTGAAAACGGTGGCGAAGTAGCCCGGTTCGGAGAAGCCGCAGCGGCGGGCGATCTCCGGCATCGGGTAGTTGGTGTCGGTCAGCATCCGCTTGGCCTGTTCGAGACGCACATGCGTGATGTGGGTCTGGAGCGTCCGGCCCAGGGCGACCTTGAAACGCCGCTCCAGCGCACGCCGTGAGACCGGGACATGATCGAGCACCTGCTGGATAGTCACGGCTTCGCCGACGTGTTCACGGATGAACCGCACCGCCTGGGCGACCTCCCGGTCTGCGATCGCCACGCTGTCGGTGGACTGCCGGGTGATCACACGGGTCGGCGAGATCGTCACGGGGCCGGGCCCGATCGGCTGGCCACGGGTCTGCCGGTCGAGCATCGCCGCCGCCTCGAACCCCAGCTTCTCCCACGGCACTTCGATGCTCGAGATGGTGGGCGAGACCATGCGGGTCGTCAGCGTGTCGTTGTCCACCCCCAGGACCGCGACCTGTTCGGGGATCGCCAGCCCGAGCGCCAAACACTGACGGACCACAAACACCGCCATGCCGTCGCTGCTGGCGAACACACCCAACGGCGTCGCGGCCTCGGCGAGCACCTCAGCGATCTCCCGCTCAGCCCGTGCCCAGCTCCGGAACACCCGCCGCCGCACACGGGCGCCCGCGGCTTCGGCCACCTCGTGAAAGGCGGCAACCCGCTCCAGTGAGTAGCTCCACGGCGTGATCGCCAGCGTTAACAGCCGGCGATGGCCTAATCCCAGCATCGACTCGGCAGCCATCCGCCCGATCGCGGCGTTGTCCGGCACGACCGCCGCTTCGGCCCGCGCCGAAGCCATCGCGGAGGTGTTCACAAACGGGACACCGCATCGGCTCAGGGCCTCGAAGAGCTTCGGGGTGTGGGCGTGAGCGATGATGCCCGCGGTGTCGGGCTCGAGCCGGGGGACGCGCTGCCGGACCTGTTCGTTGTGGTGCAGGCTGATCGTCC
>JBCDIM010000109.1:0-7912 GCA_038749105.1 Planctomycetota bacterium
CCCCGGCCGACCCGCCGGACGCTTCGCAGGACCCGACCAACCCCCGCCACCACGGGTTACCATGCCCCCACACCCGATCAGGAGGCCCCGATGTCTGAAACCACCCCCGTCCTCTCCCGCCGTCAAGCCCTCGCCCTCGCCGCCGGCTCCGCCGCCGCCGCGGCCGCGGCCGCGACGCTCTCGCCCCGCCGCGCCCTCGCCCACCCCACCACCCAGCCCCACCAACACACGCCCAAAGCCTCCCAGGGCTCGGGCTTCTACCAGCTCAGCCTCGGCAACGTCCAGGTCACCGTCCTCGCCGACGGCACCTTCCCCTTCGACCCGCCCCACCCCACCAACGGCACCAACGCCACCGAGCCCGACTTCCGCCAGGCCCTGAGCGACGCCTACGTCCCCTTCGATCAGGCCACCGGCCACGTCAACGCCCTGCTGGTCAACACCGGCAAACGCCTCATCCTCATCGACGCCGGCTGCGGACCCGCTTTCGGCCCCACCGCCGGGCTGCTCCAGAAACACCTCGCGGTCCTCGGCGCAAACCCCGCCGACATCGACACCGTGGTCCTCACCCACCTCCACCCCGACCATATTGGCGGACTGCTGACCGACGCCGGCGCGTCCTGGCTGCCCAACGCCCGCTTCGTCATGCACGAGACCGAGCACGCCTTCTGGTCCGGCGACACCCCCGACCTCTCCAAGACCGCCGTCCCCGACGGCATGAAGGCGGGCATGACCAACGCCGCCCAGACCGCGCTGAAAAACATCGGTGACCGCGTTGAACTCATCACCGACAAGCGCACCCAGCTCGACCCCGCCCTCGCGCTCTACCACTGCCCCGGCCACACCCCCGGGCACACCCTCGTCGGGCTCTACGGCGACGCCGGGCAGTTCGGCTACATGGCTGACCTCATCCACTTCCCCGCGGTGCAGTTCGCCAACCCCGGCTGGCACGTCGCCTTCGACGTCGATCCCGAAGAGGCCGCTGACACCCGCGCCCGCGTCCTGGCCTATTACGCCAAGTCCCGCAAGCCGCTGTCCGGCTCGCACCTGCCCTTCCCCGCCGTCGGCCACGTCGCCGCCCACCACGACGCCTACGCCCTGGTCCCCGCCGTCTGGCAGTGGGACACCAACGCCAGCGCCCCCTACCAGTCCAAGCTCCCCGAAGCCGCGGAGTAATCCGGCGACGACCGCGACCAGCCATGCCGGCCAACCTCCAACCCGTTTGAGTCGCGCCTCCCGAATGCCCCATCGGTGTAGTAGAGTCACCGGATGGCGCAACCCAACCTGCTTGTCATCACGCTCCACGACACCGGACGGTTCTTCGGCTGCTACGGCGTCCCGACCGTTCAGACCCCCCACATCGACCGCCTCGCCGCGCAGGGCGTCCGCTGCACCTCGATGTTCTGCACCAGCCCCGTCTGCAGCCCCAGCCGCGGCACCCTGAACACGGGGCTCTACGCCCAGACCAACGGCCTCATGGGGCTCACCCACGAGCCCTGGAACTGGCGGTTCAATCCCGAGACCCGGCACATCGCCGACATCCTTGCAGAGGCCGGCTACGAGACCGTCCTGGCCCGCTTTCAGCACGAAGACCCCGACGCCCAACGCCTCGGCTTCCAGACCGAAATCGCCAAAGACCACCAGCCCGGCCCCAGCGCTGCCCAGCTCACAGCCGACTACCTCCGCGAACGCTCGGACGAACGACCGTTCTACCTCCAGTTCGGCATCTTCGAGACCCACACCCCCTACGACTTCGGTGACTGCCCACCCGACGACAGCCTCGGGGTCACCATCCCGCCCTGGGTTGAGCCCAACGACACCGCCCGTAAACACTTCGCTGGGCTTCAAGGCTCCGCCAAACAAGCGGACCACGCTGTGGGCATCGTGCTCGACGCCCTCGAACAGGCCAACCTCGCCGACAACACCATCGTGGTCTTCACCGTCGATCACGGCGTCGAGGTCGGCACCCGCCGGGCTAAATGGTCCTGCTACGACGCCGGCCTCGAGATCGCCTACCTCATCCGCTGGCCCGCGGGCGGGCTCGCCGGAGGCCATAGCTGCGACGCCCTGCTGAGCAATGTCGATCACACGCCGACCATGCTCGACCTGCTCGGCATCGACTCACCGTTCCCGCCCGACACTCCGCAGGGCGTCAGCTTCGCGCAAGCCCTGCATCCCGACCCGACCGCCCCTGCCCCACGCGAGCACGTCTTCTCATTCTTTGTCGGCCATAACGAACCCCGAAGCATCCGCAGCACCACCCACAAGCTCATCCGGAGCTTCGCCCCCAGCCGTTACGCGGCGCACCCGGTCGATCTCGACAAACCCGACGCCTTCATCTGGGAAACCAAGCCGCCGGTCGAGCTCTATGACCTGACGAAAGACCCCTACGAGCTGAACAACCTCGCCGATGATCCCGAGCACCGCGCGACGCGAGACGCTCTCGACGCGCAACTGGTCGGCCACCTTGCCGAAGTCCAAGACCCCGTCTTGACCGGGCCCGTCCGCCTGCCCTACTACGAGCAGGCCATCGCTACTCTCCCCGACCTCTAACCCCGAACACCCCAGAACCGGCTTATGGAATCCGGCCAACGCGAACAACTCAAGGTTGAAGCCGAGCGCGCCATCCTTGTGGCCGCCCTGCTGCCCAACGACGGGCTCGACCCGCATGACCCGCTCGGCGAGCTCCGCTCCCTGGCGGACACCGCCGGCGCGATCGTCGTCGACGAGCTTATGCAGAAGAAGGCCAAGCCCGACGCCAAGACGTTCATCGGCAAAGGTAAGGTCGAAGAGCTCAAACAGCTGGTCAAGGCCCACGAAGCCCAGTGCGTCATCTTCGAGAACGACCTCTCACCCTCACAGATCGCCAAGGTCGAAGAGGCGGTTGAAGCGAAAGTCCTCGACCGCTCCGAACTCATCCTCGACATCTTCGCCGCCCGGGCCCGCACCCTCGAGGCCCGCATCCAGGTCGAGCTCGCCCAGCTCGAATACACCTACCCCCGGCTGCGTGCCATGTGGAGCCACTTGGAGCGCATCGTCGGCGGTGCCCCCGCCGGCATCGGCACCCGCGGCCCCGGCGAGCAGCAGCTCGAGATCGACCGCCGGATCGTGCAGCGCAAAAAGTCGCAGCTCAAACGCGAGATCGCCGAGCTCCAGGCCCGCAAGACCCGTCAGGTCAACGCCCGCAACCTCGACCACTACACCGTCGGGCTCGTCGGCTACACCAACGCCGGCAAGTCCACCCTCTTCAACACCCTGACCCAGGCCGGCACCTACGCAGACGACAAGCTCTTCGCCACTCTCTCCACCAAGACCCGCCGATGGGACATGGGCGACGGCGAGTCCGTCATGCTCTCCGACACCGTCGGCTTCGTCCGCAACCTCCCCCACCACCTCGTCGCCTCCTTCAAGGCCACCCTCGAAGAAGCGATCCACTCAGACCTGCTTCTGATCGTCGCCGACACCGCCGACCCCAACTGCCAGCGCAACCTCGACACCGTCATGGACGTCCTCGACGACATCGGCGCCACCGAGCCGACCCGCCTGGTCGTCCTCAACAAGATCGACAAGCTCCAGCACAACGCCGAGCTGCTGCTCATGCAGCAGCAATACCCCGACGCCGTCGCCATCTCCGCCGCCAACAGCCTCGGGCTCGACGCCCTCACCGAACGCGTCCGTCAGCACGCCCGCGGCAAGCTCCAGATCCTCACCCTCCGCGTCCCCCACGCCGACGGCAAAGCCCTCGGCTTTCTCGAATCCCAGGTCGAAGTCCTCGACCGCAACTACGAGAACGACGCCGTCCTCCTCAAAGTCCAGATCGGCCAACACCAGCTCGACCGCCTCCAGGCCATGAACACCTCCGTCGAACTACCCACGCACGACACCACGACCGCCAACGGCTGGGGCCGCTGATCGACGATATGATCGTCCCATGAACCGCCTGATCCTCCAACACCGCTGCGCCATCGCGGTACTCTGCAAGTGGTTCCGTGTCCAACAGATGGACCTATTCGGCTCCGCGACCTCTGACGCCTTCGACCCCGACCATTCGGATGTCGATTTTCTGGTGAAATTTGCCGATCCGATGCCCATCCGAAGATCCCAAGCCTATTTCCAGCTCAAGGCCGAGCTGGAAGCACTCGTGGGCCGAAAGGTAGACCTGGTCGAGCCGGGCAGGATCCGCAACGACTTCTATCGCCTGGGGATCGAAGCGACCCGGGAGCCGCTCGATGCGGCGTAGCATCACGGCGTACATGACCCTTGTTTTCAGTCGCCAGACCATGATCGGCGTGATCATGGCAATCGCTGCAGTGGCTTGCTTGGCATGCTGTAATGCATCGTCCCACACCAAAGACGGAACACCGATTCCTCAAACGCTTAACTCCGTCACCAACGGTCCGCCTAACTCAGAATCGAGCGTTCGCGCAACAACCGGTCCCGCCACACAAACCACCATCGACACCATCCAAAGCCAACACCGAACACTCCGAGAGCTCCGCACCGAGATCGATGCCGAACTAAGCCGACTCCGCCAAACCTGGGATCCCGAGCGCATTTCTCTGCTTGATGCCGATCAATCCGCTTGGGAGCTATTCACGGACGCCAGAGTTCGTCTCGCAGCCGACGCATACCGTGGTGGCACGCTGAGTTCGATCTTCGCCGGAAATACGCGGATCAAGCTCGCTCAAGAACGCCTCGCCAACATCCGCCAACTCGGTGAGATGCTCGACGGCAAGTAACTAACGCCGTTCCCATTAAAGATCAGACGAGCCGTCCCGGATAGCCGCGGGCACACCTGCCAGCGGGGCCTGCCGAGTGCCTGCGTTAAGATCGACAACTTACGCAAATCCACCCATGTCCAACGCTGCCTCCATCTTAACCCGACCCAGCATCTACACCGGGCTCCTCGACGACGCGACCCTCCACCAGCTCCCCGAACCCCTGCCCCCGCACGACGACCCCGACACCCCCCTGGTCAGCCTCGTCGACGTCCACAAAGCCTTCGGCCCCCTCCACGTCCACCGCGGCGTCAACCTCGACGTCTTCCGCGGGCAGACCACCGTCCTCCTCGGGCCCTCCGGCACCGGCAAGTCCGTCCTCATCAAGGAAGTCATCGGCCTGCTTCAGCCCGACCGCGGCGAAGTCCACTTCAACGGCCACCGCATCGACACCATGCCCGAAGCCCAGCGCGTCGAACAACGCCTCCACATGGGCTTCCTCTTCCAGATGTCCGCCCTGTTCGACTCGATGACCATCGGTGAAAACGTCGGCTTCCCCCTCGATCAGCACACCCACCTCGACCCCGACCAGCGCAGCCGATGCGTCGAGCGCGTGCTCGCCATGGTCGGGCTCCCCGGCATCCAGGCCAAGATGCCGGCCGAGGTCTCCGGCGGCCAACGCAAACGCGTCGCCCTCGCCCGGGCCATCGTCCTCCAGCCCGCCCTCATGCTCTACGACGAGCCCACCACCGGGCTCGACCCCGTCTCCGCCGACGTCATCAACGAGCTCATGGCCGCCCTGCCCCGCAACCTCGGCATCACCAGCATCGTCGTCACCCACGACCTCGCGTCGGCCCGCAAGATTGCCGACCGCTGGGTGCTGCTTTACGATGGCACCGTGATCGCGGATGGGTCCCCCGACAGCTTCGACCGCAGTGAAGACCCGACCGTGACCCGGTTCATCCGCGGCGTCGCAGACCAGCAGGACATCGAGCGCATCCACGACGCCTTCGGTGCCCTACAAGCCTCCCCACCCGCCGCTCCCGACCCCGCGCAAGCCCAGCCATGACCGAACGCCAGGCCAGCATCGCCGTAGGAGCCACCACCCTTGTCGCCGCCGTGGGGTTGCTCGTCCTGCTCGTGCTCTTCGGGTTCGCCCCCCAGTGGCTCAAGTCCGGCTACGCCGTCACCGTCACCATGCCTTCCGGCGGCGGCCTCTCCAACGGCTCCCGCGTCACCCTCTCGGGCATCGGCATCGGCGAGGTCGAGCTCGTCCGGCTCGCCCCCGACGGCAACGGCGTCATCATTGTCGCGCGTGTCCGGCAGAGCGTCCGCATCCCCGACGGCTCCCGCGGCGAGGTCAGCCAGTCCCTCTTCGGTGTCGCCTCCGACCTGGTCATCCTCCCCCCCGAAGACGCCGCCGAACGCGCCGCACTGCCCACCGATGGCACCGCACAGATCGAGGGCGACGTCTTCACCGCCGCCGAGCAGTTCTCCAGCTCCTTTAGCGCCGCCTTCGCCAGCTCCACCTCCGCCTTCGACAAGCTCTCGGAAGACTTCGATCAGCTCACCAAGGAGTGGACCGCCGTCGGGCGCGGCCTCTCGAACCTCATCGAGAGCCCCGACGACAACCCCGACGCCCCCTCCCTCGCCCAGGTCCTCGCCGAGGCCAAAGCCACCCTCTCCACCGTCCGCTCCACCGTCAGCCACGCCGAGACCCTTGTCCGTGACCAGCAGATCCGTGGCGACATCAGAGCCTCGATCGCCAACGCCCGCCGAGTCACCACCCAGGCCCAGGCCCTAGCCAAACGCTACACCGCCCTCGCCGACGACCTGAGCCTGTCGATCAAGGAAGCCAACGAACTGCTCGCCGCCGCCAACCGCAAGGAGGGCACCCTCGGCAAGCTGGTCCAGGACCCCAGCCTCTACGAGAACCTCGACGACGCCACTGTCCGCCTCCAGCAGCTCATCGACGAGGCCCGCCTCCTGATCGAGAAATGGAAGAAGGAAGGCTTGCCGATCCAGCTTTGAGCCCTTTTAGCCCCTGGCTTTGCCGGGGGGCACGCGGCGCACCCGATGCCCACCGCCCACCGCGGCACCCCCACCCCCTGACCCCTGACCGACCCGACCCCTGCAATGAAGTACGCCATCGTCCTGCCTGACGGCGCCGCCGACCACCCCCTCGACGCCCTCGACGGCAAGACCCCCCTCGACGCCGCCAAGACCCCCAACCTCGACCGGCTTGCGCACAACGGCCGGCTCGGCACCGCCGCCACCACCCCCAAGGGCATGCCCTGCGGCTCCGACGTCTGCTCTATGTCGCTGCTCGGCTACGACCCGCTGAAGTACCACACAGGGCGTGCCCCCCTCGAAGCCGCCGCACTGGAAGGCGAGAGACGCATCGACGTCGGCCCCGACGACTGGATCTTCCGCGTCAACCTCGTCACCGTCCTCGACGGCAAGATGCAGGACCACTCCGCCGGCGCCATCAGCTCCGCCGAGGGCCAGCGCATCCTTAAAGACTTCGCCGAACGCATGCCCCTCGACCACGCCGAGCTGGTCCCTGGGGTCAGCTACCGCAACCTGATGATCGACCGGTCGGGCCGAGACTACAGCGAGCTCGCCACCCGGCCGCCCCACGACATCCCCGGCGAGCCCATCCGCAAACGCCTGCCCATCGGCGGTGAGCACGCCACCCTCCTTCAGCAGCTCATCGCCGAGTCCGAGGTCCTGCTCACGGATCACGAAATCAACACCACCCGCGCCGAGATGGGCGAGCCCCCCGCGACCCACCTCTGGCCCTGGGGGCAGGGACAGAAGCCCAACATGCCCTCGTTCGAGTCGCGCTTCGGGGTCCGCGGCGCGATGATCACCGCCGTCGACCTCCTGGCGGGCATCGCCCAGCTCATGGGCTGGGACCGCCTCGACGTGCCGGGCCAGACCTCCTACCACGACACCGACTACGCCGCCGCGGGCCATGCCGGGGCCAAAGCCCTCGATGACTACGACCTGGTGTGTGTCCACATCGAATCGCCCGACGAGGCCGCCCACGCCGGCGACGCCAAGACCAAAGTCGAAGCCATCGAAGCGATCGACGCCCAGGTTCTCCCACCCATCATGCAACGCCTCCGGGCCGAGCCCGACGGCTACCGCATCCTCGTCATGCCCGACCACTACACCCGCGTCGACACCCGCAA
>JBCDIM010000110.1:0-7795 GCA_038749105.1 Planctomycetota bacterium
CCCTCCACACCAACGCCCAGCTCGCCGACCTGGCTAAGGAATGGAAGCTCGACCCGCCCACCGGCAAACGCCAGGCCCAGCTCGACGACCTCCTCGCCCGCGCGCAAGCCGCCAACGCCAAAGCCCCCAAAGCCCTCCAGAGAGCCAAGCCATGATCGACCTCGACGCACTCGAACACTTCATCGACCTGGTCGAAGCCGGAAGAGACCAGGGCTCTTCAAGCGGCGAGAAAGCCGCGCGTGAACTGCTAAGAGCAGTACTCGACCACGCGCAAGCGCTCGACCCCAGGGCCAACAAGGGCCTATGCGAGTTCATTCAGCTTTTGAAGCACAAGCCCGAGACGGCCCGCGGGTTCGTCTCCGACGCGCTCCCCGCGTAGCGAACCATGACGATCTCCACCCCTACCCAAGTCCGACGCGTGATAAGAAGCTGCTGGGGTCGCGCCGGCATCGACCTCAGCGAGTACCGCATCAGCACATCGAAGTACGTCTGCACCGACATCCTTCAACGGCAAGCTGCGATGCACTTCCTCGAACAAGCCTTCGGCTTCCGCTTCACCTGGGACGACTTCCGGCACATCACCAACCTCAGCTGGTGCGAACGCCGCCTCTGCGAACACCTAGGCATCTCCTACGAACCGATCAAGCGATGGCCTCCCCACCTATGACTCTCCCCGACCTCCTCATCCTGTCGCCCGTTGCTCCGGACCCATCCCCGCCGATCGGCGAGTGGGCCGAAGTCGTCGTCGAGGGCCAACACGCCGGCTACGAGCTGAAGTTCTCCGGCGGCATGATCTCGCTGATGCGGCAGCCCGACCACATGAACCGCGGCGACTACCTCGCCGACGTGGACCTGCACAACCGCAACGTCGTCAAGTCCAGCCACGACCTCTGGCCCCGCTACCTCTTCGGTCTCGAAGCCGCCAAAGCCCACTGCGAAGAATGGCTCCGCCGCCACGGCGTCACCCTCACCCCCTCCCAAACCTGCGCAGTCGATCAGACGGAGGACCTTTGACTCACTCGCCCTCCGCGATCTCCTGCACCACCCGACTCAGCAGCCGGCGGATCGACCGCTCGCTCCATTGCGATCGCATGCTCACGCCCTTCTCGGCCCGCCGCACGATCGCCACCGCCCGGCGTCGCTCGACGATCCGGGCCTTCCGCGCCTCCTCGCCCTCACCCGGCGGCGGGTTCCACCACTTCCGCGGATCGCGCTTATGCCTCGGCGTCTCGAACTTCATCGACATCAACCCTACCCGCTCCGGGTTTCAAGTTCCGTTGAAACCCTTACCTGCATCACAACTGCGTCACACACCGACGATCGCGCTTGCATCCGCCCCCGCGTGTGTCACGCTTCAACCGTCTCGATTCCGGGGGGATCGACTACTCCCCCCCGTTAAAGCGGCCCCGTCTCCTGGATCGAAGCCAGAGACGGGGCCTGACCTTCGGACCGGCGACGCTACCGCCGGCCTCGGGCTGTCCATGTGTTGTGGCTCGCCCGTGGTCGCCCCCCCGGAAGTGTTCACCGGACTGATCCGGCGTTCACTTCCGGGGGGCTCGTCGTCGCTCGGTCCGCTCAAGCCTGCCAGCTCGGGACCCCGCGACCCACGCCCCGCGGAAGGGGCCGGGACAGCCCTCTCGAAGCCGTCCCGGCGGAAGGCGATGCTATCGCCATCCCACACCCGCGTCACCCAGCAGCACGCACGGAGGCGACATTTGGAGTGCTCCGATGTCCGTCCTTGATTTCCACCCCATCACCCCCGCCCCACCCGCGCCCACCCCTCCACCGAGCCGGAAGACCAAACGTCGGCGATCTTCCGGGGCGCGACTGACCGGGCCCGTCACCGTCGCCCAGCCCGACCGTTACGAGCCGCCCGCCACCGTCCGTGAACTCTGCGCCCGATTCCAGGTCTACGCCGACAAGAAGTACCGCAAGCCAAACGGCGAGCCCACGGGTGAGGCCGAGAACTTCGCCCAGGCGTTCCGCGCCCTGGAGTACACCATCATCGCCCTCGACTCAACGCTCGGCGCGACCGGCACCGATGATGACGACCGTCCCGTCCGCTGCCTCTTCGACGCTGACCCCAACGACATCGAGCCCGACGACCTCGAAGCCGTCGGCCGCGTGATGATCGCCTCGGACCTGGCCATCGACACCATCAACGGTCGGCTCCGCCGGATCAAGCAGGCCTTCCGCTGGGGCGTGGGCAAGCGGTACGTGGACAAGTCGGTCCTCACCGGCCTCGAAGCGGTCGAGAAGCTCCTGCCCGGCCAGTGCGACGCCCGCGTCTCAGACCCCAAGCTCCCGGTCCCCGACGACACCTACAAGGCGACCGTCGCCGCGGCGATGCGGGACGGTGAGCACAACCTCGCCCTCGCCCTCCAGCTGCAATACCACACCGGCATGCGTTCGGGCGAGCTGATCCAGATGGCCGGCTCGATGATCGACCAGTCACGCCGGCCCTGGGTCTACGAGGTCCCCCGTGTCCAGGCCAACACGCCGCGGGGCGTTAAGGGCCACAAGACCGACCGCCACAAGCGACGGCTCGTCGCCCTGTTCAACCCCGCCCGGGAGCTGCTCACCGGCCGCATCCAGTTCGTCATGCCCTTCGCCGCCGAGAAGCCGCTGCTGCTCAACGGCCACCGGGCGTGGACGCCCAACAGCTACCGCACCAAGCTCATCCGCATCTGCGAACGCCACGGCATACCCGAGTGGACGCCCCACGATCTCCGCCGCTCGTTTGCCACCCGCATGGAAGCGGCCTACGGCGTCCAGGTCGCCCAGCTGCTGCTCGGCCACTCCAGCCCGCGGACGACGGAGGGCTACGTCGAGCGGGACCTGGCCGCGGCCTTCGCCAAGCTGGAGGCCGGCTGACCCCCGGAAGCACACCCGGATGCCCCATGGACCAATGCAAGCAAAAACCCCCAGAAATCGCCCGCTGAAACCCCCTTGTCACTCAGCCGGCATAGCTGAGTGACAAAACCCGGGCCCGATTACCGCGGTTATCGATCTTCATTCTTCACCACCCAGGAGCAACCCATGCACACCGACACCGGAGAGATTCGCCACTTCCTCGACGAAGCCGACGCCAAGCGTGCCGGCTTCGACCTGCCTCTCACCGAGCGTCAGGCCATGACCCTCGGAGCCATGCCCCGGCTCAAACGCATTAAGGCGGGCAAGGCCCTCAAAGCTCAGCAGCAGACGAAGAAGCCCCGCCAACAGGCCCGCATCTGGAAGCGTCGGAAGCGTCGGAAGTAGATCATCCGCCCGGTGGATAATCTGGGCCCCATGCCCAACTACAAGAGCTACCGCGAACTGATCGACCTTGATGAAGACGAACTCATCAGCAATTTCGACGCATGGGCACCCAACACCAATTTTACCGTCTACTTCGTGCGTGACGAGCTGCACCGCCGGCAGATGGCCCGACAAGAACAGCGCATGCTGCGGCTTACCCGTTACATCCTCTGGCTCACCCTCGCCAACGTCGCCCTCGTGCTGCTGACCTTCATCACCACCTTCCTCTGACCGGAGCTACCATGTACCACCACCAGATCACCGAGTTCCCATCCGACCGCCTCGTCACCATGATCGACCAGGTCCTGGCCAACCAGGACGGCAAGCCCGACCCGAGCATCCTCATCGCCGAGCTCACCCGCCGTGAACTCGCGCGTGAGATCGAAACCCACTCCCGCCGGCATTGGCGGTACATGGTCATCGCCACCGGCCTGACGATCGCGGCAACCGCCATGCTCGCCACCGCGATCGTCCTCTTCATGCTGGCCCGCTGAACGTCAAGGTCGGCGCTTCCGATTCCACCCCTTACCGCGTATCCTCGACCCCTTCACCAACTTCCCGGGAGACCCCCATGCACGCCCTAGCCCGCCACGCCGTCCTCGCCCTGGCCGTCACTCTCGTCGCGTCGTCCGCCTATGCCACGCCGCCCCGAGACCATCCCCGCCTCAAGTCCACCAAGGCCCTCATGCAGGCCATCCCCAAAGCCGACCGTGGCGGCGTGAAAGACGGCGACGCGGCGACGCTTCAGCGCGTCAGCGAACACCTGACCCGCGAGTTTTACAACCACTACTTCCGCACCGAGGGGACCATTGAGTCGTTCCGATCTGAAAAGCTCGGTGACCAAAAGATCGACGTCGAGCGAGAAGTCGACGCGGTCATGTACTGGATCACCTTCGAGCGTGATGAGGTCGTTGCAGGAAAGCTCTACCGGCGGCTGACGATGACCACGCCCAACCTCTCCGGCACACCGTTTACTTTGGTCGGAAGCGGTCGCAACGCCGGCAAGATCAAAGACATGGTCGAGGAGGGGCGGCACTTCAAGTTCCAGTGCTACGTCCGCTCGGTCAAGCTCACCGCCGACCCCCTCACGCTGCACATCGACGTCAACTGGCGGATGGTCCCCGACAAAGACCACGACGAACAGGCTCCCGCGGCTGACTGACCACTCAGCCCCTCCGGTACGGCAGCACGCGATTCAACCAGTCCCGCCTCTTCGCACACCCGCAACTCTTCTTGCCCATCGCATTCGCGGCCCGCTCCGCGATCCGCTTGCCCTGGCCGAGCGTGGCCTTGTCGATCAGCTTCTCGACCGTGTCGCCCAGGCCGCGTGCCTTAGACGGGCCGGCATGTACTGCGGCCGCATGATCGGCGTCCGGCATCAGCCGGTCCAGCCCGGCCCGCTCGCGGTGGTCGTCGAGTTGCTTGAGCCAAGGATTCACTGGCAGCTCCCATCCCCCGCCGCCGAGCCCGACTCGCAGAGGTTCGTCGTCGCGTTGTGGCAACACCCATTGTTGATGACCGCGACCGTGACCTGACCGCTGAAGTCTCCATCACCGCGGTCATCACCCACACCGCTGTAGGAGCCGGACCCGCCCTGGCAGTCCCCCTCGGCGATGACTGGCGGCCCCTGGGCGTTGTAGCACTGGCCTGAATATCCGCTGGAACCCTCTTCCCAGAAGAAGCTCACGAAGTAGCGAAACGCTCCACCCCCAACCGGCACTCCACCCGGGATGATGCGTGCCCCTTCGCTGCCGTTGTTATAGAGCCACGAACCTGCGAACGGCCCGGCGTCCACCCACTCCGCCTCGCCCGCGATCGTCGTGTCCGGGCAGTCCTGATACCCCGGCTCATTGCTCGCCACCGTGATCGCAAACGCCACCTTCGAGTCGTGGCTGAAGCAGCATGGATCGACGTAGGTGCTGGCCCCGCAGCCCCCGAAGCACTCGGCACAGTCGTCGTGGCTGGACGTCACCGTCACCGGCACCAACCCGCCCCCCGGGTCGGCGATGCTTTCGACCTGCCAGCAGGTGTCCCCGCTGCCCCCGATCTTGACGACCTTACCGACGTGGTCGGAGAGGTCGTCACTGGTGAGCTTGTCGGCCTCAATCCCGTCGCAGTCGGTCAACCGGTAGAACGGGCATTGGCATCCACCGACCAGCTCAACGCGGGTGCACGGACTGCCGACTCCATCATCAACAGGCCCAGCAATGCCGACGCCCTCACCGCCTGCGGGAATGGTTTTCCGCCGGCGGAACCCGACGGCAACGCATGTGCCATCGAGGGTCCCGCCCGCGACCGCGTGAACTGAGGGATAGAGGACCCACTTGTTCAAATACTCCCGCTTGCAGCAGTCCCACAGCTGGTAGTACCAGCACCCCGACTGTGTCGGGTTCTGGCACCCCGGCTGACTGCCTGGAGGCGGGTTACCACCTCCCCCTCCGCCTCCTCCACCACCCCCCGGATCGTCCGGCGTGTCGGCCGGGCCATCCTGGGCATCCAGGCAAGGCGCACACGTCGGGTAGCGGCTGACCGGCTGCGCGATCGTCCCGCCCAGCGACGCCCGCACCCGCGGCCGGTTTGGGTCGTGCAGCCAGCACCCCCCCGACCCCCGCAGCGTGAACGTGTGGAACTCATTGAGGTCGTAGCCGTCGAGCTCGTCCAGCGGCACCACCACCGGCTGCGGTAAATCAGGCGTCGTCCCCACCTCGCCCCCGCTCGACGACCCGCACCAGGTCAGCAGGTGGCCCACCGGCAACCCGGCCGGCCCGTCCCCACACACGCAGTCCCCGCAGCTCAGGAACGCATCGACCGGGAACACGATCTCGGCATCCGGCGGCACCTTCCCAATCGCGTCGGCCGAGTTGATCGACCAGCACCGCTGACGGTACCGCATATAGAGCGTTGTCACCGCACCACCGAGCAGCGTGTCGGCCACCTCCGCCCGCACATAAGGCACCGGCCCGGTCCAAGGCACCTCGCCGGGACACAGCGTCATCGCGTAGCCGTTCCGACATGTCCCGCACCCCTCGATCCGGTTCGCCAACGCCGGGGCCACCGTCACCGCCCCCTCCGGCAGGTCGGCCTGATCGGTCAGCTCACCCGAATCGATCGAGTAACACCACCCATCAACCTCGAAGCTGTACGGCGCGCCGCCATCCGCCGGGACAGCCCGAGTCTCCACCCACACGTCCGGGGCGTTGACCGTGCCCTGCTGGCCTGCGCACAGCGACGCCTGGCGGTACTGCCCCGGTCCGGGCACTCGCGGCGGGTAGATCGTGATGACCCCGTTCGGATCACCGCCCCCTGGGGCTCCCGGCTCGGTTTCATCAACTGCCGCACACGCCACGCAGGACCCGAACGTCTCCGACGGAAGCTCCAACAACGCCCGAGCCCCCCGCGGCAACGCCACCCGCGTCCCAGCAGCGTCCAGCCACATGCACCGCGGCTCGAATGAGTCGTCGGGCAGTACCCGCGACCCGTACCGGAACCACACGGTCCCCGACGCCGGGAAGTCCGCGGCTTCGCTGTCCACGAACACCCGCTCAAGGTCGGTCTCCACGACGCACGGGAACGCCTCCACCCACCGGCAGCATCCTTCCATGCACGGCCACGTCACGGGCAGCTCCCCCCTGGGTTGTTCGGCACCTCGAAGTGCCACTCGGAATCGCCGTCGCAGTTGATGACCGGCCAGCCCCGCACCACCGCCCCGATCCCGATCGGCATCACCTCCATAAAGGGCGGCAGATCGTCGCGGTTGGTCCCGTCGCCCTCGACCCCCACCCCATCATTCGCCGCCTCGATACGGTTGTACGCCGTGACCTCGAGCCCGTCGGTGACATCCTTGTACCGGCCGGCCCGCTCCGGCTGGACCTCGACCAGGTCATAGGCCCAACGGTTCGTCCCGGTGCCGATCGCGGTGTGGCCGGCGATGCGGAAGTCACGCGTCCCGTCACCCCCAACCCCGCCCAACGCCACCAACGCCCAACGCGCCGTCTCCGGGTCGCCGCCCCCGCCCCCGCCCCCGGATGGAGGTTCCAGCCAAAGCACCCGGCCGACCCCACCCGCTGACTCGACCAGGAACTCCGTCTCGGTGTCGGCCACGTCCACCGCGGCGGCCGAGTCCTCCGCCTTGACCATCACCCGCGTCACCCCCGACACCACCGCCCGCCCGATCCCCCCGCTCGCCACCGGCTCTTGCACCACCACGAACCGCCCCGCGTGCTCCGGCAAGACCGGGGCCACCCCGCTGACTACCAGCGCGTCATACGCAAACCCCGCCCCCGCCGTCGCCGGCGTTGCCCCCGTCGGCAGGATCACCGGCGACGCCACGCCCAGCACGCCAAACATCGCCACGTCCGCCCCCGAGTCGTTCCGCACCCACACCCACGCCTCCCCACCCCCCCCCGAACCCTCCCCCCCCCGAGCAGCTCAAGGCGGCGGGCATCGACTACGCCCAGATGGAAGCCGACGGCTACCTGCTCGTCGTCAGCAAGATCGA
>JBCDIM010000111.1:0-7746 GCA_038749105.1 Planctomycetota bacterium
CGCCCACCGCACATTGATCTCCGCCTCCCCCGAGCTGTTCCTCGAGCTCAACGCCGATCGCCGGGTCACCACCCGCCCGATCAAAGGCACCCGGCCCGCACAGACGCCCACCGAGCAGCTCCGTGACTCCCTGAAAGACCAGGCCGAGCTCAACATGATCGTCGACCTGCTCCGGAACGACCTGGGGCGGGTCGCCCGCTTCGGCTCGGTCCGCGTCGCCCAGCCCCGCACGATCGAGTCCCACCCGACCGTCCACCACGCCGTCGCCACGGTCCAAGCCCAGCTCCGCCCAGGCCTCGGCCTTGTGGACCTGATCCGTGCCACTTTTCCGGGCGGCTCGATCACGGGCGCACCGAAGATCCGGGCCATGCAGATCATCGACGAGCTCGAGCCCGTCCGACGCGGCCCCTACTGCGGCGCGGTCGGGCTCATCGACGGCCCGAGCGCCTGGCTCAACATCACCATCCGTACGGCCCTGGTCGAACAAGACCCCGCAGGGCGTGGCCGGCTCGACTTCTCGGTCGGCGGGGGCATCGTCGCCGATTCTGATCCCGCCGCCGAGCAGCAGGAATGCCTCGACAAAGCCGCAGCCCTGCTCGACGTGCTGAACCGCAGCGACCGGTCAGGCCAAGCGGTTTAGCGCCTAACACCTGGCCGGGTGGCTGGCCGGCTCGCGCAGCCCCGCGTCAGTAGCGTCGGTAGTACCCACGCGGGCACGGGTCGGCGTAGTAGCCGTGATGGCTGTGGTGCCCGTGGCGATGCCCGCGGTAGTGCTTGTCGTCGTCGTAGTCCGAAGCCAGCGCAACCCCAACCAGCACGCCCAGCCCGGCCCCGAGCAGCGCCGCGTTGCCCTCCGGCGTCGCACAACCGCCCAGCGTCAGGCTCCCGCCCAACACGCCCACCGCGATCAACGCACGCATCCGCCCGCGCAGGCCGCGATGCCTGGCAAGATGGCCGGGATCGGGCTCCCTGCCGAGAACCGTTCCAGTCGAAGTTGGGGCTGCCATGAGAGTCTCTCCGTGAGTGTCGGTGTCCATTCGAACGTGAACACCCATCCATCCACAGAAGACGCCCCACCCCAACCCGGCATTACCGCCCGGAGCTCACCACCGCCCAGCCCCGCTAGAACCTTATTACCCGACACCTCCCCTGCCCCACCGATCGAACGGGCGCGGCAGGACTCGAACCTGCAACCCTCGGTTCCGAAGACCGATGCTCTATCCAATTGAGCTACGCGCCCGGCGGGCCGCGGAGTATACCCCCCCGCCCTTGAGTCCGAAGGCTCCCAGACCGGGCCTCTCGCAGGGCACGGCCGACCCGACCTCCGTCCACGCCAAATCCCCCCATCGCCCAGGGCCGGCGTCCCCCTGGGTCCGCACGGGGTTATTGCTTGGACTGAAAACCGCGGGGTTCCGATATTACCGCCCCGCATGACCTGCGCGATCCTCACGGTTCACCAAGCCGTCACAACCCGCACCGCCCGCTTAAGCCGCACATCCGGCACACCGATAGCCATTAAGCCGGGAACGTCTCCCGGCCGGCGTTCGATGCCCTGCGCGGACGAACGCCATGGGGGGTCGTCTCCGTGTTTTCGCCCAAAACGGTCGACCTGATATGAGCGCTCTTCCGCACCCCATCCCCGCACCAAGCGAACCGACCACCGAGGCTGCGCCCCGGCTGCGTCTCGTGGGTACCGTCGATGACCTCCAGACGGCTGACGCCGCCCCACGCCGAAACCGGCCGCTGTACCTCAGGCCCGATAACGCCACTGCCCGCATGCTCAAGCGGGCCACCGACCTAGTCGTGGCCTCGGGCATGCTTATCCTCGCAACCCCCCTGCTCCTCGCCGCCACACTCTGGATCAAACTCACCGACGGCGGCCCGGTCATCTACCGGCAGACCCGGATGGGCCAGGCCGGCCGACGCTTCTACATCTACAAGCTCCGCACGATGCGGCAGGACGCCGAGGCCCGTGGCCCCCGATTCGCCACCCGCAACGACACCCGCGTCCTGCCTGGGTGTGGCCTGCTCCGCAAAGCCCATATCGATGAGCTGCCCCAGCTGATCAACATCCTCCGCGGCGAGATGTCCCTTGTCGGGCCCCGACCTGAACGCCCGGAAATCCACCAAACCCTCGCCCAGTCGCTGCCCGGCTTCGACCGACGCCTGTCCGTCAAGCCCGGCCTGACCGGCCTCGCCCAGGTCCGCAACGGTTACACCAACGACCTGCCCGGCATGCGACGCAAGCTCGCCCTCGACCTCCACTACCTCCGCAAGAAACGCTTCGCCTTCGACGCCTGGCTCCTGCTCGCCACCGTCATCCGGCTCTGGGACCCCGCCGCCGCCTGAACCCCACGCGACGACACCGTGAGAACGACCATGCCCCAACCGACCCCCACCCGCCCCACCCGCCCTAACAGCCGTGCCACCGACACCGCTGGGCTGCGCCTGCTCACGCTGCTCGCGCTCGCCCTGCTGCTCGCCTTCGCCCCGGCGTGTCAGCCCGTCCACACCGACTACTCCGCCTTCATCCAGACCCCCCGGCCCACCGTCGCCCCCGAGACCTACCGCCTCGCCCCCCCCGACCAGATCGCCTTCACCTCGCAGCGCGTCCGCGAGATCGACGGCCTCCGCGAGATCATCAGCCCCGACGGCCACATCCACCTCCCCCTCGTCGGGTCCATCTTCGTCGCTGGCAAGTCCATCCCCGAGGTCGCCAACGAGGTCCAGATGGCCGCCGCCCAGTACTACGAAGACGCCGACGTCGCCGTCCGCGTCACCCGCTTCGCCTCCAAGAAGATCTTCGTCTTCGGGCAGGTCTCCACCCCCGGTGCCTACCCCTACACCGGCACCAACACCATCCTCCGCACCCTCGCCTCCGCCCAGCCCAACACGCTGGCCGACACCACCAAGATCCAGGTCCTCCGCCCCTCCGCCGACGGCGACGTCCGCCGCCTCATGACCGTCGACCTCGACCTCATGATCCAGTACGGCGACACGACCCTCGACGCCGTGCTCGAGGAGGGCGACATCCTGTTTATCCCCCCGACACCGCTCGCAGCCGCGGGCCTGGGCCTCCGCCAGCTGCTGCTGCCGATCCAGCCCGCCGCCGCCGTTGTCCAAGGCCCCGCCGACATCGCCGAAGAAACCAGCGGCCGACGCCCCTACGGCACCACCAACTAAGCCCCCCACAGACGACTCACGCCCGACCCCTCTGAACCCTTCAACCGCCGACCCATGAACGCCACGCCCACCAAAGAGAGCACCCGCGCCATCCTCGATGCCTGGCAGATCCTTTGCCGGTACCGCTGGCGGTTTGTGCTCCCCGCGTTCGCCGTGGCCGCCGCCGTCCTCGCCGCCGGCATGGTCGTCCCCCGCAAGCACCGCGCCGAGGCCCACTTCGAGCGACGCATCGACATGGTCCTCACCGAGATGATCAGCCGTGGCGGCTCCGACTCCTTCAAAGACCCCCGCAACTCCCTCTCCGACGAGATCGCCGGCAAGGCCGCCCTCGACTACGTCATCGAAAAGCACGAGCCCACCCTCATCGAGCTCGGCGTCATCGAGTCCGCCCAGGACAAGCACGCCCTGGTCAACCACCTCGTCAAAGAAATCATCGTCCACTGGGACGTCCGCTCCCAGGAGCTCGACCGCGTCCGTCTCGAACTCACCACCCTCCACCCCGAAGCCGCCAAGCTCATCGTCAACGGCCTGATCAACCACTACATCGACCGCACCCGCATCGCGATGGAAGAGCGCCTCCACCACTCCGTGGACTTCTTCCAGGCCGAGGTCACCACCAACCGCACCGAGCTCGAGAAGCTCGAGTCGCAGTCGCTGCAGTTCGAGATCAAGCACGGCGAGCTGCTCCCGGACAGCCCCAACAACGTCCAGAACAAGCTCGCCGACGCCGAGATCGAGCTCGCCGAGCTCGAGAACCAACGCAAGGCCCTGAAGCTCCGCGTCGAGGCCCTGGCTCAGGAAGCCAACAACGAGCCCGTCCTCGTGACCCGAGACGTCCGCGGCCCCAACCCCAAGGCCACCCGCCTCGAGGCCAACCTCCGCCAGCTCCAGACCACCCGCAACAACCTCATCACCACCCGGAAGATGAAGACGGTGCACCCCGAGATCCTCGCGATCGATCAGCAGATGGGGGTCATCCAGGGCGAGATCGACGCCCTGCCCGCGACCGTCATCCTCTCCACCGCCCAGCAGACCAACCCCAAGCGCCAGCAGCTCGACACCCAGCTCACCACGCTCCGCGCCGACGCCCGCGCCCTCGACCAGCAGATCTCCGACCAGCAGTCCCGCGTGGCCGCCTTCACCGCCGCCGGCGGCCAGCTGTTCCCCGTCCGTTCCGAATACCGAAAGCTCCAACGCAACATCGATCAAGCCAACCGCCAGATCAAATTCTGGGAGGACAACCTCCGCCGCATCTCCATGGCCCTCACCGCCGAGTCCGGCAACCGCGGCGTCCAGCTCAACTTCCTCCGACCCGCCGTCGCCAACCCCATCCCCATCTCCCCGAACTTCCACCAGGTCCTCGCGGCCGCCATGGTGTTCGGCATCGGGGCCGGCGTCCTCTCGGTCTTCTTCGCCCACCGCTCAGACAACTCCGTCCCCGACCAGGAATCCCTCGCCCAGATCACCACCCTCCCGGTCCTCGGCGCGATCAGCGAGCTGCTCTCCGAAAAGCAGAAGAAGGCCCGCCATTTCCGCAACTGGGTCCTCTACCCCACCAACGCCCTGGCGATGGCGACCGTCCTCGCCGCCATCGGCACCGTCCTCTACCTCGACCTCAACCAGCCCGACACCCTCCGCTCCTGGAAGAGTCACCTCCTGGGCATCTCCGCACCGGCCCAGCTCAGCGAGCCGACCGAACCCACCCGCACCACCACCACCGCTTCACTCACCGGCGACACGGGGTCAGCCGCTTTCCAAACCGACGAGGCTTCACCCCCGTCGGACTCGGCCCCTTAACCCCTCATCCGCCATGTACGCAGGCTTCTACAACCTGTCGGTGCTCCCCTTCGAGAACACCCCCGACCCCCGCTTCTTCTTTGCTTCCGAGCAGCACCGCGAGGCCCTCGCCGCGATCGAGTACGCCATCCGTCTCCGCAAGGGCCCCGTCCTCGTCACCGGGTCCATCGGCTCGGGCAAGACCACAATCGGCCAGGCCATCATCCAACGCTGCCGCGCCTCGGCCAACATCCTCCAGCTTGTCCACGGCCACGGCCAGCCCCAAGAACTGCTCGCCCACCTCCTCCGCGCGCTGGGCCACTCCCCTAACCCCAACGCCGACCACGCCGAGTTGCTCGAAACCCTCCGGCAGCAGCTCGTCGCACAGGCCGAGACCGGACGCCCCGTCGTCATCTTCATCGACGAGGCCCAGACCCTTACCGACGCCGTGCTCGAAGAGCTCCGCCTGCTCTCCAACTTCGACACCCCCGACGCCCGGCTCCTCCAGCTCGTCCTCATCGGCCAGCCCGAGCTCCGCCAACGCATCGCCGGCCCAACCATGGCCCCGCTCCGTCAACGCATCGCCCTCGCCAAGCAGCTCCAGCCCCTGAGCCGTGACGAGACCCACCGCTACATCCACCACCGCATCGCCACCGCCTCCATCGACCCCGACCAGCTCGGTGTCGACTTCGACGACGACGCCCTCGACCGCATCCACAACGCCACCGCCGGCACCCCCCGCCTCATCAACGCCCTCTGCGACAACTGCCTCCTGCTCGGCTACGTCAACCAGACCCACACCATCGACCGCCCCACCGTCGAACGCGTGCTCCACGACATGGTCCCGTCGTTCGACGCCCAGCCCACACACGCGATCCCCGCCCCGCCGATCAACCCCAACGAATACCGCCTCGCCGGCTAACCCCAACCCGCCAACCCACACCCCAAGAAGACCAGACAGCCATGGGATACATCTTCGACGCCCTCCAACAGCAACGCCAGAACAACAAAGGCAAAGCCAAAACACCGGCTCCCGATCAGGCCGCGCCCACCACCACGGGCGGCGAGCTCACGCCCGATGTCTACACCACGGCGATCCCCCCGGTCCCCGAGGCCGCAGAGCCCACCAGCCTCACGATCCCGACCGCTGAAGGCTCCGCCGCCGACGCAGCCCCCATCACCCTCGAACAACCCGATCAGCCCGACGAGTCCACGATCTTTGCCCCGTCAGAGGCCGTCGATCCCCAGACCGAGGCCGACACCCCCACGCTGACCCTCACCGAACCGCTGAGCACGACCAACCACCTCCACGACGAGGCCTGGGTCGAGAGCCTCGACGACCGCCTGGTCACCCTCACCGACCCCGCGTCGCCCACCGCCGAGGAGTACCGCTCCATCCGCACGTCGATGCTGGCCCGCCATCAGCGTGCCCGCCACCTAGTCCACCTCATCACCTCCGCGACGCCGCAGGAAGGCAAGACCCTCACCACCGTCAACCTCGGGCTCGCCCTCGCCGAGCTGCACAACCGCCGGACCCTGATCATCGAGGCCGACCTCCGGCTGCCCAACTTCGACGCCCTGCTCAACCTGCCCCCCGAGAGCCCCGGGCTGCTGGGCATCCTGCGTGGTGAGGAGACCCCCGAGAACGCCATCCAGGCCGTCGGGCGTAACCAGCTGCACATCCTGCCCGCCGGCGGACGCACCACCAACGAGGCCGTCACCCTGCTCGCGTCCAACCGCATGGGCCAGCTCGTCCAGCAGCTCTCGCAGGAATACGACCACGTCCTGATCGACACGCCGCCCGTGGTCGAGCTCGCCGACGCGGGCATCCTCTCCTCGCTCTGCCACGAGGTCATGCTCATCGCCCGCATGCGACGCACCCCCGCCCGCCTCATCGAGCAGGCCATCAAGACCCTCAAGTCCTACCACGCCCCCGTCGCCGGCCTCATCGCCACCGACAACATGGCCCACATCGGCTCGGGCTACTCCCGCTACGGCTACGGCTACCGCTACGGCTACCGCTACGCCTACGCCAAGCCCAAGGGCCGAAAGTCCCGCAGTAAGAAGGCCGCCGCGGCTACCGCCAAGGCCGCGTAGCCCGACCGTTCGTCGTGTAGCGGGCGACGCGGAGCGTCCCGCTTGCGCCACGCGATCCGCGTGACCCCCCGTACAATGCGGATATGCCTCCCCCGCCCCTGGTCCAGTCCACCCGGGCCCAACGCGTCGTCCTCGCCGTCGTGATGGCCGGCCTCCTGCTCGCCGCGCTCGCCCTGGTCAAGACCGTCACCGGGGCCCCCATCACCAACCCCCTCGGGCCCACCCTCACCCCCACCACCGCCGGCAACTTCGCCCTGGGTTACCCCAACGGCTGGGTCCAGCACCGCGACTTCCCCGGTGCCTGGATCGACCCGCTCAACCCTTTCCGTCAGCTCTACATCGTCCGCTTCGACTCCCCCTTCGACAGCCTCGAAATCGCCCGAGACGAGTACATCCGGGCCGTCCCCGGGCTCCAACCCACCAACCCCACCCCCATCCGCCTCGGCACGAACGCCACGGCCGACGGCCAGGTGCTCTACGGCATCACCGCCGCCAAGGCCGAGCCCCCCACCCCCGAACTGCTCCACTTCATCGCCATCGTCCAGCACCCCGACGACCCCAACCTCTACCTTGGGCTCCGCATCATCGACGCCTACCAGCCCGACCAGAACCGCTTCGCCACCAACGCCAAGCTCCTCAACGACATCCTCGCTGGCATCCGCTTCGTCCCCCCTGGAAGCTGACCCCACC
>JBCDIM010000112.1:0-7358 GCA_038749105.1 Planctomycetota bacterium
CCACGGCACCCCCGCCGCCCCCACCGCCCCCCGCGACCGAGCCCGTGCCGCCCATTGCGATGCCGGTGCGCTCCCTGTTTCTGGGGTACACCGCGCTGGCGGCACTCGGCCTGCCGCCGGTGGCTCTGCTGGTCCCTGATGCTCTTCGAGCCGCCGCATTCATCACCGCCGCGATCGTGCTGGTCATCGCGTTCGTGAGCCTGATCCCCCTCTGGCTCGCGGCCCGGACGACCCATCAGGCCACCGCGATCAACGCACTGCTCGGGGCGGTGGTGCTCCGTCTGATGCTGACCGCTGCGGGGGTTCTGGGGTACCTGCTGAGCCTGCCGCCGGAGGCGCGACGCCCCGCCGGGCTCTTCGCGGTGGGCTGGTTTGCGGTCAGCTGGATGATCGAGCTGGGAATCCTGATCCCGAGTCTCCGAAACCGCCCACAAACGGCTTCGTAATGGTTACACTGCCCGCCCCCTATTGAGGCGTTGGCTGCCTCGCTTAGTTGCTCCCGTGGATCGCACGAAGAATGCTCCCCCTGACCTCCGTCATCCCGACCACGCTCGCCGCCAAGGACCCGATCCAGAAGGTCATCCCGCACGACATCATCGGGCCCTTCCACAACCAGCTGGTCATGGGCATCGTTGCGACCGTGGTCGTCAGCCTGCTGCTCAAGGGTCTTGCCGACCGGCTGAGCAAACCCAAGAACAGCATCGATGACTACGTCATTACGGGACCGCTCTGGCAGCTGATCGAAACCATCTGCGAGTTTGTCCGCAACAACGTCGCCCGGCCCAACCTCGGCCACCTCACCGACAAATACATCCCCTACCTCTGGACCGTCTTCTTCTTCATCCTCACCTGCAACCTCCTGGGCATGATCCCGTCGGGGCAGTTCCTCGGGGTGATCGGCTCGATCTTCGGCAAAGACGTCAGCAGCTACCTCTCCCACTTCGGCGGCACCGCGACCGGCAACCTCTCCCTGACCGTCCCGCTCGCCTTTATCGCCTTCATCGTGATCAACGTCGTCGGGCTCCGCGAGGCCGGCACCGACTACCTCAAGCACTTCAACCCCGGCCCGGGCTACATGGCCCCGCTGCTGGTGCCCCTCGAAGTGATGGGCCTGATCATCAAGTCCGTCGTCCTGGCCGCCCGTCTGTTCGGGACCATGATGGCCGGTCACCTGGTCATCGGGGCATTCCTCGGGCTGGTGGGCCTGGTCACCGCCGCGGCCGCGAGCTTTCTGATCGGCGTCGGCATCACCTTCATGGGCGCCGCCCTGATGGCCCTGGAGCTGTTCATCGCCATGCTCCAGGCCTTCATCTTCACCTTCCTGACCACCCTTTTCATCGCCCAGGGCGCCGTCCACCACCACGACGACCACGAGCATGAACACGACGATGCTCACGACCCCGAACCCACCCCCGCCGCGGCCCCGGCCACGGCATGACCGACCTTGTTTGAGTCCCGTTGAGGACGAACCGGACCCCGCCGCCATGCGGCAACACACCCCGATCTGCATAAAGCAGGAGAACCCAAAGATGACCCGTTTCGCCACTGTCGCCTTCCTCATCCTCGCCGGCTTCGGCGTCCTGGCCTTCTCGTCGTCCGCCCTTGCGGCCGAGGGTGAACCCATCAACGAAGACCTGCAGGCCCAGAAGATCGCCCTCGCGGAAGCCCAAAACCTCACGGTCGGGTACGGCACGCTCGGCAAGGGCGTCGGCATGGGCCTCATCATCCTGGGCGCCGGCCTCGGCATCGGCCGCATCGGTGCCACCGCCGTCGAATCCATCGCCCGTCAGCCCGAAGCCGGCGGCCCGATCGGCACCAACATGATCATCGCGGCGGCCCTCATCGAAGGTGTCACCGTCATCGCGCTGATCCTCGCCTTCATCGCCTGACCCTCATCGGCCCCTCGGCCCACCGGTCCGTCCATGCGACCGGTGCGCCGTCTCGGCCACAGTGGAGACGCCCGTGCGGACCCGCCTCGCCCCATACCTGACCGGTGCCCTGACCGCTTTGCTGCCCGCCACTCTGGCTCTGGCGGCCGACGACAAGGGCGGCGACCCCAAGTCGAACCTCTTCTCGACCGACGCGTTCAGCTACATCTGGAACCTCTGCATGTTCCTGGTGCTGCTGTTCGTGCTCTGGAAGTTCGTCTGGCCCAAGATCCTCGAAGGCCTCCAGGCCCGCGAGGCCAAGCAGCGGCAGGACCTCGAGACCGCCGAGGCGAAAGCCAAGGAAGCCGAGGAAGCCGCCGAGCAACGCAAAGCCGAGCTGGCATCTGCTCAGAAGGACGCTCAGGCCGTGATCACGCAGGCCAAGGCCGACGCCGAACAGATCGCCGCGAAGCTCAAGGCCGACACCGAGGCCGAGATCACCCGGATGAAGCAGCGGGCCGAGTCTGACATCGCCACCGCGAAGGAACAGGCTCTTGCCGAGCTGTTCGACAAGACCGCCGAGCTGTCCACGCAGATCGCCGGCCGCATCCTCCAGCGTGAGATCCGCCCCGAAGACCAGCAGCAGCTCGTCTCCGAGTCACTCCAGGAACTCGCGGGCCTCAACCGCAACTGACCCGTTCGTTTAGCGGCGGGCTCTAGCCCGCATGTCTCCGACACGACCCATGCCCCAAGCCGTCACCCAGACCGACAGTGTCAGCCGCGTCTACGCCAAGTCGCTCTTCGAGCTGGCGGACGAGGCCGGCCAGCTCGACGTGATCGCCGGGCAGGTCGACTCGCTCGGCGACCTCCTCGGTGAGTCCCCCGAGCTGCGGAACCTCCTCGAGAACCCCGCCGTCTCCTCGCAGACCCGGGCCGACACGATCAGCCGCGTCTTCGGCAGCCGCGCCGACGAGCTCCTGGTCAAGTTCCTGCTCGTGCTCAACGCCAAGGACCGCCTCGCCGCCCTCCACGGCATCACGGCCGCCTTCGGCCACCTCATGGACGAACGCAGCGGCCGGCTCCCCGTCGAGGTCACCTTCGCCAACCCGCCCAGCGAGGAAGAGCTCGGGCGTGTCCGTGATCAGGTCTCCGCCTCGACCGGGAAGCAGGCCCAGCTCACCGTTCAGATCGATCCCGACATCATCGGCGGCGTCCGACTCCGCATCGGCGACCAGCTCATCGACGCCACCGTCGCCGCCCGGCTCCGCCGACTCCAACACCAACTCTCCACCGCAGGCCGGCAGCACGCCCGGTCCGCCTAATCACGCATCCACACCCACACGCCATGAAACTCAACACCGACGAAATCACCGCCGTCATCAAGCAGGAAGTCGCCAACTTCGGCACCGAACTCGAGGTCGCCCAGGTCGGTACCGTCGTCGAAGTCGGTGACGGCATCGCCCGCATCTATGGCCTCTCCCAGGCTATGGCCGGCGAGATGCTCGAGTTCGACCTCGGGGGTGGCAAGACCACCCGCGGCCAGGTCATGAACCTCGAGGAGGACATCGTCGGGGCTGTCATCTTCGGCGACGACACGCTCGTCCAAGAGGGCTGCACGGTCAAGGCGACCAACACGCTCCTGTCCGTGCCCGTCGGCGAGTCCGTTCTTGGCCGCGTCGTCAACGCCCTCGGCGAACCGATCGACGGCAAGGGCCCGATCCCCTCCGACCAGACCCGCAAGGTCGACATCATCGCCCCCGGCATCGTCGCTCGGCAGCCCGTCAAGCAGCCCATGCAGTTCGGCGTCAAGGCCGTCGACGCCATGATCCCCGTCGGTCGCGGCCAGCGTGAACTGATCATCGGCGACCGGAAGACCGGCAAGACCGCCGTCGCCATCGACGCGATCATCAACCAGAAATACACCCACGAGGAAGGCTCCGCCGACGGTCCGGTCTACTGCTTCTATGTCGCGGTCGGGCAGAAAGAGTCCACCGTGGCCGGCGTTGTCGAGGCCCTGCGTGCCAACGGTGCGATGGAATACACCACCGTCATCAACGCCTCGTCCTCCGAGTCGGCCCCGATGCAGTACATCGCCCCGTATTCCGGCACCGCGATGGCTGAGCACTTCATGTGGCAGGGCAAGCACGCCCTGGTGGTCTACGACGACCTCTCCAAGCAGGCCGTGGCCTACCGCCAGCTCTCGCTGCTGCTCCGACGCCCGCCCGGCCGCGAGGCCTACCCCGGCGACGTCTTCTACCTGCACTCCCGGCTCCTCGAACGGGCCACCAAGCTCTCCGACGAAAACGGCGGCGGCTCGCTCACTGCACTCCCAATCATCGAAACCCAGGAAGGCGACGTCTCCGCCTACATCCCCACCAACGTCATCTCGATCACCGACGGCCAGATCTACCTCGAGCCCGACCTGTTCTTCGCCGGTGTCCGCCCCGCGATCAACGTGGGCATCTCGGTCTCCCGCGTCGGCTCCTCCGCCCAGATCAAGGCGATGAAAGAGGTGGCCGGTACGCTGAAGCTCGACCTCGCCGCCTTCCGTGAGCTCGAAGCCTTCGCTCAGATCGGCACCGACCTCGACGCCGCCACCCAGAAGCAGCTCGACCGCGGCCAGCGCATGGTTGAACTCCTTAAGCAGGGCCAGTACCTGCCCATGGACGTCATCGACCAGGTCATCCAGATCTTCGCCGCCAACAAGGGCTTCCTCGACAGCCTGACCCTCGACCAGGTCGAGCCCTTCGCCTCCGCCCTCATCGAGCACTTCCAGGGCGCCGGCAAGCCCATCCGTGACAAGCTCGCCGAGGCCAAGACCCTCAAGGGCGGCGACCTCGCCGACCGTCTCGCTAAGTCGATCGAAGACTTCAAGACCGGCTGGTCGGCTTAAGCGAACCCGCGCTCGGCACCCGGTGTAACACACCCATGCCGCGAGCAATGAACCATCGCGTTCCCCCATGGCAGCCCGCTCTTTGCAGTGGCTGCCTGCTGTCCGCTTGATTCCCGTCTGAACCTCGAAGCAAAGGATGAACCCATGGCCGAAGCCCCATCCCAGAAGGTCGTTGTCATCACCGGAGCCAGCAGCGGGATCGGCGAAGCTACCGCCAGCCTGCTCGCCAAGCACGGGGCCCAGATCGTGGCGGTCGCCCGCCGGAAGTCTCGGCTCGATGATCTGGTGAAAACCATCGAGTCGTCGGGCGGCCAGGCCATCGCGGTCGAGGCCGACGTGACCTCCGCCGATGACATGAAGCGGGCCGCCAAGGCCGCCATCGACGCGTTCGGCCGGCTCGATGTCTGGATCAACAACGCCGGGGTCATGCCGCTTTCGACCGTCGAGATGAACCGCCTCGACGACTGGCACTGGATGGTCGACGTGAACATCAAGGGCGTGCTCAACGGCATCGCCGCCGCTCAGGGACCCATGCGGTCTCAGGGCACCGGCCACTTCATCAACATCAGCTCTGTCGCCGGGCACGTCGTCTTCCCCGGTGCCGCCGTCTACTGCGCGACCAAGTTCGCCGTCCGCGCGCTGAGCGAAGGCGTCCGCATGGAGTCGGACGGCTCGATCCGTGTCACGAACATCAGTCCCGGCGCGGTCAAGAGCGAACTGGCCGACCACATCCCGGTCGCCGAGGTGAAGGAGGGCGTCCAGGGCTTCCTCGACATCGCCATCGACGCCGACGCGATCGCCCGTGCCATCGACTTCGCTGTCTCGCAACCGCTGGATGTGGACGTCAACGAGATCATCGTCCGGCCGTCGAAGCAGTCGCTCTAACAAGTGACTGATGGCATGAAATCAACCGTCATCAATACCCTCCACGGGATGCTGAGCCTGATGCTTCTTGGGTTGGCGTGGGGTGTACGCTGGATTTACGCCGGCTTGGCGAGCGAGTACGGCCGCCGTGGCCCGCAGGGCGAATACCTCTACGACTTGTCGGATCCCCGTACCAGCCTCAGCGTCCATGCCACCGGTCTTTTGCTGGGCCTTGGCCTGGTGGCCGTGTATTGGCTGCTGCTTGTTTTTGAGGGTCGCCGACGCCGGGCGACCAAGTGGAAGCTGCACTACCTGTTCGCGGGTTCAGTGATTGGCATCCCGCTGCTGCTTTTCCTCATGACCATGGTAGGTTCCTCGTAACGGGACCACACTTGGATTGCCTCTGTGCGGTTCCTGTTCGCGGATCTGGCAGCGGGATGATGGACCGTCTACACTCGGTCAAAGACCTTTCTTGCCCCAGACCCTCTCCGGAATACGACCCATATGGACACCGCTACCACGCCCGAAACCGCGACTCTTAACCTCGGCGATCAGTCCATCGACCTGCCCATCCACGTCGGCACCGAAGACGAGCACTCCATCGACATCTCCAAGCTACGGGCCCAGACCGGCTACATCACCCTCGACGAGGGCTACCGCAACACCGGCTCGGTCCGCTCCGACATCACCTTCATCGACGGCGAGGCCGGGATCCTCCGTTACCGCGGCTACCCGATCGAGGATGTCTGCAAGAACCTGACTTTCATCGAGACCGCGCTGCTGCTGATCAACGGCGAGGTCCCGACCGCCGACGAGAAGGCCGCCTTCTCCGAGATGCTGACCAAGCACCAGATGATCCACGAGGGCGTCCGCCGCACCTTCGATGGTTTCCCCGACACCGCCCACCCGATGGCGGTCCTGTCCTCCATGATCAACACGATCTCCTGCTACCAGCCGAAGATCATGAACCTCGAGGACGAGGGCGCGTTCCTCGAGACGGCGGCGATGCTGATGTCCAAGGTCCGCACCGTCGCCGCGGCTGCCTACAAGACCTCAATCGGGCACCCGCACATGTACCCAGACCCGAAGCTCTCCTACTGCGAGAACTTCCTGCACATGATGTTCTCCGTGCCGCGGTCCCGCTGCGAGCTCGATGACGACGTCCTCAAGGCCCTCGACCTCATCCTGATCCTGCACGCCGACCACGAGCAGAACTGCTCGACCTCCACCGTCCGCATGGTCGGCAGCTCCGGCGCCAACCTCTTCGCGTCCTGCGCCGCCGGCGTCTGTGCGTTGTGGGGGCCGCTGCACGGCGGGGCGAACGTGGCCGTTCTTGAACAGCTCGAACGCATCCACAAGTCCGACCTCGATGCGTCCGGCTACCTCGAGCAGGTCAAGCAGAAGAAGGCGCTGCTCTACGGCTTCGGGCACGGCGTCTACAAGAACTACGACCCCCGGGCCCGCGTGCTCAAGTCCTCCGCCGACGCCGTGCTCGACAAGCTCGGCGTCAACGACCCGCTCCTCGACATCGCGCGTGACCTCGAAGAAAAAGCCCTCGCCGACGACTACTTCGTCTCCCGCAAGCTCTACCCCAACGTCGACTTCTACTCCGGCATCATCATGCGGGCCATGGGCATCCCGACCGACATGTTCACCGTCATGTTCGCCATCGGCCGCATGCCCGGCTGGATCGCCCAGTGGAAGGAAGTCCGCGACCAGAAGTCCCGCATCTA
>JBCDIM010000113.1:0-6932 GCA_038749105.1 Planctomycetota bacterium
CCTAAAGCCCGGCCGTCGCCACGGCCGGGCCCCGCGCCGCCCACCACTGTCCCCAACTACTCGCCCACTTCTTCGACAAACCGCTTCGCGGCCTCCTTCACCGCCATCTGCCAATCGCCCGCCGCACCGCCTTCCGGGTATAGCACCGACCGGCTCGCCGTCACCAACGCCCCGCCGCCATCCGGCCCTCGGCAAGCCCGCACCCCGTCCATCCCGCCGCCCTGCGCCCCATACCCCGGCACCAGGAAGATCTGCCTCGGCATCCGCTCCCGCAGCCCCGCCGCTTCCTCGACCCGCGTTGCCCCCACCACCCCCCCCCCACCCCGCCAACCCCCCGCCCCCCCAAAAGACACGCCCCCCGCCCCGCCCCCCACCCCCCCCCCCAGACCACTCCAACCCCGCTCCCCCCCCCACGACTCGCCCCGCGCCGCGACCGCATCCGCCACCGCCTCCGCGACCGTTCGGCCGTCGTCAAGACGCAGCCCTTGAAAATCCCCGCTCCCCGGGTTGCTCGTCCGCACCAGCACAAACACACCCCGGCCTGTCCCCTCCGCCGCTGCCAAGAACGGCTCGACGGTCTCCATCCCCATGTAACCGCTCACCGTCAACGCATCAGCCCCCCGCTGCTGGCTCAAGCTCACCCAGTCATTGGCCTCCCCCAACCCGCCCGCAGCCTCGTTATCCAACCCAATGCCCGCAGACGCCGAAGAACTATGAGCCGCCTCTCCACCCGCACCCACCAACGCCGGACGATCCGCTCCCGTCGCCGCCCCCAGCACCCGCGGCACCGCACCCAACAGACCCGCCGCGTAGTGCTCCGCACTCACCCCGATATCGCCTCGCTTCACATCCCCGATCACCACCAGCCCCGCCGTCCGGGCCGCAGACACAACCCGGTGATACGCCGAAACCCCATCGCCCCCATACCGCTCAAAGCAGGCCGACTGCACCTTCACCGCGGGCACCACACCCGCCACCGCATCCAACACCCCCCGACAAAACCACTCGATCGCCGACACCGGATTCGGCTTCCGCATGACCACCGGCAAACGCTCCACCACCGGATCAAGCCCCACACACGCCCACGCCCCCATCACCTCGCACGCCTCTGCCAAACGGTCCGAAAAAGCCTGACTCTCCATCCGGCGAAAGATACAGAATCCACCCGGCTTGCTCCACCTCACCGCAAGCCATCAGCCCTCTTGAGACCCCGTCTCTCCGTCATCCGCCCGGCGTTCGTCCAGCACCGCATCTACACCCGCAGGCCCGGTCCCGTCGGCCGCCTCACGCAGCACCAGATACACCCACGTCCACGCCGACACCCCATAGCTCACCAGCACCGCCAACAACCCCAACCGCAGCAGCTCCGACCACGCCGTCACCAACGCCGCAGCGTACCGCCCGGTCCCCGCCAAGCCCACATTCGTACCGGCTTCGCTTGCAACAACACCCCCCGCCCCCGGCGCCCCCGTCAACCGCCCCACACCCTCCATCGCCACCCCCACCAACACCCCCAACACCGCATACCCCAACACCCCCGCCACCACCACCACCAGCCCACACCACACATACCGCACAAAGTGGAACACCACATAGTGGTACACCCGCGACACCACATCAAACCCGTCGCTCCCCTCCACCGCCAGCCCCACCACCAGCATCGGGCCACCCAACACCAACCCGCCCAACAACACCGTCCCCAAGACGCCCGCCGCCAGCATCAACCCGTACCCAAAGCCACCCACCACATCCAGCCCCGGCACCGCAAACAACCACCCGACCGCCCACAGCCCCCCCGCCAGCAAGCCCACCAAGACCGCAGGCCCCACCCACACCAACACCAACCAAGCCGACATCCGCCCTACCCACCGCAACGCCGCACCCACCGAACCCGCCTGACCCGCACCCCCGCTCGCCGCCTGCTCTGCCGACACCCTCCCGATCACCCCGCCCACAAACAACGCGATCAACCCGCCCCACACCGCCAGCCCCGTGCCCCACACCGGCCACGCCCGCCACGCCACCACCGTCGACCCCACCACCCCCGTCACCCCACCCAACACCCCGTCCCGACCAAACCGCAGGTCCAACACCCCCGCCCGAACCTCCGACCCCGCCAACCGCCATCCATTCCACAACATCCCGAACGGCCCAAGCACCACCGCTTCCTCCACCCGCGTTGCGTCGTCGCTCGCAACCATCTCAACCACACCGCCGCCTTCGCCCATCTGCCCGCTCGCCCCCAACTGCCCCCCGCCCTTCGGCCCAATCCCCCGACCCACCGCCCCCGCATCCATCAACACCCCGCCCCCGTAAAACAGCACCAACCCCAGCAACGCCACCCCCAGCTTCCCCGGCCCCCACGCCATGCGCCACCCACGCAACACCCTCACCCAACCGAATACCCCCGCCCAATCCACCCCCGCCACATCGACCCGATCATTCGTCTCAAGCATGAGCCGCACACCATACCGCCCCCGCCCCCAATGCGACGCCCCTTTAGCCCCAGGCTCTGCCCAGGGGCACACGGCAAACCGATGGCATCGCCCACACCCACATCCCCCAACCAACCCATCGCCACCCCCTCACCCCCGCGCCCGCTCCCACTGCCGAAGCCGAACCCGCAGCCCCCGCTCGATCTGATCCGCCGTCGCCGCGTACTCCTCGACCGGCCCCCCGATCGGGTCCGCCACATCCTCGTCCGGCAGCAGCCGGCTCACCCGACCCTGCAGCTCCGCGTAGTCCCGCTCCCCCTCCAGCATCCGCAGCACCATCGCCCGGTGCGCTCCGGTCATCGTGTACACCACCTCCGCCCCCCGCACCATCTCCACCGTCAGCCGCCGCGACGCGTGCCCGCTCAGGTCAATCCCCCGCTCGGCCATCACCGCCACCGACTGCTCGCTCGCCGCCCCCCCGTTCATCGCCGACACCCCCGCCGACCCCACCATCACCCCACCCGCCTCCAACTCGTCCTCCGAGACCCCCCGCATCTCCGCCAGGACTTGCCGCGCAATCCCCTCCGCCATCGGGCTCCGGCACGTGTTGCCCGTGCACACCACCAGCACCGTCTGTCCCGGCGTGTTATCCACCCATGCATCCTAACCCCGGCCCGCGGGCCCGGCTCACTCGTCCCACGCGACGCCCAACTCCCGCAACCGCTCCTTGGCGCGGTCACCCCCGCCCCTGGCCGACCGCTTGTAGAGCTCCAGCGCCTGATCCATGTCCTGTTCCACGCCGTTGCCCTGCTCGTAAAGACGGCCCAGGAAGAACATCGCGTGGCGGTTGTTGAGCTCAATGCCCCGTCGGTAATACCCGATGGCCCGGGGGATATCCTTCTCGACGCCCAGGCCGTCGACGTAGATCCCCGCCAGGTTGGACCAGGCCGTGCCGTGCCCGCCCCTGGGGCCCTCCGCCGACTTGCGGTACCACCGCCTGGCCTCCTCCCAGGACTGCTCAACCCCGCGCCCGTCGGCGTACGCCACGCCCAGGTTCAGCATCGCGTCGATGTCCCCAGCGTCCGCCGCACGCCGGTACCAGTGCGCCGCCTGCGCGTGGTCGACCGCCACGCCGTTGCCGTTGCTGTAGGCGTGGGCCAGGTTGAACATCGCGTGACGCTGGCCCCGCTGCGCCGCCCGGCGGTACCACTTCGTCGCCTCGACCCAGTCCTTGTCAACCCCCCGCCCACCGGCGTACATGGCCCCGAGGTTGTTCATCGCTGGGGCGTACCCGCCGTCGGCCGCACGGATATACCAGCGGATTGCTTCGTCGTAGTCCCGCGTCAACCCCCGGCCGAGCTCGTAGGCCCGAGCGATCCGGAACGTCGCCCGCCGTTGCCCCAACTCCGCCGCCTTCCGGTACCACCGAAGCTCCTGAGCCAAGTCACGCTTCACCCCCCAGCCCCGCTGGTAGGCATATCCTACGTTGTGCGTGGCCTGGCGGTCGTTGACCTCGGCCCCCTTGCGAAACCATCGCACCGACTCTTGGTAATTACGCGGCACCCCGATGCCATTCCGGTAAAACAGCCCCAGCTGGTTCATCGCCGGGCCGTGGCCCATGTCCGCCGACAGACGCGTCCACTGGTGCGCCTTGGGGATGTCCTCCGGCACGCCCCGGCCCCACCGATACGCGCGCCCCATCTCGAACATCGCCTTCTCGTGCTTCAGCTCCGCGGCCCGCCCGTACAGCTCCGCCGCACGCACCAGGTCCACCTCAAAGCCCCGGCCCAGCTCGTAGCTCACCCCGAGGTTGTACATCGCCGTCGTGTCCCCGGCGTCGACCCCCAGCTGGTACAGCTCGTTGGCCCGCTGCCGGCTCTGCTCCACACCCTCGCCCCGCGCGTAAAGCACCCCCAGGTTGTTGTACGACCCGCTATCCCCAAGCTCGATGCCCCGGCGGTACCACTCCGCCGCCTTCGCGTGGTCGACCTCTACCGCTTCGCCGTGCACGTAGCTGTAGCCCAGATAGAACGCCGCCCGCCCTTCGCCCCGACCCATCGCCCGGTTGTACCAGAACATCGCCTCGTCCCGCTGCGCCTCCACCCCCTGACCCCGCCAATACATCCGCCCCAGCCGGGCCATCCCCAGCGTGTCCCCGGCATTCGCCGCCTGCGTGTACCACTGCAACGCCTCAGCGTGATTCTCGGGCACCCCCTCACCGTTCAGGTACAGGTCGCCCAACCGGATCATCGCTACCGCTTCCCCGCGGCCGGCCAGCATCCGCAGCTCCGAAGGCGCGAGCTTCACCACCTTCGGCAGCTCAGGCTCCTTCTCCATCACCGCGTCCGGCCGGGCCTGCTGAGCCTGCGCAACCACGCCCAGACCGACCCCACTACCCAGCAACAGCGCCGCCCCGAAACCAAACCCCCGCAGGACAGCCCAAAACCTCTGGGTGTGTGTGTTGATGTGCATGCCGCATCATAGTCCGACAGACTTCAAAACCCAGCCCCAGCCTCGGCAAACCCCCCGCCTCGGCTCACTCGTCCCACGCGACGCTCAGCTCCCGCAGCCGCCTCACTCGCCGCCGACCCCTCCATCGCCGACACCCCCGCCGACCCGACCCGCACGCCTTCTGCTTCTGACGCGTCCACCTCCAACCCCCCGCATCTCCGCCAAGACCCGACGCGCGATCCCCTCCGCCATCGGGCTCCGGCACGTATTGCCCGTGCACACCACCAGCACCGTCTGACCCGACTCGTTCGTCACTGCATAGTAGCCCGATCCCGACCGCAACCCCCGATCGGGCTACAGTCTCGTCATGGGCCCTTCCACCCCGACCCGCATCTCCCTGCTCACCGCTTTGGCCGCCGGCGGAGCCATCATCACCTGCCCCGCCGTCACCGCCGCCGCCCTCGGCGGGGCCGCCCTCACCGCTCTCAGCAGCATCGCCAGCAGCACCCTCGGCGAAGAGGTCTACCAACACTTCGCCCAGCACCGACCCAAATCACTCCACAACCACCACCTCCAACAGCTCGCCGGCAACGCCCTGGCCGATCTCATCGACTTCTACGAAAAACAGAACGCCGACCCCAACTACGTCCAACGCAAGCTCCCCGTCTTCCGCCGCAAGGACGCCGAGCTCACCGCCCTCGCCCACGCCGCCCGGCAGCACTGGCACGCCCTCGACCTGACCGGCGACAGCGAACCCGCCGCCGACCACCGCCTCCACGAAGCCTTCACCCACCACGACCGCACCACCGAAGACCCCTACATCCCCGACGACGAGTGGGCCGCCCACCTCGCCACCCTCGAACCCCTCGCCCACAAGCACCGCCAGGGCTACGTCACCCTCACCGATGACCGCCGCCAAGCCCTCGCCGCTTACATCGCCCCCCGCTTCACCTCCGCCGTCCGCGAACTCGTCAAGGCCGACTTCGACCCCAAGCACGGCACCGGTGGCCGCACCTTCATCGCCCTCCACCTCGACCTCATGCACGCCCAGAGCGTCACCCTCCGCCGACTCGACGCCAAGTCCGACCAGCAGATCAGACACCTGCAGTCCATCGAGTCCGGCTTCGACGCCCTCCGTCAACTCATCACCAACAACCTGCCCCCGCAGCTCAAGGGCGAGTACTTCGATCAGCTCGACGGCCTCCGCTCCGAGCTCCGCACCACCCGCGACGCCCTCGCCGACCGACTCGACCTCGTCCTCGAAAACCAGGAACTCGTCCTCGAAAACCAAGCCCGCGACTCCCGCAAAATCGATCGCCTCCTCGAATTGGCCGAGTCCGACGAAGACCAGCTCCGCGAACGCCTCACCCATGAGATACGGAAAGAGTTCGCCGACAAGCTCACCGAAGCAAACAACGCCCGCCTCGCCGCGGAAGCCCTGCTCGACGTCCGCGACGTCCCCGGCATCGAAGACGCCCTCCGCGAACAGGGCGGCAAGGCCATCGTCAACGCCCTGCTCGAAAAAGCCCAGGCCCCCGACGTAGCTTCCGTCGAACTCCACCGCAAGATCGCCGAGTGGGCCTACCTCGTCGGCGAGATCGACCAGGCCTTCCAATCCCTCCAGATCATCCTGTCACATCACCCCGATGACTCGGACGCCATCAACCGACTAGGCCACATCTACCTCCTACGCGGCGAGCTGCCCGCCGCCGAACAACAGTACCGCCAGTTACTCAAGATCAGCCCTGATGACAAGACCACCCGAGCTACAGCCCTCGGCAACCTCGGGGTCATCGCAAAAACACGCGGCGAACTCGACCAAGCCGAAAAACTCCACAACGAATCGCTACAGATCGAACGCCAACTCGAACGGCTCGAAGGACAGGCCAACTCCCTCTGCAACCTTGGGAACATCGCACATACCCGCGGCGAACTCGACCTGGCCGAAAAACTCTACAACCAGTCGCTACAGATCGAACGCCAGCTCGGGCGGCTCGAAGGACAGGCCATCGCCCTCAGCAACCTCGGGAACATCGCACATACCCG
>JBCDIM010000114.1:0-6868 GCA_038749105.1 Planctomycetota bacterium
ATCGAGCCCAAGCCCACCGCCGACCAGCTCCGCGAACACCCCGGCCTCGACGACGAAGCCCGCGTGCCCAGCTTCATCCTGTTCCAGCTGACCCGTTAGCATCCCTCGGCTCGGCACGCTGCTGATCGATCCAGGCTAGGTACTCGGCGATCCGCTTCTCGTAGCCCCGCTCGGTCGGCGTGTAGTAGGACGCATCGACGCCGAGGTAGTCCATGTCGGTGAAGCCGGTCTCGGAGGCATGGGCGTACTGGTAGCCCTGGCCGTGCCCGAGCTGCTCGCGGTTGGCCCCGCCGCCGCTGCGCAGCGACCTCGGCACCGGCACCGTCCGGCCCTGCTTCACGTCCTGCATCGCCGCGTTGATCGCCGCATAGCTCGCGTTGCTCTTCGGGGCCGTCGCAAGATAGATCGTCGCCTGAGCCAGCGTGATCCGGCCCTCGGGCATCCCGATGCGGTGCACGATGTCGTAGCACGCCGACGCGACCGTCAGCCCCCGCGGGTCGGCGTTCCCGATGTCTTCGCTCGCCAGGATCGCGATCCGTCGTGCAATGAACAACGGGTCTTCCCCGGCATCCAGCATCTTCGCCAGCCAGTACACCGCCGCGTCCGGGTCCGAGCCCCGCACCGACTTGATGAACGCCGAGATCGTGTCGTAGTGCTGTTCACCCTTCGCGTCGTACACCACCGCCTTGTGCTGGATCGAGTCTTCCGCCACCTTGAGGTCGATCTCAATCCGTTCCCCGTCACCCACCTTCCCGCCCGAGAGCACCGCGATCTCCAAAGCGCTCAGCGCCTTGCGTGCATCCCCATCACTCATCACCGCCCAGTGCCGAAGCGCCTCGCCGCTCGCCCGTACGTCCAACCCGCCAAAGCCTCGCTCCGCGTCATCCAGCGCAGCCTGTAGCACCCCCACGATCTCGTCTTCCCCCAACGGCTCGAACTGGAACACCTGGCTCCGGCTCGTCAATGCCGAGTTCACCGTGAAGAACGGGTTCTCCGTCGTCGCCCCGATCAGCGTGATCACCCCCCTTTCGACATCCCCCAGCAGCACGTCCTGCTGCGCCTTGTTGAACCGGTGGATCTCGTCTAGGAAAAAGATCGTCCGTCGGCCGTCCTGCTCCAGCCGACGCCGCGCCCCGTCCAACACCAGCCGCACATCCTTCACACCCACCGCCGCCGCGTTGCCCCGTTCAAAGTGTCGATCCGTGTACCCCGCGATCAGCTCCGCCAGCGTCGTCTTCCCCGTGCCCGGCGGCCCGAAAAAGATCACACTCGTCAGCCGGTCCGCCTCCAGCATCCGACGCAGCAGCTTCCCCTCGCCCAGCACATGCCGCTGGCCCGCGAACTCGTCCAGCGTCCGCGGACGCATCCGCACCGCCAACGGCTCCGCCGCCCGACGCCGAGCCTCTCGTTTGGGCTCCCATAGATCAGCCATGCCCCGAGTCTACCGACGCTCCGATCCTCACATCGCCTCACCCATGACCAGCCGGCTGAACGATTTGAACGCTATGCCAGTCTGTGACGCGGCAACACGGCTCCGATCCCGAAATCCTCGGCCATTACCCAAACAGCCCAGCCCAACAGCCGATGCCGAATGGCAGATCGAACGCTGGCCGGGCAGCCATTTCTCTATGCCCGAATGCCCCAGGAACCCCGCATGCCCCGCCTCACTATCCGTCGCAAAATCACCTCCGCCTTCGCCGTTTGTGTCAGCCTCATCGTGGTCTTGGCCGTCGTCGTCTTCTTCTCCACCCAACGGCTTAACGCCAAACAAGATGCGCTTGTTCAGCACGACATGCCCACCCGCTCGCTGGCGCTCGGGCTCCAAGGCCACGTCCACGCCGTCCTCTCCGCACACCGCGGCTACATCATCCTCGGCCTCGACGAACTCAAACAGGAATGCGTCGAGATATGGAAGCTCATCGATCACGAGACCACCGAACTCGTCGAACTGGTCCACGAAGAAGCCAACCCGCAGCTCGACGCCACCATGGCCGAGCTCACCGACACCCTCCACGCCTTCCGCGACAGCCAGGCCCGGATCGTCGCCATCGCCCACACCCCCGAGAACCTTCCTGCCAACGCCCACTTCGATCGCGTCGTCGCGCCCCTGGGCAAGACCATGGTCGAAAACCTCGAACAGATCCTCGACGAAGAAGACAACCTGGCCGCCACCCCGGACCGCAAGCACCTGATCCACCTCGTCGCCTCCGCCGAGGCCTACCTGCTCAAGGTCAACGCCTCGATCCTCGCCTACCTCAACACCGGCGACCCCGCCGTCTACGAAACCTTTCAGCACCGCCTCGCCGCCTGCAGCGCCTCCGTCGAGAAACTCAAGAAGGAAACTCACCTCTTCACCAACACTCAACAAAAAGCCTTCGACCGCTACATCACCGCCCGCACCGAGTTCATCCAGCAGGCCGGTGTCGCCCTCGAGCAGCGCGGCGCCCCCGACTGGAACCAGGCCCAGTTTATCTGCGCGAACACCGTGACCCCACTTGCCCATAAGGCCGACGAGCTGCTCGCCCTTGTGATCGCGTCGGCGGAGCAGCGGGTCAACGACCACAGCACCGAGCTCCAAGATGCCGCCAGCGCCATGAGCACGATCACGCTCGGCGTCGCCGGCGCCGTCGTACTGATCGCCTGCATCGTCGCCTATCTGCTCAGCCGCATGATCTGCCCGCCTTTGCTACGGGCCGCCGAAGCCGCACGACGCATCGGCCAGGGCGACCTCACCGCCCGCCTCGCGGTCACCTCCAACGATGAGCTTGGGGACCTCGCCCAGGGCATCAACGCCATGGCCGAGCAGACCGGCCAGGTCATCACCACCGTCCTCGAAGCCACCCGAGATGTGGCCTCGGCCGCCACCGAGATCGCCGCCTCCTCCGAGGAGATGGCTTCGGGCATGTCCGAACAGTCCGGCCAGCTCTCGCAAGTCTCCGCCGCCGTCGAAGAGATGTCCGCCTCTGTCATCGAGGTCGCCCGCAAATCCGCCGACGCCTCCAACTCCGCCCAGCAGTCCGGAGAAACCGCCGAGCATGGCGGCGACGTCGTCCAAGAGACCATCATCGGCATGTCCAGCATCTCCCAAGCCGTCGTCGCCTCCGCCGCCTCCGTCCAGGAGCTCGGCAAGCGTGGCGACGAGATCGGCCAAGTCATCAACGTCATCAACGACATCGCCGACCAGACCAACCTCCTCGCGCTCAACGCCGCCATCGAGGCCGCCCGCGCCGGCGAGCATGGCCGAGGCTTCGCCGTCGTCGCCGACGAGGTCCGCAAGCTCGCCGACCGAACCACCCAGGCGACCGAAGAGATCGCCGACTCCATCACCGCGATCCAATCCGAGACCACCGGCGCCGTCAACAAGATGAACGCCGGCACCGAACAGGTCGAGGTCGGCGTCACCAAGGCCAAGCAGGCGGGCGACTCTCTCGCCCAGATCGTGTCCTCCGCGAACGAGGTCGCCGAGATGATCCAGTCCATCGCCGCCGCCGCCGAAGAACAGTCCGCCGCCGCCGAACAGGTCTCCAGCTCGGTCGATGCCATCGCCCAGGTCACCCGCCAAGCGACGCAAGGCACTTCCCAGGCCGCGCAAGCCGCTTCACAGCTCTCGACCAAGTCCGAAGAGCTGCTGCGGCTGGTTAGCTCGTTCACGATCGATGCGGGGCCAAACACCAGCCCTCTAACCGACCAGACGGACACTGCGGATGAACCGGCAACCGGCGACAAGCTCAAAACAGCCGCCGCCGAGTTCCGCCGACAGCACGCCTGACCCGGACCAGTGGTCCGTGTAGCGGGTGACGCGAAGCGTCCCGTCCTAACTCCCCATCGGTTCCAGCTTCAGCCAAGGCGTCGCCGCGTCCCACTCTCTCAGCACGCCCGACAACCGCTCCGGCCCCTCACCCAGCTCGCCGTCCGACTCGATCAGATTGTCCAGCTCGAGCGGGTCCGCCGCCAAGTCGTAATAGCCCGTCGGCTGCTCCGTCATCACACGCCGCCCAAACTTCGTCGGGTGATGATCCACCCACCCGAAGCTCAGCTTCTCGTTGGGTGTCCGCACCGCACAACCCCGCTCGGCCTCCGCGATCGCGTAGTCCCGCTCCAACGCCTCGGCTTCACCCCGAACCACCGCCCCGAGGTCCTGCCCGTGCAGCCCGGCCACATCTCCGATCCCCGCCAAACCCAGACAAGTCGGCGCCAAGTCCAGCAGCGACGCTACCTGCCCCGCATTCACCGCCCCCTCCACAACCCCCGGCCCCGCCACCATCATCGGCACCCGCAGCGACTCATCGTTGAACGACCCCTTGCCCATCGCCCCGTGGCTCCCCAGGTTGTCCCCGTGGTCCGACGTGAACACCACCACCGTGTTGTCTAGCTGGCCCGACGACTCGAGCGCCCCGATCATCCGCCCTACCGCATCGTCCACCCACGTCGTCAGCCCCATGTACAACGCGTGCAGGTCCACCAGGTCAAACCCGTCGTGCGGCAGCTCCATCGCGTACGGCAGCTCGTCCCGGTAGTGACGATAGTCCCACAGGTAATCCAGCATCCGCGCCCGGTCCGGCTCGTACCCCTCGGGCACGTTTCCCCGCGTCACCACATCCTTCCGCCCGTACATCGTCCGGTACCCCTCCGGCGCATCCATCAACGGCATGTGCGGCGGCGAGATGTTGTAGTACAGGAAGAACGGCTCGCCCTTCTCCGCCCGCTCACCAATCAACCCCGCAACCCGCTCCGCCTCGTAGTCCACGCTGTAACCCGGCGGGCTGAACACCGGGCCGCCGTCCTCACAGAACCACTGCGCCGAGTGCGCGTGGTGGTGGGCCGGGATGCAGTAGTGATCGAACCCCACCGCGTCCGGCCACGCCTCGACGTGCCACTTCCCCACCGCCGACGTGAAATACCCCGCGTCCCGCATCCGCTCCGGCAGCGTCCGGCCCGGCAAGTGACGCCGCCTTGCCGTCGGCCACTGCGGGAAACCCGAGACCTGCAACGGACGCACGCCGTCCTCCGGCCAACCCGCGTTCGTCGTCATCCCCGCACACGTCCGCGCGTACTGCCCACTCAAGAGCAGCGACCGGGCCGGCATGCAGATCGGCGTGTTGCTGATCGCCGTCTCGAACCGCACACCCCGTGCCGCCAACACATCGAGGTTCGGCGTCCGCACCGTCGGGTGCCCGTAACACCCCAGACCACACCACCGCAGTTCGTCACACATGCACACAATCACGTTCGGTCGCTCGGCCATGCCGCGGATGGTACCAATCCAACCCCCAGGTCATCCCGCTTCAGCGGGATGGCATCCCCGCCGCCCTCTACAATCCCGCCCGTGCCCCACGTCCTCCCCGCCAAACTCACCCCCGGCGACCACCGCGTCGCCATCGCCGCCGCCCGGTTCAACGAGTTCATCGTCGACCACCTCCTCGACGCCGCCATCGACACCTGGCACCAACTCGGCGGCCAGGACGACCACCTCACGGTCGCGCGTGTCCCCGGCGGCTTCGAGCTGCCCGTCACCGCCCGACGCCTCGCCGAGTCCGGCGAATTCGCCGCCGTCGTCTGCCTCGGCTGCGTCATCCGCGGCGAGACCGCACACTACGACGCCGTCGTCGATCAGACCGCCAAGGGCATCAAGGACGCCGGCGTCCTCACCGGCGTGCCCGTCATCTTCGGCGTCCTCACCTGCGACACCCTCGAACAGGCCATCCACCGCGCCGGCGCCAAGCTCGGCAACGCCGGCCGATCCGCCATGATGACCGCCGTCGAAATGGCGAACCTCGTACAGAAAATTACAGGCAAGCCCTAGCTTGTCGCCCCCATCACGCATGCTAAGTTAGATCGCAGTGCAAGGAACTGCTGTTTTCAGTCCAGAGTTGTTTCTGAGGGGTTGAGCGAGATGTTTGCTAGAAAAGTTCTTCCGGTCCCGGGCGCTGCAACCGTCTCGTGTATCGCTGGCCTTGTGGCCTCCCTGCACGCCAACCCGTCACAGGCTGTCCAGGTTGACGTCCCCGCGATCGATGACGTCCGTATCACGCTGCCACCCGGCGGCTCATTTGTGCTGACCGACGGCGAGTCTGCGATCTTTTCTGATGTCAGTGCCTCAGGCGAAATCAACGCGGTCGGTCTCGAGTTCCCAGTCGCCAACCTGCCGGACCTGCCTATCCAGAGCGTCTCGCTACGGCTCTACGTCTCCCTCTTCGAGTCCACCAACGATGGCCTCGGCAATGTCGAGTTCCCCGTCATCCTGCCGATCGTTGGTAGCGGTGGATTCGATGGCGAATTCACAATCACTGATGTCTTCGCTTTCGTCTCTTTCGATCCTGTCACCGTCGATGACATCGGCGTCCTTGACATCCCGCTGCCACTCGACACGCCGGTCAACTTCCCCGGTGGCCCCTCCGGCGACACCTTCGGATCATTCCTCGAACGCGCTTTCGAACTGGAGGAAACAGTCAACGATCCCGGGCTCGCGTTCACACTCGACCTGCCTGTCGCCATCCCCGCTGAGCTCACCTGGGGCCTACTCACCACCGAGGGCGCCGCCTCACCGATCGGTGACCAGATCCCACCCACCCTCCGCTTAACTTTCGTCCCAGAACCGACGTCCCTCCTGATCTTCTTACCTGCTCTTGGCCTGAGCATCGGGCGTCGATACCGCCGTCTTTGATCACGCCCACCGGCGTGAGCACACGAAGCCGACCACCTCATCGACCCGCTACGATGCCGCGATGAGCCAAGGCCAATCGAACACCCGTGACGTCCGCCGACTCGCCATGCAGGCCCTCTACCTGCTCGATGTCACGCAGCCCATCCCCGCCCCCACCCGCCGACCCGAACCCGCACCCCCGCGTCTCCCCCGTCCACCCCGCAC
>JBCDIM010000115.1:0-6627 GCA_038749105.1 Planctomycetota bacterium
GCGGGTGGGGCGGGTGGGGGAATGCACTCGGCAGGACTCGAACCTGCAACCGTCGGCTCCGTAAACCGATGCTCTATCCAATTGAGCTACGAGTGCGGCGCGGGTTGGGGCGCGGTCGACCGGGGTCGGGATGACCGTTTTCGGCCGGATCGCAGAGTGTAACCGCGGCTGTTTCGTGTGCCAAGCTGGGGGGCCGCGACAAACCGATAAACGCCGCGCAGGGCGGCCGCGGGGGGTTGATCGGGATATCATTCGCCCATGGCGACCACGTCTGCGAACGGTGTAAAGCGGCCCGGTTTGGGGCTGCGTTTGGTGATGGCCCTGCTGGTGCTGGGGCTGTTCGGTCTCGTGGGCGTGGGCGGGGTGGTGACCAGTTACGACGCGGGGATGGACGTGCCCGATTGGCCCGGGACGTTCGGGCACCAGATGATCATCGCGCCGCTCGAGCTGTGGATCAAGGACCCGGTCACCGGGCGGTACTTCCACGGGGCGTTCTGGGAGCACTTCCACCGGCTGGTCGGGACGCTGGTCGGGGTGCTGGCAATTATCGCGGCGGTCGTGGTGGCGCGGACGCAGCGGCATCGGCCGTGGCTGGTCTGGGCGACCATCGGGATGCTCGGACTTATCATCGTGCAGGGGCTCAAGGGGGGGCTCCGGGTCTCGGAGAACTCGATCAAGCTCGCGGGGGTGCACGGCGTGGTGGGCCAGCTGATCCTGGCATTCGGGGTGTTCCTGTTGGTCGCTCTGAGCATGACGTGGTGGCGGGCGACGCAGGGCAGCGTGCCGACCGATGAGGACTCTGAACAGCCGCAGCCGAACCGGCTGAAGTGGTGGGAGCTGGGTGTGTTGGTCGGGTGTGTGGTGGTGGCGCTGTCGCCGATGTTCATCGCGGGGCGGGACACCGAGGGGCTGATCATGTGGGGGTACGAGCAGGTGTTGGCGGTGTGCGTCCCGCCGCTGGTGCTGTACGGCGTCCTGGTGGTCTGGCGGATGCGGGGGCACGTCGCCTCGGCGTGGAAGCGGGTCAGCCGGCGCGGGTTCAAGGCTGGCACCGGGGTGATGCGGTGGGCGGCGGTGGCGATGCTGGTGATGGTGTGCGTGCAGCTGATCCTGGGCGCGGCGGTCCGGCACGCCAAGGCCGACCGGGCGATCCCCGACGCGCCGCTGGTCTATGGCTCGGTGATCCCGCCGACCGATGCGGCGGTCCTGGCCGAGAAGGTCGCCGCGGTGCCGCTGACCTACACCGTGAACAACGCGACGCTCGGGATGGTGTGGCTGCAGTACGTGCACCGGGTCGGGGCGATGATCACGCTGGTGGTCATGCTGGGGCTGTTCGCGTTGGTGATCCGCAAGGCCGGCGAGAAGGCCGAGGCGGTGATGCCGACGCTGGGGCTGCTGATGATCACGGGGGTGCAGATCATGCTCGGGATTATGACGGTGTGGAGCGAGACGCACCCGATCATTGCGAGTGGGCACCAGGCGGTCGGAGCGTTCCTGCTGGCGGTCGCGGTGGTGGTGCTGTGCCGGGTCTGGCTGGTGAGCCTGACCGAGGTCGAGCTGGCAGAACAGGCGTGCGGGGTGGACGCGATCTCGGGGGCGGAGACGGCGGCGGATGGCTCAAGCGAGTCGGGTGCATCGCCCCAGGGACGGCCCGAGCGTGAGGGGGTGTTGGTGTGAGCTCCTGGCCGGGCGAGGAGGCCCTCGCACTACAGGACGCGTCGCCGTCGGTGGCGGCACCGCCGACCGAGGCGATGCCGGCGGACGCGGTGGGAAACGCCGGCACGGCAGCAGGGGATGCCGACGCGGCGACGCCGGGGCTGCGTGAAGACCTCGTCGAGCTGACCAAGCCGCGGATCATGCTGCTGGTCTTGATCACCGCGGGGCTGGGTTACCTGCTGGGCGTCCGCGGTGCTGCGGGGGCTGATGTGGTTTGGCTGGCGTTCCTGGCGATGATGCTGGGGTCGGGGGTGGCGTGCATGGGGGCGGCGGCGTTGAACCAGGTGATGGAGCGGGACACGGACGCGTTGATGCGTCGGACGCGGGATCGGCCCGTCGCGGCGGGCCGGATGACGCGGGGGCGGGCGGCGATGATCGGTATCGGGCTATCGGTGATTGGGGTCGGCGTGCAGCTGGCGTTCGGGCTGTGGCTGTCGGCGGGGCTGACCGCGTTCACGGTGTTGTCGTATGTGCTGATCTACACGCCGATGAAGCGGTGGACGACCTGGGCGTTGTGGGTCGGCGCCGTACCTGGGGCGATGCCGCCGATCATCGGGTTCGCGGCGGCGACCGGGGCCATTGGGCTGGAGGCGTGGCTGGTCTTCGGGATCATGTTCATCTGGCAGATCCCGCACTTCCTGGCGATCGCGTGGCTGTACCGGGAGGACTACGCGGCGGCGGGGCTGGCGATGCTGCCGGTGGTACACCCCGACGGGCGGAGCACGCGGCGGCAGGCGATCGTGGGGTGTGTGCTGCTGATTGCCGCGGGGCTGCTGCCGACGTGGTTCGGCATCTGTGGCTGGTGGATGTTCGCGATCGCAACGCTGGCGGGGACAGGGTTCCTCGTGATGGGCGTGGCGTGGTCGATGGACCCGAGCCGATCGCGGGCGCGGCGGTTCTTCTTCGCGTCGCTGCTGTACCTGCCGATCGTGTTGGCGGTGATGCCGATGGACCTGAACTGATGCGGCCTGCACCCCACGGGATAGATTGGGACGGATGACCACCGCAGCAGTGACCCACGACCCGGCCCCTTCAGGCGACGACCCATCGGGCGCGGTGTCCGACGCCGTGCCGGCCATCGAAATCTCGGGGCTGAGTTACACCTACAAGTCACGCGGCGCACCGCGGCAGGCGCTCGACCAGGTCGACCTGACGGTCATGCCGGGGCAACGCGTCGCGCTCTTGGGCCCTAACGGCAGCGGCAAGTCCACGCTGCTGAAGCTGCTCTGCACCGCCCTGCCCCTGCCCGACCAGGCCCGGATGTGCCGGATCGCCGGGGCCGACCTCCGCCGGGAACCCCAGCTGGTGCGTCAACGCCTCGCGGTGGTCTTCCAGCACCCCGCACTCGACATCAAGCTCACCGCCCGCGAGAACCTGACCTGTCACGGCCGGCTCTACGGGCTCGGCGGCTCGACCCTCCGCAACGCTGTCGATCAGGCTTTAAACGACGCCGGGCTCGCCGACCGCAGCAAGGAGTATGTCGAGTCGTTCTCGGGCGGGATGCGTCGGCGGGTCGAGCTCGCCAAAGCGTTGATGACCGACCCGGCGGTGCTGCTGCTGGACGAGCCGTCAACCGGTCTGGACCCCGCGGCACGCCGGCAGCTGTGGCAGCGCGTTCGGGAGGCCGCGGAGCAGCGGGGCGTCGGGGTGTTGCTGAGCACGCACCTGATGGACGAGGCCGAGCCCTGCGATCGCGTGGCGGTGATGCACGCGGGGCGGATCGTCGCGTTCGATTCACCGCAGGCCCTGACCACCGCCCTGCCCGGCGACCGGCTGGTCATCGAAGCCGCCGACCTGCAGGACGCCGCCCCCCTAGCCCAAGACCTCGCCCATCACCCCGCCCTCGGCCAACCCATTTCACCTCACACCGACGGACCGATCATCACCCTCCGACCCACCAGCATCGACGCCGCCGAAGCCGCCCCTCAGCTCCTCGCCGCTGCCGGCAGCCGGGCCCGCAGCCTCACCATCGCCCGCCCGTCGCTCGAAGACGCCTACCTCCACCTCACCGGCCAGCCGCTCCATCAGGACGCCGATTAGACCCGCCCGTAGTCCGGGTCGGCCCTGCGCCGTCGCCCCACACCGCACACCATCACCCCGAGCCCGAACCCCAGAAGCACCAGGCCGCTCGGCTCGGGCATCTCCACTCCAGCCCCCACCGCCTGCGACGCGACGTTCGCCAACCCCGGCGTCACGGTGTACCACCGCCCATCGTCCTGGAACTGATCAAACCCACCAACGGCCTCCGGCTCACCCAGGCCCCACGCATCAACCGGCGCACTGTTGATCACGTCACGCACCGCAAACCGATGCGCGTCGGTGTAGTCGACCACCCGGTCACGCAGATCGACGCCAAACGCGCCTTCGAACGCCGATGCGTGTGTGTCCAGCCCCACGCTAAACGCCGTGTCGGGCACCAGGGTCACCCAGTCGACCAGGGCCCCCGAGCCTCGTACCGTCGCCAGGGTCGGGTCCTGCGTGATCGGTAACTGGCTAGAGACGTTGAAGTCCCAGTGGCCGTCGAACAGCAGCAGGGTCCGCGCGCCGTTGAGCGTCCAGAACCCGACCTGCGACAGGTCGCCGAAGACCCGGAACGTGCTGCCCGGCAGGGTAGAACCCGTCCACGCCGAATCGGTCGCCATGACCGTCGAAGCCGAGGCCACCGCCGGCAGCTGAGCCTGGAAATCGCTGACCCCAAACCGCAGCTCACTGGCGTCGATCACCACCAGCGTAAGCCCACTGCCGCCGCCTGCGTCCGCATCGGGCACCGTGACTTCAAAACCCTCGGGCAGCACCGTGCCCGCCGTCGGCGAACCGGTCGTGCCACCCAGCACCACCTCGCTGATGAACGGCTCCAAGCCCGCCGCGGCCGCGACACGCTCGCCGGTCATCACCCACACCATGACCAAGACCGCGACCGCCCTGCCCCACGCAGCAACCACCGGTGATCGCACGGCAGCACCCCGGACGACCCGCCAATGGCGGATGGTGTCCCGGAGTCGCATCCCCGCAGGCTAATCCGAACGCGGCCAGACCGCCAGCATCCGCGTCGCCTTCGGCTTCCCCCCCATCCCGTTCTACGATGACGCCGTGCCGTTGCACCCCCAGCCCATCGCGCCGCTCACCACCCCGCAGCCCACTACGGCCCCGTCCAGCCGTGCCCCCCTGCCGGTCGGGCCCGACCCCGTGCCCCTGCCTTGGACCGACCACCCACTCGACATCGTCCGGCGTTGGCCGACCGATCGTCCCCTCGCCGTCCTGCTCTCAGGCCGCAGCGACCCCGACTGGGCCCGCTTTAGCGTCCTCGCCGAACCACACGTCGACCCGCAACACCATCTCTGGTCATTCGATCGCCACGGAGCCCACACCGCCGACCCCTTCATGCCCGCCGCTCAACGCCTCCAGGCCGCGATCGACTCCGGCATCCCTCATCTGGTCATGCTCGGCTACGACCTCGGGCGAGCCCTCGACTTCGATGCCCCCCCCGACCAACGCACGCCCGCCGCACATCGCGCCCGGTCCGACCGCGGCTGGCCCGACCTCGCGCTGCTGCCCTGCCCCGGCCTGCTCATCCACGACGCCCGCACCCAGACCTGGTCCGCCCGCGGTACCTACGCCGATACCCCACCCACGCTGAGCGACACGCCCAACCCCGAACGCTTCAGCGCCGAGCCACCCGCCGCCGACCGCCGGCCCGCCGAGCACCGCGCCGCCGTCGCCCGTGCCCTGGACTACATCGCCGCCGGCGACATCTTCCAGGTCAACCTCGCTCAGCGCTTCACCGCCGACTGCCAGGGCTCGCCACGCGACCTGTTCACCCGCCTCGCCCAGACCCATCCCGCCTGGTACGCCGCCCACCTCGAACTCCCCCCAACCCAAAACACCCACCGCACCCACCGCGCCCATCGCACACTGGTCTCCGCCTCGCCCGAACTCTTCCTCGAACTCAATGCCGACGGCCACGTCACCACCCGCCCGATCAAAGGCACCCGCCCCGCCGACACCCCGACCGATCAGCTCCGCGACTCGCTCAAGGACCAGGCCGAGCTCAACATGATCGTCGACCTGCTCCGCAACGACCTCGGCCGGGTCGCCCGGTTTGGCTCAGTCCGAGTCAGCCAGCCCCGCACCATCGAGTCGCACCCCACCGTGCACCACGCCGTCGCTACCGTCAACGCTCAGCTCCGCCCCGGACTGGGCCTCATCGACCTGCTCCGCGCCGCCTTCCCCGGCGGCTCCATCACCGGCGCCCCCAAGATCCGGGCCATGCAGATCATCGACGAGCTCGAACCCGTCCGACGCGGGCCCTACTGCGGCGCGGTCGGCCTCATCGATGGCCCCAATGCTTGGCTCAACATCACCATCCGCACCGCGCTGATCGAGCAAGACGCAACGCAGCACGGCACGCTCGACTTCTCGGTCGGCGGCGGCATCGTGGCCGACTCCGACCCCGCCGCCGAGCAGCAGGAGTGCCTCGACAAGGCCGCCGCCCTGCTCGATGTGCTCCGGGCGTAAACAGTCGGCCACGTCTAGCGGGAGCACCGAAGGTGCCCGCGGTGACCCGCACGCTAAGGCGTCACCAGCCTCGGCGTCGGCAGCCGCTGCTGTAGCCGTGGTAGGTCGTGTGGTAACCGCTGTAGTAGTGACCACGGTGCGAGTGGTGCGAGTCGTAGGTGTCCGCCACCAGGGCTGCGCCAACCAAGGCCCCGAGGCCCGCACCGAACAGCAGGGCATTGCCTTCGGATGTTGCACAGCCGCCCAGCGACAGGCTGCCGCCGAGCAGCCCCACCGCCAGCAGGGCACGCATCCGTTTGGTCCGACCACGCGGCTTGGCGGTCACGGTCGAGGCAGCGGGTTGAGTGAGGTTTGAAGCGGGCATGAGCGATTCTCCGGGCTGGGGTTAGTCTCAAC
>JBCDIM010000116.1:0-6551 GCA_038749105.1 Planctomycetota bacterium
CCTACTTCATGCCCGATGAAGACGGCTTCGTCACCGTCGGCATCCTCTGGCTGCCCGGCTCGGTCACGGTCTACACCAACGGCGTGCCCACCTCCGGCTGGACCAACCCGCGGATCTGCAGCGTCCGGTCCTACATCAAGTTCACCGCCGTCTCCGGGGGCTGGGACAACGACCCGATCGACGACAGCCAGCTCCCCGCCGACTTCGTCATCGACTACGTCCGCGTCTGGCAGCGGGCCGACCTGAAGCTGGAGACCGACGGTCCGCAGGACCCGTGATCCGAGGGGGCCGTGATCCGGGGGGCCGCTTGGCGTCAAGCGGTCATCGCGCGGAGCAACAGGACAGACAAGCATGACCGTGATGAACCAGCAGATGAACGTACCGCTTATCGACCGTGTGGATTGGCTAATCACCGGCGGGTCGGCCGCGGGTGTGGCCGCGGCGGTCGCGTTGGCCGAAGCGGGCCAAACGGTGATGGTTGCCGCACCCCGCAGCTACCTGGGTGAGGACATCGCGGGGGCCTTCCGCTACTGGGACCGTGTCGAACCGGACCATGACACGCCGTTGGGTCGTCGGCTCTTCGGAGCCGATTGCCCGCCCACACCTATGCAGGTGAAACTCTCGCTGGAACGGGCACTGCTTGAGGCCGGGGTCCGCGTGGTGCTGACCACCTGCCCGACCGGTCTGATCTGTGACGAGCAAGGACGAGCCCGCGGCGTCGTGCTCGCCAACCGGGCGGGTCAGCAGGCGGTGCTGGCCGGCGGCCTGATCGATGCGTCGATGGATGGCGAACTCAGCCGGATCGCCGGGCATCCGGGTTTCACGCCGACCGGCAAGCAGGACGTCACGCACGTCACGCTTTGTCACGAGGCGGGGGCCGCCGCCCCGGGGATCGCTGCCGAGGACCTGCCCGGGTTTTCGGGTTTGGTCAACGACAAGCCCTTTGTCCTGTCTGCACGCCGGTACCGGCTGACCGTCGACTTCGGTGATGGCTCCGCGTCGGCATGGGCCCGCGCTCAAGCCGAGGTGACCCGTCGCTGCTGGGTGCCGCAGGAATACCTGCACCAGGAGACCCTTGAGTTTGTTTCGCCGCCCAGCAAGAACGCCGATGAGGCCGACGCCATCGAGCAATGGCCCGCCGACCACTTCGAGTTACAGCCGGGCGTGTACACGCTGAGCCCGCGCGGAGCGACGCCGGCCACGGCGATCAATACGATGCGGCGCCCATGTGTCGCACTCTGGCTCGGTGGTCGGCTGGGGTCCGCGATCGCGCGGCGGCAGACCGTACCGGTTGAGCCCACAAGCAGTCTGCGTGTCCGCTGTGCCGGCAGTCAGCCGGTCGACACCGGTGAGCTCCGGACGCTCGCTTTCGCATTGAGGCCTTCGGCGACCCCGCCCGAAACGCTCACGCTCGGTTCCGCCGGCGTCCCCAAGCTCGGGCGCTACGGCGTGCTTGTCATCGGGGGTGGCACCGGCGGCGCACCCGCCGCGATCGCTGCCGCACAGGCGGGTGCCTCCGTCGGACTGGTCGAAACGGGGCCGGCCCTCGGCGGGGTCGGAACCCTGGGCCAGATCACCAAGTACTGGTTCGGCAACCGCGACGGCTTCACCCGAACCATCGACGAGGGCGTCCGGTCGATGGAGTATCGAGAGCAATTCAAGAAGGCGGACGGGTCGTGGTCCGTCTCCGCCAAGCAGGCGTGGTTCCACCGCCGCTGCCACGAGCTCGGCGTCACGATGTGGCTGGGCACACAGGCGGTCGGTCTGTGGATGGGAGGGAACCGGGTCAGAGGCGTGGTCATCGCTGGGCCCAGGGGCATCGGGCTGATCGAGGCGGACGCGGTGATCGACGCGACCGGGGGTGCCGACCTCCCCGCTGCTGCGGGTGCGGAGACGGTCGTCGTTGGAGCAGACCACGCCGCGGTTCAAGGCACCGGGCTTGCCGGCATGGAACCCGGGCGCGAGTACCACAACTCGGACCACAGCTTCAGTGACGACACCGATGTGGCCGACACAACCGCGTTTTTCATCAGCTCCCGTCGGAAGTTCGCCAACCACTTCGATGTGGGCCAGCTCATCGACTCCCGCGAGCGCCGGCAGATCGTCGGCCGGCTTGTGTTGGACCCGGTCGACATCCTGTACAACCGTCGCTTCCCCGACACCATCTGCGTCGCGACCAGCAACTTCGACTCGCACGGCTACACGACGCACCCGCTGTTTATGCTCGAAGCCCCGAGCAAGCGTCCGCTTTCCGCCGATGTGCCGTTCCGCTGCCTCATGCCCGAGGGTTTGCGGGGCATGCTGGTGACCGGGCTGGCGGTGAGCGCCCACCGCGACGCGCTGCCCGTGATCCGCATGCAGGCCGACGTCCAGAACCAGGGCTACGCTGCGGGCTACGCCGCCGCGATGGCCAGCCAGCGCGGTGTTGATATCACCGAGATCGATGTCTCGGCCTTGCAGCGTCACCTCGTCGATATCGGCGCGCTGCCCGCACGGGTCCTGACCGATCGCGACTCCTTCCCCGTTGAAGATCACACGCTCGCTCACGCGGTCGCGCACGGCCTAGACGACCCCGCCAGCCTCGCGCTGATCCTGGCCGACGCGCAGCGTGCCCGCCTCTACTTGCGGCGGGAGTACGACCAGGCGATCGCTCCCGATGTCCGGTTGCGTTACGCCTCGATACTGGCGTTTACCGGCGATAACTACGGCGAAGCCACGCTCCTTGAGCATGTCCAATCCACGGCTTGGGACAAGGGCTGGAACTACCGCGGGATGGGACAGTTTGGCCGGTCACTGTCTTGTCTGGACGCCGACCTGATCGCGCTGGGCCAGGTGGGCAGACCCCGTGCCTGGAAAGCCTTGCTCGAGAAGGCCGATCAGCTTTGCCACCGGGCTGAGACGACCGGTGCCTTGCCGGAGTTCTCGCATTGCCGGGCACTCGCCCACGCCTTCGAGGACCTCATGGCCCGGCACCCGGACCCGCGAGCGACCCAGGCGTTGTCGGGCGTGCTAGCCCTCACGGGCATGGCGGGGCACGCGTGGACCGAACTCGATCAGGTCTTGGGCGCATTGACCGACGACCCCAACGAGAACGGCGACCGCAATCGGGCATTGCGTGAGCTCTATCTCGCGCGAGCGATTTTTCGGTGCGGTGATCATGATGACCGGGGCCGCCGGACGCTCCAGGCCTACGCCAACGACCTGCGGGGCCACTTCGCGCGACACGCTCGAGCCAACCTCGACCGCGGCCCCCTGTCCGCTGCTCCAACCTTCTCCCAGAAGATCGTCATCCCTCCCCGGCCAAGGCCTGCCGCTATCCTCGACCCCGCATGAACGCACTGCCCGCCGGGTTTCTAAGTCCTCCCCGCGCGTTCAGCCTCGCCCCGTTCTGGTTCTGGAACGACGACCTGGATGCCGATGAGATCTGCCGACAGATTGACGACTTCCACGACCACGGCGTCTACGCGTTCGTGATCCATCCGCGCGTCGGGCTGCCCGAATCGCTCGGGTTCATGAGCGACGCCTTGCTCGGATACATGAGGGTGGCGGTCGAGCATGCCGCCTCGCGTGACATGTGGGTGATTCTTTACGACGAGGGCATGTACCCCAGCGGATCGGCGGGGGGGCTGGTCGTGCAGTCCGATCCCGCACTGGCCTGCCGCGGGTTGGTCCGCGTACCGCTCCCAGAGGGTGAGCCGATACTCGAGCCGGGCCACCGTCTAGTCACCATCACAGGGGAGGGTTCCGCTCGTACCGCGATTGTCGATCGGCCGATCGACTCGTGGGTCCGGGGGCTCCATTACATCCATCACGATGCCCCGCGAGAACCCGACCACGGACGACGCTTCGACCTCGGCCAAACACCCGGCCCGCCGGATACCGCCGAGACCCGGCCGCCGGCCGCGGATCTGCTCAACCCCGCGTCCACCGATGCGTTGATCCGGGTGGTGTATGACGGTTATGCCAACGCTCTGGGCGACCACTTCGGGTCGACCGTACAGGCGATCTTTACCGACGAGCCGATGCTTCTTGGCCGGGGAAATCCTTACAACGCTCGGCCGGGACAGTCGGAGGCGGTTGACTACGCCTGCCGCTGGTTCGGCCGAGACATCCGCAGCGAACTGCCGCTGCTCTGGGAAGACTCCCCCGAAGGCCGGCGGTTCTCTGAGCAGTACGACCGGGCGATCCGCGCCCGGCTTGAACAGACCTACTACCGACCGCTCTACGAATGGTGTGACGACCACGGCATCAACCTCACCGGGCACCCTGCCGACCCTGACGACCTCGGGATCGAGCGCTGGTTTCACTGGCCCGGACAGGACGTGATCTGTCATGAGGTCCGCCCGGGGCGGAGCGCAACCCGGGGCCGACCCTCCACGCAAGCGAAGGTCGTCGCGTCTTCCAAGGCCCATCATCAACGGCCCCGCAACGCGAACGAATACATGGGGGCCTACGGCCACCACGTGACCCGCGAGCTGATGGAGTGGGTGACAAACTGGTTGATCGTGCGTGGCTGCGACCTCTTGATCCCGCATGCGTTCTTTTACTCGGTCCGGGGTCCGCGGATCGACGAATGCCCCCCGCAGCTCGGGCCCAATAGCCCGCTGTGGCCTGACTTTCGGTCATACGCCGAGACCTGCCAGCGGCTGTGCTGGCTCAACGGGGTGGGCTGGCCCGTTGTGCCGGTCGCCGTGCTTGCAGAGAGCAATCAATGCCCGTCAGCGTCGGCCGAGGCATTACTCGCCAACCAGATCGACTTTCACTATTTGCAACGCGAGCTGCTGCAAGATGCAGAGCTTCGAGATGACGGTTTGTATGTTGGCGGCACGCGATATGAGGCAGTCGTCATCGAAGACTCCATCGCACCGTCCGCAGCACATCCGATTCTCAAGCATCTTCATGAGTCAGAGCGTTTAATCGTGTGGGACCCAAATTCGTGTAAAGGCGATCAACGTGATGGCACAACTTGCAAAGACGCCGCCGAACTCGCCGTCGCCCTGGGACAGCTGGGCGTGCGAGACGTGCTGTGCAGCCCAGCCGCACCTTCGCTTCGTGCACGCCATGTGAAACTTGCTGACGGCGTGGAGATGAGCCAGTGGTACATGCTTTGTAACGAGGGCGTGGATCGGGTCTGCACCACAATTTCGCTGGCGTCCGGCGCGGCATTTCACACGGTGGATCCCGTCACGCTAGAAATCGCGGACAGAACGAGCACGGCGACGATCGAACTCGATCCCGGTCAGTTGTTGCTCTTGCGGTGTTGATGACATCAGGTATCTCACACGCAAGCCGAACCCAGCCAACCGAAAAACCCAGGACGTATCGCCCATGACAAGACCCAACATCATCCTCATCACGACGGACCAGCAACGCTACGATTGCCTATCGGTCAACGGCCACCTGGAACTCCGGACGCCTTTCCTCGACAGCCTCGCGGCTCGCGGCATCAACTTCAGCCGTGCCTATAGCACTTGCCCGGTCTGCATCCCGGCTCGGCGGACCATCCTCTCCGGCCTCCATCCGTCGCGGCACGGGCTTAATGCCAACCGTGAGGCGGAGCCATTCGACCCGCCGACCACTCTGCCGCGTTTGCTGGGTGACGCGGGCTACCACACTTATCTCGTCGGCAAGCTGCATGTTGCCGAGCCCGGCGTTCGTCACGGCTACGACCATATCATTCAGTCCGAGACGCCCAATGACCGCCGCCGTACGTTTCACCAACGCCGCAACGACTACGCCGATTGGCTGATGAGAGAGTCTGACAGCCCGCACACCCTCCCTTTCGGCGTGATGTCCAACGACCGCACCGCCCGACCTTGGACGATGCCCGAGCGTCTGCACCATACGAATTGGGTCACGAACACGGCTGCGGAATTCCTTGAGGTGTATCGCGATCCCTCGGGGCCGTTCTTCCTTCATCTGAGCTACTGGGCGCCGCATCAGCCTGCCATGCCGCCGCAGACCTACTGGGATCGTTATCACGATAATCAATGGAAGCCGCGGATCGGTCGGTGGGTCGGCTCGCGTGATTGGCAGCCTGGCCTGCGCATGGATGCGCCGCGGGGGCCGTTCGAGCTCGACGAGATGCGTCGACACGCCGCGGGTTACTTCGGGCTGATCAATCACGTGGACGACCAGCTGAACTACCTCTTCGATCGCTGGAGCAGTTCACCCCTGTGCGACCACGATCGGCCGACGTGGATCGTCTTCGCGTCAGACCATGGCGAGATGCTTGGCGACCATCACATGTTCCGAAAGAACCTGCCGTATGAGGGTGCAGCGCACGTCCCCATGTTCATCGCGCCACTTCGGGGTGCGAAAGTGGAACGCCCGGGTCGATCCGACCGGCTGGTCAGCCTCGAAGACATCTTGCCGACCTGTTGCGCCTTGGCAGGCGTGGACGCGCCCGGCCACCTCGGCCCGGAAGACGGCCAGTCACTGGCGCCGGCCCTGACCGGCGACGCCCATGGACGCGACCACATCCATGGCGAGTGCTGGTGGGAATCTCAGCACTTCCGCTATCTCGTCCGCGGCCACGAGAAGTACATCCG
>JBCDIM010000117.1:0-6374 GCA_038749105.1 Planctomycetota bacterium
CCCAGCCTTTCAAGAAGGGCCGGTACATGCACCTGGTCTGATTTATAGTTCCCGGTCAGCACATGCATGATTAGGTTTACCCCAAAACGGTAGGACAGTTCACGCTGTTGCCGCCGCGGTCCGGCCTCCTTAGCTCAGTTGGTTAGAGCAGCTGACTCTTAATCAGCGGGTCCTAGGTTCGAGTCCTAGAGGGGGCATCCCAACGCCCTGCGACGTGATCAAAGCGCCGCAGGGCTTTTTTTGCGCGAGCGGGACGCTAGCGGACCCGCTCCCAGAGCTGGGGGGTCGGGTGCGATCATCCGTGTTGGCGATTCAAGCCACACAAGGGAGCGAACCGAACAAACACTTGACGCTTATTCTGTTCGGATTATGATTGGATCGACCCGATGCTCCGTGAACTGCACATCCAGAACCTGGCGGTGATCCGCGACGCGGTGATCGAGCTCACCGCCGGGCTCAACGTCTTCACCGGGCAGACCGGGGCGGGCAAGAGCCTGGTCATCGGCGCGTTCGAGACCCTGCTCGGCCTACGCAAAGGCGCGGGGCTGCTGCGTACCGGAGCGAAGGAGGGCCGGGTAGCGGGGCTGTTCGAGGTGCGGGACGCCGCCGTCGCGGCGAGCCTGAGCACCGCCCTGGACCAAGCGTTCGCCGTCGGGGACGAGCTGCTGATCACGCGGAAGCTCTTCGCCTCCGGGCGGACGGGGCTGACGGTGAACGGGCAACCGGCCACCGCGGGGATGGTCAAGACGGCCGCCGCACACCTCGTCGATATCCACGGCCAGCACGACCACCAGTACCTGCTCAAGCCCAGCCATCAGCTCGCGATCCTCGACGGCTTCGCGGGGGCCGACCCGATGCGGGTGCGCTTCGGCGAGCTGTACAGCCGGCTGCGGGGGCGGGCGGATCAGCGTGAGGCGCTGCGGGCCTCGCAGACGCTGCGTCGGGAGCAGCTGGAGCTGTATCGGTTCCAGGCACGGGAGATCGACGAGGCCGAGCCGATGGCGGGCGAGCTGCCGGAGCTGGTCGCGCGGGAACGGCTGCTGCGTGGCGTGGCAGGGCTGAAGCACGAGGCCGGGGCGGTGTACGAGGCGATGTACGAGACCGACGGCTCGGTGAACGAACGGCTCGAAGCGATCACGCAGGTGCTGCTCCGCCTGGCGGAGACCGACACCGGGCTCACGGCCATCGCCGAGCAGGTCCGCGGGGCGACCCTGACGCTCCAAGAGTCGGCCTACGACCTGGGGCGTTACCTCGGTCGGCTCGACCTGGACCCCGCGGAGCTGGGCGAGGTGGAGTCCCGGCTGAACGTCCTGAACCGGCTGGTCCAGAAGTACGGCGACGGCACACCGGGCGACGACGCGATCGCGTCCGTGCTGGCCCGCCGGGAGACGCTAGGGATCGAGATCGATCGGCTGCAGGCCGAGGACGCGGACCTGTCGGGGATCGACCGGGAGATCGAGGCGCTCTCGGCCGAGCTGTGGGCGGTGGGCGGCGAGCTGAGCAAGGCTCGGGCGAAGGCGGGCGCGGCGCTGATCCCGCAGGTCGAGGCGGAGCTCAAGGCCTTGGGGATGGCCGAGGCGAGGCTGGAGCTATCGATGGAGTCTGCACCACCGGACGGGTCGGGGCTGCCGATCGATGGCGTCGCGGGACCATCGGGCCTGGACCGCGTCGAGCTGCTAGTGCAGACCAACCCCGGCCAGGGGTATCGGCCGCTGCGGCAGATCGCCAGCGGCGGCGAGCTGTCACGGGTCATGCTCGCGCTCAAGGGCGTGCTCGCCGGGTCGGACCGCATCAGCGTGCTGGTCTTCGACGAGGTGGACGCCAACATCGGCGGGCGGTTGGGTGACGTGATCGGGCGGAAGCTGCGTGGCTTGGCGTGGAACGGGGGGACGGACGAACCGAAGGACGGGCACCAGGTGTTGTGCATCACGCACCTGCCGCAGATCGCCGCGTTCGCCGACCGGCACTTCCGGATCGAGAAGGGCGTGAGCGGCACGGGCAAAAAGAAGCAGACCGAGACCACCGTCAAACGGCTGGGCGAGAAGCAGCGTGTCACGGAGTTGTCAGAAATGATAGCCGGGGCCGAGGCGAGCCCGACCAGCCGGAAGCAGGCGCGGGAGCTGCTCGCCGCAGCGGCATAGAGATTTAATCGTTGCTGACTAGAATACTGCAATGCCCGCACTGAGCACAGCCCGCATGACCGCGAAGCAGTTCCTCGCACTCGGCGAAGACCCGCCGGGCGTTCGGCTTGAACTGGTGGATGGAGAGATCGAGATGTCACCCAGCCCGATGCCCCGACACAGCCACGCCATTATGGAGCTGGTGTTCCTGATCAAGGCGTATCTGGTCGAGACAGGGCAGGCGGGCATCGTGCTCAGCGATACGGATACGGTCTTTGGTGATCATGATGTACGGCGACCCGACGTCTTGTATTTCAGTGAGCGACGCCGGGGGCTTGTGGGTGTAGAGGCACTCAAAGGCCCGCCGGACCTTGCGATCGAGGTAATCAGCCCGTCAAACGAACGGACCGATCGGGAAATCAAATTCAAGCTCTACGAGCAGGGCGGCGTGGCCCACTATTGGATCGTGGACCCGATGACCGAAATGCTCGAAGCCTTCCGGCTGGTCGAGGGGTACTACCAGAAGTGTGCGGACGGCCATGGCGAAGGTGTGGTGTCTGCCCCGCCATTCGAAGGGCTAGAGATCTCGCTCGGGCGGCTCTGGCTCAAGTGATCAGCCGTCGACGCGGCGGATGATCGCGTCGCCCTTCTCGATGGGCTGACCCGTCAGCTCGGCGTCGAGGATGCGGGCCATCAGGGCGTTGAGGGGCTCGACGTCGAAGCTGGCCCCCTGCTCGGGCTCGACGTGGGAGCCGCCGACGCCGGAGTCGTCGGTGAGGAACAGGTGGCGGGCGCCGGTGAGCAGGGCGGCGGCGCGGAACAGGAGCTGGGGCTCGTCGCCGTCCTGGCTGCCGAGGACGGGGTAGACGCGGACGCCGGAGGCGCGGAGCTCATCGACGGCATCGAGGGCGGAGGGCATGTGCTCCTGGTGCGAAGGGGCGTCGCCGACGAGGAACACGACACGGGCGGCGGCGCTGGGGTCCGGGTCCCAGTCGAGGCCCGCGGCGGCACGCAGGGCTTGATCCACGGCTTCGGGGTAGTCGCCACCTCCGCCGGCCGACTGTTTGTCGAGCAGCCCGAGGAAGGCATCGACATCGCGGGTCCAGTCGCTGACGCGGACGACGTAGTCATCGGTGGTGTCCCGGTAGACCACGAGGCTCAGCCGGATGTCGGTGTCGGGGTGCTTGGCAGCGACGGTCGCGACCACGTCCTTAAGCTCGGCCTGGAGGTAGCGGATCTCGTCGCCCATCGAGCCGGTGCAGTCAACGACGAACGATAGGTCGAGCCGATCGACGGGATCGGGCGTCGCGTACGGGACGGTAATCGTGTGGGTCGCGGGGGTGTCGGGGTGGACTGAGGTGGTGTAGGGCAGGGCCCCGGGGTGGTAGACGGTGGCGAAGAGCTCGGCGGTGTCGGAGATGTCGTCGTGGCCGGTCGAGACAGCGGCGCGGCCGTCGGGTGCGGTGGTGAGGCGGGCGAAAGTGGTGTCGGCGGTGTCGTGCAGGAGGACGATGGCGTTGGGCAGCGGTCGGCCGTCGGCGTCCTGGATGCGGAGGGCGAAGTTGAGCCCGGTGAAGCGGTCGGCGATGGGGTGGCCGTCGGCGAAGGTCTTAGCGAAGTCGACCATGGGCTGCGGGTCGGCGAGGTCGTCGAGGGAGCCGGCGGTGAGGGTGCCGGCCGCGGGGGCGGGGGCATCGGCGGCCGGGGGCGCGTCGGGACCGGGCAGGGGGACCGGCATGGCGCGATCGACGGCAGGCTCGGCACGGCCTGGTGCGGGCGTCGCGGCGGGAAGCGGCATCGCCTCGGCGAGGCGTGAGCTGCCCGACACTTCCGTGTCGGCGACCGCACTGAACCGCGCGGCTTCGCCGGCCGCGAGCGAGGTCGCGCCGATGGCACGCGTGCGGTCGGTGGGTCGGGCGCTGGGGTGACGCCATTCCGTGTAGGCCAGGCCGGCCTCCGAGATGCGGTGCGTGGTCAAAGGCTCGTCATCGGGCTGGGTCGCGGGTGCGGAGACGGGGGTCTGGGTCAGGCGAGCGAGCGGTTCGGCCGCAGGATCGTCGGTGGACAGGGCCTTAAGCAGGGCTTGCACGCGGGCGTCATCACCGTTGCGGTAAGCGGCGAGGATGGCGTCGATGTGGGCGACGCGGTCCGTGGGGACCACGAGCGGAGACGTATTGGCGTTGTGATCCGACGTGGGGGTCGAGCAACCCCACAGGGCGAGCGGGAGCAACGCGAGCAGGAGGGTGGCGGTGGTGAAGCGGCGGGTTCGGTTGCGGGTCATGGCGCAGGGTTCCGGCGGACAGGTGGGGGTGTGAGGTCAGACGGGGTGACGTCCCGTCGGCGTTACAGACGCGACGGAGTGGCAGCGGTTCCCGAGGTTACCGTGGCGTGCCTGACGGGCGTAGCTCGTCGGCTGATAGACGTGGAGGTGCAGTGGTGAGGCTAGTCGGGGGTGCGCAGCCGGGGGCGGAGGACGTCGTCGCCGGGGAGGGGGGTGTCGCGGAAGAAGATGACGTAGCCGCCACCGCCGGCGCCGCTGACCTTGTAGCCCAGCGAGCTGGGCCCGTGCTCGGCGATGAGGGCATCGATGGCGGGGTTGCGCATGAGGGGGAACATGGCGGTCTGGGCCTCGAAGCCGGCGGTGAGGGCCTGGCCGAAGGCGGGGGCATCGCGGCGGTGCAGGGCGTCCCAGAGGTCATTGGCGGCTTGCCCGAGCTTGCGGGCGTCGTCGGCGTTGGGGTGCTGCTCGGCGAGGACCTCGAAGCCGGCGGGGCGTTTGCCGACGTAGACCATGTAGAGCCGGTCCTGGATGAACGCGGCGAGCTCGGGATCGACGGTGTTGTCGATCTGTGTGGGCCAGTAGCCGCCGCGGTACATCATGCGGGTGACGCCGGGGTAGACGATGCCGATGGCGTCCTGGGAGCCGGTGACGTCGGCGGTGCCGGGCGGGTTCTCGAAGGCGAACAGGACCTTGGCGAGGTATTCGGGGTCGTCGACGGGCAGGCGTCGGCCCCAGAGCTTGACGGCGGTGGCGCGGGTGGAGCTCGCCATGCCCGAGCGAAGCTCGTAGGTGTCCTGGTGGTCGATGGAGCAGACGACCATGGGGCCGGGGGCGAGCCGGCTGATGAACGGCTGGTCGAGCCAGCCGCCGGCGAGATCAATGCGGTGGGGGATGAAGTCGGTCGCGCGGAGGCTGGTGGTGCTGCGTTGGGTCAGGCCCTGGTGGGGGCGGCGCTGCGAGACGCGGTAGTCGATGCCGCGGGCTTCGATGGCCTGCTTCTTGTCGTCGGTGTGGCCGTCCTGGTTGACGAAGAAGACGTCGGGTTGGAGGTCTTCGATTTCGGGGAGGAAGTCGAGCAGGCCCGAGCCGCGGGAGATGTGGACCTGGTGGACGCAGCCGACAGCCCGGAGCATGAAGGCGCGTTCGCGCTCGTCGGTCACGGGGGCACGTCCCTTGATACCGAGGACGGTGGCGTCGGAGCCGATGCAGACGTGGAGCTCGCCGAGCTCGGCCGCTTCTTGGAGGAAGGCGATGTGCCCGGAGTGCAGCAGGTCGAAGCAGCCGGAGACCATGACGCGGGGGGATGAGGTGGACACACGAGCTCCGAATGAGACCTAATAGGGAGCGGCAAGTCTACCCCGTCGATCCGCGGAGGCGAATGCGATCGTGTCTTCAATAGCGTTGCGTGGCAGGGCCCCGGACCATTGACCCGGCACCAAGGACCGCGGGGTCAGACGCCGCCGACGGTGAGGGGGGCGGGCTGGGGGCGGGGGGCGGTGTTGGGCTCGACGACGAGGTTGAGGGGGCGGCGTTTGCCGTCGGGGTCGCGGGGGATGTTGTCTTCGTCGATGATGCGCTGGATCGCCATGACGCCTTCGATGAGGGTTTCGGGGCGGGGGGGGCAGCCGGGGACGTAGACGTCGACGGGGATGAACTGGTCGATGCCCTGGACGGTGGCGTAGGTGTCGAAGACGCCGCCGGTGGAGGCGCAGGCGCCCATGGAGATGGTCCACTTGGGCTCGGTCATCTGGGCGTAGATGCGTTGGAGGACGGGGAGCATCTTGATGGAGACCCGGCCGGCGACGAGCATGAGGTCGGCCTGTCGGGGGCTGAAGCGCATGACTTCTGCGCCGAAGCGTGCCAGGTCGTAGCGGGAGCTGGCGGTCGCCATGAGCTCGATGCCGCAGCAGGCGGTGGCGAAGGGCATGGGCCAGACCGAGGACCGGCGGGCCCAGTTGACGACCTTCTGGAAC
>JBCDIM010000118.1:0-5673 GCA_038749105.1 Planctomycetota bacterium
CACCATCGCCAACAAACGCCTCCTCGACGGCCAGTTCGACGACTGCGAGCTCACCCTCCGCGACCTCGCCCAGATCGAAGCCTCCATCACCAAGACCCTCTGCGCCGTCTACCACGCCCGCATCAAGTACCCCTCCGACAAGCCCCTCGACGCCGACACCACCCCGGCACCCGCCGCGGCCACGGCATAAAAGACAACTCTGCGTGAGCAGGGCTGCTTGACTGTGTATTCAGTGTTTTCCGGGGCTCAGAACTTCCGCTCGCCCTTCGGCGTCGGCGTCGAGACCGCGGTCAGCTCGCTGAACTTGTCCGACGCGCTCTTGGGCACATCGATCTCAACGTCGTCGCCGCCCTCACCGCTGGCTTCCGCCGCTTCAACCTCTTCGTCCAGATCCAACGGCCGATCGCTCACGACCCAGACCTTGATCTCGGTCTTCAGCTCCTTGTTGATCACCACCGGCACCTCGTAGGTGTCCAGCCGACGGATCGTCTGGCCCAGACGCACATACCGGTCTTCGACGTCGAACTCGGCTTCACGCAGGGCCGCCGCGATGTCGTGCTGCGAGACACCGCCGTAGAGGATGCCCGCGTCGTTCGCCGAACGCTCGAGGGTCAACTCGTAGCCGTCCAGCTTTTGGATCATCGCGTCCTGAGCCGCCGCCTTCTGCTTCAGCTCGGCCTCCACCTGCGCCCGACGCTCGGCCAGCTCGGCGATCTTCTCTTCGCTCGGCACGGTTGCATACCCGAACGGCAGCAAGTAGTTCCGGGCGTAACCCGACTTGACCTTCACGACATCGCCGACGATCCCGAGGTTCTCGACGGTCTCGATCAACAGCAGTTCGATGTTCTTCATAACGATCCTGTCCTCTCAAGGCTGGGAGTTAGACGCGGTCGGCACACACCGGACCGCATCAAGAAAAACGCCCTCGGCAGCTCGCCGAGCGGCAAAATCAGATGGGCGATCAGAAGGGGATGTCCTCCTCGTCGATCGGCTGGTGCGGCGTGTCGTACCGCTGACCCCCGCCACCCCCACCGTTGCCACCGCCGCCCCCGTTGCCCCGCCCGTTGCCGTACCCACCACCGCCGCCCCCACCACCGTTGCCATACGACCGGCCACCACCCCCACCACCACCACCGCCGCCCTGCTCTTCACGCCCACCTACAAACTGGAAGTTATCGACGATGACCTCCACCTTGCTGCGCTTCTGGCCGGTCTGCTTGTCTTCCCAGCTGTCCCAGCGGAGCTTGCCCTCTATGAAGATCGGCCGGCCCTTCTGGAAGTACTGCTGGATCAGCTCGGCGGTCCGCCCGAACGCGGTGCAGTCGAAGAAGTTCGGCCGATCCTCCCACTGCTCGGTCTGCCGGTTCTTGATCCGGTCGTTGACCGCCAGCCCGATCTTCGTCACCGGCGTGTTCGACGCGGTGTGCCGCATCTCCGGGTCACGCGTCAGGTTTCCCATCAGGATTACTCGGTTGTAGCTCGCCACGCTCGTGCTCCAGACTCGGGTCCGATCGGCCCGTCACTTGTTTCGCTCACTCGGCCGCCTCCACAATCGTCGACCGCAACTCACCCCACCCACAAGTCAAGCACTCAGGACGCCGCTTCCGCGGGCTCCGAAGCCTCTTCAGCCGCCGGTGCTTCGGCCGAGCCTTCCGACTCGCCCGACTCTAGCGCCGCCTTCGTCTTGCCTTCGTCCAACGCCGCTTCCAGCTCGACCTCACCCATGTGGTCGGCCCGGGTCATCAACACCCGCAGCACCGCGTCCGACAGGTTGCAGTCCCGCTCGATGTTGGCGATCTGCACCGGCTCAACCTTGAACAGCGACAGCAAAAACACCCCACGCTTCTGGCCCGCCACCGGGTACGCCAGCTTCCGCTCGTCCCACCGGCCCAGCGTCACGACCTCGGCACCGGCGCGGTCCAACATCGACCGAACCTCCTGCAGTGCACCGTCGAGATCACCCGACAAGGCCTGCAGGTTGACCAGAAACATACCTTCGTACAAACGCGGCGTCGTATCCGCCATCGCATCGTCTCCTTCTGCCCGACCACCAAGCAACAGGTGGCCCAGCCGAAAAGGTCTACAGCCCGGTCGCGTCGGCCGACGAATCGCCGACGCCCTGGCCCCGCGTCCTCGCCCAAACCCGGCACATACCAGGCGGGCCGGCCGCGGGCCGGGCCGAAAAAGCAAGCCGCGTAATCTACGCCAATCCGCGCCCCACCGCAATCCCCAATGGCAACCCTGCGTCAACCCCGACTTTTGAACACCCAATGCACCGCCTCACGGCCCAAAACCCGCATGCTTGACGCCCTCCCCCGGCCACGCCAAACTGCTTCAAACATCGCCACTCTGCCCAGGTTCACACGGAAGTGAGCCCTCAACCGTCTACACGGAGGTGACGCCTTGAATACCGAAACCCACACCAACACACCCGAACCGACGGGCCTGGAATCCACCGGCCCGATCCCTTTCCCCACGAACCCTCAATCGGTTCAATCGGAAACCACCTCGGTCAACACCCCTCCCATGGCTGCCGAAGGCTCAACCCCGACCCGAGCCCAGCTCGATCAACGCCAGATCCTCGAAGCCACCGACGCCTCACTCCGCGAGGTCGGCTACGACAAAACCACCATCCGGCAGATCGCTAAGCGCCTGAATTGTGCCGTTGGCTCGATCTATCGCTACTTCACCGACAAGCGGGAGCTCCTCACCGCCGTCACCCAACGCCGCTTCGACGCCGTCGCCCAGCACGCCGAGCTCGGCTCCCCCCTCGACCGCACCCTCGCCCTCTACCACCGCCTCGCCCTCGAACGCCCCGAGCTCTACCACCTGATGTTCTGGCTGACCTCCGTCGGCCAACAAGACGCCGCCGAGGTCACCCCCCTGGTCATCCGACGCACCATCGCCGGCTGGGCTACTCAGCTCCGCGACCCCCTCGCCGCCCACCAGCTCTGGGCCACCCTCCACGCCGGCATCACCCACGGCCATTCGCTCGCCGACATCCTCCAAGCCGCCCGGCGCCTCCCCGCGACCGCCGACCTGCCCGCGGAAGCTCAGCCCGCGGAACTCTCCAGCACCACGCCCTAACCCACGCCAAGCCTCTCCGCCAGCCACAGGCAGAAACCGTGACCAGCCGCGTCCGGCCTATCCTGCGCCCATGCCCGCTCCGCCAGCCGCCCGCAGCACCGCCCGCCTCGCACCGGCCAAGCTCAACCTCTCGCTCGCCGTGGCTGCGCCCCGCCCCGATGGCCTCCACCCCATCGACTCGGTCTTCACCGTCACCACCCTCCACGACACCGTCGCCGCCCAACCGCTCACCGACCAAGCCCCCGCGGATACCGCCAACACCTCTAGCCGGGCTTCCTCCACCCTGAGCTACACCCGTGAGGCCGACCCCGACGCACCCGTACCGGTCGCCCTGGACTGGGCCCTCGGCGACGACCTGATCACCCGAGCCCACGCCCTGCTCGAACAGCTCGCCGGCCAACCGCTGCACTCCCACATCCACCTCACCAAACGCATCCCCGCCGGCACCGGCCTCGGCGGCGGCTCCTCCGACGCCGCCGCCGCCCTCCACGCCCTGGCCGACCTCCACGAGCTCACAGACCTCCTCCAGACCATCACCCCACAGACCATCGCCCAACACCTCGGGGCCGACACCGCCTTCTTCCACCGCTACCAGCTCGACACGACCAACCCGCAGCGCCACACCGCGCACATCACCGGCATCGGCGACCAGCTCGCGCCCCTTCCCGCGCAAGACGCCGCCGAGCTCCCCACCCACGCCGTCCTCATCTTCCCCCCCGTCCACGCCAACACCGCCGCCGTCTACCGCGCCTTCGACCAACTCGACCCCACACCCAACCAGACCAACGACCTGCTCCCCCCCGCACGCCACCTCTACCCCGACCTCGACCGCGCCTTCACCGCCCTCCAACACGCCAACCTCCACCCCCACCTCTCCGGCTCCGGCTCCAACCTCTTTCTCCCCACCCACAACCTCGCCGACGCCAACCGACTCCAACAACAGGCCCAAGCCGCCACCAACCTCCCCACCCAACTCGTCACCCTCACCCCACCCCACCCTACCCGAGCCGTGTAGTGGGTGACGCGAAGCGTCCCACCTCAACGCGCCCCGACCCGCTCCAACACCCGCGCCCGCTCCGCCGCCCCCAACTGCTTCGCGGGATCCAGATAGCTCTTCGCATCGATCCAAAGCACGCGCTCCCACGCCGCCCGCGCCCCCGCCTCATCCCCCACCGCCTCCAGCGCCTCCGCTAACCGCCGCCATGACGAAAGGTCGTAAGGCCCCAGCCTTACCGCCTCCCGCAGCGCCCCCACCGCTCCCGTCTGATCCCCCACCGCCCAAAACACGTCCGCCACCCCCCGCCAACCCCCGATCGTCTCCCGTCGCTCCACCCCCGCCCGCGCAATCTCCAACGCCTCATCCCGCGAACGAACTACCACACGCCGCATGATCCCTTCCAAGTCAACCGTCGCCAACAGTACCGGCCCCGACCCCTTCAACTCTGCCAGATACCGCTCCGCCCCCGCCGCCCGCTCCAACCGCAGCCGCACCCGCCAACGCCGAACCTTCGCGTCCCCCGGATACCGCTCCCCCGCCTCGTCCAACCCCGCCAACGCCTCCTCCCAAGCCCGCTCCGCCTCAACCCCACCCGCCATGCTCCCTACCAACGCCGCCGCTGCCGCATCCAACCCCCGCTCCCGCGCACTCATCGGCACCGCCACCCCCACCATCAACACCACCCCCACACCCACCAACACCACACCAACCCCCCAACCCCACACATCCCCTGGGCCCCGCGCATCCACAGACTCACGCCCAACCCCACCGCCACCGCACAACCCCACCATGAACCACACCACCCCCGCCGAGGGCGCCTGAAAAAACGCCATGTCCATCTGCCCCTGACCCACTACCGCCACCGCCCCAGCCGCCAAGGCCACCCGCCCCCACCGGTCGTCCAACCCGCCGCCGCCTACCACGCGCATCACCACCGCCAACGCCCCCGCGCCCGCCATCGCCAGCACCGCCGTCTCCAGCGTCAGCCCCGGCAGCCGCACCGGATACACCACCGCAAACACCACACCACCCACCCCAACCGCCACCCCCCAACCCACGCGCCCCGTAAGCCCACGGTGATCCACCGTGGGCCGCATTGCCACGCCCTCACCCTCACCAACAACCCCCCGCAACGCCCCCCACATCCCAGTGACAAGCCACGCGCCCAACGCGCCCACCCACGCCAACCCCCACACCCCCAGCATCACCGCGTAGTCCACCCAGACGTTGTGGGCCGACTGCACGTCCTCCGGGTTCAGCACGTCCTTCGCCGCCTGGTACGCCGCCTGAAAACCCCCTGGGCCCACACCCCACAGCCACGCACCATCCGTCCACACCCGCCAAGCCGCCCCCCAGTACTGCCACCGGAACAACAAGCTCCGCTCCCCCGCAACCCCAGGCCCGCCTTCCTCCACCGGCAAAGGCACCCCCCCCCACCCCCCCCCCCCCCCCCCCCCCCCCCCCCCCCCCCCCACAACCACCCCCCCAACCCAAAAAAAAACAACAAAAACCACACACCCCACACCCCCCCCCCACACCAAAAAAAACAACAAACCAGAAACACCCCCCCCCCCACCCCCCCCCCCCCC
>JBCDIM010000119.1:0-4781 GCA_038749105.1 Planctomycetota bacterium
CCCCACCCCAGCGAGCCGGGGGGTGTCGCCCCGACCAACCCGCAGCTGCCCACCGGCCCGACACGGGCCGGCTCTCTACCGCTCCTCCATCATCTCCCACTCCGCGGGAAACCCCTCCGCCTTCGCCAACGCCGTGGCCAGCATCACCGCCGCCGTGTTCGCCACGTTGAACGACCGCACCCGCCCCGGGATCGGGATGTGCACCCGCCGATCCGCAAACCGCTCGTGCCACGCCCCCGGAAGACCTTCCGTTTCAGACCCGAGGACCAAGACGTCCCCCGCTGCGTAGTCCGCCCGGTCAAACCGCGTCTCCCCGAACTTCGTCACCAGCCACGGCCGACGCCCCTGCCCCTCCATCCACTCCAGAAACGCCTCCGGGCTCGCGTGCTCGGTCAACCTCAAATTGTCCCAGTAATCCAGCCCCGCCCGTTTCACCTTCTTCTCCGACAGGTCCACCAGGCTCGGCCCGATGATCTGCAGCGGCGTCGCAAACCCCACGCAGGTCCTGGCGATATTGCCCACGTTCTGCGGGATTCGCGGCTGATACAGGGCCAGGTCAAACATCCGCACACCATACGGCGTATCAACCTCCACCACGCCTATTGTTCCACGCCATGCGCATCGTCATCTTCTTTTTCATCATCGCCGGCATCCCCACCCTGACCCTCGCCTACTGGTGGTGGACCGACCGCCGGCTGCGCCCGCTGCCCGGTGCCCGGTGGTACCGCCTCACCCTCGCCGTCTTCTCCCTCGCCACCGTCATCGCGTTCGGGTCCATCGTCGGCACCCGCATCTACAGCTCCCTCACCGGCGACTACACCGAGTTCGCCCTGCCCAAAGCCTGGCAGGCCCTGGTCATGATGTGGGGGCTGATCATCCTGCCCTTCGCCGCCGTGCCGCTGATGGGTGTCATCGGCGTGAAGAACCTGGGCTTCTGGATCGCCCGGCGGTTCAAGCCCGGGCCCGCCGACGACGCCACTTCGTCCCCCGCCACTGCCCAGGCACCCCAGACGCTCTCGCGCCGAGACGTCCTCCGCGCCACCCTCGCCGGGGCCCCCGCCGTCGCCACCGTCGGCGCGACGCTCTACTCCATCCCCCAGCTCAACCGCTTCCGCGTCCGCGAGATCACGCTCAACCTCCCGTCGCTGCCCAAGGCCCTCGACGGGCTCACCATCGCGCAGCTCTCGGACACCCACGTCGGCCGACTCACCAACGGCTCGGTCCTCGCCGACATCGCCAAGGCCACCAACGATCTTCAGGCCGACCTCGTCGTCTCGACGGGCGACCTGATCAACCACAACCCCAAGGACCTGCCGGTCGCGATCCGTATGCTCGATCGGCTCGACCGCCGGTCCGGCCTCGCCATTATCGAGGGCAACCACGACCTGTTTATGGACCGCGCCCTCGGGGCTGGCTCGTTCCACCGCGGGATGCGTGACGCCGGCATGCCCCTGCTGGTCGACGAAGCCAAGACCTTTGTGGTCCGTGGGCAGAAGGTCCAGGTGCTCGGGGCCCGCTGGTCCAACGACCGCTGGGACCGGCCCATCGCCAACCTCCTCGAGCAGCGCGACCCCGACGCCTTCCCCATCCTGCTCGACCACCACCCCCACGCCTTCGATGCCGCCGCCGCCGCCGGCCTCCCGCTGACCCTCGCCGGCCACACCCACGGCGGCCAGCTCCACCTCACCCACGAGTTCGGCCCCGGGCCACTGATGTACAAGTATTGGTCCGGTCTTTACACGCAGAACGACTCACACCTGATTGTCTCCAACGGCACCGGCAACTGGTTCCCCCTCCGCACCAACGCCCCGGCCGAGATCATCCACCTCACCCTCCGCTCCGCCTGACACCCGCCGCGAGCTTCCATACCGAAGCCCACGGATTCCATCCGTGGGCCCGCCCCGCTCTGCCGATAAACTGTTCTCATGCCGGCACCCCCTACCTCAGCCCCCACGCCCTCCAGCATCCACCACCCCCACCAGCCTCAGCGTGGCCTGGCCCTGGCCTTCTTCCTCCCCGCGGCCGCGCTGCTCACCACCGCCGCCCTGCTGTCTCCTAACCCTGATGGTCACGGCACGCACACCTCGCTGGGCCTCGCACCCTGCGGCCTCCTCCAGGCCACCGGCATCCCCTGCCCCACCTGCGGCATGACCACCGCCTTCGCCCTCGCCGCCGACGCCAACCTCCTCCGCTCCCTGCTCACCCAGCCCCTCGGCTTCCTCCTGGCCCTGTCTACCGCCTGCACCGTCCTGATCTCCGGCTACGCCCTGATCACCGGCATGCGGCTTCAGCCCCTCCTCGACGCCCTGCTCCGACCCCGCACCTTCTGGACCTTCGCCGCCCTGGTTGTCCTCGCCTGGGCCTACACCATCGCCCGCGTCCAACTCGCATAACGCCATGCCACCCCGCCACACCCCCACGCGCCCTCTCCCGGCCCTGCTCGCGCTGCTCTTCCCGCTAACCCTGGCCGCCTGCGCGAATATCCCCGGCCAGGTCAACTACGTCACCGTCCCCCCGCGCTACACCGACCTGGCGGGCAAATCCGTCGCGGTCATGGTCGCGGCCGACCCGACGATCGACCAGCGCCACCCCAAGGCCCGCGAGAACATCATGGGCGCCGTCTCCCGCTCGATTGTCAGCCAGGTCGAGGGAGCCCGCGTGGTCAACCCCCGCGATCTGGTCCAGTACCAGGACGACAACCCGACCTGGACCACCGTCACGCCGTCGATCCTGATCAGCGCCCTCAACGTCGACCGCCTGATCCTGATCGACCTGGCCGAGTACCGCACCACCGAGCCGGGCGACCGGACCACCAAGCGCGGCGTGATCAACGGGGCGGTGTCGGTCTACGAAGCCGAGGCCGCCGACCCCGACGAGATGGCGGTCAGCGTCCCCGTCGCGGTCCAGTACCCCCGGCTGGCCCAGACCAAGATCGGACGGTTCAACGCCAGTGACAGCTCCATCGAGCTCGCCACGGTCAAGGAGTTCACCCTCCGGGCCGGCGGCGTCTTCTTCGAACACCAGATCGAGGTGGACTAAAGCCATGCCCCCGCACCCCGCCCACGCTCGCCTCCCTCGCCGCGGCGCGGTCGCCCTGATCCTCCTTGCCGTCCTGTTCGCCTCCACCGGCTGTGAGGGCCCGGCCGCGGTCGCCTACGTCATCACCGGGCCGACGAAGAAGCCCGCCGTCTTCGATCTGGACCGATCGAAGACGACCCTCATTGTCGTCCACGATCCCGACCGCCAGTTCTCCAACCCGAACGCCCCCAGGCTGATCGCCGCGGTCACCGCCGACACCCTCGAGCGTGACGGCGGGATGGAAGGCAAGTTCATCGACCAGCGCGACGTGGTTGCCGAGCGTATCAACCTGGGTGAGACCAACTGGAAACGCATCCCGATGGGCCAGCTCGGCCGACGCCTCGGCGCCCAGCAGGTGATCGAGGCCCGCATCATCGCCATGGGTATCGGCACCGCCAGCTCCGGGTTCAAGCCCCTCGCCGAGCTCGAGGTCAGCGTGTGGGACACGAACAACGTGGTCATCTTCCCCCCCGAGGCCGACGAACGCGGCCAGTTCATCGGCACCAACCCCAACCAACGCACCTACTCCCTCAAGGTCCGCCAATGGACCCGCATGCCTTCGATGGAGGGCTCGCCCGACATCCTTGTCATCGAGCAAGACCTCGCGCAAGAGACCGGCGTCGAGCTCGCCAAGCTCTTCCACGCCTGGAAGCCCTCAGACTCCGGGGACAGCTTCAAATAGCGATGCCCACCACCGCCCAAGCACCCGTGATCCTTCCGCCCCCTCCCGACGGGAGCGACCCGCCGTCGATCACCCCAACCCTCCACATCGTCGCCACCCGCACCGCCGCCGCTAGCCCGCTCTTTCTCGCTGCGCTGCTCGACCAAGCGAGCCCCGACGACCACCTCATCACCCTGGGCCCCGAGGCCTTGCACCACGACGCCCTCGCCGTCGGCTGGCCGCGCACCCGACTCCACCCCATCAGTTGCCCGGACGCGGCACTGCTCACCGCGGTCCCGGCACTCCGGCGCACCCTGAGGCGACAGGCAAACGCCAGGACTCGGGCGATCAACGCGCACGCTTGGTCGCCCACCCTTGCGAAGCTCACCCGCCTGGCATTGCCCCGCGCGTTTGCCGTCCACGCCCGGCTCCCCCACGAGCTTCCCCCGCAGCCCACGCCACGCCGACTCCCGGACACTCCGACCGCCCGGCTCTGCCAAGACCTCCGCCAGCGTTACCACATCCGCCCGGATGCGCCGCTCGTTGCGCTGCTCTGCGATGACCCCCGACACCCGGCCGACCGTCCGCTCGCACAGCCGCTCGCCGTCGCGCTGGGCATCACGACCCAGGCTCGCCGCGCCCTTCAGCCCAGCGTCGCCCCGCCCTGCCTGATGCTCCACCCCCTAACCCCTGGCCTCGACGCTGGACGACGCTACGCCGCCATCACCGGCTTCCCCAACCCCCTCGTGCAAGAGCCCCAACTCGCCGCCCCTTGGGGCCTCCTCCCCGCCCTCGATGCCGTCATCCTCCCGCCATTGGACCACCGCCGACCCAGCCCCCATGCCGCCGCCTGGGCCGAGGCCCTGGGCACCCCCACCCTCACCGCCCCACCCCTGAGCAACACCTTCCCCCGCGTCTTGGCGACACGGCTCATCGACCTGCTCGAACCCTTAGACGCCGCGCTCTGAGCCCCCGCTATGTCCTTCCCCGCCCCCGGCCACCTCTGCGAAGCCTGCGGCTACCCCCTTGCTCCAACCGCCCC
>JBCDIM010000120.1:0-4653 GCA_038749105.1 Planctomycetota bacterium
CTCCTGTTGCGATGGGTGAGGGAGCATCGGGATGCTCAGATCCGGTTTCTGCGGTAAGAGAACCAGATTCTACGAAGTCGGGTGGATCAGCAGCGGCTAATCCTGTCGCCGGAGGAGCGTGGGCGGTTGCTGGCGATCGGGGCGAGGCTGGGGCACCAAGTTAAGGGTCTAGTGACGGTGGTCCAGCTCCGGACCTATCAGCGGTGGGTGAAAGAGCAGCGAGAAGGGCGGAAGCCGGGGCGCGTGGGTCGACCGAGGACGATTGGGGAGTCGCTGCGAGACCTGATTGTGAGGCTGGCGAAAGACAACCCTGGATGGGGTTATTTGCGGATTGTGGGGGAGCTGATCAAGCTGCGGTGCCCCGTGGGTAAGACGAGTGTGCGGCGTATTTTGAAAGAGGAGGGTCTTGATCCGAGGCCGCGGCCGGATCGGTCGGGTAGACCAGACTTTCAACCGTGGGACGTTTTTGTGAAGCTGCACCTGAACACGCTGGTGGCGTGTGATTTCTTCTGCAAGAACATGTGGACGTTGCGGGGCAAGCGGCAGGCTTACGCTCTGATTTTCATGCATGTCGGAAGCCGACGAGTCTGGGTGTCACGGGCGACGTATCACCCGAACGGAGAGTGGGTGTTGCAGCAGGTGAGGAATGTGCTGATGTGGTTGGAGGACCAGGGGTTAGAAGCCGATCACTTAATTCATGACCGGGACACGAACTTCACGGCAGCGTTCGATCAGGTGTTAACCGCCGCCGGTATCCCCGTGGTGAAGTCTGGGACACGTCGATCACCCGATGCAGACCTTCGCCAGCTACTACAACCAGCGCTGACCACATCAAGGCTTGGGCAATCGAGTCCTAAGCCTGCCAGGTACGCCCGAGTTGAAGCTCGCCCAAACAGACAGGTCTGTCGGCTCGATCGGCTGTCGGTCCGAACTGGGTGGCCTACTTAAGAGCTACTACCGACGTGCTGTTTTTGAACGACGCTCCAATCAGCTTGCATTCTTAAATGTCAAAGAGCTGGGTTTCTAAGTCTACTGGCGGTGGCTGTGATGATTGCGAGCTTAACTTCTGGGAATCCCGCTCGATCAGCGATACCCTATCGAACACCGACCGAGTTTCGGTGGAAAATATCCAGCACCTATATTCAGTAGTAGATCGGTTCCGGGTAGTACGCTTCGTGATGAACACGGCCTCATGGAAAAAGCGGCGAGTCCGAGCCGGCGCTGCCCGTGATCAGTGCTGACTGGTGGTCGGAAATAGCGGGGCTGAGGACGTCGAGGATCGATCGAAATGCTTTGTCCTTGGCGAGATTGTGCCACTCGCCGGGATCGGTGCGGTGATCGTAGAGTTCCTCGGTGCCGTCGGCATAGCGGGTGTAGCGGTGGTGGCAGGAGCGGACGCTGCAGTTGCCGGGGCCGAAGCTGGTGAGGGCGAGGTGCGGCCAGTCGTCGTTGCCCTGTATGAGGGGGGTGAGGCTGTGGCCGTCGAGGTCGTCTTGCGAGGGGATTCCGCAGAGGTCGGTGAGGGTGGGGTAGAGGTCGATTGTGCCGGTGGGCTGGTCGGTGCTGCCATGCGGGACGCCGGGGCCGGCGAGGATCATGGGCACGCGGCAGGACTCTTCCCAGAGGGTGCGTTTGCCCCAGCGGTTCTTCTCGCCGAGGTGGAAGCCGTGGTCGGACCAGAAGACGACGAGTGTGTTGTCCGCGTGGGGGCTGTCGGCGAGTGCGTCGAGGAGCTTGCCGACCTGGAAGTCCATGTAGCTAACGCTGGCGAGGTAGCTGCGGACGGCGTGCTCGGCCTGCCCAAGCTCGAGGATGTAGTCGTGTCGCGGGGCGACGGCGGCATGGGTGAGTTGTGTGACGTAGGGCGAGGCGCGCCGCCAACCGTCGGGTGCGAACTCGGGCATATGCGTCTTGCCCTCGGGGTAGTGATCAAAGTAGGTGGCGGGTGCATACATCGGGACGTGCGGGCGGAAGAATCCGGCTCCAAGAAAAAACGGTTCGTCGTAGTTTCGGTTGATCCGTTCTATAGCCCATTTGGCGATGCGGTCGTCGGGCGTTGCGCGGTCGTCGTCGGGGTAGATGCCCCAGTCCCATAGAGGGTGGCCTTCGGGGACGCTGAGCTTGGTGTCGGGGGTGGGGCCGTATTGGTTGGTGATCTTGCCATTCTCATGGAAGGAGTCGGGGTCGTTGATGCCGTGAAAGACCTTGCCGACGGCCATGGTGTGGTAGCCGTGGTTGCGGAAGTGTTGGGGGAGGGTGACGCGGTCGCGTAGGGTTTGGGTGTCGCGGAACAGCGGCTTGAGGAAGTAGAGCCCCGAGCGGGTGGGGTGGATGCCGGTGAGGACGGCGGTGCGTGCGGGGGTGCAGATGGGTGCGGGGCAGCTGGTGTTGGCGAAGGTGAAGCCGCGTTGGGCGAGGCGATCAAGGTTGGGGGTGTGGACTTGCGGGTGTCCGCCGAGGGGGCCGATCCAGTCGTTGAGGTCGTCGATGGCGATGAACAGGACGTTGGGCGGCCGGTCGGTTCGGGTCATGGCGGTCGAGGGTAGGGCGGTGGCGCTGGCCGCGACGGCTGCGGTGGCCTGCATAAATCGGCGTCGGGAGATCGTGGGGTTAGCGGGTGGCATGTTCTATCAATCAGGGGCCTTCGTAGATCCGGACGTTCCGGAAGAAGCTGGTCGCGTCGGGGTTGGCCACGTCGTGGTCGTTGATGAAGGTGAGGTAGCTGTAGCTGCCCGTGGCGAGGTAGTCGTCGAGGGTGATCTGGAAGGTCTGCCAGTTGCCGGAGCCGTCGTACTGAGGGGTGGTTCGGCTGCCGTAGCTGTCGGGGCCCCAGAGGGTCATGGAGTAGGCGGAGCGGGTGGCGGCGTTGTTCTTGGCGAGCCCGATGCCGTGGACTTCGCCGGCGGTGTCGCTCTTGAAGTCGAACTCGAGGATGGTGTTGGCGGTGACGGTGATGGACTCGGCGATGGCCTTCCAGGTGTTGCCCTCGAGCTTGAGGGTGTCGCCGTTGTCGAGGACGGTGGCGGTGCCGTCGATGTCCTGGTTGCCGTAGGAGAAGATGGTCTCCTGAGAGAAGTCGATGGTTCCAGGTGCGGGAGCGTCGGTGGTGGCGAAGCCGGTGTTGGACCAGGCGCTATCGCCGCCGGTGTTGGTGGCCCGGACGCGGTAGTAGTAGGTCGTGTCGGAGTTAAGCCCGTTGTCTGTGTAGTTGGTGGTGTTGGCGGCGAGGGTGATGGTGGTTGCACCGCTGAAGCCGGGGTTGGTGGCGCGTTGGAGGACGAGGTTGTCTTCGTTGTTGGCGTTGTCGGTCCAGGTCAGGTTGATGCTGGTGGTGCCGTTGGGCGTGGCGTTGGCGTTGGAGGGTGCGGCGGGGGCTTGTACGCCGGCGCCGGTGTCTTCGTAGAGCCGGACGTTTCGGTAGAAGCTGGTGGCGTCGGGGTTGGCGACGTCGTGGTCGTTGATGAAGGTGAGGAAGTTGTAGGAGCGATCGCCGATGTAGTCATCGAGGCGGAGGGTGAAGGTTCGCCAGTTGCCGGAGCCGTCGTACTGGGGGACCGAGCGTGGGCCGAAGGCGTCGGGGCCCCAGAGGGTGATGGAGGAGGAGGAGCGGGTGGCGGCACGGCCTGTGGCGAGCCCGATGCCGTGGGTCTCGCCCTGGCTGTCGCTCTTGAAGTCGAACTGGAGGATGGTGTCGGGGGTGACGGTGTAGGGCTCGCTGATGGCCTTCCAGGTGTTGCCTTCGAGCTTGAGGGTGTCGCCGTTGTCGAGGACGGTGGCGGTGCCGTTGATGTCCTCGTTGCCGTAGGACTGGATGTTCTCGGTGCTGAAGTCGATGGGGTCGGGGAGGGTGACGCCGCCGTCGGTGGGGGTGGCGGAAGTGGCGGCGGAGTAGGCGCTGTCGCCGTCGGCGTTGGTGGCGCGGAGGCGGTAGTGGTAGGTGCGGTCGGTCTCGAGGCCGACGTCGGTGTAGGTGGTCCGGCCGGGCTCGAGGGTGATGCGGACGACGCCGTTGAAGCTGGCGTTGGTGGAGCGTTCGAGGACGAAGGCGGATTCGTTGCTGCTGTTGTCGTTCCAGGTCAGGTCGATGGAGTTGGCGTCGTTGGTGGTGGCGGCGAGGGAGCCGGGGGCGGCGGGGGCGGTGCCGGCCGAGCCGGTGTTGTAGACACGGATGTTGCGGAACTCGCTGACGCCGGAGCCGGCGTCGTTGTCGTTGATGAAGGTGAGGTAGTTGAAGCTGCCGGAGAAGTTGTCACCGATGTTGATCGTGTAGGCCTGCCAGTCGCCAGACCCGTTGTACTGGGGGTTGACAGTTCGGCCGAAGCCTTCGGTGCCCCAGAGGCGGTAGGTGAAGTTGGAACGGGCGGTGGCGTTGTTGCTGGCGATGCCGATGGCGTTGACCTCGCTCTGGTTGCTCGAACGGAAGTCGAACTCGAGGACGGTGTCGGCGGTGATGTTGAGGTCGTAGGCGAGGGCCTTCCAGTCGTTCCCGTCGAGGCGGAGGACATTGCCGCGGTGGTTGTCGTTGAGGATTTCGGGACGATCGTCGGTGTCCTGGTTGCCGTAGGACACGAGGGTCTGGTCGGTGAAGCTGAGGTAGGGGGAGGGCTCTGTGTCGCCGGGCTGCGCGCTCTCGGCGGGGCCTTGGCCGGAGCC
>JBCDIM010000121.1:0-4141 GCA_038749105.1 Planctomycetota bacterium
CTACGCCGTCACCGCCGACCGCTCCGCCATCGGGCTCCTCGACCCCAACACCGGTCTCCCCCTGCCCTTCGACACCCTCGAAGGCTGGGACGCCTACTCCATCTACACCGGCAACGGCCTCCTGCTCCCCCTCATGATCGGTCGGCCCCCCATCCTCCACACCGACCGGCTCCGCAAAGACGTCCTCGCCGCAGACCGCGAAAACCAGTCCCGCTACGGCGACGGACACACCTCCGCTCAGGTCGAAAACCTCCGCATCTCCCAGAACCTCTGGCGTGACATGCTCGCCCGTTACCTCGACCTCAAAGGCCCCTCCTCCGCCGCCCAGTACTGGGACCTCCAGCTGATGTCCAACACCCACCAGCAGTCCCTGGGTTTCTGCGACACCTACGTCAACAACTTCCTCTGCCACTACCCCCGCGGCATCACATCAATCGGCTACTACCTCGCCTCCCCCACCCTCGTCATCGACCGCCTCGCCCCCGGATCACAGGGCACCTACATCACCGTCGACCCCGACCGCTCCATCCCGCAGCGCTGGCCGCTGCTGCCCCTCGCCGACTGGAAGGCCGGCAAGATCCCCGTCTGCGTCGTCGACGACCAGGGCCGCGTCTCCATCGAAGGCCAGATCGACCCCGTCATCATCCAGGGCCAAGCCACCACCGAGCTCGCCGGCTCCGACCTCATCGGGTAGGCGGCTCCACGCGTTAGCCCCCGGCTCTGCCGGGGGGCACGCGGCGCACCCGATGCCGCCTCACCCCTCAACCCGCCCATTCACCGCGTTGTACCGCTCCGCCGCACCCCGACCCACCCCCCAGCCCAACCACCGCCGGAGCAGCATCCACCAATCCGTCAGCCCCTGACGCACCGGCCCGCGCTCCAGAAACCGCCGCGGGCTCGTCTTCATCACCGAGCCCAACAACACGCAACGCCCCACACCCTGCAGCCGCTCGGACAACACCAAGTCTTCGAAGAGCGCCTGGCCCGGCACCCCGCCGATCCGCTTCAGCGCATCGAGCCGGGCGAACTGCCCCTGGTCCCCGAAGTGCCCGCCCGTGACGCGGTACCGCTGGTCGTTCGCCCAGGCCACGAACCGCAGCACCCGCCGCTGCCACCACGTGCACCCCTCCAACACAAACCGCATCCGGAACGCCCCGCCCACCACGCCCGGATCACGCAGCGCCTCGGCCAACCGCTCCACCGCATCGCCCGGCGGCACGCTGTCCGCATGCACGAACCACACCGCGACCAGCCCCGGCCGCCACGCCTCAAGCTCCGCCACCCCCGCACGCAACGCACCACCGCGACCATCGGCCGAATTGGCATTCACCACCCTGGCCCCAAGCCCCGACGCAATGTCCGCCGTCCCGTCCACCGACCCGCTGTCCGCCACCACGACCGACACGGCTTCCCCCAGCAGCGCCCGCAGCCGATCCATCAACTCGGGCAACGCCTCAGCCTCGTTCCTCGCCGGCACCACCACCCCCAACCAGCCCGCCGGCTCCGACGCCGCCAACGCGCCGTCACTCATCCGCCAACCTCTTCATCGACCGCCAGGTTGATCGTCCAGTCATACGGCATGAACTTTAGCCGGCCCGCGTCGATCGCCCGCAATGCCTCGCTCCGCAGCGGCTCCTCCGCATACCGATCCACCACGCCCCGCAGCCCGCCCATCTCATCGAAGTCGCCCCGATACCACTTCATGATCCGCGACATCACCGCCGTGTCCCCCTCCATCCGCAGGCCGTCCGGCTGATTGAGCCACGCCCGCCCAATCGCATCCATCTGCTCGCCCAACCGCTCGGCCCGATACGGCTCGTCCAGCAACGGCGGGCACGACAACGCCCCACAGATCAACGCGAAGTGGATCCGCCCGTCCGAGTACCTCGGCCGAATCACCCGCTGCTCCAAATGGTCCAGCGTCACCCCGCCCCCATCGATCTTGAACCCCTCCGAAATAAACCACGCCAACCAGTTCACCTTCCGGGTCGGCGACGCCTCCGCCCCGCCCTTGTCCAGCCACAGCCGGATCATCGCCGCGTTGTACGCGTTCAGGTAATACGCCAGCTCATGCTCCGCCGTCGGGAACGCCCCCCGCGACTCGTCCGGCCCAAAGCGCGCCAACGCGTTCATGTACACATCCAGCTCCCGCTCCAACGCCGGGTCGTCCGCAAACGCGTGGTAGTCCACCAACCCGTCCTCACCCTTCACCACCGCCGAAAGCACCTTCGCGTACGGCTCATCGCTATACGCCTGAAGCGCCGTCCCCTCCGGCACCCTCGGCGTCCCCGCGATACACCCACTCAAACCCATCCACAGACCCGCCAGCAGGCAACACCTCAGCACATCGCACCTCTTCTTTTGCGAATCACGCAGCCGGGCCAGCCAGAAACAGCTTCAACCCGCGTGACCGCCGACCATCAGCGTCCACGCCTCACCACTCATCCCGCTGGCCTGCTCCACCACCTCGGCAGACAGCCCAGCCTCCCCCATCCAACCCAACCACTGAGCCGCCGAAAAGATTCCACACACATGGCGATCTTCCACCACCTCCACCCGCCGCGTCGCCGCATCCCGGATCAGATACAGCAGCACCATCTCGAACGTCTCATCCCCTGGGTCCGGGTCATACACATAGCTGAAGAACGTCACATCCCCACCCGTCGGCAGCTCCGTCCCGTCGTCCGCCACCTCGCCGTCCACAAACGTCTCCCGCGTGTACGTCGGCGCAACCAGAGCGACACCGCCCGGAGCCAGGTGCGCCGCCACCGTCGCCATCGCCGCCGCCGCGTCCGCCGAGCTCGTCATGTAATCCACCGCGTCGTGCAGCAGCACCACATCAAACCGCTCCCCCAACCGCACCTCCCGCATATCCCCCACCACCGTCTCCGCACCGTCCACCAACGCCCGGTACTTCTCCAGCATCGGCTCCGACAAATCCACCGCCACACACCGCGACGCGAACGGCTCCAGATGCACCAGCGTGTGACCCCCACCGGCCCCCAACTCCAACACCGACCAACCCGCCCGCCGACCCGTCCGCGCCTCAATCACCGCCCGCAACCGCTCCGCCTCCTCCGCATAGTCCCCCGGCGGCGAAATCACCGGCCACAACCACGCCAGATCGTCGTACAGCCGCTCCATCAAGAGACTCCATCACAGGCCCAATAAGTATCTCATTTCATCGTGTGGACCCGGCACTCCACGGTGCCATGCCGTCGCTTAATGGTCACGGCGTAGCCGTTACTCCACAACACATAACCGCTGTCCGGGTCTGTGCCATTCCGTGCGAACAGCCGCCCGCCATCCGCCCCGCCATCGACGGATCGATCTTGATGGCCGTAAGGAACCGGTTGTGCCGCCGCCCCGTTTTTACCGTCATCAATCAATGCCCGCCTCGCGTAAGCCACCGCGTCGGCCTCGGTAAGCGGAGTATGAGCCGCGATCCGATACTTATGCACCGGTGGATCCAAACGCCCGTAGATCCAAAGCGCGGCGAAACAAATCAACGCCACAGCGGCGAGAATCACAATCACACTCAACCACCGTCGCAGCGACTTGCCCATGCAGACAAACCTCGCCCCTACGCCCTCGACTGATAATCCCCCGTCTCCGTCGAGACCCGCACCTTGTCCCCGTTATTGATAAACGGCGGCACCCGCGTCTTCAGCCCCGTCTCGCACACCGCCTCCTTCAGCTGGTTCGTCGCCGTCGCGTTCTTGATCCCCGGCGGCGTGTCCGTGATCTCCAGTTCCACCACCGGCGGCAGCTCCACCGAGATCACGTTCCCCTCGAAGTGCAGCCCCGTCAGCTTCTCGTTCGGCTTCAGGTACAGCAGCGCATCGCCCAGGATGTCGTTCGGGATCGACGCCTGATCGAACGTCTCCGAATCCATAAACACCGCCGAGTCCCCCTCGGGGTAGAGGAACTCCATCTCCCGCCGGTCCAGGATCGCCACGTCGATCTCGTCCGTCGACCGGTACCGCTTCTCGGTCACGTTCCCCGACTTCATCGACTTGAGCTTCGCCTGCACAAACGCCCCGCCCTTGCCCGGCTTCACGTGCTCCGTCTTCGTGCACACAAACAGCTGCCCGTCCTGCGTCAACGCCATGCCCGGCTTCAGATCATTCGCTTTCATGCC
>JBCDIM010000122.1:0-4027 GCA_038749105.1 Planctomycetota bacterium
AAGAAGCAGCACGCGGGCTTTTTTCATGGGCGTTCGAGGCTCGGGAACCACTCCCGGTCCCCCAGGGCCTCCCTGGTGCCCCGCTCGTGGCCGTCGCCGCCTCTTATGAGGCGACGGCCACGACCGGGACCCCAGGGCTCATGAGCCCTCCTCTTCTTCTTGCGAAGCACCAGCACGAACCACCGCGGACATCAGCAGCCGCCCCTCTTTGATCAGCTGCAACCGATCGCGGAGTTCGTTGCCGGACCACTGCTTGACCTCGTAATCGTGCTTGAACTCCACCAGCCACTCCCGCAGCTCGACCGCCAGGTCGAACACCAGTTCGTCGAGGTCCAGCGGCTTATCGCTGAAAGGCGTCTCATGCATTGCGGTTATCTCCGGCCCGGTGTTGACGAAGAACAGCCAGCACCGCCGCCCGAGCCTCCGGCGACAGCGATGACCACGCGTGTATGACTTCCCTCAACCCGTCAGATGCACCGGAATTTGCAGCGCCCGATTCGGAATTCGTCTCTACACTGGGGTTTTGGGCAGACGTTGGAGTCCTGTACGCCCACTTCTGAAAAAGGTGCGTGGAAGGATGCGGGGACGGGTGATCGGGGCGGACTCGGGGTAGGGCACAGTTGGGGCTAGGAATTCCGGACAGCATGCGACAGACTGGACGGCGAGACGTTGACGCTGGGGCGGCCACCGCAGTGGTCGGGGTTGGGCTTGCGGGCGCGATGGTGGCGGGTCGGTTAGCGGCGGCGGGGCTGCCGGTGCAGGCCTGGGATAAAGGGCGTGGGCCAGGTGGGCGTTGCTCGACCCGGCGGCGCGGCTCGGGGGCCACCGAGACGGCTTTTGATCACGGGGCCCAGTATCTGACGGCGAGCGAGCCTAGGTTTGTGGAGGTTGTCGCTCGATGGGAAAAGGAAGGCGTGGTCCAGAGATGGGGAGACGGGGGCCTGATCGAGGTCAAGGCGGCTTTGGGGCGTTTTCAGGTGTTGGGAGATGCGCCGGCGAAGACGCGGTGGGTGGGGGTCCCGGGCATGAGCCGGTTGGTGTCCCGAGAGCTGGAAGGGGTAGGGGTCGGTTTCGAGCGGCGTGCGGTGAGGTTGGAGCGAGCCGCATCAGGGTGGTGGGTGGCGATGGAAGACGGCGAGGTCGAAGGGCCTTACACGCGCGTGGTGCTTGGGATGCCGGCGGTTCAGGCGCGGGTGTTGCTCGAGCCGGTGGAGCCGGGGTTGGCGGAGCGGTTGGCGGGGGTGGAGGTGACGCCGTGCTGGGCGGCGATGCTGGTGGTGGAGGGATCGGCCGGGCTGGATTGGGTGGGGGCGAAGGTTCGGGGGCATGAAGCACTGGCGTGGGTGGCGAACGACAGCAGCAAGCCGGGGCGGGGGCAGGAGGATGGGCTGGAGTGTTGGGTGGTGCATGCGAGCCCGGCGTGGACGTTGGCAAACCTGGAGATCGGGCGGGACGCGGCGGGGGAGCGGTTAGCGGCGGCGTTTGATGATCTGTGTGAGGGATTGGGTGTAGGGCGGCCCGGGTATGCGAAGGTGCGGGCGCACCGCTGGCTGTATGCACAGACGAAGGCGGCGTTGGGGGAGCCTTATTTGGTCAACGAAGATCAGACGCTTTGGGTGTGCGGGGACTGGATGCTGGGCGGGAAGCTCGAAGCGGCGGCGCTCAGCGGGCTGGCGGTGGCGGAGGCGATGGGGTCGATGTGATGTCGCCAGCGCGCTCCGCGTACCCGGTTCGCCGCGGGCCCCCGGGCGGAGCCCGGGGCTAAAGGATCGAGATCACAGGCCGTCGATCAGGCGGTTGAGGGTGGGGCTGGGACGCATGGCGGCATCGGCCTTCTTGGGGTCGGGGTGGTAGTAGCCGCCGAGGTCGGCGGGGGTGCCCTGGGTGGTGTCGATCTCGGTGAGGATCATGTCGAAGTCGGCGGTGAACTGCTCGGCGATGGGCTTAAAGGTTGTGGCAAGGTCGGCGTCGATCGTCTGCTCGGCGAGGGCCTGGGCCCAGTAGTGGGCGAGCCAGGCGTGGGAGCCGCGGTTGTCGAGCTGCTCGACCTTGCGGAGCGGCGATTTATTCGTTTCGAGGAGCTTGGTGGTGGCGGCAGTCAGGGTGTCGGCCAGGACTTTTGTTTTGGGGTTTTCGGTTTTGACGCCGAGTTCTTCGAGGGCCACGGCCAGGGCGAGGAACTCGCCGAGGCTGTCCCAGCGGAGGTGCGACTCCTTGACAAACTGTTGGACGTGCTTGGGGGCGGAGCCGCCGGCCCCGGTCTCGTAGAGGCCGCCGCCGTTGAGCAGCGGGACGATCGAGAGCATCTTGGCGGAGGTGCCGAGCTCGAGGATGGGGAACAGGTCCGTGAGGTAGTCACGCAGGACGTTGCCGGTGGCGGCGATGGTGTCCTGGCCGGCCTTGCAACGCTCGAGGGTGAGGTTGGTGGCGTCGATGGGGGCGTGGCGTTGGATGTCCAAGCCCGTTGTGTCGTGTTCGGGGAGGTAGGCGTCGAGTTTTTTCAGCAGCTCGGCGTCGTGAGCTCGATTGGGGTTGAGCCAGAAGACGACGGGGGTGTGGCTGGCACGCGAGCGGGTGACGGCGAGCTTGACCCAGTCGCGGATGGCGACGTCCTTGGTCTGGCACATCCGCCAGATGTCGCCGGGCTCGACGTCGTGCTCGAAGATGGTTTTCCCATCCTGATCGACGACCTGCATTTTTCCGGGGGCGGGGGCTTCGAAGGTCTTGTCGTGGGAGCCGTACTCTTCGGCCTTCTTCGCCATGAGCCCGACGTTGGCGACCGAGCCCATGGTGCTGGGGTCGAAGGCGCCGTGGGCGCGGCAGAAGTCGACTGTGGCGGCGTAGACCCCGGCGTAGCAGCGGTCGGGGATGACGGCTTTCGTGTCCTTCGGGTTGCCGTCGGGACCCCACATCTGGCCCGAGTTCCGGATCATCGCGGGCATAGAGGCGTCGATGATGATGTCTGAGGGGACATGCAGGTTGGTGATGCCGCGGTCAGAATCGACCATAGCGAGAGGAGGGTTCTGGTCGTAGACGGCCTGGAGGTCGGCCTCGAAGGCGGCCTTCTGGTCGACGGGGAGCGCGGCGACTTTGGCGACGGCGTCGCCGAAGCCGTTGCGGGGGTTCACGCCGAGCTGCTGGAAAAGGTCGGCGTGCTTCTCGAACAGCTCGGCGAAGAAGACCTCGACGCAGTGGCCGAAGATGATCGGGTCGGAGACCTTCATCATGGTGGCCTTCATGTGGAGCGAGAAGAGGACGCCTTGTTGCTTGGCGTCTTCGACCTGCTCGGCGAGGAATTTTCGTAGGGCCTTGACGGACATGCGGCAGCTGTCGATGACCTCGCCTTCGAGGAGGTTGAGTTTGTCCTTGAGGACGGTGACGGTGCCGTCGTTGGCGACATGCTGGATGGTGACGGTGGTAGGGGCGGGGCAGGTGTGGGCCTGCTCGGAGCCAAAGAAATCGCCGTCGGTCATGTGGGCGACGTGGGACTTGGAGTCGAGGGACCAGGCACCCATGGAGTGGGGGTTGTTCTTGGCGAACTGCTTGACGGGGGCGGCGACGCGGCGGTCGGAGTTGCCCTCGCGGAGGACGGGGTTGACGGCGGAGCCAAGGACCTTGGCGTAGGCGGCCTGGAGTTTCTCCTCGGCCTCATTTCCGGGGGCGGTCGGGTAGTTGGGGATGTCGTAGCCGTGGGCCTGGAGCTCGGCGATGGCGGCGTTGAGCTGGGGGATGGAGGCGGAGATGTTGGGGAGCTTGACGATGTTCGCGTCGGGGGTGGTGGCGAGCTGGCCGAGGTGGGCCAGGGCGTCGGGCTGCTTCTGGTCGCCGGTGAGGCGGTCGGGGTAGAGGTCTGAGATGAGGGCGATGATTCGGCCGGCGAGGGAGATGTCTTGGAGCTCGACGTCGACGCCGGCGGGCTTGGCGAAGGCGCGGAGGATGGGCAGGAGGGAGTGGGTGGCGAGGGCGGGGGCTTCGTCGGTGTAGGTGTAGACGAGGGTGGGCATGGTCTTGGAGGGTGGGGTTGGGG
>JBCDIM010000123.1:0-3827 GCA_038749105.1 Planctomycetota bacterium
CACCGCCGTCTACGACCGCTGGGGCCGGGCCACCCAGACCCAGACCTGGTCCATCGGCTACGACAGCGACGACGAAGCCGACAGCGTGACTGCCAGCCAGTCGCTCGCCTACCGCTACGACGCCCTGGGCCGCCGCATCGAGGAAGACTTCGACGGCTCCTCCTCACTGAATGAGAACTACCGCTGACTCCACGACGCCCGCGGCAACACCCTCGCCGAGTGGAACGCCGGTCTGAACCGGTACGTCAGCCGCTTTGTCTACTCGCCCGTCACCGGCGAAGTGATCCGCCGGGAACGTGACCTGGACGCCGACGGCAGCGTCTTGGAACGCTATTTCTACGACCCCAACGGGGGTCTGGTCATCACCAACGCCGACCTCTCCACCTTCCTCGCTGACTCCGCGTACCAGTGGCGGATCATGTGGCGGAGCCAGTGGCACGACGGCGATGGCCGGTACCTCCAACGCGGCGGGCAGGTCTGGGACGCTCGGCTCGGGGCCACGCTCACCTTCGACCCAGTGCAACGCGTCCAATCCACCCTGGCCGCAGAGCTGGACTGGTGGGAGTACACCCAGTTCTTCTGGGGCGAAGTCGTCAACTGGCATGTCGAGACGATGGCTTATGTCCAGCAGGGATTTGATTCGGTCAGCGGTTTCTTAGATGACTTTGGCGGTCAACTCATCCACGAATGGGGGCCGGTGGCCGGATACACCAACGCTATCCTTACCTCTACGCTTAGTGGCCTAACGAGCGTTGCCGGTGGTGTAGTTCAGCTTCTCAACCCTATTTCACTGGGCGCGAATGCGATGAGTAATTACAACGCTTATCGCGATATGGATCAAGATTTCAAGAGGGGGTCAACATGGTCTGATGTGAACTGGCAGGACAACCGGCTGCGCGTGTCCTCGTCCAAGACGGCCCACCACGTTGGTAGCGCGTCGCGGGTGATCCCGCTCTTCCCTGAATTCTGAGAGGAGCTGATGACGGCGTTTGAGGAGGCTACCCCCGGGACGGATTACGTGATTACGCGTTATCGCGACAGCAAGACAACTCTACGCACGCAGTTCCAGCGGATTATTCAGAGAGCGGGCTATGAGCCGTGGCCCAAGCTGCTCCAGAATCTTCGTAGTACCCGCGAGACAGAGTTGGCGGAAACGTATCCGCTACACGTTGTTACGAAGTGGATGGGTAACAGTGAGTTGGTGGCGGCGAAGCACTATCTGCAGGTCACTGAGGACCATTACCGTCGAGCGACGGAAGGCTAAGTGAGCGGTCAGGTGCAACAGCAGACGGCGCAGAAGCTGCACGAAACGGACGGAAAAGAGCTGCAAGCGGAGTCTGAAGACGACGAGACAAGCTCTGATGATTCCAGTAATTACGGCGGGATTCTGGAGCTTCTGGTTGCTTCAATGAGCGGGAAGTACCGGAGGTGGGACTCGAACCCACAAGACCCGAAGGCCATCGGATTTTGAATCCGACGCGTCTGCCAATTCCGCCACTCCGGCGCAAGAGCGCTGAGGTATCGTAAATGCTATTCAATCATTGATTTACGATATGGCAACATCGCATGATATCGCTTGTCGAGATGGTCGTCAAACGGCACATATCAACGCTAACCGACGCCGAACCGCGCCCAATAGCTGCCACATTTTTAGTCTGCATTCGCCGTCAACGCTGTGGGTCCTTCTGGTGGGGGTAGGGTCGCATACGAGTAAAACGACATCGAAAAAGCGCGCAAAATTCGTTTGTTCGTTTAGGGTGGCGCTTGCCTTTTGCTATGCAACAGCTGTCTCTCGCATGCTGTAGCAGCATGCTCGCCTCTCTCCAAACCATCCACATCCCTGTCATGGGCTTCACCCAGACCACGCGGAACCCCACCGGCCAGGAGACGCTCTGGCGACTACTACGGAGTGTCAGCGCCCCGGAGCATTGGGTCTACTCGCCGCTGCCTTGGGACACCGACCCCAAAGCCATCGCCGCCCACATCGTCCGTAACACCGCCCCCGACGCCGACATCAACGTCTATGCCTACTCCTGGGGGGCCGGTTGGTTCCTCCCCCGCCTCGCCCGCGAGCTACACCGCTGGGGCCGCTGGATCAATCAAGCCGTCCTCTGCGACCCCGTCTACCGCTCACCCAACCCTCTCCTTCGCGGCCGCTCCCTCCTCAACCGCTGGTGGGCCCCCACCATCCCCATCCCCCACAACGTCCGCGAGCTCCACATCTTCCGCCAGGCCAAAAACAAGCCTGCAGGCCACCGCGTCCGCCCCGACAACCCCCGCCTTACCACCATCGTCCGCGACGTCCACATTGACGGCCTCCGCCACGCCGAGATGGACGATCTCCCGGCCTACCACGACCTCTGCCTCCAACTCTCTCAGGAGATCACCGCATGAAGTCCCTCGCACCGTTCCTCGCCGCCCTCGCCCTCCTCGGCGGCTGCACCGTCATCACCTACACCAGCCCCGAGGGCGCGTCGGTCAGTGTCTCTTCGCTCGGCACCTCTCGCGCTATCGAGGGCCTTGAGGTCACCGTGTCCGAAGACGCCAAGACCCTCAAGCTCGACGGCTACACCTCCGAAGCCGAGCAGGTCGCCGAGGGCGTCGCCCGTGGCATCGCCTCCGGCCTCTCCCCCGCCCCCTAACCGCCTCTACCCCATGTCTGCACGAAACATCACAGCACAGCAATGGCTCGTCTTCATCGTCACCAGCCTCGGCTTTCTCGTGGGCGGCGGGGTCAGCGGGATCCACCTCGCAGCCCCGGACAAGCTCACCACGCATGACGCCGACGCCCTGGTGCAGGCCATGAGGCCGTATCTCAAAGAGTCTCTGGCACCGGTCATCGACGAGCGGGCCAAGGCCCAAGTGGACGACGACCTCGCCCCGGTCCTGACGCAGCAGATCGAGGTCCAGCGCAAGCTTGGCGAGGTTAGCTCTAACCTCCAAAAACTCAACGTCAGCGTCCAAAAGGCCCAGTTTGACATCCGCGATCGCATCTTCCGGTTTGAACAACTGGACGACCGGCCCGCCTTCGTGAACTGGCTGCGCGAACAACTCAAGCCTCACAACATCACCTTGGATAACCGCTATCCCCAACTCCCGCGAGAACCGCCCCGATGATGACCCGCACCCACCTCGTCCTGCTCGCCATCACCGCCGCGTGCCTCGCCACGGCCGTTTGCCTCGGCGGCCCCATCGAAACCAAGGGCGGCCGGTTCGTCGTGACGGACCCTGTCACAGGCGAGCCGTACTCCACGCACACCCTCGAACAGAAGGCAATCGAGACCGCCGCCGCCCTCAGTGAAGAGCTCGGCGGCGTCGAGGTGAGCGTCACCCGCGAGCCCGTGTCTGTCCGCTACACCGGACCGGCCACGCCCGCGCCCCAGCCCGTGACGCCGCCTGAACCTTACCCGCTGCCCGATCCCGAGCCGACCACCCCGCCGGACGTTGTCACCCCGCCCGCAGCTTCCGGGGCTTACGACCCCGCCGACGGCTGGCTGCCGCTGGTGCCCTCCGCCGACTCCCGCGTGATCCATGTCTCCTGGTCCGAGGGCGACGACGCCAACGACGGGCTGTCCCCCAGCCACCCCATCCGCACCATCGGCAAGGGCAAGTCCATGCTCCGCTCCGGCAGGCCCGACTGGCTGCTGTTCCGGGCCGGCGACACCTGGAACGACCGCTTCGGCTCCTGGAACTGGTCCGGCCGGTCCGCCAACGAGCCCATGGTCATCGGGGCCTACGGCTCCGGCGCCCGCCCCAAGTTCAACGTCGACCGCGCCTTCATCGAGTGCTTCAACCGCGGCCAGGACCCCATCAAGCACGTCGTGTTC
>JBCDIM010000124.1:0-3125 GCA_038749105.1 Planctomycetota bacterium
CAGCGACTGGATGTCTTCCAAAACATGCACGAACCGGTAGCCGCCGGTGTCGATCTGCGGGGTGTAGGTCTGCCCGTCGGGCCCGATGAAGTCGGCGAGCGGCCACCACATGAAGGCGTCGTCGGGGTCGGGGCTGTGCCCGAGGCGGAGGGTCTGCAGGTCGGTCGCGGGTGCGTCGGGGCTGGCGGTAGTCATGCGGGGAGTTTAGCGCCCCAGGCCCAGCGCTGACTCATCAAACCCCCACGGGCCGGGTATCTTGTCCGGGCCTGCAAATCCCGCACTCCGGAGGAAAACATGCTCAAGCTCGCCGCGATCGCCCTCAACCTGTGCCTTGTTGCCGGCGGGCTCCTGATCATGAGCGGGGGTGGCCTCTGCGGCATCGTGGTCGGGGCCCTGATCGGGATCGGCGCAGGCCTCCTCAACCTAGTGATCATCTTTAACGGCGGTCTCTCGGATGGGGCCGCCAAATTCAGTGTTTATGGCAACGGTGCCGCGCTCTTCGTCGGGCTTATCAACCTCATCCTCGTGGTGGTGGGCGGCCATCTCTTCGGCAACGACGCCACACTCCGCACCGCCGCGGTCCTCGAGCTGCTGGCGTCCCTCGCGTTCCTCTCCGCTGGCGTGGTGACCGCGATCTATGTCACCAAGGAATTTGGCTTCGACCGTTAAAACCAGCCATAATCCATGCGTGGGACCAGAACACTCCGCCGGGCGGGGGTTTCTTTGCCTGGTTCGATCCACCTGATGGTTGCCATCGACTACCCTCTAGATCAGTTCTCACCCCTCTACAGCTATGGACCAAAAGCCCCCGATCCAGCATTCCAACGACTGGCCCGACGAGCCCAAGAACGAGACGACCAACGCGTTCCTGGTGGTCTTCGGCGTTGCGGGTATCGGGGGGCCGATCCTGATCGTCCTGGTCTATGTCATCCTCGAACTGTTCCGATGACCGGTAAGCCGGTGAGTGCTCAACCCCCACCTGATGAAGACCGCCGGTTTGTCTCCCGCGGCGGGCTCAAGCTCGACGCCGCCCTCCAAGCCTTCGCCCAACACGGCATCGATCCCACAGGCCTGACCTGCGCCGACCTGGGCTGCTCCACCGGCGGCTTCACCGACGCCCTGCTCCAACGCGGGGCAGACCACGTCTTCGCGGTCGACACGGCCTATGGGGAGCTCGCCTGGACCCTCCGCCAAGACCCCCGCGTCACCGTCATCGAACGCACCAACGCCCTGCACGCCACGCCCCCCAACAAAGCCCAGAACGCCTGCGGCGGTGTCGTGATCGACCTGGGCTGGACCAAGCAGGACAAGGCCCTGCCCGCAGCCCTGCCCTGGCTGGCCCCAGACGGCTGGGTGATCAGCCTCGTCAAGCCGCACTACGAATCCGGGCAGCACCGCCTCGACGACGACGACGCCCGAGCCGTCTGCCAGGACATCCTCCAGACCCTCCCCGACGCCGGCTGGCGGGTCATCGACACCCTTGAGAGCCCCGTGCGCGGCGGAAAAGGCCGGAATCTGGAGGTGTTGGCCCTGCTCCGGCCCGCATCGATGGCCTGAACGTGGCCTGACCACGGCACTGAACGCCGACCACACCGCCCCAACCCGCCCCACCCTGCGATCCCCAGGCCTTCCACCGCGCCCTTCGGCTTGCAGCAAGACTCGGCCAGCGATATTATTCGGGATTGGTGAGCGTCTGCTCACGGACCCGTGCGCTGTCGATCAATGGATCGCCGGTGCGGGTCGAAGCCGTTCAGGATGCCGGCCGCACTCACGTGTCCGGCATTTTCAATACCACTCGGCCGGCGTGCATCGACGCACAACCCACCGGCCGACCCGACAAGCCACCGCTCGCGGAAAACCCCGCCAGCACACGCACGCAGCCCCACGCCGAATCGTCTCGGCGTGGCAAGGAAACCAACCCCCCGACTTTCGCCCCCCCCTGTTTGACACCCCGGCCGGCTCGGATGACCTGCTCTCCCCCAGCGTTCAGGTCCGGCAAGCCCGCCAACCCGGAAACCCCACCATGGCCTCACTCGTTAAAGACCTCGTTGATGCCGGCATCCACTTCGGCCACCGTTCCAACGCCTGGAACCCGAAGATGGCCCCCTACATCTTTGGCAAACGCAACAAGATCCACATCATCGACGTCAAGGAGACCATCAAGGGCCTCCTCCTCGCCCGCAAATACCTGACCAAGACCGTCGCCGACGGCAAGGACGTCCTCTTCGTCGGCACCAAGCGGCAGGCCCGCGGCACCATAGAAGCCCACTCCCGCGACTGCGGCATGCACTACTGCACCGAGCGCTGGCTCGGCGGCACCCTCACCAACTTCGCCACCATCCGCCAGCGTCTCAAGCGGCTCGAAGAGCTCGAAGCCCTCGAAGCCTCCGGCGAGATCGAAAACTACTCCAAGAAGATGGAGTCCACCCTCAACCGCGAGAAGGCCAAGATCCTCCGCAACCTCGAGGGCATCCGGGCGATGACCAAGCTGCCCGGCGTCATGGTCGTCGTCGACGTCGCCCACGAGCACAACGCCGTCAAGGAAGCCCGCAAGCTCGGGATCCCCGTCGTTGCCCTGCTCGACACCGACTCCGACCCCGACTTCGTCGACATCCCCATCCCCGGCAACGACGACGCCATGCGGGCCATCGACCTGGTGGTCGGCTCCCTCGCCGCGGCCTGCAACGAGGGCAAGTCCGCCCGCGCCCAGGTCGCCAAGGCCGACGACACCGATGGCGAAGGCGACAAGCCCAAGCGGAAGCGCAGCCGACGCGCCCAGTTCTCCGCCGACGCCCCGCCCCCGGCCCCCGAAGCCGACGCCGCCCCCGAGGCCCCGGCCTCCGATGCCCCGGCCCCGGCCGAACAGCCCGCCTAAGCCCCACCCGCACTTTCTGACACACGCCACGACCGCGACACCCCTGCCGTGACCGCGTCGCTGTTTTCCCCCTCACTCCACCAACCCCACTCCGCACTCAGGAAACCCGCCATGCCCGCCATCTCCGCCAAAGACGTCATGAAGCTCCGCGCCTCCACCGGCCTCGGCATGATGGAGTGCAAGAAGGCCCTCACCGAAGCCGAGGGCGACATGGACAAGGCCGCCGAGATCGTCCGCACCAAGTTCGGCG
>JBCDIM010000125.1:0-2874 GCA_038749105.1 Planctomycetota bacterium
CAACGAGGGACACGCCGCCTTCGTCGCCCTCGAACGCATCCGCCGGCTCATCGAAGACCACGACCTGTCCTTCGACGAGGCCCGCCAGCAGGCCGCCGCCTCTCACTGCTTCACCACCCACACCCCCGTCCCCGCCGGCATCGACCGCTTCCCCGCCGACATGATCAAGGCCTACTTCAAGGACTTCCACCCCAGCCTCAAGCTCGACATGGAGGGCCTCCTCGCCCTCGGCAGAGACGACGTGTTCAACAAGAAGGAACCCTTCTCGATGGCGACCCTCGCCATCCGCACCTCCGACTGGTGCAACGGCGTCTCCCAGCTCCACGGCGAGGTCTCCCGCAGCATGTGGCAGGGCATCTGGCCCCACGTCCCCGAACAGGAGATCCCCATCGGCGCCGTCACCAACGGCGTCCACGCCTCCACCTGGCTCATCCCCGAAATCGCCGACGCCCTCGACGCCCACACCGCACCCGGCCACCGCCGACAACACCCCGAAGACTTCGACGCCTTCAAAGCCATCCAGCACGTCCCCGACGAAGAGCTCTGGACCATCCACGAAAAATACCGCCAACGCCTCGTCGACTTCGCCAGCAAAACCAACCCCTTCCGCCCCGAACGCCTCGGCCCGTCCTACCGCGCCCCCAAAGGCCTCGACCCCCACGCCCTGACCATCGGCTTCGCCCGCCGCTTCGCCACCTACAAGCGCGGCAACCTCCTGCTCCGCGACCCGCAGCGACTCCTCAACCTCCTGAACCACCCCGACCACCCGATCCAGTTCGTCATCGCCGGCAAGGCCCACCCCGCCGACCACCAAGGCAAGGAACTCATCCAGCAGCTCGTCCGCTTCGCCGACGACCACGGCGTCGGGCACCGCCTCGTCTTCCTCGAAAACTACGACATGCAGGTCGCCCGCTACCTCGTCCAGGGCTCCGACGTCTGGCTCAACAACCCCCGCCGCGGCATGGAGGCCTCCGGCACCTCCGGCATGAAGGCCGCCATGAACGGCATCCCCAACTGCTCCATCCTCGACGGCTGGTGGGACGAGGCCTACACCCCCCACGTCGGCTGGGCCATCGGGCACCGCGAAGACTACGACGACCCCAACACCGCCGACCACTACGAGTCCCGCGCCCTCTACGACCTCCTCGAAAACCACATCGCCCCCGAGTTCTACGCCCGGGACACCACCGGCATCCCCCGCCAGTGGGTCCACCGCATGAAGCAGTCCATCGCCGAGCTCGGGCCGTTCTTCAACACCAACCGCATGGTCGCCGAGTACACGCAGGACTACTACCTGCCCGCGTTCGACCGGGCCCACCGGCTAGCGGCCGACCACTACAAGCCCGCGGTCACCCTCGCCGGCGAGAAGGCCCGGCTGCGCTACGCCTGGCCCTCCGTCCACATCGCCGACGTCGAGCTCGCGTGGGATTCGGTCCCCGCCGACCAGCCCCTGCCCGTCACCGTCACCGTCGAGACCGGCGGCCTCCCCGACGACGCCCTGCTCGCCGAGGCCTGCTTCGGCACCGTCTCGCCCACCGGGCAGATCACCGAGTTCCACGCCCGTGCCCTCGAACGCGACCCCGACGCCTCCAACTCCGACCTCGCCGTGTTCAAGGGCGAGATCCACGCCCACCACCCGGGCCGGCAGGGCCTATGCGTCCGCGTCGTCCCCGCCATCGATCTGCCAAGCCCGATCTCCGAGCCCGGCCTCATCCGCTGGTTCGGCCAAGCCAAGCCCACCCCGCCGGCCAAGGAAGAAGCCGCCAAACAGGAAGCCGCCGCCACCGCATAAGTCCGCACGACATACTCAAACGCTCATACCTGCCCACTCGACGACAGCCGAAAACGCAATCCACCACCATGTCCTGGGACGTCATGATCTTCAACTTCGACGGCGCACCCGCTCCGGTGCTCGACGATTGGAAGCACGGCGATAACAAGCCGCTCGGCCCCACCCAAGAAGTCCGCAATCACATCGCCCGAACCCTCTTCCACACCGACTGGTCCGACCCGAACTGGGGCGTCCACGAAGGTGACGGCTTCTCCATCGAGTTCAACGTCGATAAACAAGACCCGCCGGAGAACATGATGCTCCACATCCGCGGCGGTGGCGGTAACGTCATCGCCGCTATCCGCCGCTTCGCCGAGCCCGCCGGCTGGGTCGCCATGGACGTCTCTTCGGGCGACTGGATCGACCTCAGCCAGTCAACCTGCCCCGGCTGGGAAGGCTGGCAAGGCTTCCGCGACCATGTCACAGACCAACACGCACCGGATGACGGGTCGCAATAGCTCACGCACTCCAGCTGCGGGCATACCTGCCCGCAGCCCCCCCGACCGCTGCCATCGTTGAGCCACCCGCCCTACTCCGCCCGGAAGAACCGCGTCGCCGTCCCACCGGGCCCGATCGCCGCCTTCACCGGCGACCCACACTTCGGGCACCGCCCCTCGTACGCCGTCCCCTGCCGGTTCCGGTAGACCCGCGTGTACACCGAGCAGCACTCAAACGTCACCGCAATCCACGGCCGTCCACCCACCTCCGCATCCGAAGTCTGCCCCCCGCCCAGCGCCCCGCTGTGCCCCTGCATCCCGCTGATCTCAACCTGGTAATCCGGTCCACTGCTCATACCAAATTCATCGGCCACCCCACCCGCCCCGCTTCACCCCAACTCCCACCCTCACTCTCACCAAGCCCCCGCCAGCCACCACGCCACGCCGTGCAGCCACCCGCGATCTCGTAACACCGCCCCTTGAGTGTCGGCGTCTTCGGCCACCTCGCGGCCGACCGGCCCCGCGTCACCCAAACCCGCAGCAAACGCCGACGTCATCCGGTACGCGATTTCCTCGAGCGGGCAGCCCAGATAGCCGTGCCGCAGC
>JBCDIM010000126.1:0-2780 GCA_038749105.1 Planctomycetota bacterium
CAGGTCGTGCCGCCGCTTGAGCTGGACATCGATCTGGGCAAAGCCGTTCTTCGTGCGTTCCCGCAGCGTGACGAGCCGGTTGTAGATGCCGATGACGTAAAGAACGATGGCGATGACGATGACCAGCAGGACGACGCCGGTGATAAGGGGCCACATAGACAGTCTCCATTCGAGGGACTAAAGCAACCGGACAATAACAGGCACAGCCACGGCCGCACTGCGACCCCGCGATCAGATCGTCGCAGAATTGGGGCGCTCTAGCAACGCGGACGGCGCAGCCTGAGCTGAAGAGGATCAATCAAGCTCCGTGACCTCCAAGACCTCAAAATGCACCGTCTGTTGCGGCTCGTAGACGCGGAAGCCCAAGCCGACCGCCCGGGGCGAAGACCCGCTCGCCGCATACTTCAGGGGCTTTTCGGTCGTCCCCACTTTTTCGCCGTCGATCCATACCGTGACGTGTTGGTCGACGTACTCCACCTGGAACTCAAACTCGAGCGGGATCGGGCGATTGAAACGCTCCCGGTGCCAGTGGTAACGCCAACCGATCTCCACGCGATGCCGGTGCGGCTCGTCGGGGTCGTGGATGAACTGGACCGTGTGGTAGAGATCAGCCCCGTTGCTCTTCTCGTACATCCCGAACAGCACCGACACGTTGGGCTCGCGGTCACCGCGTAGCGGTTCAAGCCTGACCCGGGCCCGGATGCGCAGGTCTCGCCCAAAGAGCTTCTCGGTGTGGAGGTAGCGTTCGCGCTCACGGATCGTGGTTTTACGCGTGCCGATCCCGGTGATCGAGCCATCGATCTGACGGACCCATTCCGCAGACCCCACCTCCCGGAACAACGAAACCGGGTGCGGCCCCAGCAGGTTCAGGGGCTCATCCGAGACGCGGGCCTCCTCTGCGCGATGTGCGAAGGCCGCGCGGTGTGCAACGGTCTGGGCGGGCAACCCAGGGTTGAGGGTCGCGGCGAATTGGGCCAGCCGCCTCGCGGCGTCGCTCGGCTCTAAACGCTCCGCATCCGCCTCGACCTCGGCCAGGATCTCGGACACCGGACCGCTGCGTGCCCGCAACTCGTCCATAGCAAACGGATCCCCGAACTGCACGTCCCGCCACACCCATGCCTTGTCCATGAATCCACCGTCGATCGCCTCGACCCGACCGAGCAGTTCGCCCGCCTTCTGGTAATCGCCGGCAAGGTACGACGCGACCGCCCAGGCCGACAGATCGACACGCTGGATCTCGGGGTGCGACTGATATAGTTCGGTGCGGTTGCGGTAGTAACGGCCCACATTGCGCATGACGTCGGGTTCAAGCCAGATAACCGGCTCGTCCTCGTCGCGTTCGGACTGGATGTCGGTATACGCCTGGATCAGGATCAGCGGCACACGGGTGTCAAAACGCCCTTCCTCCAGGACCATCTCGGCAATTTTGCGCATCTCGGCGTGGGAGCCTCCCCAGCGCGGCCGTGTCGCCCAGAGCAGGTTGGTATACGCCCGATACCAGTCGTACTGGGCCTCCCGCGCCCGATCGAACCAGTACCTGGGGCTCTCCGCCCCTTTCGTCTCACCGCCCATCGCCACCGTGATCAGCTCAGTGAACGGCTCGGGGTGATGCGGGTCGATCTCGACCGCTCGCATCAGTGACTTCCGTGCCAAGGCCAGATGCTCAGCGAAGCCCATCCAGCCCTCTTCATCAACGGTGTGGGCGAAACCCGTGCCCCGCTTTTCCCAAGCGGTTTCGATCTCATGGGCCCCGACGAACGCGGCCACGATCCACGGATCGGAGTCGGGGTGCTGCTGGATCTGTGGGATCAGCCGGTTACGCCACTCCGCGTTGAGGTCGTCCATGAACTGTGACCAGATCTCGCGGTAGATCACCCGGCGCTCGGCGGGGTGAACAAACGGCCCCTGAGCCGTCTGGACAATCGCGGCGTCGTAAAGGTCACGCATCCGCCCTTCAAACCCCGGAGGCGGCGCCGCCCGGTTCCGCTGCCCCAGGTTGCGGTACAGGTGGTAACGCAGCAGCGGGTGTAGCTGCGGCTCGTGATCGGGTTCCAGCATCGCGATCGCGCCCATCGCGTGCTTCTCCCGTGCCGCGTCTTCCCCCAGCCAGGCATACGCCCGAGACAGGGCGAGGTGGTCCCAGGTGTCCAACTCGGGCTTGGCGAGCACCCGTTCCACCGCGGCTTCGAATTTCGGGACGCTCGACTGGTCCTGGATGGGCGGCAGGTACTCGCGGGTGATGCCGTCGTCAGCGGACCCCTGGGCGGCCAGCTCGAACAACGCCAGCGTTGCGGGGCTCGGCGTATGGACCGCCATGCGGTAGGCCTCGGTCAGGTGCCGTTGAAAAAAAGCCAACCGGACGCGGTACAGGTCGTGGTGGGTTTCCACCCGCAGGTTGATGAGGTCCGGGTCATCGACCGGCCGCACCGCATCGGCGGGGTCCGCCCTGACGCCAAACGGGTTCAGCAACAGGATGCCGCAGAGCAGCAGCAACGTGACCCACGCCGTGACAGGCCGCCGGAAACACCCCTGGAGATCGCTTGGGTTTTGCATAACCCGAGCATAACCACCGGCTGGCCGTGAACACAGGCCTTCTCGCACTTCACCAAACACTAAAACCATCACAGCCCAATCACTCGGCCTCGAGCGTCTCTTTCTCGTGTGCCATGTATCCCTTGGCGGTCTCGACCAGGTTGGGGATCAGGTCGTGCCGCCGCTTGAGCTGGACATCGATCTGGGCAAAGCCGTTCTTCGTGCGTTCCCGCAGCGTGACGAGCCGG
>JBCDIM010000127.1:0-2412 GCA_038749105.1 Planctomycetota bacterium
ACGCCTTCGGAGAGGCCGAGGATGCCGATGGCGTTGTGGGAGCCGGGCTCGAAGCGGTCGGGCATGAAGGTGGGTTGGTGGTCGGATTCGGATTTGGAGCCGGTGCCGCCTTCTTTGAAGGTGGTCATGCGTTGTTCGATGCCGGGGCGGATGTAGAGGAAGCCGGTGCCGAGGGGGCCGAGGAGGCCTTTGTGGCCGGGGGCGGCGAGCAGGTCGATGTGGAGGGCTTGGACATCGAGGGGATGATGCCCGAGGGTCTGGGCGGCGTCGACGAGGAAGGGGATGTCGTGGGCGCGGGCGATTTTGCCGATGTCGGCGAGGGGTTGGAGGGTGCCGGTGACGTTGGAGCCGTGAATGGCGGCGATGAGCCGGGTATTGGGGGTGATGGCGTGTTTGATGTCGTCGGGGTCGATGAGGCCGGTGTGGGGGTCGCAGGGGATGACGGTTTGGGTGGCGAGGCCGTCGGCGACGAGCTTGTTGTAGGGGCGGAGGACGGAGTTGTGGTCGAGGGCGGTGGTGATGAGGTGGGGGAGGTGGGTTGAGTCGCGGCCCACGTTCGGTGAACGTGGGCTTCGGGGGGTGGTGGGGGCGAGCGCGATGCCTTTGATGGCGGTGTTGAGGGCATCGGAGCAGTTGAGGGTGAAGACGATGTGGGTGGGGTCTTCGCCGTTGATGAGTTGGGTGAGGCGTTCGCGGCAGACGTGCATGAGTCGGCCGGCCTCGCGGGCTTCGTCATAGGCGCCGCGGCCGGGGGAGGCGCCAAGGTTGGCGGCGTAGTGGGCCATGGCCTGGTGGACGGCGGGGGGCTTGGGGAAGGAGGTGGCGGCGTGGTCGAGGTAGAGGCGGCGCATGGAGGGAGTGTACGGCAGGTGGTGCGTGGGGCTGCGGATCAAGGGTTATTCTGAAGGGTATGAAGCCTCTAAGCCCGATCCCGACGCCGACGCAACTGGCGTGGCAGCGCACCGAGACGAACCTGTTTGTTCATATTTCGCCCAACACATTTACCGGCCGGGAGTGGGGGGACGGCCGTGAAGACCCACGGATGTTCGATCCGGCGGAGCTGGACTGTGGTCAGTGGGCCCGGGCGGCGAAAGCGGGGGGGTTTCGGATCGGGGTGCTGACGGCGAAGCACCACGACGGGTTTTGCTTGTGGCCGACGGCGACGACGGATCACAGCGTGGCGTCGTCGCCTTGGCGTGGGGGACGGGGTGATTTGGTGCGGGAGTTTGTCGAGGCGTTCCGCGCGGAGGGTCTGGACGTAGGCCTGTACCTGTCGCCCTGGGACAGGAACGCGGCGTGCTACGGGGATTCGGCGGCGTACAACGCGTTTTATCTGAGGCAGCTGACGGAACTGTTGACGGGTTACGGGCCGTTGCGTGAAGTTTGGTTTGACGGCGCTTGTGGTGAGGGTGCGAACGGCAAGAAGCAGGAGTACGACTGGGGGGCGTATTTTGAGACGGTTAAGCGGCTGCAGCCGGGCGCGGTCATGTTTGGTGATGGGGGGACGGATGTGCGCTGGGTGGGGAACGAAGAGGGGCACGCGGGGGAGACTTGCTGGGGGATGACCGACAGCCGGGTGTTTCGTCATCCGGGCGATGCTGGGCTGGCGCAGCCAACGGGGGGGCAGGCGCTGGCGGATCGCCAGGGGTTGCTTTATCACGGCAGCGAAGACGGTGACGAGTGGCGACCGGCGGAGTCGGACGTCTCGATCCGTCCGGGCTGGTTCTATCACCCGGAGGAGGACGAGCGGGTCAGGACGGTGGAGGGGTTGGTGGACCTGTATTTCCGGTCGGTGGGCCGGAACAGCGTGTTGCTGCTGAACGTCCCGCCGATGCCCAACGGCTTGATGCATGAGGTTGATGTGGAGCGGCTTGCGGGGTTCCGCTCGGCGCTGGACCGGTCGTTCGCGCACGACCTCACGGCGGGGCATGAGGTGCGATTCCATGAGCTGGAGGGCGGGGATGGTGTATTGGCGGAGGTCGAGTGGGGTGAGGCTCAGGAGGTGTCGGTGGTGATGCTGGGGGAGGCGATCGAGTCAGGCCAGCGGATCGCGGAGCACCGGGTTCAGGGGTGGGTGGCTGGCGCGTGGGTGGATCTGGTTTCGGGTTCGACGGTGGGCTGCAAGCGGCTGTACCGGATGGAGCCGGTGCGGGTCGGTGGGTTGCGGGTGGTGATGGACCGGTCGCGGGGCGGGGGTCTGCTCACCGGTCTGGGGGCGTACCCGCCTGTGGATTAGGCCCCTTGAGGTTGTTGCGTGCCGAGCGGGTCGGTTGGCTGTTGAAGGATGGGTTAGCTGAAGAACTGGTAAGCGAAGAGTGCGGCGGCGAGCAGGGCGAGGGCGTTGAGGGCGATGAGGAGCCAGACGGTGAGGGACAGGGGTTGGCGGGGGAGGGGGCCGGTGGGGTCGGCGTC
>JBCDIM010000128.1:0-2365 GCA_038749105.1 Planctomycetota bacterium
CATGTCGTGGAGGGCGTCGAGCAGTGGCCGGAGGTAGGGGTTGACCTTGTCCTGCATGGTGCCGGGGAGGAAGCCGAGCTTTTCGCCGGCTTCGACGGCGGGTCGGACAAGGACGAGCTTGCGGGCGAGGCCTTTCTTGAGGAGGGCGGCGGCGGCGGCGACGGCGAGGTAGGTCTTGCCGGTGCCGGCGGGCCCGAAGCAGAAGGTCAGGTCGTGTTCGAGGATGGAGCGGAGGTAGGCGCGTTGGCCGGGGGTGACGGGGCGGACGGATCGGCCGGGGAGGTAGACGTCGAGGTGGTTAGGGTTGAGGGTTGGGGGCGGCGTGTCGCCGTTGGAGGATGCGGCTTGGCCGTCTTCGGCAGCGGGTGTGGGAGGGGGGGTGTGGGCGACGGCGGCGAGGGCGTCGAGGAGCTGCTCCCGGGACAGGGGCTTGCGGTGGCGGGCGGCTTCGGTGAGGCGTTTGAGGACGGCGGCGGCCTGTCGGACGGGCTCGGGGTCGCCGAGCAGACGGAGGGTGGAATCGCGGGCGGCGAGGCGGACGGACAGTGCCTCGCGGATGATCTTGAGGTTGCGTTCGGCGGGGCCGGTGACATCGACGCGCTGGGCACCCTCGGGCAGGGGGAGGGTCAGTTCCATGGGTGGCGGTCGGTGGGGGTCATGATGGGGTGTTCTAGCAGGTCACTGCCAGATCGATTGGAGTTCTTGCGCGGTGGTGGGCCGGAGGGTGAAGCCGTCGGGGCGGTGGATGGCGGTGAGTTGGCCTTGGGGGTTGTAGACGAAGGTGCGGGGGGCGGCGTTGGGGTGGGCGCGGACCTCGACGCGGCAAGACCGGTCGGGCTGGGGCAGGACGTTGACCCAGTGCAGGGCGACCTTGGCGCGTTGGAAGTCGTAGGCGTAGAAGGCGAGCTCTTCGCGGGAATCGGTCGGGAGCAGGCGGTGCAGGGCGAGCAGCTCGACCTGGGAGACGTAGGCGTTGGCCTTGGGGTTGGGGGTGGGCCAGACCTGGTGGGAGACTTCGCCCTGGGCGCGGACCGCGTCGCGGATGCGGACGGGGTTGAGCTCCGGGTCGTCGTCGCCTTCGAAGAGCTTGACGCGTCCGGGGCCGCGGCGTTTGACGTAGTCGAGGATCTGCTGGGGCGGGGCGCCCTCTCGGGAGACGACGATGCGGTTGAAGGCGCGGGTGCCGAAGCGGGGGTCGTCGCCGGCGGCTTGGGTGGGGAGCCGGTCGGAGCGAGTGCCTGTCTCGGACCACGACGCTTCGCGGGGCCGGGCGGCCTGGAGGGCTTGGCCGGGGCGGGGCGGGACCAGGCCGCGGAGGGTGGTGCGGACGGACCAGACCTCGGTGGAGTGGTCGTGGCTGTGGTAGTAGGTGGCGATTCGGTCGACGGTGTCGGTGTCGTTGAGGACGAGCCGGGACTGGACGCGGAGCGCGAAGCCGGGGCCGCCGATGGCCTGGTCCTCGGCGTTGGGCGGGGTGGGGTTGACGGTGAGGTAGCCGACGTCGCGTTCGTCACGCAGCAGGCGGAAGGCTAAGGGCTGGTCGAGGCTGTTGGTGAGGTCTTCGGGGAAGATGCCGTCGCGCCAGACGATGCCGGCCTGGACGGCGTCGCGGGTGCGCTGGCTGATGACCTCGGCGGGTTCGAGCTCGAACGAATCAAGCAGGGCCTGGAGTCCGGCTCGGACCTGGTTGTGCTGGAGCGCGGGGCCCTCGGCCTGGAGGACCAGCAGGGCCTTGGGGCCGATCTGGACCAGGGCGTGCCCGAAGTGGATGTCCCAGTCGCTGGGGTGTTCGGCACGGAGGGGCCGGTTGTCCTTCAGACCGCGGTCGGCGATCCAGTAGTAGGAGCGGGTGAAGCGTTGGCCGGCGATGCGGCCGAAGAACGGCTTGCCGTCGGCGAGGGGGCGTTGGAAGGCGTGGCTGACCTCGTTCATGGCCGAGACCATGGAGGTCTTGAGGGAGATCTCGCCGGGGGAGCGGAGGATGGAGAGCTGGTAGCGGACGGGCCCGGGGGCGAGCCAGGCGGCGAGGACGGTGGGGGTGGTGGGTAGTGGCTGGCTGTTGGCGGGGGGCTGGACGGAGACGCCGAAGACGCGGTCGTGCCATCGGGGCAGGGGTTCGGTGGGAGCGGCACCCTGCGGGCCATCTGCGCCGAGGGGCACGGCGATGGGTTCGCTCAGCGCGGGCAGGGCGGTGGCGAGGGTGAGCAGGCAGGCCAGCAGGGTGGCGGGTTGGGCGGACGTCATGGCGTCTCCGTCCAGCCCCCCGCCAACAGCCAGCCACTACCCACCACCCCCACCGTCCTCGCCGCCTGGCTCGCCCCCGGGCCCGTCCGCTACCAGCTCTCCATCCTCCGCTCCCCCGGCG
>JBCDIM010000129.1:0-1667 GCA_038749105.1 Planctomycetota bacterium
ACCGGCGGCGTCGCCGCCTTCATCGACGCCGAGCACGCCCTCGACCCCTCCTGGGCCCGCCGCCTCGGCGTCAACCTCGAAGAGCTCCTCGTCTCCCAGCCCGACACCGGCGAGCAGGCCCTCGAAATCTGCGAACTCCTCGTCCGCTCCAACGCGGTCGACATGATCGTGGTTGACTCCGTCGCCGCCCTGATCCCTCGGGCCGAGATCGAGGGCGAGATGGGCGACAGCCACGTCGGGCTCCAGGCCCGCCTCATGTCCCAGGCCCTCCGCAAGCTCACCGGGGCCATCAACCGCTCTCGCTGCACCGTCGTCTTCATCAACCAGATCCGCGAGAAGATCGGCGTCATGTTTGGCAACCCCGAAACCACCCCCGGCGGCCGGGCTCTGAAGTTCTACAGCTCCGTGCGTATCGACATCCGCCGCACCGCCTCCATCAAAGAAGGCGACAAGGCTGTCGGCAACCGCACCCGCGCACGGGTGGTCAAGAACAAGATCGCCCCGCCGTTCCGCCAGGCCGAGTTCGACATCATGTTCGACGAGGGCATCTCCGCCTCCGGCGACCTGCTCGACCTCGCCGTCGAAGAAGACGTCGCCCAGAAGTCCGGCGCCTGGTTCAGCTTTGGCGAAGTCCGCCTCGGCCAGGGCCGCGAGAACTCCAAACAATTCCTCCGCGACAACCCCGACCTCTTCGACGAGATGAAGCGCCTCGTCCTCGAGAAGAAGGGCGTCCTCGCCGCTCCCGCTGACGCCGATTCGACCGAAGACGACTAACGCGAAATGGCGTAGACGCGTCACTTGCACCCAGCGAGCCGGGCCGGGTCGGCCCGGCGGACCCGCGGTGCCCGTAGGTCGTGCGAGTGTTTCAATGCTGCGTTGCACCTGTCACATTTGGAATCCTTGATTCGCCCTTCGGCGTTTTCCGTGACACCTCCGGGGCGACACGCCCTGGCTCGCCGGTCGATGGATGGTGGTCGTCAAGTGCTGCAAACCCGTTCGGGAAGACGTCTCGTTTGCGTGTTGCGGGTGCACCGAAGGTGCTCGCGGTGGGTCCGGTTAGGCGAGTGGGGGGAGCGGGACGCTTCGTGTCCCCCGCTACATGCTTAGGGCATCCGCTCCGGCTAGCTTGTTGGTGTGCGTAGCCTTTTGCTCCTGCCGCTGGTGATTGGGATTGACCTGTGGATCAGGTGGCAGGTGTTATCTCGGCGGGACTTGCGGCGACGGATTGATCCGGCGATTGTGGAGCGGCTCAACGCGGCGTTTTCTTGGCCTGCGGGTCTGTTCGATCGCGTTCGATTGATCCCTGGGGTGCCGCCGGTGCCGGGGATCGTGCGGCTGTTCGAACGGTGGCGGCCGGACACTTCCGTCGGGCCGGGTGGTGCGTCGGGGATCACGTTCGGGTGGGACGTGGTGGTTCGGCCGGAGCTGGTGGATGACGAGGCGTTGCTGTTTCACGAACTGGTCCATGTGGTGCAGTGGTCGCGGCTGGGCCGGCTGCGGTTTCTGCTTGTGTACGCCGACGGGGTGCTGCGGCACGGCTATCTGGGCTGCCCGCTCGAGGAAATCGCGTACCGGATGACGTCGGCGTTTGCTGCGGGTTTGGGTGACGCGGGGCCGGTCGGCCGCGAGGTGGCCGAAGACGCCGACACTCAAGGGGCGGTGTTACG
>JBCDIM010000130.1:0-1572 GCA_038749105.1 Planctomycetota bacterium
GGCCTAGTACTACAGCCGCGGATCGTAGTTGGGTGGTCTTGCCCTGTAGTGGGCTCGCCTTGCGGTGGCCTGATGTCGGCGTCGCCAGCGTGACCAGACCAGGGTTTGTTCGGAATGATCGAGCCGCGGCCATGCGATCTTGATCAGCAGGCGGCGGACCTCCGGCTCGGTCAGCGGCACCAGGTCAGGCTCCCTTTTTTACCGCAGTTCGGCGGTTCGGCTTCGGCCCGTACGGCGGCGAGGAAGGCCAACGCCAGCATCGACAGGGTGACGTGGCGGTGCCAGCCGTGCCACGTGCGGACCTCGTACTCGTCGAGGCCGGTCTCCTGCTTGGCGGTCTGGAAGCAGGTCTCGATCGCCCAACGTTTACCCGCCGCCGTCGCGAGGTCCTGCGGCGACGCCCCCGGGTGAGCCGCGCACAGGTAGTAGGCCCGGTCGCCGGCTTCGTCGCGGTCGAGAGGGCGGCGGATCAGCAGCCAGCGGCTCATCCCGGTGTCGGTCGGTACCCCGAATCTCGCCGCCGCCCACCGGTACACCCGCGGGCCCTTGGCCCCCTCTCCGACGCTCCACGACCACCACCGATCTTCCTCCAGATCGTCGGCGATCCGGGAGACCTTCTGCTGCTCGAACCCCACCCACAGCCGTTGGCCGGCCGACACCGCGAGCACATACGCCCGGCCCCGCGACTCCAGAAAACGCCTTGTCTCATAATCCGAATACACCTCGTCGCCCAACACCCACTCCGGCTCCAACCCGCCCCCGGGAGCGTCCAACGCCCGCCGGAGCATCCGCCGGGCCAGCTGTGGCTTGGTCGCGAAAGCCATCTCATCGGGCACATGGGCTTCACGGCGACGCGCCGTGTCCTCGCACCACGCCTTGGGCAGATAGAGCTCGCGGTCGATCAGGCAACGGCCCCCGGGACCGCTCAGCGCCAGGAACACCCCGACCTGGCAGTTCTCGATGCGCCCGGCCGTGCCCGAGTACTGACGCTGCACCCCGCAGCTCTTGGTGCCCTTCTTCAAGAAGCCCGTCTCGTCGACGATCAAGACACCACCCCCGCCCCCGGGAGAGCGCGGGCCGTGCGCCAAGAGGTGCTCGGCCGCGTACCGCTGCACCTCGTCACGCACCGCGTCGGCGTCCCACTTCGCAGGCCCCAGCAGACGCTGCAACCCATCGGGCGTCGCGTGCCCCGCGTGCTCGGCCAGCTGCCAGCCATTCTTCCGCTCCACGCCCCCGAGCAGCCCACGCACATAGCCCCACGCACGCCCCCGCAGGTCTCGCCGCGAGAAGTGCTCCCCGATCCGCGTGAGCAACTCATCCAGCCGATCCGACCACCCATGAACCATCGCAGCTTCCATGCCGCAGCTCCTTCCCGGCAGGCGATCCGATACCCGCCGATAGAAGTATACGTACGATCCGCGGCTGTAGTACTAGAGCCTGTTATGCACTTTCTATAGAGCCTACCCTTGCTCATGGCAAGGAAGCCCTACCCCAGCGACGTCACGGACGACGAGTGGGCGTTCGTCGCCCCGTACCTCACGCTCATGCGAGAAGACGCGCCGCAACGCGAAC